>NZ_CP090064.1:3320833-3985000 GCF_023100685.1 Proteus vulgaris | reverse complement strand
AGAACCCCGGCGAGGGGAGTGAAAAAGAACCTGAAACCGTGTACGTACAAGCAGTAGGAGCCCCATCACTCAAGTGCCTTGCACTGAGTGATTGGACAAACCACTCGAAAACAGCGAAGCGTTTACCTACAAAATGGGTTGATTATTTCAAGCCGTCGCGCAGTGTACATAGAAGTACACGAGCAACGGAAGTTAAAAAATCGAGCCAGTTTGACAGTAAAAGCAAGCGGGACATTTGAGGATGGGGTGACTGCGTACCTTTTGTATAATGGGTCAGCGACTTATATTCTGTAGCAAGGTTAACCGTATAGGGGAGCCGTAGGGAAACCGAGTCTTAACTGGGCGAATGAGTTGCAGGGTATAGACCCGAAACCCGGTGATCTATCCATGGGCAGGTTGAAGGTTGGGTAACACTAACTGGAGGACCGAACCGACTAATGTTGAAAAATTAGCGGATGACTTGTGGATGGGGGTGAAAGGCCAATCAAACCGGGAGATAGCTGGTTCTCCCCGAAAGCTATTTAGGTAGCGCCTCGTGAACTCATCTTCGGGGGTAGAGCACTGTTTCGACTAGGGGGTCATCCCGACTTACCAACTCGATGCAAACTGCGAATACCGAAGAATGTTATCACGGGAGACACACGGCGGGTGCTAACGTCCGTCGTGAAGAGGGAAACAACCCAGACCGCCAGCTAAGGTCCCAAAGTCATGGTTAAGTGGGAAACGAAGTGGGAAGGCTCAGACAGCCAGGATGTTGGCTTAGAAGCAGCCATCATTTAAAGAAAGCGTAATAGCTCACTGGTCGAGTCGGCCCGCGCGGAAGATGTAACGGGGCTAAACCATGCACCGAAGCTGCGGCAGCAATACTATGTATTGTTGGGTAGGGGAGCGTTCTGTAAGCCTGCGAAGGTGTACTGTGAGGTATGCTGGAGGTATCAGAAGTGCGAATGCTGACATAAGTAACGATAATGCGGGTGAAAAACCCGCACGCCGGAAGACCAAGGGTTCCTGTCCAACGTTAATCGGGGCAGGGTGAGTCGACCCCTAAGGCGAGGCTGAAAAGCGTAGTCGATGGGAAACGGGTTAATATTCCCGTACTGGTGGTAACTGCGATGGGGGAACGGAGAAGGCTAGGTTGTCCGGGCGACGGTCGTCCCGGTTCAAGCATGTAGGCAGAGTGATTAGGCAAATCCGGTCACTTAATGCTGAGGTGTGATGACGAACCACTAAGGTGGTGAAGCAATTGATGCCCTGCTTCCAGGAAAAGCCTCTAAGCTTCAGGTTACCAACAATCGTACCCCAAACCGACACAGGTGGTCAGGTAGAGAATACTCAGGCGCTTGAGAGAACTCGGGTGAAGGAACTAGGCAAAATGGTGCCGTAACTTCGGGAGAAGGCACGCTGGCGGTAAGTGAAGTCCCTTGCGGACGGAGCCGAAGCCAGTCGAAGATACCAGCTGGCTGCAACTGTTTATTAAAAACACAGCACTGTGCAAACACGAAAGTGGACGTATACGGTGTGACGCCTGCCCGGTGCTGGAAGGTTAATTGATGGGGTTATCCTTAGGGAGAAGCTCTTGATCGAAGCCCCAGTAAACGGCGGCCGTAACTATAACGGTCCTAAGGTAGCGAAATTCCTTGTCGGGTAAGTTCCGACCTGCACGAATGGCGTAATGATGGCCAGGCTGTCTCCACCCGAGACTCAGTGAAATTGAACTCGCTGTGAAGATGCAGTGTACCCGCGGCAAGACGGAAAGACCCCGTGAACCTTTACTATAGCTTGACACTGAACATTGAGCCTTGATGTGTAGGATAGGTGGGAGACTATGAAATGTGGACGCCAGTCTGCATGGAGTCAACCTTGAAATACCACCCTTTAACGTTTGATGTTCTAACCTAGGTCCATAATCTGGATCGGGGACCGTGTCTGGTGGGTAGTTTGACTGGGGCGGTCTCCTCCTAAAGAGTAACGGAGGAGCACGAAGGTTGGCTAAGCATGGTCGGACATCATGCGGTTAGTGCAAAGGCATAAGCCAGCTTGACTGTGAGAGTGACGGCTCGAGCAGGTACGAAAGTAGGTCTTAGTGATCCGGTGGTTCTGAATGGAAGGGCCATCGCTCAACGGATAAAAGGTACTCCGGGGATAACAGGCTGATACCGCCCAAGAGTTCATATCGACGGCGGTGTTTGGCACCTCGATGTCGGCTCATCACATCCTGGGGCTGAAGTAGGTCCCAAGGGTATGGCTGTTCGCCATTTAAAGTGGTACGCGAGCTGGGTTTAGAACGTCGTGAGACAGTTCGGTCCCTATCTGCCGTGGGCGTTGGAAGATTGAGAGGGGTTGCTCCTAGTACGAGAGGACCGGAGTGAACGCACCACTGGTGTTCGGGTTGTCATGCCAATGGCATTGCCCGGTAGCTAAGTGCGGAAGAGATAACCGCTGAAAGCATCTAAGCGGGAAACTTGCCTCGAGATGAGTCTTCCCTGTCACCTTGAGTGACCTAAAGGAACGTTTAAGACTAAGACGTTGATAGGCTGGGTGTGTAAGCGTAGCGATACGTTGAGCTAACCAGTACTAATGAACCGTGAGGCTTAACCTGACAACACCGAAGGTGTTTTGTCTGAGAGACAAAGAGTAGATGAAGTAAGCTTGTTTAAGATTGAAATTACTGGTTATAACGAGAAATCGGAGTAACGGGTGATTAAACAGAATTTGCTTGGCGGCCATAGCGCAGCGGTCCCACCTGATCCCATGCCGAACTCAGAAGTGAAACGTTGTAGCGCCGATGGTAGTGTGGGGTCTCCCCATGTGAGAGTAGGGAACTGCCAGGCATTAAATAAGACGAAAAAGCCAACCCAATGGGTTGGCTTTTTTGCGTTTAAGCTTTTTAAAAGCTCAAATCAATGAGTAATTTATCGTTGTTAATAAAATAATTGCTAAATAATACCTTGGCTCCAACGAGAAAACTGCTCAATTCCCATCCGATTTAATATGTAACGAAACCAAACACTGTAATTTTGTGCGTTCTCTTCAATATCTTGATAAAGATAATCGAGAGAGATCCAGCGATAATTCATCACTTCATTTGGATTACTAAGTGGTAATTCGTTACTAAACCCAAGAAATAGATGATCAAATTCATGTTCTATCAGATCATCAGTCACTTTTTCGTTATATAGAATAGTTCCAATAGATTGCATATCACATTTCATGCCTAATTCTTCATCTAAACGACGATGAATAGCATCTGAAACTAATTCGTTTGGAAGAGGATGACTACAACAAGTGTTTGCCCATAAACCACCAGAGTGATATTTAGATATTGCACGTTGTTGAATAAGTAATTGCTGCTTTGAATTAAAAATAAATATTGAAAAGGCTCGATGTAAGGCGCCTACAATATGAGCTTCAAGCTTTGGCATCGTTCCCAGCTCATTATCATTTTTATCTACGAGAATAACAGCGTCTTCCACAAGAAATCACCTTAATAAAATAATATATTGTTATAGCGTGAATATAACATGACTGTATATCAAATAACGATTTATTGTGTTGTCCTTTTTATGGCATCACATTTGTGATGCCTAGAATAAAAGGAAAAAGATCTAAGCAGTATAATATTGAACGCCAATCTTAATAAGTTCTCGGCCTTGTGATTTACGATATTTATTTGTATCTCTTAACGAATAAATACACCCACAGTATTCTTGTTGATAGAATTGTTCTCGCTTACTTATTTCTATCATTCTGGCTGAGCCACCTTTTTTACGCCAATTATAATCCCAATAAACCATATCTGGATAAGGCGCTACTGCTCTTTCGCCACAACCATTTATCTGTTTCATATCTTTCCACCGTGATATCCCAAGTGAACTTGAAATAACAGAAAAACCATTTTCAGCAGCATAAAGAGCTGTTCTTTCAAAACGCATATCAAAACACATTGTGCATCGGATACCACGTTCAGGCTCTTTTTCCATTCCCTTAGCTCTTTCAAACCAATTGTCAGTATCATAATCGGCATCGACAAAAGGAATATTATGTTTTTTAGCAAAACGGATATTTTCCTCTTTTCGAATTAAATACTCTTTTTGAGGATGAATATTGGGATTATAAAAAAAGATTGTATATTCAATGCCTGATGCTTGTAATGCTTCCATGACTTCACCAGAACAAGGGGCACAACAAGAATGTAATAAGAGTTTATTGGCATTTGCAGGTAATGTCAGTTTTTCTCGTATAAGTGTCATTGATGATCCTAAACTACGTTATTTTAGTTATAAAACAATGCTTATATTATAGATATAAATACGTAATTAATCTGCTGTTTTAAAATTATATTAAAATAACTATTTGTTTTACATGTATTTAAATAATGCAATATCAATATATAAGGTAATAGCTATCAGAGAGTTTACTAGATTCATATTCTGATGAGAGGTAAGATGAAATACTAATTCTGCTATTGTTTATAGCAAAATCAAAAATAAAGGAATTTAGTTATGCCGTCTATATTACCTCGTTCTGTAACCTCCCCAAAAAAATTCTTTATTGGTAGCCAACTTCTTGCTTCTGTTGGTAAATACGTTAAAGATTTTGGTGATAATTCTTTTATTATTAGTGATGAATTTTTCTTAGAAAAAGTAACTAAAGAAGCGCTTCCTTCTCTAAAAGAAAATAAGATTGGAGCGATTGTTGAAAAATTTAATTACGAATGTACTGAAGCAGAAGTTAATCGCCTTGGTCAAATTGCAATTGAGAATAAAGCGAACGTTATTATTGGTATTGGCGGTGGCAAGACATTAGACGTGTCTAAAGCGGTTGCTTATTATCAACATATTCCTGTTATTTTATTCCCTACAATTGCTTCTACTGACGCACCTTGTACTGCACTTTCAGTGTTATACAAAGAAAATGGTGAGTTTGATAAATATTTATTTTTACCACAAAACCCTGATGTTGTTATTGCAGACACTGCGATTATTGCCTCTGCACCACAACGTTTTTTCTCAGCGGGTGTTGGTGATGCTCTAGCGACTTACTTTGAAGCACGCGCTTGCTATCAAGCAGATGGTTTAAACTTAGTCAATCAACGCCCATCACGTACAGGCCTTGGTTTAGCACAATTATGCTTTGAAATGTTAAGTGAAAACATTGATAAAGCAATGGATGCTATCCGTCATAAAATTACTACACCAGCATTAGAACAAACTATTGAAGCAACAATTTATCTTAGTGGTGTTGGTGCCGAAGCTGGCGGTTTAGCCGCTGCTCATGCGGTTAACAATGGTATGTCTGCGGTTGAGTCTTTACATCGTGTTCAACATGGTGAAAAAGTTGTCTTTGGTTTATTAACACAATTAGTGCTAGAAAATGCGCCACAAGAAGAAATTGATGAAGTGATCCGTATTATTAAAGCGGCGGAATTACCACTGACACTTGAAGATATGGGTATGAAAGAATTCATTGAAAGCGAATGGCGTACTGTGGCGAAAATTGCCTGTGCCGAAGGTGATACCATGGGTAATATGCCAATGAGAGTCACTGAATACGATGTTTATAATGCAATGATCGCCGCTAATGCATTAGCTCATCGCTATAAATAATTCTTAGCTTGGCAAATGATTATCTTAAAACCCCAAATTTTATTTTGGGGTTTTTCTTTAATCCAAGGTTGGATTCATATGGGCAAGATCGAACGGTGTTATCTGATAAACATAGTAATTCAACCAGTTTGCAAACAATAAATGCCCATGGCTACGCCAAGAAGCGATAGGTTTTTTACTTGGATCATTATTAGGAAAATAATTTTCTGGTAATTGAGGATCTAGCCCTGCTTTAACATCACGATGATATTCATCTGCTAGTGTATTGGGATCGTATTCTGGGTGCCCAGTTGCAAAGACAACTCTTTTATCTTTTGATGCAAACAAATAAGCGCCAGCTTCTTCTGAAGTCGCAAGGATCTCTAAATCAGTATTATGTTGAATAAAATCGATAGGAAACCCTGCATAACGAGAATGGGGTGCAAAAAAAGTTTCATCAAATCCACGAGTCAATAATGAAAGAGGCGAGCAAGTGCTATGACGATATACTCCTGAAATTTTTTGTTCTAGCGTATATTTTGGTAATCCATATAAAATATTTAGCCCTGCTTGGGCAGCCCAGCAAATAAAAAGTGTTGAAGTGACGTGTTCTTTAGCCCATGTAATAACTTCCTTTATTTCATCCCAATAAGCCACATCTTCAAATTCGACTAACCCTAATGGTGCCCCTGTAACAATAAGACCATCAAAATTTTGTTCTTTAATTTGGTCAAAATCGCAATAGAAAGTATCGAGATGTTCTACTGGCGTATTTTTAGGGATACGAGAATCAATGCGTAATAATTGGATATCAATTTGCAGAGGGCTATTAGAAAGTAACCGCAGAAATTGGTTTTCTGTTTCTATTTTCTTAGGCATTAAATTAAGGATAAGCACTTTTAAAGGGCGAATATCTTGAATACTCGCTCTACTGGATGTCATGACGAAGACATTCTCTTTTTGTAAACAACGGACTGCGGGCAGCTCATCGGGTACTCTAATTGGCATTTCAATAACCTCTAAAAAACATCTAGACATCTAGAAGCCTAAATTTAGCTAATAACCTTTTGAATGTCGAGGTCTTCATGTTGTGTATGAAGAATATTCATATAAGAAAAAGCTATATAGGTAAAATCATCAAGTATGAACACTCTTTTTTCCTTTCGTTAGTGATCTCTTCTAGATCCCTCGAGTTATTTTTGAAATTTCCGTTTTTGTACAATAAAAAAACACTATTGTAATCACATTGTTAAAAATTATTTAAATAAAAATGGAATTCATTTTTGATTTTTGTGAAAACTGCATTAATCTTAATCAGGTGTGTAAACGATTTTAGGGGAATGCAGAATGTCACAATCGTTAATAACAGAAGAATTAAATTTTACGCAATCTTTTGGTGAACAGGAAAAAGAGATAGTAAATCAAGATGTTAAGTTATTTTTAACTGATTTGGTTAATCATTTTTCAGAGAGAAGGGATACCTTATTAGCAGAAAGGGAACAGTGGAAAAATAAAGTTGATAATGGAATGCTTCCTGATTTTATTTCGGAATCAGATTCCATTATAAATTCGGATTGGAAAGTTAATCCAATACCTAAAGGTCTGCAAGACCGTCGTGTTGAAATAACAGGGCCTGTTGATCGCAAAATGGTTATCAATGCATTGAATGCCAATGTAAAAGTCTTTATGGCGGACTTTGAAGATTCCTTAGCACCAACATGGGACAAAGTGATTGATGGTCAAATTAATCTGCGTGATGCCGTCAAAGGCACCATTTCTTATACCAATGAACAGGGTAAATGCTATCAACTTAAAGCATCACCGGCAGTATTGATTGCCAGAGTTAGAGGATTACATCTTCCTGAAAAACATGTGTTATGGCAGGGGGAGCCTATTTCTGGTGGATTATTTGATTTTGCTTTGTATTTTTATCATAACCACAAAGCACTGTTAGAAAAAGGAAGTGGACCATATTTCTACATTCCTAAATTGCAAACATGGCAAGAGGCTAAATGGTGGAGTGATGTTTTTCATTTCACTGAAAAACGCTTTGGTTTAGCAACAGGAACGATTAAAGCCACGGTATTAATTGAAACCTTACCCGCTGTTTTCCAAATGGAAGAAATCCTCTTCCACATGAAAGAGCATATTGTCGGGCTTAACTGTGGTCGTTGGGATTATATTTTTAGCTATATCAAGACATTAAAAAATTACCCTGATCGTGTATTACCAGATAGACAAGGGATCACGATGACTCAGCCTTTCTTGAGTGCTTATTCTCGTCTACTTGTTCAAACTTGCCATAAACGTGGCGCTTTTGCGATGGGAGGAATGTCTGCGTTTATTCCAAGTCGAGATCCTGAGCAAAACGGCATTATTTTGAAAAAAGTATTTGATGATAAAGAGCTTGAAGCAACAAATGGCCATGATGGTACTTGGATTGCTCATCCTGGTCTTGCTGAAACCGTATTAGCGGCTTTTGATGCCGTATTGGGAGCTCGTTCCAATCAACTTGATGTACAACGTAATGAAAAAATAACGGCAGAAATGTTATTAGCACCTTGTACAGGTGAACGTACAGAAAAGGGCATGAGAGCTAATATCCGTGTTGCTGTGCAATATATCGAAGCGTGGATTTCTGGTAATGGTTGCGTACCTATCTATGGACTAATGGAAGATGCCGCAACGGCAGAAATATCGCGTACTTCTATTTGGCAATGGATCCGCCACCAAAAAACGCTGTCTGATGGGCAAATTGTGACTAAAGATCTCTTCCGTAATATGTTGAAAGAAGAGCTTGAGGTGATACGCCAAGAAGTCGGTGATACTCGTTTCGAAGAAGGGCGTTTTAAAGAAGCCGCCTCTTTGATGGATAACATTACAACCCAAGATGAATTAGTCGATTTTCTGACTTTGCCGGGTTATCAACTTTTAAATTAAAAAAGA
Organism: Proteus vulgaris; assembly: GCF_023100685.1. NCBI lineage: Bacteria > Pseudomonadati > Pseudomonadota > Gammaproteobacteria > Enterobacterales > Morganellaceae > Proteus > Proteus vulgaris. The sequence goes on along the minus strand of NZ_CP090064.1, from coordinate 3,976,469 downwards.
TACGTCAAAACGTATTTATAAACTGCAAACATCATCACTACCGTATTTATAGGAGCTGTTTTTATGACTATTAGTAGATCAGAGCAAATCGCCCAATTAGAGAAAGAGTGGGAACAACCTCGCTGGAAAGGTATTACTCGTCCTTATAGCGCTGAAGATGTCATTAAATTAAGAGGTTCGGTTAACCCAGAACATACCTTAGCACGACGTGGCGCTCAAAGGCTTTGGTCATCATTAAATGGAAAATCGAAAAAAGGCTATGTGAATGCATTAGGAGCTTTAACGGGTGGGCAAGCGTTGCAACAAGCAAAAGCAGGGTTAGAAGCCGTTTATCTTTCAGGATGGCAAGTGGCTGCTGATGCTAACACTGCGGCAAGCATGTATCCTGATCAGTCTTTATATCCGGTTGATTCTGTTCCTAATGTTGTACAACGTATCAATAATACCTTTAGACGAGCTGATCAAATTCAGTGGTCAAATGGTATTGGTCCTCAACATAAAGATTATATTGATTTCTTCCTTCCTATTGTGGCTGATGCGGAAGCGGGCTTTGGTGGTGTATTAAATGCCTTTGAATTAATGAAGGCGATGATTGAAGCTGGCGCAGCAGGTGTTCATTTTGAAGATCAGTTAGCCGCAGTGAAAAAATGCGGACATATGGGGGGGAAAGTATTAGTTCCAACCCAAGAAGCTGTACAAAAACTGGTTGCGGCACGTTTAGCTGCTGATGTGTCTGATGTACCAACTTTATTAGTTGCAAGAACAGATGCCGATGCCGCAGATCTCTTAACTTCTGATTGCGATCCTTATGATAGTTCGTTCTTAACAGGAGAACGTACACCTGAAGGTTTCTTCTGTACCCATGCTGGTATTGATCAAGCCATTAGCCGTGGTCTTGCTTATGCACCTTATGCCGATTTGGTGTGGTGTGAAACATCACTCCCCGATCTGAAAATGGCGGCTAAGTTTGCCGAAGCTATTCACGATAAATATCCCGGAAAAATGCTGGCTTATAACTGTTCACCTTCCTTTAACTGGAAAAAGAATCTTGATGATCGCACGATTGCGCATTTCCAAGATGAGCTTTCTGCAATGGGATATAAATTCCAATTTATTACTTTAGCGGGTATCCATAGCATGTGGTTCAACATGTTTGATTTAGCGCATGACTACGCTAAAGGTGAAGGTATGAAGCATTACGTTGAAAAAGTACAAGAAAAAGAATTTGCTGCACTTAATCAAGGTTATACCTTCTCCTCACATCAACAAGAAGTGGGAACAGGATATTTTGATAAAGTCACGACGATTATTCAAGGTGGTATGTCTTCTGTAACGGCACTAACAGGCTCAACAGAAGAGCAGCAATTCTAAAGTTTAAAAATATTATTATCTCTTTTTGTGGTGATAATTCAGGAGCAGGATGCTCCTCTTTTTCGTGAGGTTGTGAATGACGCCAGAAGATTTGATTGCTCAAACAATTTTACAGGGCTTTGATGCTCAATATGGTCGTTTCCTTGAGATAACATCAGGAGCTCAATATCGTTTTGAACAAGCAGATTGGCATGGTGCTCAACTGGCGATGAAAGAGCGCATCCGTTTATATGATAATCATGTTGGATTAGTGGTTGAACAACTTAGATGTATTCGTCACGACATTGATAAAGAAAGTCTTTTTTTACAAAAAGTAAAAGAAAACTATACGCAATTATTGCCTAATTATCCTCGATTTGAGATTGCAGAAAGCTTTTTTAATTCCGTTTATTGTCGTCTGTTTCACCATCGTGAATTGAATAAAAGAAATCTTTTTGTTTTTTCATCACAACCGGCTTATCGCTTTACGCAAGCCCCTCGACCATTATCAAAGCAGTTTGTTATTCAAAGTGATTTACCGACATTACTGCAAGACATCTTATCGCGCTTACCTTTACGGTTGCCGTGGCAAAATAAGCAACGAGATATTAATTCAATCTGTAATGTGCTAAATGCCCAGTTTTCTTCTTTGCAGTTACGTAATGCGGTATTTCATATTGCAAATGAACTCTTTTATCGAAATAAAGCTGCGTGGCTAATAGGTAAAATTGTTATTGATAATCAATATATTCCGTTTCTATTACCTATTCATAATATTGAACAACAATTGTTGATTGATACTTGTTTGATAACCGCAGATGAAGCCAGTATTGTCTTTGGTTTTGCCCGTTCTTATTTTATGGTTTATGCGCCATTTCCTGCGGCATTAGTTGCATGGTTAAGAGATATATTACCAGGGAAATCTATCGCTGAGCTTTATATGTCTATTGGATGTCAAAAACACGGTAAAACAGAATACTACCGCGAATACCTTGCTTTTATGAATTTTTCATCGGAGCAATTTATCGAAGCACCAGGAGTAAAAGGTATGGTGATGTTGGTGTTTACGTTACCAACGTATGATCGTGTTTTTAAAGTGATCAAAGATAAATTTGCGCCACAAAAAACGATCACCGCTGAGCGTGTAAAAGAGTGCTATCAATTAGTTAAAGAGCACGATCGTGTAGGTCGAATGGCAGATACTCAAGAATTTGAGAATTTTGTGGTCGATAAAAAAAGAATTAGCCCTGAGTTAATGGCTGTCTTTGAACAGGAGATCCCAAATAAATTGGAAGATCTTGGCGATAAGCTACTGATCCGCCATCTTTATATGGAACGCAGAATGACGCCTCTCAATATCTATATGGCGCAATGTAATGATAATCAACTCAAAGCTGTCGTCGAAGACTATGGCCAAGCATTAAAAGAACTTATCGCGGCGAATATTTTTCCTGGTGACATGTTATTTAAAAACTTTGGAGTGACTCGTCATCATCGTGTCATTTTCTATGATTATGATGAAATTAGCTATATTACAGATATGAATTTTCGGGCGATCCCTCCGGCCCGCTATCCTGAAGATGAATTAGCCAGTGAACCTTGGTATAGCGTTGCGCTTAATGATGTTTTTCCAGAAGAATTTCGTTATTTTTTATGCAGTGATAAACAAGTCTGTCGTTATTTTGAGGCTCAACATCATGATCTTTTATCACCAGAATATTGGCAACAACAACAGCAAAGAATTAAAGTAGGGTATATTGAGGATGTTTACGCTTATGCCCAAACTAAGCGATTTGCTTATCGTGATCAGTCAGGATAAAAAAGGTTAAAAACAAAGATAGGCATAAAGGGGATACCTATCTTTATTGAGCTAAATATGTTTTTATTGCAAAAATTAGCGCTGAGCGCCAGCAACGGCTTCTCTAGCTAATTCAGTAATACGCTGGAAATCACCAGCTTTAACCGCATCATTAGGCACTAACCAAGAGCCACCAATACAAAGTACGCTTTCTAGCGCCAGATAATTACGGTAATTATCTGGTGAAATACCTCCGGTTGGACAGAAGCGAACTTTTGAGAATGGTCCTGCAATTGCTTTTAATGCCTTAACACCCCCGTTGGCTTCAGCAGGGAAAAACTTAAATTCATTTAAGCCATAACTCATACCGAGCATTAGCTCAGAAACTGTTGAAATACCAGGAATTAAAGGGATCGTTCCAGCTACTGCAGCTTTGAGTAGCGCTTCTGTTAACCCAGGGCTAATAGCAAATTGAGCGCCTGCTTCAGTAACTTGTGCTAACTGTTGTGGATTAATCACGGTTCCTGCACCCACAATGGCTTCTGGGACTTCTTTCGCAATACGGCGAATAGCTTCAATAGCGCAATCTGTACGTAATGTGACTTCTAAAACTTTTACGCCACCTGCAACTAATGCTCTGGCAACAGGTACAGCTTCATCAATATGATTAATAACAATAACAGGAACGACAGGCCCTGATTTTAGTACAGACTCTGCACTTGTATTCCAATGATTCATCATTTGTATTTCCTAATTAGAAAATGGTGAGCAAATGAATTAAATCTGCTCTTCGTTAGGCATTAGACTTGTTGCTATTAAAAATCAATACAACAAGCACCTTGTTCAGCTCCGGATAAATGACGACGCAAATTCACAAATAGTTCACGGCCACAGCCTATGTCGTTCGCACTTAAATCAGGCATCTTGTCTTGGCGAGCATTGAGCGTTTGTTCATCAACAAGGAGTGTTAACTCACCTGTTTTACCATTAACACGAATGATATCACCATCGTGCACTTTGGATAATAAACCACCATTAATAGCTTCAGGAGTGACATGAATTGCGGCAGGTACTTTACCAGATGCGCCTGAAAGTCGGCCATCGGTAACTAATGCTACTTTGTAGCCTTTATCCATTAACACCCCTAGTGGTGGCATTAATTTATGTAATTCTGGCATACCGTTGGCTTGTGGCCCTTGATAACGCACAACCACAACACAATCTTTATTTAGCTCACCGGCTTCAAATTTAGCGGCAATATCATGTTGGCTATTAAACACCACTGCAGGGGCTTCGATAATTTTATTTTCATCAGGTACGGCTGAAGTTTTCATTACAGCTCTGCCTAAATTACCTTGCATCACTTGTGTACCACCATGTGATGAGAATGGTGTATTGATATCAGCAATGACATCTTTATCTAAAGAGCTTGTTGTACCTTCGCGCCAATCAAGTTTACCCTCATTTAACCAAGGTTCTAAGGTATAACGCTCAATGCCAAATCCTGCAACAGTATTAACATCACGATGAATTAAGCCTTTTTTCAGTAGTTCGCGAATAATCAGTGCGATACCCCCTGCTGCTTGAAACTGGTTGATATCGGCAGGGCCATTAGGATAAATACGAGCAATCAGTGGCACAACTTGTGAAAGTTCAGAGAAATCATCCCAATTAATGATAATGCCAGCCGCGCGTGCCATTGCAACTAAGTGCATTGTTAGGTTAGTTGATCCACCCGTTGTTAATAGAGCAATAATGCCGTTTACAATGACCTTCTCGTCAACTAATTGACCGATAGGGAGGTAATTACCTGAGTTTTCAGTAAGGCGTACTATTTGGTTAGCCGCTGCATCCGTCAATGCATCACGCAAGGGGGTATCTGGATGAACAAAAGAAGCACCGGGTAAATGTAACCCCATCATTTCCATGACCATCTGATTTGAGTTCGCTGTACCGTAAAAGGTGCAGGTGCCAATACTATGGTAAGACGCTGCTTCGGCTTCTAACAATGCATGACGATCCACTTTACCTTCAGCATAAAGTTGGCGAATACGCACTTTTTCTTTATTGGGTAAACCACTCGTCATTGGGCCAGCAGGAACAAAAATAGCAGGAAGATGACCAAAAGAGAGTGCTGCCATTGTCAGTCCAGGAACAATTTTATCGCAGATCCCTAAATAGAGTGCACCATCAAACATATTATGAGATAAACCGACAGCCGCTGACATCGCAATCACATCCCGACTCAGGAGTGATAGTTCCATCCCATCTTGACCTTGAGTTACACCATCACACATAGCAGGAACACCACCTGCAACTTGCCCTACGGCACCAACAGCATGTAATGCCTTTTTAATTTTCTGGGGATAATTTTCATACGGCTGATGAGCTGACAACATATCATTGTAAGCAGTGATAATGGCAATATCATTATGAACCATATTTTTCAGGCGATTTTTATCATCAGCCTGACAAGCAGCGAAACCATGAGCCAAATTACCGCAAGCTAATTGAGCACGATGTACTGTTTGGCTTTTTGCAGCTTCGATTTTTTTCAGATAAGCACGACGAGTCAATTGTGAGCGAACAATAATGCGCTCTGTTACCTGTTTTATAGTCTCGTTAAGCGGAACAAAGTCGTTCTGAATTGGGTTATGGTTTTTAGGGTTCATAATGATGCTTCCTTTATTCACACAGGGTGATGAGCGTTACTATCGGCTATGAATAGAGCGTATTTTAATTTAGCTATAGTATTTGTTACCGGTAACATTGTTACGGGTAACAAGAAGAGTTGCAATACTCTTAATGCGTCTTAAACAACATCTGTGATCAACATCAATTTTTTTAGGTGATAAATAACAGTTTTTTAATATTTAACGAATATAAAGCCGAAACTCTGCCTTTTTAAAAAGCTGAATCGGTTTAATTAGGGAGTTCCTTCCTCATTGTTTGGTAACGAGGAAGGTGAAAGATAGGATCAGCTTTTTATACCACCATATTCACGGCTAATTTGTTTTGCGGCTTTGATAACCATAGCGCCTAATTCAGTGATACGTGAATCAGTCATTCTAGAAACAGGGCCTGAAAGTGAAATTGCAGCAAAAGGCTGGTGGTGTTCATCATAAATACAAGCACCAATACAGCGTAAGCCTAAAGCATGCTCTTCATCATCGAAAGAAAAACCTTGTTTACGAGCTTGATCCAAATTTTCTTTTAAAGAAGAAGGGAGTGTTCTGGTGTGAGGTGTATAGGCCATTAAGCCTTTTTTCTGGAGTAGCGGTAGCAATTTATTTTCTGGCAACGTCGAAAGAAATGCTTTACCAGCACCTGAAGCATGCATCGGTAATTTACCACCAATAGGAGCCGACATTCTCATTAGTGCATTACATTGCACTTGATCGACAATCACGGCATCAAATTCAATTTGGTCAAGAATAGCCAGATTGACGGTTTCACCAGAATCTTCCATCAACTGGCGCAAAATAGGATGCACCATTACTAAAAGATTACGAGTTTGCAGAAAGCTACTGCCAACAATAAAGGCGTGTGTACCAACAACCCACAATCCTAAATCTCCAACTTGACGGACAAAACCATGTTGCTGAAGTGTCGTGAGTAAACGGTGTGTTGTGGAATTAGGCAATCCAGCTTGAAAGGCGAGATCTGTTAGGGCGATACCCCCCGGAGATTCGGAAATATATTCCAATAATGTCAGTCCACGGCTTAATGACTGAACGGGGCCTCCTTGTGCAGTACTTTGAGTGGCAGTTGTTTTCGTCTTACGCGCTTTTTTATTTGTAGGGGAAACTGTCATGCATACACTCCAGAAATGCTATCCATATTAATATCTATTATGAACTATCTCGCATAATAAAACTCCTCCGATCACTGCATTTTTCAAAACAAAGTGTGTGATAAGAAATATTTATTAAAAGCATTTATTACTGAGTGAAAATCTCTCATCTTCGTCTTAGAAATCTTTCTAAAAAGATATGGTAGGATAAAAAAACAACGAAAGAAAAATAAAGAAATAAAAATAAAAACATTCTCGATTAAGAGGAAGTAACGTGGCAAACATAAAACAACAACTGGTAGAAGCATTAGAAAAACGTATCTTAGTACTTGATGGTGCAATGGGTACAATGATCCAGCAATATCAACTGACAGAAGCTGATTATCGAGGTGAGCGTTTTGCTAATTGGGGTTGTGATGTTAAAGGAAATAATGACCTTTTAGTGTTAACACAACCCCAGATTATTGCAGATATACATGATGCTTATTTTCAAGCGGGTGCTGATATTGTTGAAACCAATACCTTTAACTCAACGTCCATTGCGATGGCTGATTATCAGATGGAGTCGCTCTGTTTTGAGTTGAATGAAGAAGCTGCAAAATTAGCAAAAATCTGTGCAGATAAATGGAGTGCTTTAACACCTGATAAACCACGTTATGTTGCTGGTGTTTTAGGACCAACAAATAGAACGGCGTCCATATCTCCTGATGTTAATGATCCTGCATTTCGTAATGTTTCATTTGATAAGCTGGTGGATGCTTATCGAGAAGCGATTCGAGGACTAATTAAAGGCGGTGTCGATTTAATTATGGTCGAAACTATTTTCGACACATTAAATGCGAAAGCCGCTATTTTTGCGATTAAATGTGAATTTGAAGCGCTAAATATTGAATTACCTGTGATGATCTCAGGCACCATTACAGATGCTTCAGGAAGAACTTTAACGGGGCAAACAACAGAAGCGTTCTACCACTCATTACGTCATGCTGATGCACTCTCATTTGGTTTAAACTGTGCGTTAGGCCCTAAAGAATTACGCCAATATATTCAAACACTTTCGCAAATTTCTGAAGCCTATGTCAGCGCTCACCCTAATGCGGGTTTACCTAACGCATTTGGAGGTTATGACTTAGATGCTCAAGAAATGGCTGAGCAAATTAAAGAGTGGGCGCAAGCTGGTTTTCTCAATATTGTGGGGGGATGTTGTGGAACAACACCTGCACATATTCTTGCAATTTCACAAGCAGTAGAAGGTATCGCACCAAGAGTATTACCGACTCTTAAGAAAGCGTGTCGCCTTTCAGGTTTAGAGCCTTTAGCGATTGATGAGAACTCATTGTTTGTAAATGTGGGGGAACGAACTAACGTAACAGGCTCGGCGAAATTTAAGCGCTTGATAAAAGAAGGCAATTACCAAGAAGCATTGGATGTTGCACGTCAGCAAGTTGAGAATGGTGCTCAAATCATCGATATCAACATGGATGAAGGCATGCTAGATGCGGTTGAAGCCATGACACGTTTTCTCAATCTTATTGCTGGTGAGCCTGATATTGCCAAGGTTCCGGTGATGATCGACTCTTCAAAATGGGAAGTAATCGAAGAGGGATTAAAGTGTATCCAAGGCAAAGGAATTGTTAACTCAATTTCAATGAAAGAGGGAGAAACACCTTTTCTTGAACATGCTAAATTAGTGCGTAAATATGGTGCCGCTGTCGTTGTTATGGCGTTTGATGAAGTGGGGCAAGCGGATACTCGAGAGCGTAAAATCGAAATCTGTCGTCGAGCTTATCAGTTATTAACAGAGCAAGCCGGTTTTCCTCCTGAAGATATTATTTTTGATCCTAATATTTTTGCAGTCGCGACAGGCATTGCTGAACATAATAATTATGCTGTTGATTTTATTGAGGTCTGTGCAGATATTAAATCTCAATTACCTTATGCTTTAATATCTGGCGGGGTGTCTAACGTTTCATTCTCATTCCGGGGTAACGATCCTGTTCGTGAAGCTATTCACTCTGTTTTTCTTTATTACGCCGTAAAAAATGGCATGGATATGGGGATTGTGAATGCAGGGCAACTTGCTATTTACGACTCATTGCCAGATGAACTGCGTAATGCGGTTGAAGACGTTATTTTAAATCGCCATGAAGAAAGCACAGATAATCTATTAGCATTGGCAGAGCGTTATCGTGGAACGAAAAATGATGAACAAAACCATCAACTTGCTGAATGGCGTCAATGGGATGTAGAAAAACGCTTAGAGTACGCCTTAGTTAAAGGGATCACTGAATTTATTGTTGAAGATACGGAAGCTTGTCGTCAACAAGCATCAAGCCCAATTGAAGTTATTGAAGGACCATTGATGAATGGTATGAATACAGTGGGTGATTTGTTTGGCGAAGGGAAAATGTTTTTACCTCAAGTAGTGAAATCAGCAAGGGTGATGAAACAAGCCGTTGCTTATCTTGAACCCTATATTCAAGCAACAAAACAAGCAGGTACTTCCGCAGGTAAAATTTTACTCGCTACTGTAAAAGGGGATGTTCACGATATTGGTAAAAATATTGTCGGAGTTGTTTTGCAGTGTAATAACTATGAGATTATCGATCTGGGGGTAATGGTACCTTGCGATAAGATCCTGCAAACGGCGATTGATGAAAAAGTTGATATTATTGGTCTTTCAGGTCTGATTACTCCGTCACTTGATGAAATGGTGAATGTGGCTAAAGAGATGGAAAGGCGAGGTTTTTCGTTACCATTAATGATTGGTGGTGCAACAACGTCTAAAGCCCATACAGCTGTAAAAATAGAACCAAATTATAGTCATCCTACTGTTTACGTGCAGAATGCATCACGTACGGTCGGTGTTGTTGCAGCTCTATTATCTGAAACACAAAAAGCGGATTTTGTTGCAAAAACACGGCGCGAATATGAAGTCGTACGCCAGCAATACGCTAGAAAAAAACCACGTACACCACCGGTCGCTTTAGACATTGCGCGATCCAATGCACTTAAAATTGATTGGCAAAATTACACGCCACCCAAACCGAACCAACTTGGTGTGCAAGAAATTACTGCAAGCATTGATGTGCTACGTGAATATATCGACTGGACGCCTTTCTTTATGACGTGGTCTTTAGCAGGTAAATATCCTCGTATTTTAGAAGATGACGTGGTCGGTGAAGAAGCGAAACGGGTATTCGCTGATGCGAACGCGATGCTGGATAAGCTAAGTCATGAAAACTTACTCACGCCTAAAGGTATTATGGGGATCTTTCCTGCTAATCGTTTGGGTGATGATATTGTTATTTATCAAGATGAAAGCCGACAACATGAGTTATTGCACAGTTGCCATTTGCGCCAGCAAACAGAGAAAAAAGAGTTTCCTAACTACTGTTTAGCCGATTTTATTGCGCCAGTGGAAAGTGGTGTTCCTGATTATTTCGGTGCTTTTGCTGTAACTGGAGGGCTAGAAGAAGACACGCTCGCCAATGCGTATGATAATGCCCATGATGATTACAATAAAATTATGGTGAAAGCGTTATCGGATCGTCTTGCTGAAGCTTTTGCAGAATATCTTCACCAACAAGTGAGAACAAAAATTTGGGGCTATAGCCCTGATGAAAATCTCTCTAATGACGAACTTATTCGAGAGAAATATCAAGGAACGCGACCTGCGCCGGGATATCCTGCTTGTCCTGAGCACACAGAAAAAGCGAAAATTTGGCAATTACTTGATGTTGAAAATCGCATTGGGATGAAACTAACAGATGCTTATGCCATGTGGCCTGGTGCTTCAGTATCGGGTTGGTATTTTAGTCATCCTGAAAGTAAATATTTCGCGGTTGCTCAAATTCAAAAAGATCAGGTTGAAGATTACGCAAAACGTCGAGGAATGAGTATAAGAGAAGTTGAGCGTTGGTTAGCGCCTAATTTAGGATATGAATCTTAGTTTGTTTTTATTTTTAGATCTCAATAATGTAATAAATAGTGAGGGGATAGTAATATCCCCTTGTTATTTTCACTAGTCGATCCCATTAAAGATGTTTAAGCTGTAAACCTGTATCAGAAAAAAGGACATTACAATGAACTATACTTTGTACCTTCAGAAAACCCCACCTGCTGGCGCTGAAGTGCCATTTCCTTCTTTGGCAAAAGGAAATTATCCATTAAGTGAAGTTTTAATTAATGCTTTTTTAAATCTGATGCAATTAACAGGAAGTTTAGATACAGAGGCAATTTTAGACGAAAAAGTATTTGATAATATTTGGCTAAAAGCAGAAATGACGCCTGCACGAATCGAAGAAGTGGGGGATTATCTTTATCATAAAATTCCTACTACTCCAGAGCCTGTTGAAGAAGAAATTGTGTTATTTAAGCAGGCGATGAAAGAAGAAGAAGCGTTATTAGCCAAAGAGAGTGAGAAAGAAGGCAATATTCCTATTTGTAAATTTGCCACTAATGATGGTTGGATTGTGACACCTAAAGAGTGCGAAATAATTGCAGCTACACTTACCGCTAAATTGCTGGAAGATAACCGAGTTTTCGTTGAAAAAATTGCAAATATGTCACATCTTGCTCATCGTTCTTTAGAAATTGCTTTAATTGATTTTGGTAAGTTTAATCAATTTGCTAAGAAATATGGTGGTTATCGGGTTTATTAATTTATTAGAAGCTAGGCTTCTAGAAAAAGAAGCCTAGATTAAATATTAAAATTTAAGATAAGTAGTATTTATTTTTTCTATGCATTCTTTATGATTTGTTATTAATTCTAATATTTTATTATGATCTTTTAATTTGTCACTATTTTCTAATATAGATATATAATTTAAAGTAATTGTACATAGTTCATCAATGGCTTTATTTAAATTTTCATTATACTTCTTGGCTTTACTTGTTTCTTCTTCAATTTTCATTCCTATTTTTTTTTGTGATGTATTGTATTTAATTAAGCTTGAGAGAATTGTATTTTGGTCATCATATTCATTTATTTTCTTTTCGAGTTCTGGTGTTTCATCTAGTTTGTCTTTAAGGTTTTGAAAATAACTATCTAGAACTTTTATTGTTTTTTTTATTTTGGTGTGATTTTCTATGATTTTATCAGATAGTTTCATAAATTCCTTTGTAAGCTGAATTTCTTTATTTGTAGTATTTATGTCTATTCTTTTTAATATATCTGAATAAAGGCTAATAGCTGAATGGTCTTTTTTCTTTTCTCTATGATGTATATCAATCATAGAGGAAAGGCTATCCTTATCGACTAATTCTAGATTGTATATGGCATCTATGTTTTTAGAAATAGGACGCTTATCTTCTATATATTTTAAAAGAGAGAGCGTGGTATCGAGAGGAATATTCAGCGTAACTGAATTATTGTGCAAAGAATTAATTTCTTTTTTTATATCTGTAAGAATACGAGTATGAGGCTTATTAGTGCTAATTTTATTACTTATAATTTCACTTATACTCATGCTGCTATTACTGACTTTATGCATTTTTTAATACTCCATTAATAGAATTAGGCTTTGATTCTAATTATTATTAAATGAAGTTCTTTAAAGCTTGCACCTTTTCAGCAATAAAGGTTGAATTTTGAGAGAGATAAAAATTTTATCTCTCTTTTCAATGTGAATGTGTTAAAACAAAGTATCATGCAATTTACGCACAATATTATCCGCATCTTTGCCATCAACTAATAAACATAAATTATGAGTACTTGCACCGTGGCTAATCATACGAATATTGTAATTTTCTAATGTGCCGAAAATCTTAATACCTAAACCATTTACCTGTGAAAGAGAGTTACCAATCACGGCAACTAACGCCAGATCTTCTTCTACTTCAACACGGCATAATGCAGAAAGCTCGGTTAATAAGGCATTTGTTAATAAACTGCCTGATGAATTTGTTGTACCTGTTGTATCAAGGGTTAAAGCAATACTGACTTCAGATGTTGTTATCACATCAACCGAAATATGATGGCGCGATAAAATGGTGAAAATTTCAGCCAAGAAACCACGCGCATGAAGCATTTTCAGGCTATGTAACGTGAGCAATGTTTGCTTTCTACGCAGTGCAATCGCACGGAATACAGGTGGATTTTCTGTTTGTGCACAAACTAACGTACCGCCTTCTTCGGGCGCTTTACTTGAGCCAACAAATACCGGAATGCCACTACGAACAGCAGGCAATAATGTAGCGGGGTGTAATATTTTAGCGCCAAAGGTTGCCATCTCTGCCGCTTCATCAAAGGCGATTTGATCAATACGATGCGCCTCTGGCACTATTCTTGGATCAGTGCTGTAAATGCCTGGTACATCCGTCCAGATATCTACACGAGACATTCCTAGTGCTTCACCAATCAATGCAGCCGTATAGTCGCTACCACCACGACCTAGAGTTGTGGTTCTACCTTTTGGCTCTTGACCAATAAAGCCTTGTGTGACAATAACTGTTTCATCTAGACGAGGCTGAAGAAGGCTTTGTGTGAGTTCGGTTAATTGCACCATATCAGGCTCAGCGTGACAAAATAGATCGTTCGTTTTCATCACTTTTCTGACATCAAACCAATCCGCTTGTATGCCATTTTCACGCAGTAACTCAACGAAAAGTAAGGTTGACATTAATTCACCATGACTTACAAGTTCGTCTGTTAATGCATCAGAAGTAGCTAACGTGGCCGCTTCAGAGAGCATCTCAATATTTTCAAGCAGGCGGTTTATTTCTTGGGAAATAATTTCTGGCTGAGAGAGTTGATTGATAATCGCGTACTCAATATCGCGGACTTGTGAAAGTAAAGCTTCTCGTTGTGAAGGCTCAGTGCCTGCTGCAAGTTCAATCAGTAGATTAGTGACTCCTGCAGATGCGGAAAGAACGACGACACGAACTGACTTTTGTTTCAGGATAATATCTGCACATTTTTCCATTGCTGAATAGTTAGCAACACTCGTGCCACCAAATTTAGCGATAGTGTATGGTGATGATGAAGATGAAGGCGTAGCAGTATTATCAGTCATTGTCGTATTCCTTTAGGCAAAAATGAGATGTTGGACACAATTAGGAATATCGGTTATTAAGTAGAGAGTCAATGCAGAGTGAAGAATAATCAATTTAATTAATAATCAGCACCACATTATCGGTTTTACCTATGTAAGTAATTAGTACTAGATTTGTTGATTGGTTTTGACCAATATCATCAAATGAGAAAGAATTGACTGTAACTATTAAATGTCAGGCTACAATCTGAGAATATTGGATTGTAATCTTAAGAGAGTATTGTGAATGAAAAATGTAAACCCAACTCAAACCCTAGCTTGGAAGGCATTAGAAAACCATTTTTCGGTTATCAAAGATACCGATATGAAAACGCTTTTTGCTCAGGAACCATCACGCTTTGAGCAATTTTCAAAAGTATTTTCAGACCAAATTCTAGTGGATTTTTCAAAAAACCGTATTACGAAAGAAACATTAGATAAATTGCAGGCTTTAGCGAAGGAATGTGACGTAGAAGGTGCGATAAATAGCATGTTTACGGGTGAAAAAATCAACCGTACTGAAGATCGTGCTGTATTGCATACTGCATTACGTAATCGTAGCAATACTCCTGTCATCGTTGATGGCAAAGATGTTATGCCAGAAGTTAACGCAGTACTGAATAAAATGAAAAAATTCAGTGAACGTATTATTAGTGGTGAATGGAAAGGTTATACAGGCAAAGCAATCACTGATGTTGTAAATATTGGTATCGGTGGGTCCGATCTCGGCCCTTATATGGTAACAGAAGCATTACGCCCATATAAAAACCACCTTACTATGCATTTCGTTTCGAATGTCGATGGTACTCATATTGCCGAAACACTAAAAAAATGTGATCCCGAAACTACATTATTCTTAATTGCGTCAAAAACATTCACGACACAAGAGACCATGACAAATGCGCATTCAGCAAGAGATTGGTTCTTAGCATCAGCGAAAGAGAGTGTTTTTGTCGCTAAACATTTCGTCGCGTTATCTACGAATAGCACTGAAGTTGAAAAATTTGGTATTGATACTGCCAATATGTTTGAGTTCTGGGACTGGGTTGGCGGTCGTTATTCATTATGGTCAGCAATTGGTTTATCTATCGCGTTATCTGTTGGTTATGACAACTTTGAGCAATTATTGGAAGGTGCTCATGCTATGGATAACCACTTTAGAACCACTGATGCTGAAAATAACATCCCAACAATCCTTGCACTGATTGGCATTTGGTATAACAATTTTTTTGGCACAGAAACTGAAGCGATTCTGCCATACGATCAGTACATGCATCGTTTTGCTGCTTACTTCCAACAAGGTAATATGGAATCAAATGGTAAGTATATTGATCGCGATGGAAATAAAGTCAATTACCAAACGGGACCTATTATTTGGGGTGAACCAGGTACAAATGGCCAACATGCGTTTTATCAACTGATCCATCAAGGTACAAAAATTATCCCTTGTGATTTTATTGCACCTGCAATTAGTCATAATCCATTATCAGATCACCATGCAAAATTGATGTCTAATTTCTTTGCTCAAACAGAAGCGCTCGCTTTTGGTAAAATTCGTGAGCAAGTTGATGCTGAATTTGCGGCAGCAGGAAAAGATCCTAAAACCATGGGATATGTTGCACCTTTCAAAGTATTCGAAGGTAATCGCCCAACTAACTCTATTCTGTTAAAAGAAATTACGCCTTATTCATTAGGTGCATTGATTGCAATGTATGAACATAAGATCTTTGTACAAGGTGTTATTTTCAATATCTTCACGTTTGACCAATGGGGTGTTGAATTAGGTAAACAGCTGGCTAACCGCATTCTTCCTGAATTAAAAGGTAAGGAAAGTGTTAACAGCCATGATAGCTCAACAAATAACCTGATTAATCGTTACAAAGCATGGCGTTAATCGAATAAATTGAATATAAGTAGTCGGTTAGATACAAAGGAGGTTTTTATGGCCTCCTTTATTTTTTGAATGCTTCGTGCTCAATCTGATTTTCTTTTAACGCTTTTTTAGATTATTTATGCGAAATGTTATCAGCTTTTAACTTCCCTTAGTCACATCATGATATCCTTATGTATCATGACTCACACAAGCTAGGATCATCAACGCGTGATGATGAAATAATGTTCAAAAAATCAATAATTACCCCTGCTCCTATCCATTGGTTGCCCAGTGAGGAACATGAAAATATTAAAGAAAGTACATTAAGTTGGTTAATGGAATTAGGCTCAATGACGCGACGCTTTGAACAGCATTGTCAAAAAGTTACAGTGATGCCTTATCAAGAAGGATTTGTTGAGATTATTGAGCCTGCTGATGAAAAAGCATGTTTACCTGAAAGTCAGCGTTATTGGTTAAGAGAAGTGGTATTGTGTGGTGATAATGTTCCTTGGTTATTAGGGCGAACATTAGTACCAGAAGAGACACTGACAGGTGAAGATAGAAAACTGGTCAATTTAAGAACCGTTCCTCTTGGACGTTATCTGTTTCAGGAAACAACCTTAAGCCGTGATTTCATTCATATCGGGCAACAAAATGGATATTGGCTACGCCGTTCTCGTTTCCAGCTTTCAGATAAACCTTTATTATTAACCGAGGTGTTTCTACCTGCATCACCAGTGTATGAGAAGTAATTAGGGGGAGCTAAAATTGGAGGGAAGTATGACGCACAATAAATGGCAGGCATATAGCCGTTTAATGCGTATAGATAAACCTATCGGAGCGCTATTATTACTTTGGCCAACTTATTGGGCTTTATGGATTGCGGCTAAAGGTTTTCCTGATTGGCATATTCTGATTGTCTTTACTATTGGCGTGTTCTCTATGCGTGCCGCTGGGTGTGTAATAAACGACTTTGCTGACAGAAAAATTGACGGCAGCGTTGAACGAACTAAAAATCGACCATTACCTAGTGGGGCTGTGACAGAAAAAGAGAGTAAAATTTTATTTATTGTATTGGTTATCTTGTCATTTGGATTAGTACTTACACTCAATACGATGACAATTTGGCTCTCTGTGGCAGGACTTGCACTAGCATGGTTCTACCCCTTTGTTAAACGCTTTAGTAGTCTACCTCAGCTTATTTTAGGTATGGCCTTTGGGTGGTCAATTCCAATGGGTTTTGCTGCTGTTTCTGAAAGCTTACCATTAGTATGTTGGCTATTATTTCTTGTTAATATTGTCTGGTCGGTGATTTACGATACCCAATATGCGATGGTTGACCGCAATGATGATATAAAGATTGGCGTAAAATCTACTGCTATTTTGTTTGGTCGTTATGACAAAATTATTATCGGTATTTTACAACTGATGATGTTGGCGCTACTCGTGGGTATTGGTGTTCTGCTGAACATGAAAGGTATCTATTATTGGTCGATATTACTCATTACCGCGCTCTTTATCTATCAACAAAAACTGATTGCAGAGCGTGAAAGAGCACCTTGTTTTCAAGCTTTTATGAATAATAATTATGTTGGTTTCGTTTTATTTGCGGGTATTTTATTTAGTTATTTTTAAGATAAATAAGCGCTGAAGTATTCTCTATCATTGAGTAGAAACAAAAAGGGATAAGCAATGCGCTTATCCCTTTTCTATTGCGGTCATGGCGTTATTTACTGATTATTCATCAGCTTTAGGCTCATTTTTTTCATTCATTATCTGTGCTGAATTGTTATCTTCAGTGACACCGACACTCTCAATGGTTAAGCGAATTTCTGGTGACATTAATTTTGCAATCACTTGGTAAAGGGCTGATGCATCTGCTTTTAGGATATCTTCGTTATCGTTGAGATAGCCTTCTTCACGCAGTGTTGAAACTAAGGTAGAGAATACTGCTTTATCAAAAAACTCAGGTGCGTTGATGCCATGTAATACAGAAAGACGTTGTGCCAAGATACGGCTCTCTTTTTCCAATAATGCACGACTAATTTCAGGAGCAAAATTGAGTAAAGACAGCGTAATGCCATAACGTTGTAATGTTTCTCTGACACTAGCCGCTAAAAGCTGTAATGGACGAATACGAGCAGGATTAATGCGTAGTAAGCCATCACTATCACAACAGATTAGACGCTGACGACAAAGTTCTGCGATCAAGGTATTAATGACTTCAGGTAGCTCTTCTTTCTCATAGCGAATAAATAACTCTGCTTTAATTAGAGGGAAGATTAATTCAACCTGTTTCATTAAATCATCACGATGGATTTTTTCATGATGCAAGATGATGCTAGCAATTAACGATGGAGTAATCATTAAATGGATCGTGTTATTACGGTAATAAGTCATTAATACCGCGCTTTCACGAGGAAGCACCACAATATCACCCAAACTATCTTTTTCGACTAAGAATTTATCTGATTGCAGAGCGTGTTCTAATAACGCCTCAGCATTTTTATCAGACACAATCATGTCAGTCGAATAAGGCACATTACGTAATAATTGCAGATAACAATCGACTTGCTCTAACAGCTGTTCTCTAGTGAGTGCTCGCTGACGTGATGCTAACAGTGCCGTTGAGACCAAGTTAATTGCATTAATTGAGGCTGCATTATTGATATGAACCATAATATTGTCAGCTAATGCGCTTACAGCTGGATTTAACCAACTTGGGCGTTGTGGCTCAATGGGATCAATATCATCACGCCACTGTGGAACCGCTTGATTTAAGTACTGTGCAACAGAGATAGGTTCACCAAAGTTAACATAGCCTTGGCCAAGATTACGTAATTTACGTAAACCCCTCACCATCTGCATAAAACCTTCTTTCTCTTTTGTTGCGCCACGTAATTCTTTGGCGTAGGTTGCCACTTCCATAACGTGCTCATACCCAATATAAATAGGAACAACAGAGATAGGGCGTGTTTCACCACGTAACATTGCTTGTACTGTCATTGAAAGTGTTCCTGTTTTAGGATCTAACAATCGACCTGTACGTGAGCGTCCACCTTCAACGAAATATTCAATAGAGTAGCCTCGTGTAAATAGCTCACCTAAATATTCACGGAAAATGGTGGAGTACAGCTTGTTACCTTTAAAGGTTCTTCGGATAAAGAAAGCCCCTAAACGGCGGAAAATTGGACCTGCTGGCCAGAAATTAAGGTTAATACCCGCGGCTATATGTGGAGGAACTAAGCCTTGATGATAAAGCACATAAGAAAGCAGTAGGTAGTCCATGTGGCTACGGTGGCAAGGTACATAAACAATCTCATGTCCATCTTGTGCGAGCTTACGTACACGTTCGGCATTATAGACGTTGATACCTTGATAGAGCTTATTCCATGTCCAACTTAATACGCGGTCACTAATACGCACAGCTTCATATGAGAAATTAGCTGCGATTTCTTCCATGATATCAGTAGCATTTTTGCGCGCTTTATCCAGTGAGATTTTTTTCGCTTTTGATTCATCTTCAATTGCTTTTTCAATGGCTTTCGATGAAAGCAATTTATTGAAGAGGTCTTGACGTGCTGGTAATTTTGGGCCAACAGCGGCTAAACGCTGGCGAGAAAAATGAATACGCGCAACGCGTGCGAGTTTTCGGGCTATACTGGTGTCAGTACCGTGTTCGTTCGCCATTTCACGCATTGATACCGTGGGTGAAAAACGAACAAAGCTATCACGACCTAACCAGAGGATAGCGATAAATTTTTGGATACCATTAAGCACACGTAAATGTGGTACGCCATTATGACCTTCACGGCCAGGAGAGCGACCAAACATCACGGAAACCGGTAACATCTCGATATCAAGGTGTGGATTATTACGATGAGCATCAAGATAAGCGTGGAATGTTTTCACGGAATCTTTACGAGGATCGGGCGAGTAGTAACGGAATACTCTTGGGCCGTCATCAATAAAGACATACGCAGGGAGCTTCGTACCGCCTATCTCAATAGGTTGCAGTGGATCAGGCAATCCTAAAGATAAACATTGCTGTCTTAATGTCAGTAAGTCTGCCTTTGAATGATAAGGCAGCACATAAAGGAAAGATCGCGACGTATCCAACCCTAACTCAGTGATAGGATCAGTCGGAACTCGTTTACTTTTTACCAGTAATTTTAGTGGTAAATTCAATGTGTTATAATATAGTTTACGCCAAGCTGACATAAATAGTTGTAGCCTCTTATTAGCAATACTTCGAAAGCATAACAGAAAGTCTTTCGTAGATCTGTGGTGCTGTGACAATATTAATAGAGAAAAGTGGCAAAATAATCGTTTGTTTTCGATAGAGTTTATTATGGCTAATCAAAATAAAGGTCTTACCCGAATCATCAAAGCTGGTGGCTATTCATACAAGGGCATTCGTGCCGCTTGGATTAATGAAGCTGCTTTTAGACAAGAAGCAATTGTGACCTTGGTTGCAATTATCCTTTCATTTTTCATCGATGTCAGTGGTCTAGAGCGCATTTTACTCATTGGTTCCGTTGTATTGGTTGTGATCTTGGAACTGGTAAATAGTGCAATAGAAGCGGTTGTCGATCGAATTGGATCTGAATACCACGAATTATCAGGACGTGCAAAAGATATGGGTTCTGCTGCCGTTCTCATTGCTATTATATTGGGATTATTTACTTGGGTAACCATTCTTTGGGGACATTTCTTCGCATAAAGTTAAAAAATTCGATTTTTGTCGAAAAATAATCTAAAGATGCGTGTTTTATATTCATTTAAGGTTTCAAATCGTCATATACCTGTATATACTCACAGTCTGACTGTATAAACAAACAGGGGGCGGAATGAAAGCATTAACTGCAAGGCAGCAGCAGGTTTACGATTTGGTTCGTGATCACATTTCGCAAACGGGTATGCCACCAACACGGGCTGAAATAGCTTCCCAACTTGGGTTTCGCTCACCAAATGCGGCAGAAGAGCACTTAAAAGCTCTTGCTCGTAAAGGCGTGATAGAAATTATCTCTGGTGCATCTAGAGGTATCCGTTTGCTGATGGAAGAAGAGCCAGAAGGACTGCCATTAATTGGGCGAGTTGCTGCTGGTGAACCACTTTTAGCACAAGAGCATATTGAAAGCCATTATCAAGTTGACCCAATGCTATTTAAACCAAGTGCAGATTTTTTATTGCGCGTTAATGGTATGTCGATGAAAGATATCGGTATTATGGATGGCGACTTACTTGCTGTGCATAAAACACAAGATGTTCATAACGGGCAAGTGATTGTGGCACGTATTGAAGATGAAGTGACAGTAAAACGCTTTAAGAAAAGTGGTAATAAAATTGAACTTCATGCAGAAAACCCAGAGTTTTCACCTATCATCGTCGATTTACGCGAACAAAGCTTTACTGTGGAAGGTTTAGCAGTAGGGGTTATTCGTAACGGCGAATGGCTGTAATTTGTACCAAAGTAAGTCAATACAACTTATTTTAAAAAGATGCAGATGATGTGTAAAAACACAAAATCATCTGCATTTTTTATTTCTAATTTGTATAAAAAAACACCACCGCACTACAAATGTAATAACAATATGATGTGTTTTAATTGCGGAGGTGCTTATGACAACGATACAAGTTAGAGTAGACAATGAGCTCAAAAAAGAAGCTTATCAAGTATTTGAAAAAATGAACCTGTCTCCTTCAGATGCCATAAGATTATTTCTACGTTATGTTTCTGAAAATGAAAAATTACCTTTCTCAGAAGTTTCTGTCGTTGTTGGGGAGCTGGATGAAGATGGGGATATTTTAGCTGTTGTACGTGAACGTTTGAAAAAACCAAGTAAACGTATAAAAGTTAATATTGATGATCTTTAATATTGAGTTTGATAAGCGTGCCTTGAAAGAATGGCAGAAACTCGATCAAAGCATTAAATAGCAGTTTAAAAAGAAATTAAAAAAATTGCAGGAAAACCCTTATATCCTTATATAGAGTCAGCTCGCTTAAAAGGTGATCTCACGGGTTGCTATAAGATTAAATTACGAGCATCTGGTTTTCGATTGGTTTACCAAGTTATTGATTCTGAAGTTGTGATTTTAGTTATTGCTGTTGGTAAGCGAGAAGAGAGTAAAGCTTATTCATTAGCTAAAGTGAGAATTCAAAAGTAGAACACGTATTAGCCAGCATTTAGCTGGCTTTTTGTATTTTATAAGCTCAGCGTGGCTTATAGTCACCAGTTTTTTTCTGCTTAAGATTATCATCCATACTGTGGTCATGATGACAACCTTCAGGGTGTGTACACTCTTGAGCTTCGTAGCACAGTGAACACAATCCATGAATTTCGATGACGCTATGTCGTAAATGAAATCCACTCTCTTTTGCTAGTAATGAAATCGCATCTTCGATTTTATGACTATTTTTTTCTGTGACAGATAAGCAACGGTCACAAATTAGCATGACTGACGTATGTTCAACATCATCAAAATGATGACAAAGTACATAACTGTTGGTGGATTCTATTTTATGGATAAATCCTTGCTCAAGTAAAAATTCTAACCCGCGATAGACTGTTGGTGGTTTGGCTTGTGGCTCAACTTGGCGTAATAAATCCAATAAATCATATGCGCTGATAGCAGAAGGTTGCTGCATTATCAGACGTAATACTGCCAGACGTTGTGAAGTCAGGCGAACACCTCGTTTCTGGCAGATCTTTTCTGCCTGAGCGAGCAATTTCTCTTCATTCATGGGGATAAGATGCTCTCAGACGTTGTTAATAACACAGATCCTATCATATTTTTCAAGAGTAAACCTTTGTGTAAAGTGGGGTTTTATGAAAATAACTGTGGTATTACGCTCTTTTTTTAAAGAGAACTGTTGTTAGATAAAAGAACATGTTTTCTTTCAATAATATAAAGAAAGTGTCTTTGAAGAGAGATAAGCACATAACAATTTACTGCGTAAAGCGAATTTATTCTATGTAAACAAGTTGGCTTACATGGGGATATAGCTTTTTGATCATTAGCAACAAAAAACCCAGCCTAAGCTGGGTTAATTTTTTAGATGGTTTTAAATAATTTGTTCTGAACCTTAGAATGGAATGTCGTCATCAAAATCCATTGGTGGTTCATTGTTTGGTGCAGGTGCTGCTGCGGGTTGTTGTGCTGGGCGAGATTGCGCACCACCGCTAAATTGTTGTGATGCTTGTGGCTGTTGTGGTTGGCCCCAACCGCCTTGACCACCTTGTGAAGGTGCGCCATCTTGACCACCACGGCCACCTAACATCTGCATTGAGCCACCGATGTTAACGACAACTTCAGTGCTATATCTGTCTTGACCACTTTGGTCTTGCCATTTACGTGTTTGTAATTGACCTTCGATATACACTTGTGAACCTTTACGCAGATATTCGCCTGCAATTTCAGCTAATTTGCCGAAAATTACCACACGGTGCCACTCGGTTTTTTCTTTCATTTCACCGGTTTGTTTATCGCGCCAGCTTTCTGATGTTGCCAGTGTTAGGTTGGCAACTGCACCGCCACTTGGCATATAACGGATTTCTGGATCCTGCCCTAAATTACCGATAAGAATAACTTTGTTTACGCCTCTGCTCGCCATGTGAGGTACTCCTGCGAAAGTAAATTTTTTGAAATCATAAGCGAATAAGTTTATCACGTACGCTAAAATTTGAATATGACGTGTGATGAATTTCTCAATTGTGAACATTGTCGATATTTTTTTGTCTCAAAATGACAGGTTTACATCATCATTCAATTTCACTATATATACTGTATATCCATTCAGTTAACTTTGTGTCATAATTATCCGATTATTTCTTTTTCGGCGACTCTCTCAATCCGGGATATATTCATGGATAAAATCGAAGTACGGGGCGCTCGCACCCATAATCTAAAAAATATCAATTTGGTCATTCCTCGCGATAAACTTATTGTTATTACGGGACTTTCAGGCTCAGGTAAATCCTCTTTAGCCTTTGATACGCTTTATGCAGAAGGACAACGACGTTATGTTGAATCACTTTCTGCTTATGCTCGTCAGTTTCTTTCGTTAATGGAAAAACCTGATGTTGATCACATTGAAGGTTTATCTCCCGCTATTTCGATTGAACAAAAATCTACATCACATAACCCACGTTCAACGGTGGGAACAATTACCGAAATACACGATTACCTACGTCTCTTATTTGCGCGCGTTGGTGAACCTCGTTGCCCTGATCATGATATTCCATTAGCCGCACAAACGGTCAGTCAAATGGTTGATAATGTGCTTGAACAGCCTGAAGGTAAGCGTTTAATGCTGTTAGCACCAGTGGTGAAAGAGCGTAAAGGTGAGCACATTAAGCTACTGAATAATCTTGCAGCTCAAGGTTATATTCGCGCGCGTATTGACGGTGAAGTGTGCGATCTTTCTGATCCACCAACATTAGAATTACAGAAAAAACATACCATTGAAGTGGTAATTGACCGTTTTAAAGTACGTGACGATCTCGCTCAACGTCTAGCGGAATCTTTTGAAACCGCGTTAGAACTTTCAGGTGGTACTGCCGTTATCTCTGATATGGATGATAACAATGCAGAAGACATTATTTTTTCTGCGAATTTCGCGTGTCCTGTTTGTGGCTACAGCATGAGCGAGTTAGAACCTCGTTTATTCTCTTTTAACAACCCTGCAGGAGCTTGTCCAACCTGTGATGGTTTAGGTGTGCAGCAATTTTTCGATCCCGATTTAGTGATCCAAAATCGAGAGATCTCTCTTGCTGGTGGTGCGATTAAAGGATGGGATCGTCGTAATTTCTACTATTTCCAGATGCTACGTTCACTGAGTGAACATTATCATTTTGATGTTGAAGCACCGTTTGATTCCTTGCCAGATAATATCCAAAAAATAGTTTTGACTGGCTCAGGTAAAGAAAATATTGAATTTAAATACACTAACGACCGAGGCGATGTTGTTGTTCGTCATCATCCTTTTGAAGGTGTACTAAATAATATGGAACGCCGTTACCGCGAGACAGAATCAAGCGCGGTGCGTGAAGAACTTTCTAAGTACATTAGTAACCGTCCTTGTGCATCATGTGGTGGTACGCGTTTACGTCGTGAAGCTCGCCATGTGTATGTTGAAAATACAACATTGCCTGAAATTGCAGATTACAGCATTGGTCATGCCATGACCTTTTTCCAAAACTTAAAGCTCAGTGGGCAGAGAGCGAAGATTGCAGAAAAAGTGTTAAAAGAAATTGGCGATCGACTGAAGTTTTTGGTCAATGTTGGCTTAAATTACCTCACACTTTCTCGTTCAGCTGAAACATTATCTGGTGGTGAAGCACAGCGTATTCGCTTGGCGAGCCAAATTGGTGCTGGGTTAGTGGGCGTTATGTATGTATTAGATGAGCCTTCTATTGGATTACATCAACGAGATAACGATCGCCTACTTGAAACATTGATCCACTTACGTAATTTAGGTAATACCGTGATCGTTGTTGAGCATGATGAAGATGCTATCCGTGCAGCAGATCATGTTATCGATATTGGCCCTGGTGCAGGTGTTCATGGTGGTGAGATTGTTGCTCAGGGGACACTTGAAGATATCATTAATAATCCGAACTCATTAACAGGTAAGTTTTTAAGTGGTGAGCGCCGTATCGCTATTCCAGAGCAGCGTGTTCCGGTTGATCGAGAAAAAATGCTGACCATTCTTGGTGCAAAAGGTAATAACTTAAAAAATGTAAATCTGAAATTACCAGTAGGTTTATTTACCTGTATTACGGGGGTATCAGGTTCAGGCAAATCAACGCTTATCAATGATACGTTATTCCCTATTGCGCAACGCCAATTAAATGGTGCCACAACTATTGTGCCTGCACCTTATTTAGATGTTGAAGGTTTAGAGTATTTCGATAAAGTTATTGATATTAACCAAAGTCCAATTGGCCGAACTCCTCGTTCAAATCCCGCAACCTATACTGGTGTTTTTACACCTATTCGTGAGTTATTTGCGGGGGTTCCTGAATCTCGTACTCGTGGTTATACGCCAGGTCGTTTCAGTTTCAACGTAAAAGGTGGGCGCTGCGAAGCTTGCCAAGGTGATGGTGTATTAAAAGTTGAAATGCACTTTTTACCGGATGTTTATGTTCCTTGTGATCAATGTAAAGGTCAGCGCTATAACCGTGAAACTCTTGAAATTAAATACAAAGGGAAAAATATTCACGAAGCCTTGGATATGACTATCGAAGAGGCAAGAGAGTTTTTTGATGCTGTTCCTGCGCTGGCTCGTAAGTTACAAACATTGATTGATGTTGGGTTGTCTTATATTCGTTTGGGGCAATCAGCGACCACATTATCAGGTGGTGAGGCACAACGGGTTAAGTTAGCGAAAGAGTTGTCAAAACGTGGCACAGGGCAGACACTCTATATTTTAGATGAACCCACAACAGGACTTCACTTTGCTGATATTGAGTTACTGCTTGAAGTTCTTCATCAGTTACGTGATCAAGGTAATACGATTGTGGTGATTGAACACAATCTTGATGTGATCAAGACTGCAGACTGGATTGTCGATCTTGGCCCTGAAGGCGGAAGTGGTGGTGGTCAAATTTTAGTGTCAGGCACACCAGAGCAAGTTGCGGAATTTGAAGGCTCACATACCGCAAGATTCTTAAAGCCAATCCTAGAGCGTGGTTATTAGTACTAGGCTGTTTATTCCATTATAATCTAAGCGCTACAGATAATAAACTCTTTATTGTTTGTAGCGCTTTTCTTCTAGAAAAGTAAATCTATCATAAATGATAGAATTTAATTCTATTGAAAAAAGTATTCTCTTTTCACCATTCACTTCCTTATATATTTTTATATTATTAATTCTCATTTTTATAAAAAAATAGATTAAATAGTTATTCATGCTGTTTTGTAACGTAATTTTAACCAAATACGATACAACAAAGCTAAATAGAAAAGATTATCATAGTATATCGTGATAGACAGCACAGTTTATTTGGTGATTTGTTTCAATTGTTATACTTGACTATTATTGTATAACAATAAGTGTTTTGCTTTATTAATCAAATGGTTGTGTGTTTCTTGGGGTTACAATAGAGGGAAGGTTATTATTTACTATGCTCTTTGAACAGATAATCCTACTTTTCTCCTTCAGGGAGAATTATTTTCCAAATCATTTCAGGCTATCACGATTTATAACAACTTTTTTCTCCGTAATATTCCCTATCATTTACCCATAATAAATAACGCCTGCAAAGAATAAGGTTATTTTGATATCGCAACGTTAGATAGAGCTTTTTTACCCCCAAAATTCGTTTTGCTATTAACAATTACAATATAAAAAGTGAGTACTAATATGGAAACGGCTTCCTCAAAAACAGAGACCACAAGCTATCCCGCAACTAGTGCTGGCGCTCGCCGCGCAGGTATGACTGAACAAGAATGGCGTGCGGCTATTAAATTCGACGGCAATGATGTGGGCTGGGTTATCATGAGTATCGGTATGGCTATCGGTGCAGGTATTGTATTTTTACCTGTGCAGGTAGGCCTGATGGGATTATGGGTTTTCCTATTATCTTCGATCATTGGTTATCCAGCTATGTACCTTTTTCAACGCTTATTTATTAATACGTTGGCTGAATCTCCAGAGTGTAAAGACTATCCAAGCGTTATTACCGGCTATCTCGGTAAAAACTGGGGTATTTTATTAGGTGCACTCTACTTTGTGATGTTAGTTATTTGGATGTTTGTTTATTCAACAGCAATCACTAATGACAGTGCTTCTTACTTACAAACATTTGGTGTTACTGAAGGTTTGCTATCAGAAAATCCATTTTATGGTTTGATCCTGATTTGTGCCTTAGTCGCTATCTCTTCTCGTGGTGAACAATTACTGTTTAAAGTATCAAGCTTTATGGTACTGACTAAACTGTTTGTTGTTGCAGCATTAGGGATCTCCATGATTGGTATGTGGCATCTTTATAATGTGGGCGCATTACCACCAGCAGGACGTTTAATTAAAGAAGCTATTATCACTTTACCTTTTACACTGACTTCAATTCTGTTTATCCAAACATTAAGCCCAATGGTTATCTCTTACCGTGGTCGTAATAAAAACCGTGAAGTTGCTCGTCATAAAGCGTTACGTGCAATGAACATCGCTTTCGGTGTGTTGTTCTGTACTGTTTTCTTCTATGCAATCTCATTCACATTAGCAATGGGCCATGATGAAGCCGTTAAAGCCTACGAACAAAATATCTCAGCATTAGCGATTGCGGCGAAATTCTTCCCTGGCGGTTGGGTAACAGTTGTTAGCGTTATGCTCAATATTTTTGCCGTAATGACTGCATTCTTTGGTGTTTATTTAGGTTTCCGTGAAGCGACACAAGGGATTGTGATGAATATTCTGCAACGTTATATCCCTACTGAAAAGATTAACCAAAAATGGGTACAAAACGGCATCATGATTTTCGCCGTACTACTAGCATGGGCAGCCATCATCCTTAATGCGCCAGTATTGAGCTTCACTTCAATTTGTAGCCCAATCTTCGGTATGGTGGGTTGTCTTATCCCTGCATACTTAGTGTACAAAGTACCTATGTTACACAAATACAAAGGTGCGTCACTATACCTGATTATCTTTACCGGTTTACTGCTCGTTATCTCTCCGTTCTTGGCATTCTCATAGTCGCCAACTTCGGTTCTAGTTAGACGTTGTTGTAAAAAACTAAATTAATCCAAGGTGTTAGATTATGAGCAAGAACAAGAATTCTCATTTATGGTCACAGTTCGTTCGCCAGTTACGTGAAGGTGTTAAACCTGCAGTGGGTTGTACAGAGCCAATTTCATTAGCACTGGCAGCGGCAAAAGCAACCGCACTTTTAGGCGAGCCAGTTGTTCGTGTTGAGGCTTGGGTTTCACCAAACTTAATGAAAAATGGAATGGGCGTAACCGTACCTGGAACGGGAATGGCTGGGCTTCCTATTGCAGCCGCACTGGGTGCTACGGGTGGCGATCCTGATGCAGGACTGGAAGTCTTGCTAAAGGCTTCCACGGAAGCAGTTGCTCAAGCTAAAACACTGGTTGCTGAAGGTAAAGTCACTGTTGGTGTGAAAGCACCATGTGAAGATGTTCTTTATTCTGAAGCAAAAGTGTATGGTCAATCTGGTTATGCCATTGTCAGTATTGCAAGAGAGCATACACATGTTGTTCGTTGTGAATGTAATGGTGACGTTGTTTTTGAGGAAGATAAAACAGCGTTTGCCAATAATTGTGAATGTACTGATGAAAAACCTTTTACTGATGTTTGTGCCGAAGATATCTATAACTTCGCACTTAATGTGCCTGTGAATGAAATTGAGTTTATGCTCAATGCTGCCCATTTAAACGGTGCATTATCAGAAGAAGGGCTAAAAAACACCTATGGATTAGCAATTGGCCGTACATTAATTCTGCAACAAGAAAAAGGTTTGTTAGGTAAAGATTTACTTAATGAAATCATGATCAGAGCATCAGCTGCTTCTGATGCTCGCATGGGTGGTGCGGTATTACCTGCAATGAGTAACTCAGGCTCAGGTAATCAAGGGATCGCGGCAACATTACCAGTTATGGTTGTTGCTGAATTTATCCATGCTGATGATGAAACTTTATTGCGTGCGTTAGTTTTATCACACTTAATGGCGATTTATGTCCATAGCCATTTTCCACCGCTTTCTGCTCTTTGTGCTGCAACCACAGCTTCAATGGGGGCAGCGGCAGGAATGGCATGGTTACTGACTAAAGATTTCACCACAGTGAGTATGTCTATCAACAGTATGATTGGTGATATCAGTGGCATTATCTGTGATGGCGCATCAAATAGCTGTGCAATGAAAGTATCGAGTAGTGCAGCGAGTGCTTATAAAGCCGTATTAATGGCGATGCAAAATCAAAGTGTTGCGGGTACTGATGGTATTGTCAGCGATGATGTTGATAGCTCAATTGCAAACCTTTGTGCATTAGCCAGTCGCGCAATGCAATATACGGATATTCAAATTATTGAGATTATGGAAGAAAAAGCACGCCGTAATGCTGGGGAAAAGAAACAGGCTGTCAATATATAAAAGGTCAAAACCTAAAATGACAGTGAAAGTTATGATGTAGTAAAAAGAAATACCTGCTTATGAGAATAGGCAGGTATTTTTTATCACAAAAGAGTGTGAGTAATTTAAATACTTACAGCTGCAAAAGCTTGGGCGATGCGCTGAACATTACCTGTATTGACACCAGCCATACAAACACGACCTGTACCAACAAGATAAATACCAAACTCTTCTCTTAATCTATCAACTTGTGCTTGTGTAAAACCGGTATAACTAAACATGCCACGTTGTGTTAATAAGTGATCAAAGTTCTTTTCGGGTAATGCTACTCTCAAGGCATTAACTAAAGTGACTCTCATCTCTTTAATACGATCACGCATATGTGCCACTTCTTTTTGCCATTGTGCTGTTAGCACTTGGTCTGAGAGCACTTTATTAACAATTTGTGCGCCGTAATTTGCTGGGCTTGAATAGATGCGACGTACACCTGCTTTTAGTTGACCTAACACATGTTCGCATTCAGTGGCATTATTACAAACAATGGATAAACCGCCCGCACGTTCACCGTAGATCCCAAAGATTTTTGAAAACGAATTACTGATAAGTATCGGTAATCCTGCTTTCGCCATAGTACGAATAGCATAAGCATCATCATCTAAGTTTTCAGCAAATCCTTGATAAGCAATATCTAAAAATGGAATTGCTTGGCGAGATTTTAATACTTCGGTAACTTGATCCCATTGATCTTTAGTCAGATCGGAGCCTGTTGGGTTATGGCAACAAGGATGCATCAATACAATGCTTTTTTCAGGCAGTTTTTTAAAGCAATCTAATAGTGCTTCAAATTTTACGCCTTTGGTTTCAGGATCAAAGTAAGGGTAGTCATTCACTTTGAAACCTGAACCAGCAAAAATAGAACGATGATTATCCCAAGTTGGATCACTTATCCACACTTCTGATCCTGGGAAATAGCGATGCAGAAAATCAGCACCCACTTTTAATGCACCTGATCCACCTAATGTTTGGATTGTGGCAATTTTTTTTTCTGCAATTAGAGGATTATCTGCACCGAAAAGAAGATCTTGAATTTCGCTACGATAAGGCGCTAGCCCTTCCATTGGTAAATAAAGTGTTGCTGTGGGTGTCATGGCATTGAGTTGCTGGCGTGCAACTGACACTGTTCCTAAAATAGGGGTTTTGCCTTCTTCATCATAATAAAGACCGATGCTTAAATTAATTTTATCCTGACGCAGGTCTTTGTTATAAACATCCATCAATGAGAGAATGGGATCTCCCGGAAACGCTTCAACCTGTTGAAACACGGCTTCTTCTCCAATCACTTTTAGTGTGTCATAGGGATACAATATCGTGTGTATTATTGTTCGTCTAGGTATTCCATGATGACGCGCGAGGTTAATTTTGTAATCAACTCATAGGCGCTAATACCACTATATTTGGCAATTTCTTCTACGGGCAGCACATCTCCCCATAAAATAGCTTCATCACCAACACTATCAATCAATTCAGTCCCCAAATCGACGCTGATCATATCCATCGAAACACGACCCACAATAGGCACTTTTCGACCATTAATCCACACAGGAGTACCTGACGGCGCACTGCGAGGATAGCCATCACCATAACCAATGGCGATAACTCCAAGATAAGTGTCTTTTTCACTTACCCATGTGCCACCATAACCAACTGGTTCACCCGCTTTATGTTTACGAACGGCGATCAGACTTGTTTTCAGTGTCATTGCCGGGGTTAAACCAAAGTCTTTGCCCGTTCTTTCATCACCAGTCGGAGAGATGCCATAAGTGATAATGCCAGGGCGAACCCATTGATAATGAACTTGAGGCCAAAATAAAATACCAGCAGAAGCTGCGATAGACTTATCACCGGCTTTATCTTGAATGAAATCTTGAAATAGTGAGATTTGTTTTTGTGTTGCTTCAGGAACATCAGGTTCATCAGCGCGACTAAAATGGCTCACAATATTGACAGGTTGTTGTACATTCTTGCAGGCAGAAAGTCGTAAATAAAAAGCTTGTGCATCTTCAGGGCGTATACCTAAACGGTGCATACCAGTATCGATTTTCATCCATACTTTTACGGGTTCATCTAAATTGGCTTGTTCTAAAGCTTCCAATTGCTCTTGGCTGTGAACAACGGTTTCAATATGGTTGACGACCAAAATAGGTAAATCAGCAATATCAAAAAAACCTTCTAATAAGAGGATGGGTTTTACAACTCCCCCACTTCGTAAGGTTAATGCCTCACCAATACGTGCAACACCAAAACAATCAGCATTATCCATTAAGGTATACGCTGTTTCTAATAACCCATGACCATAAGCGTTTGCTTTCACGACAGCTATCAGGTGGCTATGTGGGGCATAGTCTCTCACATGCTGAAAATTGTGACGCAGAGCGCGGCGATCTATCACTGCGGTTGCCGCTTTCATATTATTTCAATACTTCCTCTAATTAAATCAAGGTTAGTGATTATTCATCGTCGTAAGCAGGGCCAGCATAGCTATCAAAGCGCGACCATTGACCGTTAAAGGTAAGTCTGACTGTACCAATTGGACCATTACGTTGTTTACCGATGATAATTTCTGCAACACCTTTTAAATCACTACTTTCGTGATAAACCTCGTCACGATAAATAAACATGATAAGGTCAGCATCCTGCTCGATAGAGCCCGATTCACGTAAGTCGGAGTTAACAGGGCGCTTATCAGCACGTTGTTCCAAACTACGGTTTAACTGTGATAGTGCAACCACGGGAACTTGCAGTTCTTTAGCTAATGCTTTTAATGAACGCGAAATTTCAGCAATTTCTAATGTTCTATTTTCAGATAATGAAGGTACTCTCATTAGCTGTAGGTAGTCAATCATGATAAGGCTTAAACCGCCATGTTCACGATAAATTCGACGAGCGCGAGAGCGCACTTCCGTTGGTGTTAAACCCGATGAGTCATCAATATACATATTACGTTTTTCAAGCAAGATACCCATGGTGCTTGAAATACGCGCCCAATCCTCATCATCAAGCTGGCCTGTACGAATTTTTGTCTGATCGACACGAGATAATGATGCCAACATACGCATCATAATTTGGTTACCAGGCATCTCTAAACTAAAGATAAGTACGGGTTTTTCTTCTGTCATTGCCGCATTTTCACATAAGTTCATGGCAAATGTGGTTTTACCCATCGAAGGACGTGCCGCGACAATAATTAAATCTGATTTTTGTAATCCTGCGGTTTTTTTATCAAGATCTTGATAACCACTTGAAACCCCGGTGACACCATCGTGAGGTTTCTGATAGAGCTGTTCTATTTTTTCAACAGTTTCTTCTAAAATTGCCTCTATTGCTTTCGGGCCTTCATCTTTGTTGGCACGAGTTTCAGCAATTTGGAACACTCTTGATTCAGCAAAATCGAGAAGATCTTCACTGGTGCGTCCTTGAGGATCAAAACCGGCATCCGCGATCTCGTTGGCAACTTTTATCATATCGCGAACAACCGCACGTTCTCGGACAATATCGGCATAAGCGTTGATGTTCGCCGCACTTGGCGTATTTTTAGAAAGTTCTGCTAAATAAGCAAAACCGCCAACACTGTCTAACTCGGCATTTTGCTCTAATGCTTCTGATAGTGTAATTAGGTCAATAGGTTTACCTAATTCCAGCAAGCGTTGCATTTGCGAGAAAATAGTACGATGAGGTCGGCTATAAAAATCTTCTGAGGTAACACGCTCAGAAACATTATCCCAACGTTCATTATCTATCATCAGACCGCCTAACACGGACTGTTCTGCTTCCAGCGAATGGGGAGGTAGCTTTAATCCCTCCATTTGTCGGTCTTTGATATCAGACATCAGTTTGTCAGTGGTCTTATTTCTGGCCATAAATCCTGCATAAAATCGAAAAAGTGTCAGTCAGTGTATGAGAGCGAGTTGATCTTCCCTGTTTATTTTTACAGCAAAAAAAGATCAATTCGTTCTAGTATACGCTAACCCAATTATCTGTGCCTTGTAGAAATAGCTATCCTTTGTCATTATCTCTAAAGGTCTTTTGCGCTCGTTTATTTAACCTCTCATCCTACAAAGGAGATAGTAATGGCTAAACGTATTCAATTTGCAACTCATGGCGATGCAGATGTTCTTGAGTTAGCAACATTTACACCTGCTCCTCTTGGTGATCACGAAGTTCAGGTTGCCAATAAGGCAATTGGTATTAACTATATTGATACTTATGTGCGTAGTGGGTTATATCCTGTAAGCCAATTTCCAAGCGGATTAGGCACTGAAGCTGCGGGCATTATTATCAAAACAGGCGCTAAAGTGACTTCACTAAAAGAAGGGGACCGAGTTGTGTACGCTCAATCTCCGCTAGGGGCTTATAGCGATACGCATAATGTACCAGAAAATAAAGTGGCGCGTCTGCCTGATAATATCTCATTTGAACAAGCCGCAGCTTCTTTTCTAAAAGGATTAACGGTTTATTATCTTTTCAATGAGACCTATAAATTACAAGCGGGTGAAACCTTTTTATTCCACGCAGCAGCTGGTGGCGTTGGTTTAATTGCAAGTCAATGGGCTAAAGCCATTGGTGCAAAAATGATAGGTACAGCAGGCAGTGATGCAAAGGTTGCTAGAGCAAAAGCCGCTGGTGCATGGGAAGTGATTAACTACCAAACAGAATCAATAGTTGAACGTGTATTAGCGTTGACTAATAATCGAAAAGTGCCAGTTGTTTATGATTCTGTTGGTAAAGCGACTTGGTTAGACTCGTTAGACTGTTTGCAACATCGAGGTTTAATGGTGAGTTTTGGTAACGCATCAGGTGCAGTAACGGGTGTTGATTTAGGTATTCTGAATAAAAAAGGTTCTTTATATGTGACGCGCCCATCCATTTCGGGTTATATCACAACACGCGAAGAGCTAGATGCTGCAAGTGACGCGCTATTTGCATTAATTGGTAGCGGTAAAATTGATGTCAGTGTGCCAGATAATCAGAAATTTGCATTAGCGGATGCAAAAGAAGCACATTGTTATCTTGAAAGCCGACAATCTCAAGGTTCAAGCCTACTTATTCCTTAATTATTGTTTGTAAGATTTAAAACCTGTTTAAAATAATTTAGACAGGTTTTAAATATTTATTTTTTAATTATTTTTCAGTCACAAATTTAAGGGCATTTTCTAATACAGATAAATCAGCACCTTGCTTATGAGCATTTTCACTTAAATGACGACGCCATTGTCTAGCGCCTGGAATTCCTTGGAAAATCCCCAACATATGACGAGTCACATGTCCTAAATAAGTACCTTGTGAGAGTTCTTTTTCAATATAAGGATACATTGCTTTTACGGCAGCAACTGCATCAGCAATAGGCAATTGATTATCAAAAAGTTCATGATCAACATGCGCTAAGATTGACGGGTTTTGATAAGCCTCACGGCCAACCATAACACCATCCATATATTTTAAGTGTTCCTTAGCTTCTTCTAACGATTTAATTCCGCCATTAATCGCCATGGTGAGATGCGAGAAATCACGTTTTAATTGATAAACACGGGGATAATCTAAAGGAGGAACTTCACGGTTTTCCTTTGGACTTAAACCTGATAGCCATGCTTTACGAGCATGAATTATAAAAGTATCGCAATTATTATCGCGACTAACAGTATCAATAAAGTCACATAAAAATTCGTAGCTATCTTGGTCATCGATCCCAATGCGCGTTTTTACTGTGACAGGGATATCAACCACATCACGCATCGCTTTCACACAATCTGCGACGAGTTGTGTATCTCCCATTAAACAAGCACCGAATCGCCCATTTTGTACGCGATCTGAAGGACAACCTACATTTAAATTAATTTCATCATAGCCACGCTCTTGTGCCAATTTTGCACATTGCGCTAAAGCTTGAGGATCGCTTCCGCCCAATTGTAATGAAACGGGATGTTCTTCTTCACTGTATTTTAGATAGTCGCCTTTACCATGAATAATGGCACCTGTTGTGACCATTTCAGTATAAAGCAACGTATTTTTACTTAATTGACGAAAGAAATAACGACAATGACGATCAGTCCAGTCGAGCATTGGCGCAACAGAGAAGCGGTTTAGTGGGTAATTGCCTTGAATTCCCTGTGTTTGCTTGTTTTCTAGTGTTTTATCAGTTGGTGTGTTTTCGTGCATTATAACCCATTTTAGTGTAATTTCTTGTTATCAGGACACCAGTGAGAACACCAAATTTTGGTGTCTTGCTGAGAGTGAGAGAGGATTTCTATTTAGTTAATCTTCTTTGAGTTAGCTTAATTATATAAAGAAAGAAATAATTGTCTCTATCTTATTTAACTGTTGTTGGTTGCCTTACTGAATAAAATCATCAACCCTTTTAGGTAACGCTTTCATTTAGTGAGAGTTATATTTTTCACCAGACTCGTGAGAACCCAAAATATCATCATGATCAAGCATGGATCGTAGAGAAGCAATGCGATAAATTTCTTTATTCTTATGATTTCGAAAATGAATAGCAAAAAAATAAAATAGGAAAATATAATGCCAACAGAAAAAAAAGCATTACCTTATTTCAAATATCATCCTGAACCGATAAAAACAGGTGCTTTTATTACAGATGATACCGTTATATGTGATTGTTGTGGAAAGGAAACGGATATCTATTATGGTAGCCCTTTCTACTCAGAAGGAGATATTGATGCACTATGCCCGTGGTGTATTGCTGATGGTTCTGCAAGTGAAAAGTTTGATGGTGAATTTCAAGATATTGCAAGCATTGAAGGCGGAGAAATTCTCTATGACGAAGAAGGGGAGTATTGTGGTTCTACTTTACCTCCTATAGATAAAAACAAACTCGATGAATTAACAAAACGAACGCCTGGTTATCATGGCTGGCAACAAGAATATTGGTTAGTACATTGCGATGAACCTTGTGCCTTTATTGATTATGTAGAATGGGACGATATCAAAGATAAATTAGAACAATTTGCTTCTTTAGAACAAGATATTCAAGACATTGGTTTTGAACTTTCTGATTTATCAGAGCGTTTATGGGATGATGGTGGATGCCAAGGTTATTTATTTAAATGTTGTTGTTGTGAAAAGTTACGTCTACATATTGATTTTAGTTAATAAACATCATTCAAATAATATTAAGTCTATTTAAGTCTATTTTTATTAGAGGATAGGCTTGATATTTTTTTATAAAACACTCTATTTATATTATCTCTATTAAAAATGGAAATAGTCACTGCTCAATATTTTACGCTATAAAGCAAAAATAAAAAGAGGAGCATTGAATATGAACATTAAAAGAAAAATCCTTATAAAATTTAAAAATCCTGATTATGATAATAAAAATCTGTCATGTCCTACTTTCCATGAAAAGCATCGTTCTTTATTATCTGATATATCCTTGGTTCCTGTTATTTCTTCTATCCATCAATTACCTCCTAAAAATAATATTAATTCTATTTCAATAAGCTTTAATGACTTAAACAAATACTATTACATTAAATTACCGGATAATAATCAATATTCATTAGAGAATGTCATCAAAATATTAAAACAGCATCCTGATATTGAATATGTGCAATCTGTACCGATACAACCCATTGAACCTCCTAATATTACACCTGATTTTACTCAGTATCAGCAATATTTAGATGATCCAGAAAGAACAGCCAATATTAATAAGATTATAGGATTGGGGATTTTAGGTGCATGGAAACAAGAAGCATATGGCCAAGGTATACAAGTTGCCGATATTGAATGGGATTTCAAT
The DNA here is from genome assembly GCF_023100685.1 of Proteus vulgaris. NCBI lineage: Bacteria > Pseudomonadati > Pseudomonadota > Gammaproteobacteria > Enterobacterales > Morganellaceae > Proteus > Proteus vulgaris. Next base: position 3,938,709 of record NZ_CP090064.1, on the reverse strand, counting down.
CTATCTCATCATGATTTATCAACTGATAATATTACACCATTACTCCCTTTTAATGAAAAAACGAGTCAGGCAGATCACGGTACTGCGGTTGCAGGATTAATAATGGGAAAAAAAGATGGTAAAGGGATCACTGGGCTAGCGTATAAACTCGATATGTTTTATGCCATCTCTGAATTAACTTGTGGACGTATTGATGCGATCATCGCGAGTAAACGCATACTACATGCTGGTGATATTGTTTTATATGAAATGCAGACAATCTGCGAGCATCAAGCTTATGTCCCCGCTGATTATGAAATGCATATTTGGGAAGCGACACGCGCACTAACAGATGCCGGTATTATTGTGATTATGGCTGCTGGTAATGGTGGTGTTGATCTTGATTTACCTGCTTATGAAAGTTACCGCCAACGTCATGACAACAATTCCATACGTGTTGGCGCTGGTTCACCTTATACATTAAATCGCTTACCTTTTTCAACGCATGGTTCACCCATTCATGTACAAGCATGGGGTGAAGATGTTGCAACAGCAGGTTATGGTGATCTCTTTCGAAGTGATGATAATCATACTTATACCGCCAGTTTTAGTGGAACTTCGTCTGCCAGTGCATTGGTGGCGGGGGCTGCTGCCATGATCCAATCCTGGTATAAAGGCAATACAAATAGAGTGTTAACACCAGTACAAATGCGTGATTTATTAATTAGAACAGGTACTTTCCCATTATTAAAGGACAAGATTGGTCCATTACCCAATGTAAATAATGCAATTTTATACTTAAAAAAATTAATAAAATATCATTGAAAAAACAGTTATCGACAAAACACCTTCTACTGTTTGGGAGGTGTTTTCTAATAAATATCATAATGATTAATAAAAACTTTTATTAGAACTACGTGGGTTTTAGAGCCGTTATCATGCTTTAGTTGTCGAAAAAAAGCATTGAACCAGTCAATATCCTTTTCTGTTTTTATAGAAAAATAGGCCAATTAGCTGACTTATAATAGAAAAATTATTTAATCATAAATTTAGTCGATTTATAATATTTATATAGATAAGTAGCATTCTGATTTTATTAATTTTTTACTAGAAAACAAAAAAGCCTGATTTATGAGGAAAAACTTAAATATGAATAGTTTTTCACTGTTTATGCGCCTTTTTGCTTTCAATTTCGCGCCACTGCGTTTATCATTTTCCGCTTGTACTATACATACGGCGTTGCTGGTTTTGGGCTTCTGTGGAGCATAATGCTCCGGCAGCTCACACAGTCTTTTCCAGTGGCGGTTCTATCTGCATTATTCTTCGGGATAGAGTATTACCTTAAATGACTGAGAAAACATCTCTGACACCAGTTGTCGAATTAAAATCCTTAAGTAAAGGTTTCGACGGAAAACAAATTATTTCCCGCCTCGATCTCACTATCAACCATGGCGAGTTTTTAACCATCCTTGGTCCTTCGGGCTGTGGTAAGACGACGGTTTTGCGTTTAATTGCGGGTTTAGAAGACGTTGACGATGGGCAAATAATTCTTGATGGGCAAGATATTACGGATATCCCAGCAGAACAACGTTTTGTAAATACGGTTTTCCAAAGTTACGCACTTTTCCCTCATATGACTGTTTTTGAAAACGTCGCATTTGGTCTACGCATGCAAAAAACGCCTGCTGAAGAGATTAATGTTCGCGTTGAAGAAGCCTTGCGTATGGTGCAACTTGAAGATTTCGCCCAACGTCGTCCTGCACACCTTTCTGGTGGACAACAACAACGTGTTGCGATTGCGCGTGCTGTTGTGAATAAACCAAAGGTCTTATTGCTTGATGAATCATTATCTGCACTGGATTACAAATTACGTAAACAGATGCAAAATGAATTAAAAGCCTTACAACGTAAATTAGGAATAACCTTTATTTTCGTGACTCATGACCAAGAAGAGGCGCTGACTATGTCAGACCGGATCGTGGTGATGCGTGAAGGGCGTATTGAGCAAGATGGGACACCACGTGAAATTTATGAAGAGCCAACAAACCTGTTTGTTGCGCAATTTATAGGTGAAATTAATATCTTTGATGCGCGTGTTCTTCATCGTATTGATGAGGCGCGTATTCGTGCCGATGTTGAAGGTCATGAATGTGATATTTATACCTCATTGCCTGTAACTCAAAATCAGCAACTCAAAGTATTGCTTCGACCTGAAGATCTTCGTGTTGAAGAAATTCATGATCTTGAAAACCTTCCTGGTCTGATTGGTTATGTTCGTGAACGTAACTATAAAGGCATGACGCTAGATTCTGTTGTTGAAATGGAAAATGGCAAGGTGGTGATGGTCAGTGAGTTCTTTAATGAAGATGATCCAGATGTTGATCACTCGTTAGACCAAAAAATTGCAGTGACTTGGGTTGAAAGCTGGGAGGTCGTGCTGGCAGATGAAGAAAACACGTAAACTATTTCAAAACATCGTAATTACCGGTGTTGTGGGTTGGTTGATGGTGTTCGTCTTCTTGCCGAATATCATGATCATTGCGACCAGTTTTTTAACGCGTGATGATGCTAACCTTGTCGAGATGGTCTTTACACTCGATAACTACTATCGCTTATTTGATCCTATGTATGCAGAAGTATTATTGCATTCAATCAATATGGCGGTGGTAGCAACATTAGCTTGTTTATTATTAGGTTATCCTTTTGCTTATTTCCTTGCAAAAATGCCTAAGAAAATACAGCCATTAATGTTGTTTTTATTGATTGTGCCTTTTTGGACAAACTCGCTTATTCGTATTTATGGATTAAAGATATTCCTAAGTACTAAAGGTTATTTTAACGAGTTTCTGTTGTGGATTGGGATTATTGATAAACCACTCAGGATTATTTATACCCCAGAGGCCGTTGTACTGGGACTGGTTTATATTTTATTACCTTTTATGGTACTACCGTTATATTCCAGCATTGAAAAGTTAGATAAACCTTGCTTAGAAGCAGCGCGCGATTTGGGTGCTAATAAATTTCAGACCTTTATCCGTATTATTATTCCATTAACGATGCCGGGTATTATTGCGGGTTGTTTGCTCGTAATGTTACCTGCCATGGGCTTATTCTTTGTTGCTGATTTAATGGGGGGGGCGAAGAATTTATTAATTGGTAACGTAATAAAAAGCCAATTCTTAAATATTCGTGATTGGCCTTTCGGTGCGGCAACCAGTATTTGCTTAACATTGGTGATGGGATTAATGCTGTTTGTGTATTACCGAGCCGTGAAGCTACTGCATAAGAAGGTAGAAATAGAATGATAGGACGGTTATTGCGTGGTGGATTTATGTCCATTATTTACGCGTATCTTTATATCCCGATTATCATTCTGATAGTTAACTCTTTTAACTCATCGCGTTTCGGGATTAATTGGAAAGGATTTACCACAAATTGGTACGCCATTTTATTTAATAATGACAGCCTGCTTCAAGCGGCTGGACATTCATTAACGATGGCGGTCACTTCTGCAACATTTGCGACATTGATTGGCTCATTAGCGGCGGTTGCACTCTATCGCTACCGTTTTCGTGGCAAAAAATTTGTCGGTGGTATGTTGTTTGTTGTCATGATGTCACCTGATATTGTAATGGCAATTTCATTACTTGTGCTGTTTATGATCCTTGGTGTTTCATTGGGATTTTGGTCGCTTTTATTTTCACATATTACATTTTGCTTACCTTTTGTTGTAGTAACGGTGTACTCACGATTAAGTGGATTTGATGTGAAAATGTTGGAGGCTGCCAAAGATTTAGGCGCGGGTGAATTTACTATTTTACGTAAAATCATTATGCCATTAGCCATGCCAGCAGTGGCTTCAGGTTGGTTATTAAGCTTTACGTTATCCATGGATGACGTGGTGGTTTCTTCTTTTGTGACGGGACCAAGCTATGAGATTTTACCATTGAAAATATACTCAATGGTGAAAGTTGGGGTTTCACCTGAGGTGAATGCGCTTGCAACCATCCTTTTAGGTCTATCCTTAGTATTAGTGTTAATTAGTCAGTTAATCTTAAGAGACCGAACTGGCAAAGCATAATGACATGTATTAGTGCGAGTTTCTCGCACTTTTTGGGGTCTTGATGACCAATCTGTTGGAGGTAGGCTAGCTGCCTATTTGATATTAACGCATCAACCACTGAAGGAAACATAAATGAAAAAGTGGTCCTCTGTACTTGCTGCCAGCGTAATGGCATTAAGTATCGGCACAGCATCGGCTGATGATGGTAAGACATTATATTTCTACAACTGGACGGAGTATGTGCCGCCTGGTTTGCTTGAACAGTTTACGAAAGAAACTGGGATTAAGGTGATTTATTCCACCTATGAATCCAATGAGAGCATGTATACCAAGTTAAAGACCTATAAAGAAGGTGCTTATGATTTGGTGGTTCCTTCCACTTATTTTATTTCTAAAATGAGCCATGAAGGAATGCTGCAAAAAATCGACAAATCAAAATTAACGCATTTTGATAATCTCGATCCTAGCTTATTACATAAGTCATTCGACCCAGAAAATGATTATTCCATCCCTTATATTTGGGGTGCGACCGCTATTGGTATTAATAGTGATGAAGTTGATGTGAGTAGCATTACTTCATGGGCTGATTTATGGAAACCTGAATATAAAGATAGTTTGTTATTAACGGATGATGCTCGTGAAGTTTTCCAAATAGCATTATTAAAACTAGGTTATTCAGGCAACACGACCGATCCTAAAGAGATAGAAGAAGCCTACAAAGAGCTACAGAAGCTGATGCCAAATGTGTTGGCTTTCAACTCAGATAACCCAGCTAATCCTTATATGCAAGGGGAAGTTAATTTAGGGATGATTTGGAATGGCTCTGCATTTATTGCTCGTGATGCTGGTGCGCCGATTGAAATGGTGTGGCCAAAAGAGGGCGGTATTTTCTGGATGGATAGCTTAGCTATTCCTGCTAATGCTAAGAATGTCGAAGGAGCTCATAAACTTATCGATTTCTTATTACGCCCAGAAATAGCAGCCAAAGTGGCGGAAAATATTGGTTATCCGACACCAAATCTAGCCGCACAAAAATTACTGCCAAATGTGATCACTAAAGATAATTCTCTTTATCCAACAGAAGAGATTATTAACAAAGGTGAATGGCAAAATGATGTGGGTGATGCAACCGTATTATACGAAAGCTATTACCAAAAATTAAAAGCTGGACGCTAATCGCGTTTGAGTATAGTTCTGAGCCACCTTTAAGGTGGCTTTTTTATGGTGAAAAAAACGCATTTTTATTTAAGGATATAAGTTGAATTTATTTGTTGAAAGCGTAAAGGTAATTAACACTTTTTATTAGTGAGTGAATAAACTTAATTGAAGGCACAAAATGATATCTAGCGCATCAAAAGGGACGTTATATGGCATCGTTGCTATTTTTCTTTGGAGCACTATTGTTGGTTTAATTCGTAATATCAGTGAATATTTTGGCCCTGTTGGAGGTGCCGCACTGATTTATACCACAGGAACCGTGTTTCTTATTTTGATCTTAGGTGTACCTAAACTATCACTTTTTCCTAAACGTTATCTTTTTTGGGGAGCGCTATTATTTGTTACTTATGAAGTGTGTTTATCCTTGGCATTAGGATTTGCAACAGATAGAACACAAGCCATAGAGTTAGGAATGGTGAATTATTTATGGCCTAGTTTTACCTTAGCGCTAGCTGTCATAGTTAATAAACAGCGATTCTCTATTTTACTGATCGTAGGATTATTATGTTCATTTAGTGGATTAGTCTGGGTTGTTAGTGGGGATAATCCTCTAACTATCGAAGGCTTATGGAAAAATATCCAAAGCAATCCATTAAGCTATATATTGGCGTTTTCAGGTGCCATTTTATGGGCGTTTTATAGCAATTTAACTCGTCTTATTTCTGGTGGGAATAATGGTATTGTGCCTTTTTTCTTATTAACGTCACTTGCGTTATGGGGGCAATACCTATTTTCAACGCCAGTTGAATGGATTATTAATACAAAAAGTATCACGCTTTTGTTAATCACGGGTGCAGCAATTGGGCTTGCTAATGCAGCATGGACAATCGGTATGATCAGAGGCAATGTGACTTTGTTAGCCACACTTTCCTATTTTACCCCTGTTATTTCTACTGCATTTTCCTCAATATTATTGTCTACCGCACTTTCTTTCTCATTTTGGCAGGGTGTAATGATGGTAACTGGTGGCTCTTTAATTTGCTGGTTAGCGACTCGTCAAAAAAAGATAAAAGTGATAAAAACAATAAAATAGAGAGAAAAACAAGATCCTTAACTCAAATATCACAGTGAAAAGCGGCGTTTTGCATTATTGGCGGTATGGTACTTTGGTCGTATTAATCTAAGTTGAAATTTTTTCACTATACGACAGAGACGATATGCGCTTATTTATATGACTTATATACTAAGAATGCTTACTTTGATTTAAGTTATTTAAAATATAAGTAATACGATAAGAACAAATGCAACAAAAAGGGATTGCTATGAAACTTGAGACACTTTCTGTTCACGCCGGTTATTCACCTGATCCAACTACAAAAGCGGTAGCTGTACCTATTTACCAAACCACATCTTACGCATTTGATGATACACAGCATGGTGCGGATCTCTTCGACTTAAAAGTACCTGGTAATATTTATACCCGCATAATGAATCCAACCAACGACGTATTAGAAAAACGAGTTGCAGCATTAGAAGGCGGGATCGCAGCAGTTGCAGTAGCATCGGGTATGGCTGCTATTACTTACGCTATTCAAACCATTGCCCAAGTGGGTGACAATATTGTTTCTGTCGCTAAACTTTATGGTGGTACTTATAATTTAATGGCGCACACTTTCCCTCGTATTGGTATTGAAGCGCGTTTTGCTCCCCATGATGATATTGCTGCATTAGAAGCATTAATTGACGATAAAACAAAAGCGGTATTTTGTGAAACCATCACAAATCCAAGTGGAAATATTGTAGATATTCAAGCATTGGCTGATGTTGCTCACCGTCATGGTGTACCTTTAATTGTTGATAATACGGTTGCAACACCTTATTTGTGTCGTCCTTTTGAACATGGCGCAGATATTATTATTCACTCGTTAACTAAATATATTGGCGGTCACGGTAATTCAATTGGTGGTATTGTTGTTGACTCTGGTAAATTCCCTTGGGCAGAACACAAAACACGTTTTGAAATATTAAATACGCCAGATGTTTCTTATCACGGAGTAAATTATGTTGAGCATTTTGGTGCGGCTGCCTATATTGCTCGTTGTCGTGTTGCTCCTTTGCGTGGAACGGGGGCTGCACTATCCCCCTTTAATGCATTTTTGATCTTACAAGGCTTAGAAACACTGGCACTGCGTATGGATCGTCATACTGAAAATGCGCAGAAAGTGGCAGAATATCTGCAAAATCATCCTCAAGTGGTATGGGTTAAATACGCAGGTTTAAGCAATCATCCTGAACATGATTTAGCGGTACGTTATATGACGGGTAAACCAGCAGGTATCCTCTCTTTTGGGATCAAAGGTGGTGCAGAAGCTGGCGCTAGATTTATTGATGCATTACAACTAATTGTTCGCCTTGTAAATATTGGTGATGCAAAATCATTAGCATGTCATCCAGCATCAACCACACATCGCCAATTAAACGATGAAGAATTAGAACGAGCAGGTGTTTCACGAGATTTGATTCGTTTATCCATTGGTATTGAACATATAGACGATATTCTTGCAGATTTAGAACAGGCATTAAAAGCCAGCATTTAATTGATTTTTATTAATAAGAAACCACTGTTAAATGACGGTGGTTTTTTTATATTTAAAATATAATGTTTATTAATAATACTCATTCTAAAAATTAACTTTATTAGTTCATAGGGAGTATTTAATGAATATTATCGATTCTGTTAGAACGTCGTTTTCACAAATAAAAGCAACAATAGATAATCTAGATTTAAAAAATAAAATTACGGATTTTTTTTATTACTTTAGTTCAAGTATAACAGGATTATTTAATAATAATGTTGAATACCGGTATCCTGTTGTAGTACGTCATATTTGTAATAGCATCTTTAATGATCCAAACTATTCAACATATGAAATGCTAAGAGAAAGTTTTCTTAATATTCAGAATGAAAAAAAATTAGCAATAAATAATAAATTTAACAAAGATGAACCTAAATATGAAGAGGTTAATAATATTTTTATTGATAATGGCGTTAGAGACAAAAAAACAAGTGATACGGTTACTCAGAGTGAAGAAAAGAAAGAGCATATTTATGATAAAAAAGATTTTAAAAGAAAAGGATCTTATTTGGATGAAATAATGAATCAGACAATTGACGAAATAAAGACTAATTTTTCTTCGATAAAATAGTTCTTATTAAAATAAAGGAATTAATAAATATTGATTTCTTTATTTTTGTCTAAGCTATCATTTTTAATAAAAAACTAGATCCACATTTGTTTTTTTGATAAAAATCAAACTTATATTATTTTATTTTTTTTAGTTTATTACTTAGATCAATTTTATAAAATAATTTTAATTTTTTAAATCAATTTTAATTGAAAATAAAGGAATGTGAAGTCAACTGCATTATTTACATATAATAAGCATCAGTCGAAATCAGATTGATTTTGATCAATAAGGAACATACCGACTGGTCGGTATTATCCTATGCATGAATACGACTGCACATCACCGAAAAAAAGATCCTATCCGAGTTCAAGAGCAATTATTGGAAGCGGCAAGTGTTATTGTGGCTAATGAGGGAATAGCCTCTCTTTCTTTAAATGCTGTAGCAAAAGAAGCGGGTGTAAGTAAAGGTGGGTTACTTCATCATTTCCCTGGGAAATTAGAATTAGTGCAGGCAGTGTTTAAGCGGTTATTAGGAATTATGGATAGCCGAATTGCAGTTATTATGGAAAATGATCCTATTGAAGCAGGGCGTTTTTCTCGCGCATATTTAACTTATATTTCTGATTTAAAACAGTCAGACGAAAGCCGTCAATTAGCCATACTGTCTTTAGCTATGCCAAACGAGCCTATTATGCGTAAATGCTGGCGAGATTGGATGCTAGACCATTTAGCCAAAGGCGATAAATTAGATAATAGTTATTTAGGTACTTTAATTCGTTATGCCGCAGATGGTCTTTGGTTATCTGAATTAACAGAAGGCCCTACTATCTCACAAGAGGAGCGTAGCGCATTAGTCGAAAGATTATCTGAAATGACATTTGACTATATGGCAAACACAGCAAATCAGTAATTTTAATCAGGATGAATGAGGGCACAATGAAATACAAAATAAATGCCTTAATTTATTACGACGCAACGGATGGCGCGATATCATTAGAAAAAGACAGTGTTGATACACATCTTTCTATTACCGCAAATGCGTTACTTTTTTATTTTATTCAGCACCCTGGAGTAGTTAATCGCGATGAAGTATTAAAACGTGTTTGGGATGATAATGGGTTAGTTTCATCAAACAGTAATTTAAACCAATATTTGAGTTTATTACGAAAGACATTTCGCCATTATGGTATTGAAAATATCATTGTTACCATTGCGAAAGGACGATTAGAGTTTAATCCAGATATTTCTGTTGAGTTAATTGATGACTCAACGCTATTGCCTTTAACTCAAATAAATGAAAAAGCGCTTTCTTTAGCTGAAGATGAAAATAAAACAGCAGAGGAAACAACGTCTTTATCTTCAGTTGCCGATCAAACTCCATTAAATATAACACAAACAGAAGTAACACAAAAAAAACAAAAAACAGAAATTTGTTGGTATTTAGCCAGCATTGGTTTTTTATTCGGTGCGGTATTTCTTGCTGTGATCATCTTTTTTAACCAACATCAATCAAAGCCAATTTCACTAACACCATTAACACACAATGATTGTGAATTACTTTCTAATGAAGCCATGATTAATACTGCGGTAAGTGATAATTATGTTCGCAATTTTGATGCGGTAAGAAAGAAGCTTAATTTACAGTGTGTAAAAGGTGAGCGATTTGTTTTCTTTTATGGTGATAAATTACAAACAAATGGATTAGGGCGGGTATTTTTAGCACATTGTGCAAAGAACGAAGATAACCCATTTAGTTATTGCGATAATTACTTTTACTATTCTTGGAAATACTAATGAAAATCTCAGGGAAACTTTTATGTTTTTTATCGGCCCTGATTTTTATCTTGGTCGCCACTTATGCAGCAACAAGATTATTAACGATTAAAAATGAAGGTGTCATGGTTTGCTCAACCAAAGGCATTATGCGTTTTGAAAATATGGAAGATGAAAATGTAAATGGTAATATTCATTTTTCATTTGGTGCCAATGGTAAAGGATCGATTGTTGTTGAAGGCTATACCACCTCAAAACCAGGATGGTTGTATTTACAACGTTATGTGAAATTTGATTATACGACCAAGCGTGTTTCACCGACAGAACGTCACTATTTTGTTAGCCAATGGGATGCTAGTGCATCATCAATTGATGAATCCCCAGATGTTATTTTTGATTATTTTATGCGCGAAATGTCAGATAGTCATGATGGGTTATTTATTAATGCACAAAAGCTTAATGAGAAAACCTTACTATTAAGTTCGCTTAATTCACCTCTCTATATTTGTACCTTAAAACCAGGTAGTAAATTTGATTAACTGATCCTAATTATCTGATCTTGTTTTTATTATAAGGTGGTACATCTGTTTCCACCTTTTCTGTATTCTAAGAGCTAATTTATTACGCTCCATTCTTTTTCGTATATTCACTGTTATTGTGTGATTACTTTCCCTCTTTTACCTTCCTTTGTTGTACAGACTGAAAACTTTCCTTAAACAAGCATAAATGCTTAGTCGTAGGTTTGTGCCTTTCCAGTAAACGCTACTTTTCTCATTTTATTATTCGTGTAGGCCTCGTGTATAGGTATTAGATAAAACGTGACCCTTTCCACTTTTTTATACCTGTTGTAAGGGTTTAGATTAAATAAATACATTATCAATAAAAAAATAGCACGATTTGTATATAGACTTGATTTAGCCTTTTTCAATTATTGATCTTACGTTGAATTATCAGTGATATTCCGCACATCTTTCCCATCGATATGTACTGGCTTTTTGCACCTTTTAAACATCCTCCTAACAAAGTTTATTTGTCTGTTTTTTAATCTATTTTTTGTGGGGGCTAATAAATTTATAACGATGAAAAAAGTAAATAAACAGCATGGTTAAATAAATAGAGAGATAAAAAACACTAAATATCAGAGTTAAATTCTATATGTATCACCATTGTGGATTTATATTTTGTTTTGTTTTTTGCGCGTTATAGTGATTTTGAAACCAAAGTCTGCGTTTAAAAAATCACCACGCAGACACAATGGGCAAACGTAAACCGTTAAACGGCTTCTCGGAGGAAATGAAAATGGGTGATGCATTAGGTCTGATTGAAACCAAAGGTCTGGTGGCATGTATTGAAGCCGCTGACGCTATGTGTAAAGCCGCGAACGTTGAACTTATTGGCTATGAAAATGTGGGTTCAGGTCTCGTGACTGCGATGGTGAAAGGCGACGTAGGCGCAGTGAAAGCTGCTGTGGATTCAGGTGTGGAGTCAGCACAACGCGTGGGTGAAGTTGTTACATCGCTCGTGATTGCTCGTCCTCACAATGACATCAACAAGATTGTTATCAAACACAAGGCATAGTTTTTGCCTTAGGAGAACGTATGGGTGATGCATTAGGACTTATTGAAACTCAAGGGCTGGTGGCTTGTATTGAAGCTGCAGACGCGATGTGTAAAGCGGCAAATGTTGAGTTAATCGGCTACGAAAATGTGGGTTCAGGTTTAGTGACTGCAATGGTGAAAGGTGATGTCGGTGCCGTTAAAGCCGCTGTGGAATCTGGCTTAGAAGCTGCTCAACGTGTTGGTACTGTTGTGACTTCATTAGTCATCGCTCGTCCACATAACGATATTCAAAAAATCGTTGCCCAGTACAAAGTGACTGAATAACGAAGGAAATAAATATGAAAGAAGCACTAGGTCTAGTTGAAACCAAAGGTCTTGTCGCTTGCATTGAAGCTGCTGATGCAATGTGCAAAGCAGCCAATGTTGAACTGATTGGTTATGAAAACGTCGGTTCAGGTTTAGTGACAGCAATGGTGAAAGGCGATGTCGGTGCAGTAAATGCAGCGGTTGAGTCAGGTGTTGAAGCGGCAAAACGTATCGGCACCGTGGTGACTTCTCGTGTTATTGCAAGACCGCATAACGATATCGAGAAAATCGCACAACAGCATAAAGCCTAATTATTCAGGCGTGCTGTAAAGCAAAGAAATAAGTTATTCAGCTAAATTTTTTAACTCCTGTATGGGGGAAGACATGGTTGCATTAGATAAAGATTTGCAATCCAGACAACTGGCTCGTGAGCTAGTTCGTAACGCGAAAAATGCACAACTTGTTTATGCTAAATTTTCGCAGGAAAAAATCGACAGTATCGTAAAACACATTGCGTTTGAAGCAGCTCGTCACGCAGAAGAGCTGGCAAAAATGGCAAACGAAGAGACAGGCTTTGGTAAGTGGGAAGACAAAGTTCTGAAAAATACCTTCGCGTCATTGCGTGTGTATGAACATATGAAAGACATGAAGACCGTTGGCATTATCAATGACGATAAAGTGAAAAAAGTCATGGATGTTGGCGTGCCTTTAGGTGTTATCACGGCGTTAGTGCCTTCAACTAACCCAACATCAACCATTATCTATAAAACCCTAATTGCACTGAAAGCGGGTAATGCGATTATTTTCTCTCCGCATCCAAATGCAAAACAGTGCAGTTTCCGTGCGTTAGAAATTGTTAAAAAAGCCGCTTTAGAGGCTGGAGCACCAGCAGGTATTGTTGATGGTGTGACATTACTGACACTGGAAGCGACAAAAGAATTAATGCACAGCAAAGATGTGTCATTAATTTTAGCTACTGGTGGCGAAGGTATGGTGCGTGCTGCTTATGCATCAGGTACGCCAACCATCAGTGGTGGCCCAGGTAATGGCCCTGCCTTTATTGAACGCAGTGCAGATATCAAAAAAGCAGTGAGCGATATCATCACCAGTAAAACATTCGACAATGGCGTTATCTGTGCATCAGAGCAATCCATTATCGTTGAACGTTGTATTTATAACGAAGTTCACCGTGAGCTATTAGCGCAAGGTGCTTACTTTATGAATGACGAAGAAGCAACCAAAGTGGCTTCAATGTTGCTGCGTGCTAACGGCACAATTAACCCAGCCGTTGTGGGTAAAGATGCGATTTATTTAAGTCAGCGTGCAGGTTTTAGTGTGCCAGCAAATACGCGTGTATTAATCGCATTACAAGATACCGTTTCACCTAAAAATCCGTATTCACGCGAAAAACTATGCCCAATCTTAGGGATGTATATCGAAGAAGATTGGAAATCAGCGTGCGATCGTGTGGTGCAATTACTGACTAATGAAGGCTTAGGTCATACCTTAGTTATTCATACCAAAAATGAAGATGTTATTCGTCAGTTTTCTCTAGAAAAACCGGTTAACCGTATTCTGATTAATACCCCAGCGGCATTAGGTGGCATCGGTGCAACCACTAATATTACTCCAGCGTTAACCTTAGGCTGTGGGGCTGTAGGTGGCGGTTCTAGCTCTGACAATGTCGGCCCAATGAATTTACTGAATATTCGTAAAGTGGGTTATGGCGTGCGTACCGTCGAAGAGTTAAAACAACCTTGTCCTTTAGCACAAGAAGCTGCTCAACCTGCTGTTTCTGCTTGCTCTGTTTCCAGTGCAAATCACCAGACCAGCATTCTTGATGATGATCGTTTTCGTTCACCTTCTTTAACGCCTGTTCATGCTGAGTGTGCAACTGCACAACGTCAAACTGAAGGTGATGATCGCTTTGGTGCGTCTCCTTATGCAACAACGGTAAGTGCTTGCGCGCAACAAGTGATTGAACAAGGTGATATTACTGAAGAAAACGTGGAACGCATTATCAAGGAAGTTCTCGGACGTCTGAGTAAGTAACTCATTGATATAAGGCGATATAAACCATGATCCTCGCAAAGGTAATCGGACACGTAGTAGCGACACAAAAAAGCCCAGAACTTAAAGGCAGCAATTTATTAATGATTGCCACTTTAGATGATGAGCTTAAGCCACTGAAAAACAAAACTTATGTGGCAGTGGATAGTGTAGGTGCAGGTATCAACGATGTTGTGTTGGCTGAAGAATACTTTGCACTGAACAAAGAACGTTACAAAGCGATGTCAGTGGTTGCCATTGTTGAGAAGGTTTATCGGGACAGTAAGGAGTAATAACGACATGAGTGAGTTTCTGATAAAACCCAAAATTCAGTTTGGCACCAATGCACTGAATTTTCTCTCTGGGTTAACTGCCCGCCGCGCATTTGTGGTGACAGATAAAGCAATGGTGAAGTTTGGCTTTGCAAATAAAGTTACCGATAAATTATTGCAACGGGGTATCGAGTTCCAAGTTTACGATGATGTTGCGTCAGATCCTGATATTTCAGCCATTGTGAGTGGTATGAAAATCATGGATGCCCATTATCCAGATTTGGTTATCGCACTCGGTGGTGGGTCGGTGATTGATGCCGCGAAAGCCGTTATGTACTCCCTCTGGCATACCCGTAAAGAGAGCAACAGAACAAAACCACAATTTATTGCGATCCCAACCACCAGTGGTACAGGTTCGGAAGTGACCTCATTTTCAGTGATTAAGTCACGCAGTGAAAAATTGGTCTTGGTTGATGAGTTTATGTTGCCTGATGTCGCCATTCTCGATCCTGAGTTGGTGAAGTCTGTACCGCCAGCAATTACTGCTGATACGGGAATGGATGTGCTTTGCCATGCACTAGAAGCATATGTTTCTAAAGCTGCTTCTGATTTTTCTGATGCAATGGCAGAGAAAGCCGTCAAGTTAGTGTTTAGCCATCTTATTGATTGCCATCATCAAGGTGACAACTTACTTGCCCGTGAAAAAATGCATAACGCATCTTGCATTGCAGGAATGGCATTTACTAACGCCTCGCTGGGTATTACACACAGTCTTGCTCACGCATTAGGCGGTGTATTTCACGTTCCTCACGGTAGAGCAAATGCGTTATTGATGACGCATGTTATTGCTTTTAATGCGAATTTTCATGGTGATTGTAATAGCGAAGCAGCCAAGCGTTACGCCTATCTTGCTCAAAGCCTAGGACTTCCGGCTAATACGGTAAGAGAAGGGGTCACCAGTTTAATCGTCGCTATTAATGTATTGAAAGATGAAATGGGTATGCCGAAGAGTATTCGCGATACCGGTGTCAGTGAAGCGGACTTTTATGCCCGTTTAACGGAAATGGTCGGACAGGCTTTACGAGATAGCTGTACGCCGACAAATCCGCGTGACGTAAACACACACCAATTAGAAACATTGTATCGTCAGGCATTTGCCGGTGTATCACACAGTTAATGCTCAACCGAATTAATACCGATTAGGTCAAGTAAAGAACATCAGGAGAGCCTCACATGGGCAAATATTCTTTGACGCCACGCGTAAAAATGCTGGCAGAACGTTTAGTTTCACGTAATAGCTCCATCAGCACAGAGCGTGCAACCATTTTTGATTCATTAGACAACAGCATTGCAGGTGTGCCCCAAGCGATTAAACCTGCGCAACGTTTTTATGAATTTATTCGTCATTTTCCAAGCTACATTGCACAAGATGAATTGATTATCGGCAGTCAATCATCAACACCACGTGGCGCGATTTTCCACACTGAAGAAGAAGTGCGTAGCGACTCTATCTACCGTTTCTTAAGTATTAACAATAGCGTTGCATCACCTGATTACATGCTGGTGGTAAACCAAGGTTTCTTAGCAATTAAAGCTCAGCTTGAAGACAGAATTAGAAGCATTGGTAGTGCCGTAAATCGTAGCAGTATGGATGAAGCTAATTACTGTAAATCAGCTATTTATGCATGTGATGCAGCGCTATATTTTGCACAAATTCTATCTGCAAAAGCAGAGAATTTAGCTGCAATGGAAGGTAACCCATACCGTAAAGCAGAATTATTAGATAGCGCTGCGGTATTACGAAAAGTACCAGCAAAACCAGCAGAAACCTTTAAAGAAGCAGTTCAAGTTTTCTATTTACTGCAATTAGTCTTACATCTGGAAAATGGCAGTTATGCCATCAATCCAATGGGATTTGATAAAGCACTTTATCCATTCTATCAACGTGATCTCGACCAAGGTCGTTTAACACAAGCACAGGCTTATGAAATCGTTGAAAGTGTTTGGCTGAAATTAGCAGAGCTTTCCGAAGTACGTGCGACCAAAGAAGTTGATGGCTATCCAATGTTTGATGCCATGACTCAGGGTGTTGATATTAACGATCCCCGAGTAAGCATCAACGAATTATCAGAAATGTTGCTATCAGCGCGCGCGAATTTGTCAACATTACACAGTTCACTGCAAGTGCGTTTATACAACGGTCGTATGAATTCACAGCCACAATATGCTGCACCTTCAGCAAGTGTTGTTGCACCAACGGCAGACGCGAGCGAATTCAAAGTGATGGAAGGTTTAACACCTCGCTTACAACGTTTACGTAACCGTTATTTAGAAGCACGTCCAAGCGTTTCTATCTACAGAGCATTAGCATTTACTGAGATTGCTCGTAATAATCCAGGTTTACCACCGATTTTACTACGTGCAAAAGCATTCCGTCGTGCTTGTGAAACCGCACCTATTTTAATTCAAGATGAAGAGCTGATTGTTGGACACCCTTGTGGAAAACCGCGTGCTGGCGCTTTCTCTCCTGATATCGCATGGCGTTGGGTTCGTGATGAACTCGATACTATGAGCACGCGTCCACAAGATCCATTCCAAATTTCAGAAGAAGACAAAAAAGTTATTCGTGAAGAGATTGTTCCATTCTGGGAAGGGCGCTCTCTGGATGAGATCTGTGAAGCTCAATATCGCGAAGCAGGTGTGTGGGAATTTAGTGGTGAAACCTTTGTGAGTGATCTTTCTTATCACCAAATCAATGGTGGTGGCGATACTTGCCCAGGTTATGACGTTCTGTTATTCACCAAAGGTATGAACGGTATTAAAGCCGATGCGCAAGCTAAATTAGCTGAATTAAGCATGGAAAATCCAGCTGATATTGACCGTATCTACTTCTATAAAGCCTCTATTGAAAGCTGTGAAGGTGTGATTGCTTATGCACATCGCATTGCAGAACATGCACGTGAATTAGCATCAAAAGAGAGCAATCCTCAACGTCGTGAAGAGCTACTGACGATTGCTCAAGTCAACGAAAATGTACCCGCAAATCCACCAAAAACACTGCAAGAAGCCTTGCAAAGTATTTGGACAGTCGAGTCATTGTTTGAAGTTGAAGAAAACCAAACGGGTCTTTCTTTAGGTCGCTTAGACCAATACTGCTTCCCAATGTATGAAAACGACATCAAATCAGGGCGTTTAACTCGTGAGCAAGCACTGGAAATGATGCAAGCCTTTATCATCAAATGTGCTGAATTAATGTGGATGTCGAGTGAGTTAGGTGCGAAATATTTTGCTGGTTATCAACCATTTATCAACTTAACCATCGGTGGACAAAAACGTACAGGTGGCGATGCGTGTAATGATTTAACGTACCTAATTATGGATGCTGTACGTTTTGTAAAAGTGTATCAACCATCATTAGCATGTCGTATTCATAACCAATCACCACAGCAATACATGGAAAAAATTGTTGATGTGGTTAAAGCCGGTATGGGCTTCCCTGCATGTCACTTCGATGATTCTCATATCAAGATGATGTTGCGTAAAGGCTTCGATTTTGAAGATGCGCGTGACTACTGCTTGATGGGGTGTGTTGAACCACAAAAATCAGGCCGTATTTATCAATGGACATCAACAGGTTATACCCAATGGCCTATCGCGATTGAGTTTGTATTAAACCGCGGTCGTATGGTGCTGTTTGATAGCTATCAAGGTCTAGATACAGGTGATTTACGTGACCTGCGTACTTATGAAGATTTCGATCGCGCTGTAAAAGAGCAAGTAGCGCATATCGTTCGTTTATCGGCAATTGGTACTGTGATCAGCCAACGTGTTCACCGTGATATTGCACCAAAACCATTAATGTCTTTACTGGTTGAAGGCTGTATGGAACAAGGTAAAGATGTGACCGCAGGTGGTGCAATGGTGAACCATGGCCCAGGTCTGATCTTCTCCGGTTTAGCGACTTATGTGGACTCAATGGCCGCTATTCGTAAATTAGTTTATGAAGATAAAAAATACACGTTAGAACAAATTCGTGACGGTCTATTGGCGAATTTTGAAGGCCAAGAAGAGTTATTACGTGACTGCTTGAACGCACCGAAATTTGGTAACGATGATGATGTTGTTGACCAATATGCGTTGGATATAACGGAATGGACTGAGCGTGAATGTCGTAAATATAAGATGCTCTACTCCACATTCAGTCATGGCACGTTGTCTATCTCTAACAATACGCCAATTGGCGAATTAACCGCAGCTACACCAAATGGTCGTTTGGCATGGAAACCATTATCAGATGGTATCAGCCCAACCCAAGGTGCGGATAAACATGGCCCAACAGCGATTATTAAATCAATCAGTAAAATGAATGTTGAAACCATGAATATCGGAATGGTTCATAACTTCAAATTCCTGAAAGGATTGTTAGATACCAATGAAGGCCGCCAAGGTTTAATTACCTTATTAAGAACGGCTTCCATTTTAGGTAATGGCCAGATGCAATTTAGCTATGTCGATAATGAAGTACTGAAAAAAGCGCAATTAGAGCCTGAAAAATACCGTGACTTAATTGTCCGTGTTGCTGGCTACAGTGCTTACTTCGTTGAATTATGTAAAGAAGTTCAGGATGAAATTATCAGTCGTACTGTGATTGAGAAATTCTAATTACAGCCATAGGGATGGCGCAGGCTATCCCTTTTAATCGACAAGACAAGATTTAAATTTATCGAACAGGGATGTTTGATGCAGATTTGGAGGCGTAAAGATGGAGACGGCAGCAGAAATAAGAGGGCGGATATTTAATATCCAAAAATACTCTATTTATGATGGTGATGGTATTCGTACTCTCGTTTTCTTAAAAGGCTGTAATATCCGCTGCCCTTGGTGTTCCAATCCAGAAGGTCTCAGCAGTCAATTTCAAGTGATGTACTCTCACGACAAGTGTGTGGATTGCGGTAAATGCGTCGATGTTTGTCCTGCGGGTGTGCATTACATGACAACCAATGAAAATGGTAAGCAAGTTCACCGTGTTGATCGTGGCGTTGATTGCATCGGCTGCCGTAAATGTGAAGAGGTCTGTATTTCAGATGCTCTTGATATTATGGGAAAAGATGTTTCTGTTTCTGAACTAATGAAAATCATCATGCAAGATTATGACTTTTACATCTCTTCAGGGGGTGGTGTCACAATCGGGGGCGGTGAAATGAGTCTACAAACTGATTTCGCGGTTGCGCTTTTACGAGAATGTAAAAAGATGATGATCAATACCGCAGTGGAGACGCAAGCGACCACTAACGTGGCGAATTATGAAAAATTAGCGGAAGTCGTTGATCAATTTCTGATTGATATCAAACACATTGATACTACTCAGCATAAAGCGTTGTTTGGCGTTGGTAATGAAAATGTCCGTCGTAATTTAGAACGTTTAATGGATCTCGGTGCCAATGTGGTTATTCGTATGCCATTAGTTAGAGGTTATAACGACTCTTATGATGCAATTACAGGAGCAATTAATTACGCGATGGAGCTATCAAAACGCGGCAATATTCAGCGTATTGATATTCTTCCGTATCATCAATTTGGGCGTAATAAATACGAAAAATTGGAAATGATCTACCCAATAAAAACCGATCCTAGTTATACACCAGAAGAGTTAGACAGTTTAGAAGCCTTCTTTAAGAAATTTGATTTCGATATCCGTCTTGTCCGTCACTAAGTAGGAGAGAAAGATGAACAGTTTAGGTGTGATTGAAACACGAGGATTAACCGCAGCCATTCAAGCGGCTGATGCGGCTTGTAAAGCGGCAAACGTGGAAATTATAGGATACCGAAAAGTAGGATCTGGGTTGGTATCAATTTGTTTTCAAGGCGAGATCAGTGCAGTAAGGACTGCGGTTGATCATGGTGTTGATGTGGTTAGCCAAAAAGAGCTAGTGATTGGTTCATTAGTTATTGCAAGGCCAGAACCAAGTGTTATCACCAAATTACTAACCATAAAAAGTAAGAAAAAAGCACCGGTTGTTACTGAAAAAAAGCCAGAAATTGCTCTTGAAACAGTCGTTGAAACAATCGTTGAAGCCCCGGTTAAAAACGAAGTTGAGAAGCTAGAGGCCACAAAAGCCGTTGCAGATTTACAGGCTCAAAATATTGCTGCTGAAACTAAAGCTACAACAGACAAAGTACAAAGCAGTAAGAAAGAGATCAAACCAGAAGGCCGTAAAGGTAAAAAATAATGATTAATCAACAACTCATGGGAAAAATCCTCTCTCGTTTGCCTGCACATGGCGTGGTGTCGGGAGGAACTCAAGGAATGGCAATCCCTGTTGGTATTTCTAATCGACATGTGCATCTTTCACAACAAGATGTTGAAGCATTATTTGGCAAAGGTTATCAACTCACTCCGTTTAAAGATCTTAAACAACCGGGTCAGTTTGCAGCAAAAGAGTGTGTGATTGTTGTGGGATCTAAAGGCTCGATCAGTAAAGTTCGTGTTTTAGGACCAGTTCGTCCGCAAAGCCAATTAGAAATTTCAAAAGCTGACTGTTTTGCATTAGGTATAAAAGCACCAGTACGTGAATCGGGTGATTTAGTTGGTTCTGGCAATGCTGTTTTAATGGGGCCAGCGGGTCATGTTGAATTAAAAGAACAAGTCATTTGCGCACAACGCCATATTCATATGAGCGAAATTGACGCCAGAATGTTAAACGTCATCAATGGACAAAAGGTACATGTAAAAACAGAAGGTGAGCGTAGCCTGATTTTTGATGAAGTCGTTGTTCGTGTTAGTGAAAAGTTTGCCCTTGAGTTTCATATAGATACTGATGAAGCTAATGCTGCTGGGCTTCGTAACAACGATAGCGTATTTATTGTCAGCTAAGACAATGAGGTGACGTAATGGACAATCAGTTAATTGAAAGGATTGTTGCTGAAATAGAAAAAAGAATGAAAAAGTCGGTATTGTTAGCACTTACCCCTGCACCGGGATACCAAGATGAAATCTGTCAACGTATCAACACTTTTTCTGATATTCGATTTTCTCTTTTTGTCACAACACAGGCACAAGTCAGTCATGATTTGTCGAAATGGCGTCATCTAGGGGAAATACATAATGCGAGTGAGTTCGATTGCCAGCAGTTATCGACTTACCATGCACTGTTTGTTCCTTATTTTGATAAAAAGCTGGTGGGTGAAATTATTAACGGGTTATTTATAAGTGAAGAAGGAAAGCTAATTCATTCTGCACTTGCTCAAAATATTCCTGTCATTGCATTACCTTATTTTTGCCAACCAGAAAGTGAATTAAATGAGATTTTAGGTTTAAATAAAAATAAAGAGTACAACCTGCTTATTCAGGAAAATATTAATAGATTAAAGTTATTAGGTGTTTCTTTTTATTCCATCAATGAAATAGAAACTCACTTGATTGATAATAATCATAATAAAGAAACTGAATGTTACCCTGAAATCAAAAAAGAAAATAATAATCGCTATATTACTTTAAATGAAGTAATGAATAAGCCTGGAGAATACTGTTTATCACAAGGTAAATTGACAGATTCTGCTATTGAATATTTAAAAAGCTTAAAAAATTAATATTAAACTATATCTGATAACTCAGGAGTCTTATTATGTCACCAAAAGCTAAATCATGGCTTTGGATGCTGGCGGTTATTATTTCAGAAACCTCAGCAACCTCTACCTTAAAAATGTTTGATAATAGTGAAGGTACAACTAAAACATTATTATTATGCTTAATTGTTGTTCTTTATGTTATTTGTTATTACTCATTATCGCGTGCAGTGAAAAATATTCCAGTTGGTTTAGCTTATGCAACATGGTCTGGTACAGGTATATTAGTGGTTTCTTCTTTAGGTATGTTGTTTTATGGTCAACATCCTGATACTGCGGCAATGATAGGTATGGCTGTTATTGCCAGTGGTATTGTGATTATGAATCTCTTCTCCAAAATGGGATCAGAAGAAGAGGAAGAAGAAACAACTGAAACTCCTAATATTAAACAGACTGCATCGCCAGTTAATAAATAAATCTATTTCTTAATAAATCTATTTTTTAATAAAACTATTTTTTGATAAATAAGTGTTTATTAAAATAAATAAGGATAACAATTATGTTTACCGGATTCTTATGGCTGGCGCTGTCTATCGGTTCTGAAATCACAGGCACGTCTATGATCAAAAAAACAAATGGCTTTAGTAAATTAGCGCCTTCTGTTTTAGTTATTGCTGCTTACTGTATTTGTTATTTTGCCTTGACGCGTGCAATGGGATATATCCCTGTGGGTGTAGCGTATTCACTGTGGTGTGGTTTTGGTATTGTGGGTGTGACGTTAGTTGCGATGATTTTATATAAACAAAAACCAGATTTACCAGCTATATTCTCGATGGCATTGATTATCTCTGGTGGGATAATTATGAATACATTTTCTACAATGTAAGCTAACTTCATCAATTAGATAGTGATTTTACCTTTTTAACTTAAATGCCGATATATTATTAAACTGTATCGGCATTTTTATGTTTTTTGTATTTCTTAAAATGAACATTAGCTATAAAAAGATGTTTTTTTTATATTTAAAAATTTAAGTGAATATAACATTTGGAGGTTTTTATTTAAATGTAAATTATAAAAGGGTCAAATATGTTTTCAATCGTAAATTTTTTTAGCCGCCCAAATGTTGAGAAAATAAATAGAGATTTAGAAACGAAGTATGTTAAGAAAGAGAATGTCGCTCATAATAGTATTAGTCATATTAGGAACACCAACCAACAGTTGCATACACCTAATTTAGCACCAAGAACGATGATAGGGGGATCTCCTAAATTAAATAACACTACTAAAATTCAACAAATATATAATCAACCAAGTAGTATTGCTAATCTGTCTGCTTTACCGCCTAAGAGCGTTAAAGTGAATAATCTGCCTGCTTTACCGCCTAAGGGCGTTAAAGTGAATAATCCGCCAAACTTACCACCTAGAGAATTAAGAAATACTACACAGGGTTTGAGTACACAAGTACCTATTCAGACAAAATCATTCAGTATCTTAAAACCGGCAGCTTATATTTTTGATGAGAAAGGTAATCGTAACATAGCGAATTCTTCGGATTTTTTAACGGCTGTAAACAGTAAACTAAAAAGTGATGCCCCAGATATAGTGAATATTTTAAATACGTGTAAGATATTATTTAATAATTTAATTTCAAATAATTATTTATCTTCTCGATATGAAAAAATAGATAATTCTAGGTTTGGGATGAATTTATGTAATGAAAATATATTAAAATATAATAATGAAAAACTACCCGCTAATATAATTAGCGGTACTCAAGATAACTCTTTAAGGGTTGCTTCGCAATACCCTAAAAATGATGTAAAAAACATGGCTAATTATTTAAATTCTCTAATAGAAAATAAAATTGAGACTGTTTATATTCTTGCATCAGATGATGATATTAAAAATAAAATTAAAAATGTAAAATATTTCGAGAGTAACAGTAGTTATAATGATGTAAATGTAAAAAGTCAGACCTCTAAAGAAAATATAATCGTTAAAGATGAAGACTATATATTGAACTATACAATTTATCCTAAGATAGTAAACTCCTCGCAGGGAACTCAAAAAATAAATTTTGTTCATATTCCTAATTGGAAAGATCATACTGAAGTAGATGCAACTCAATTAGAAATGACACTTTTTTCTATAAAAGAAAAAATAAAGCCGTCTGCTAATTCAAATAGTTTAGTTCACTGTCTTGGTGGTATTGGAAGAACGATAGAAATGCTTCTCGTTGAAAGAATGATGAATATGTCACCTGATGAAAAAAACAAAACAAGTTTAGAAGAAATGGTGCATGAGATAAGAGAAAAAAGAACACCATTAGCACTATATGAAATTAGACAACTTGCAGAATTAACAGCATTTGCTTTAGCAAACGGTATTTCATTATTAAAAAATAACTCCCATTAATAAATAAAATTCCCATTGTATTCACAATGGGAATTGGTTTTACGATATTACTCTTTGTTATCTCTTTAAATTTAAAGATGGAAAACACGATCTTCACCAGTAGGTAATTCAATCGTTAAGCTAAGTTTACCGCCTAAAGCTTCAACATAGCGTTTTAATGTTGCTAGTTTTAGATCGTTACCTCTTTGCTCTATTTGGGTAATCGCAGGTTGAGAAATTCCTAAATGGGTAGCAAGTTCTCTTTGCGAAATATTTAACTCTTCTCTTAAGATTTGCAGCCCTGTTTCTAGTATCAATTCATCAGCCATTTTTTTTATGCGTTCTTGGCTATCAGGAGAACGTTCAGCGATAGCTTGTTGAAGTGTTTTCATTGCCTTCTCTTATTGATAAAAGATATGAGGTAAATTCTCGATCCGCTATATGGATCATCGTTTGGTAAAATTTCTTATTGTTAGCTTTATTTCCTGCACATAGCACAATGGCTCTTCTAGTTGGATCAAACGCAAAAAATATTCGTATAGGTTTTCCTGTGTGTTGTATTCGAAGCTCTTTCATATTCGGATATTTTGAACCTTTGATGTTATCAGCATATGGCCTTGGTAACCTAGGCCCATAAACCTCTAAATTCTGTAAGGCCGCTAAAACGCGTTCTTGTAACTCGATGTTTTGTTCTAATAACCAAGAATCGAAATTATTTGTAAAGAATACATTCCACACAGCTCACCTAATATAAGTTATAACTTATTTACAGGATGATAAGCTACAGCTTATATTTTA
This sequence comes from Proteus vulgaris, assembly GCF_023100685.1. Classification (NCBI taxonomy): domain Bacteria; kingdom Pseudomonadati; phylum Pseudomonadota; class Gammaproteobacteria; order Enterobacterales; family Morganellaceae; genus Proteus; species Proteus vulgaris. The sequence continues at coordinate 3,913,600 of NZ_CP090064.1, read as the reverse complement.
ATGCTCGTCAGAGTAGCAAGGTAGTGTTTATTTTTCAAAGCATTCCCATTAATAAATAAAATCCCCATTGTATTCACAATGGGGATTGGTTTTACGATATTACTTTTTGTTATTTTTAGTTTTATTGCTCACTGACTTGCTGTAACTGCTTTTGACGCTCAGTTTGAGCGCTGATTTGATGGTTTCGAGCCAAGAAACTATACATCGTTGGTAACACAAACAGAGTAAACAGTGTGCCGACTAACATGCCTGACACAATAATCAGCCCTAATCCATAGCGACTATTCGCCCCAGCACCACTGGCAAATAAAAGAGGAATAAGCCCAATAACCATTGCTGCCGTGGTCATTAAGACAGGACGTAAGCGGATTTTTGCTGCTTCAATAATGGCATCTCGACGGTTTAGATTTTTATGAATTTGTAATTCATTAGCGAATTCCACCATTAAAATACCGTGCTTACTGATAAGCCCTATTAGTGTGACTAAACCAATTTGAGTGTAGATATTTAGCGTTACCATGCCTAAAGCGAGAGGGACTAATGCGCCACAAATTGATAGCGGTACAGTAATTAAGATAATCAAAGGATCGACCAAACTTTCATACTGTGCAGCTAACACTAAGTAAATAATGATAAGTGCGGCAATAAAAGCAAAGACTAACGTATTTCCTTCTTGAGTAAATTGGCGAGAATCAGATTGCCAATCATGGCTAAAACCTGCAGGTAATGAATTAGCCACGGTTTCAAGAAAAGCGACCGCTTGCCCCATTGTTACACCGGGTGCGGGGATCGCTTGGAAAATAGCTGCATTTTGTTGATTAAACTGTGTCAGTTTATTGGGTTCAACTTGAGTCGTAATATTCACAACGGTTGATAATGGGATCAAAACATTATCTTGAGTACGAATATAGTGCCCCGCAAGAGCTGCAGGCGTTAAACGTTGGTGACGTACACTTTGTGGGATCACATCATAAGAGCGGCCATCCATACCAAAACGATTAATATAGTGTTCACCCACTAATAGTGAGAGTGATTCACCAATATCTTGCATACGAATGCCTAAACTATTGGCTTTAGCTCGATCTATGGCAACTTGAACAACGGGATTGTTGTAATCTAAATCGCTATCTACCACGACAAATAAACCGCTTTCTCTTGCTTGTTGTTTTATTTGTTCCATTGTTTCAAACAAAACGGGGTAACCTAATGGGCTACGTAGCACCATTTGTACAGGTAATCCACCCACTGAGCCGGGTAGAGAGGCTAATTGGAAAGCAAAAATACTGGTACCTTCCACATTGTTGACGCGATTTTGTAAATCAGCTTGGATTTGATCTGCGTTGCGATCACGTAAATCCCAACCATCAAAGTTAATACCACCAAAGCTGGCTGAAGGCCCATCTGTACCGTTAATTATCCATGTACTGTCTGTTTCAGGTAGACTCATATAAATTTCATCAAGCTTCTGATTAAAGCGTTCAGCATAGGCAAGGTTTGCATGTTGTGGCGCTTTTACAGCAGTTAAAACGCTCGCCTGATCTTCTGAAGGTGCTAGCTCTTGTTTTGTCTGGCTATATAAAAACGGTAAGCTGACAAACACGGCTAAGGCAAAAACAACGGTTAACCAGCGATTAGCTAAAGAAAAATTAAGCACGTAACCATAATAATGAGCCAGTTTATCGAAAACAAACTCAGCCATTTTAGCCATTTTGCCTTCATTTTCTTTTGGTTTTAGCATTAATGAGCTCATCACGGGGGATAAAGTTAATGCCACAATACCGGATACAATCACACTACCTGCCAGCGTTATGGCAAATTCTTTAAATAATGCGCCTGTTAATCCAGCCATTAAACCAATCGGAGCATAAACAGCGGCTAAAGTGATCGTCATGGCAATTACAGGACCGGCAACTTCTCTCGCCCCCACTAAAGCGGCTTGAACAGGCGATAAACCCTCTTCAATATGGCGATGCACATTTTCAACAACGACTATTGCATCATCTACGACAAGTCCAATGGCTAAAACCATTGCTAGCAAGGTGAGCAAGTTAATACTAAAGCCAAAGGCAAGCATTAATCCGGCAGCACCTAGCATCGATAACGGAATGGCAAGTACAGGAATAAGAACAGAACGGAACGATCCCAAACAGAGATAAATAACCGCAATAACGATTAAAATCGCTTCAATTAAGGTTTGTACTACTTGGTTAATAGAGGCTTTGATAAAACGTGAGGTTTCAAATGCCAGTTCTACATCGACACTAGGGGGTAAGGTTTTTTGAATATCAACAAGATGATCTCTAATACCATCAACAATCACGAGTGGGTTGCCTGTTGGTGTCGGGAATAAACCTAAAAATACGGCTTTTTTACCATTCATAATACCACTGGTTTCAGTGGCCGCAGCACCTAATTCGACAGTACCGACATCACGCAAACGTACAAGATTATTGCCATCATTAATGATAACCATGTCTTTAAATTCTTCGACATTAGTGAGGTCAGTATTGACATAAACGTTGGCAATTACAAACTCGCCTTCTACTTTACCTGGGGCAGCTTGATAGTTATTACGGCGTACTGCATTTGCGACATCGCTTGCCGTTAAGTTACGACCAGCCAGTTTGTCTGCATCTAACCACAAGCGCATGGCCAATTGTTGACCACCAAATACTTGCACTTTAGCAACGCCATTAATGGATGAAAACATCGGCTCAACAACGCGAGAAAGGTAGTCTGTGAGTTCGGGAATAGAAAGCTGTTCACTTGAGAAACCCACATAAGCTACCGCTGTAGATTCTCCTGATGAAAGTTCGATCACCGGATCATAAGCTTGTTCTGGCAGCTTATAACGAACTTGATTTACCTTCGCCATTACTTGCGTCAAAGCTTGAGTTGGATCGCGGTTTAACTCCATTCTGACGGTAACTAAGCTTTTACCTTGTACTGAAGATGAAGAAATATAATCAACTCCCTCAACAGAGGAAACCGCTTGTGTAATTGGTTGGGTAACAAATCCCTGCATCAATTCAGACGAAGCACCAGGATAATCTGTTGCAATCGTAATTGTTGAGTTTTGTAACATAGGGTATTGACGAACTGGCAGTTTACTGAACGCAAATGCGCCCAGTAACAGGATCAATGTGCTAACAACTAATGCCAAAACAGGTCGCCGAACAAAAATATCGGTAAACTTCATTATTAACTCCCGTTATGGTTTTGTTGTCGCTGATTGAGCTAGTGTTAATGTATCTTGCTCAATAGGTTCAATTGAGATGCCATCACTTAATTTAATTTGGCCAGATGAGACAATTTGATCACCAAGGGATAAGCCTTCTTTTATCTCAATCATGCCGTTGTAGCGCAATCCAACTTTCACAGAGACACGCTTAGCGATAAGGTTTTTTTGATTGTCAGATTGCGCTACAAACACGGTATCTCCATAGGCAGTATAAGTAACTGCCGTTTCTGGTACGGTTAATACCATAGGACTATCTGGAGAAGTAACTTGTACACGAGCAAACATGCCCGCTTTTAATTTGTTATCGGTATTAGGTAAAACAGCTTGTACTTGTACAGTACGAGATGGACCAATAAGAGGATCGACGGCATTAATAGAGCCTGTAAATACCATCTCTGGATAAGCATCGACCTCAATATTGATGGGCTGTTTTGCGGAAATTTTGGGAGCAGCTTGCTCATCAAGTGAGAAATTCAGTTTTAAATGACTCGCATCGACTAAAGATGCAACACGTTCACCCGCATTGAGATACTGTCCTTCATGAACAAGTTTTATTCCAACAATGCCATCAAAAGGTGCTTTTATTGCTTTCTGTGCAATTCGCGCTTTCACTTCACGAATGGATGCGGCGATCATATCGCGCTCAGATAATGTACTGTCTAATTGCGCAGCGGCTGCGACATTTTTACTATAAAGCTGTTTTGTGCGGGAGTAGAGTTTATCCGCGTTAGTTAATTGTGCTTGTAAACGCAATAATTCCGCTTGTTCAGGTTCATCATTTAATTTAGCTAAAACTTGACCGGCTTTAACCGTTTGTCCTGAATCAAAATTAATCACAGCAATTCGACCATTGGTTTCAGCGGCTAAATAGACTTGGCGTGCGGCTTCTAATTCCCCAACACCTTGCATATTGTTTGGTAATTTTGATGATTGTACGGTTGCTAATGCCACTTTAGTAGGAGGGTAAGCAAATTGCTGTGATGAATCCTCATCAGATGACGTAGTTGCATAAACCGCAGCTCCTGCACTGAGTAAAAAGAGTGAAGCACATACAGTAAGAGTAAGTTTCTTATTCATATTATTGTTGATCTCATAGTGACTGTTTTTCTATTTTTTATGGTTTTATGCGTTAGCTTTTTTCCATAACGCTCTGAAATGACTTGCCATGGCTGTGGTCATTAACCCGCCAATAACGGCTAGATGCTCTATTGCAAAAAACATCGACAGCATGGCTTTATCTCCCGTCATATCCCAAAAGGTATGAACAATCACAATAGTTAAAAATAAAAAGACAGCTAAAGCGCCAGCACCTAGCCATAGATAGCGATCGAAAAGCACTAAAAGTGAGCCACAAAATAAGACGATCGCAGTGGCAATATTAAAAAACCAATCAGGTTCCAATCCCGCAGCGCGCATTTCCGCCAAACTATTCTCGTAATCAAAGACTTTGGCAAAGCCAGAAGAAAGAAATAAAACAAGAATAAGTAATCTAGCGATAAACCATAAAGAATGGCTTTCGAGAATACGTGCAACTGAACTTGGCATTCATCTGACCTCAACAATCTTAAAAAACAAAAACCAGCATCCCACTGGCTTGACTTAATTTGAGGAGAGGACTATAAAACCTCAAGTTAAGTTGAGGTCAAGAGGAAAAGATGGAAAAAGAGAAAATAGATTTCAATAGAGCACTTACAGTAGGTGAAGTGGCAAAACGTAGTGGTGTTGCTATTTCAACACTTCATTTTTATGAAGAAAAAGGGTTAATTGAGAGTTATCGAAGTGCAGGTAATCAGCGGCGTTACCCACCGGTTGTATTGCGTTATGTGGCAATTATCAAGGCGGCTCAAAGTACGGGAATTCCGTTAAAAGAAATTCAAGAAATATTGGGAAAATATCCGCCAAATAGTAAATTAACAGCAGAACAATGGCACGAAATATCAACGGATTGGAAAGTGCGACTAGATGAACGCATTCGTCGTCTTAAACGATTACGTAACGGGCTTGACCACTGTATTGGCTGTGGTTGTCTATCATTGAGTGATTGTCCGTTGCGCAATCCTGATGATATTTTAGGTGAAAAGGGTGCAGGGCCTCAGATCCTATAATCAAAATGAAAACGATGTACTATCTGGTTTGAAAAATCCCTCATAAGTATCTTGGTTGTCTGTCATTCCCAATAATTCGAGGGTAATCTGATGATAAAAACCTTGATAAGAGAGAAATGAAACCAAGGCCTGATTAATTTCATCTTGGTTTTCTGTGTGTTCTAAAGCACTTTGTTGACGTGCATACATTAAGATGGCTCGTTGGCGATTTTCTTTAATTGTTTGGTTATCTCTATTTTTAACTTCATACTGTACTAAAAAATGAAGAATATCTTTTGCATTGTTAAGATTGAGATTTTGCAACTGTTGATAAAAATCTTGGTTAAGAGAGGCTTGTAAGGGATCCTCTTTTTTTGTCATTAATGCTGATGATGGACGATGAGATGTCGCTTTTGCATTATTAATTTGATGAGTAATATATTGAGGATCAATTTTCATCGTGAGTACCTTTATCTACTGTGTTTTCATCAAACTCTTGTATATAAGCCAATAATCGCATTTTCACTTCTTGAGAAAACAGCATATGATTTTTCTCGCAATAGTATTGATGGAACTGTTTTTTCAGATCTTGAGTGAATAAAGGGGGATCAAAAAAAACAACGTGTGATCCTGAATTGATAGAAAGTGTAGATTCATTATGAAAGATCAATTCAACGTCTTGGCCATTAAGTAATTCTTCCACATAAGAACGCAGTGTTTTCGGGATCTCTAATGTTAATTTAGTATCTGTTGGTACTGTGGTGATCAGATGTTTTGTTAGTTCTATTTGCATTTGTGGTGATTGAAAATAGTGGGCAATTTCTTGAACAATTAATTCTCTTTGTTGTATTTCGTGACGACATAATTCGGTGTGATATTGTGTACATAGCGTCAGGATATCGCCTAATAATACCTGTAACCCTTCAGCATAAGCCTGTTTTTTATTTTCAACAGATTGTAATTCTTGTTTTTTCTCAAGTTCAATCAGCCGTTTCTTTATCTTTTTATGTGTTATTTGCTCTATTCTACGAATATTGTCTAATTGTCGTAGATAGCGAGAACGAATAAGCACACCCTCACAGGTATAACTCAAAAGAGTTTCAGGCAGGGATCGCAACATAATTCAGTACCAAAAGGAAAATAGAATGTGATAAATGCAGTTTTGCAGGCAACGTAATTCGCTTTTTTTCTTTGGGGAAGCAGAGTACAAAGCGTTGTGCTAACGCATTGGATATCGAAGAAATAAAATCTAATAAGAGTTGATAGCCGATATGTTGAGGTTCTCCGAGCATGTCATCTATTTTTTCTTCAGCAAATAAAATCGGTTTTAGAGAAAGAAATGCACGTAATGTAGGGGATAATTGATAGTAATTATCAACCTGTAAAAGAGCTGATGATGAGAAAAGATATCCTAAAAAAAGCGCACATTGAGGCAAGTGTGACCATTGCGTAACCAGTTTATTTGCTACAGGATCATTCTCAAGATCAAAATCGATTTCGGTTTTGAGATGGTATTGTTGAATAAGTTGACGGTTTGAAAGCTTTTGCCAAATGAGATCGTCATTGGGTGTTACTAATTGATAATAATCTTGATGGATATATTGTAATGGTTCATACATCACGATAGATATCCGCTCAAATTGCTGAAGAGTGAGCATGGTTTTGCTTTTCCTCTCGCAATATTGTTTTTTCTCGACGATGCTTTATTAGCAGCACAACGGAAATAATAATGATACTGATTGATATCAGCGCAATTAACCAGCCATATTGAAAGAAAATTGAATGATTTTCATCGGGAATAACTAAGTTGGGCTTCGTGAGTTTATTTATATTTCTTGAGTAAAGTAACACAGTAATATTATTTATGCTCATATCACTAAATGCGTTGTTAATAAAAGCACGGATATCTTCACTAAGTTGGTCACTATCCAATGTATTTTCCTCATAAAAAATTAACACAGAGGCATGAGGAGCAGGAGTTCCCCGTTCTGATAATGAAAGGGGATAACTGATATGAACCCTTGCATCAATAATATGGTCAATTGTGATTAAGGATTGTTCCAAGCGTTGCTCAAGTGCAGAAATCAGCCGTGCTTTTTCTGCCTGAGGTGAGGATACCAATGCATCAGAAGGAAATATTTGTGTCACTTCAATACGTGCATTGGTTGGTAGTTGATATTGTTCTAAAATTTGTACTGCAATGGCAAAATCTTCTTTTTTAACTGTAATATCGAATAAACCTTTACCCAGCGCGATTTGGGTTGTCGTAATGTGATGTTTTTGCAATACCGCCTGTACTTGTGTTGTTTGGCGTTGATTAAGGCCCGTCAAAAGTGATTGGTCTTTACAACCCGAAAGCAATGGAAATAGACAAAATAATAGCGCGCATAATAAAGACTTAGCTCTCATTACTATTGTGCCTTTAATAATGTTTCGACAACATTTAATGATTTTCTGACCAATGTGCTGGCGAGATTCATCGTAATGGTGTAATCATTGAGCGTTGTTTGAAGTTGGGTATAACTTTGAACATCCGTCAATTGACTGAGTGTAGAAAGTTTTTCTTGTATCTGTTGTTCATATCGCAAACTATCCGCAATACTTTTTGTCGTTATGGACGCCAATGTATTGTGGCTTAATTCATCAGATGTATCAGATAAAGTGGATAAATTAATAGATGTGATGGGCGTAATTGCCATAGGTACTCCATAAATAAAAGGTTAGCGCATATTACCAATAATGCTCATGGCAAGATCTTTTACGACTTTAATGGATGTTGATTGAGCATTTCGCGTTATATTATATTCCGCAAGTTTGGCCTGATAATCTGCTAATGCCGCAGCATTAGACGTATCCATTTTTAATGCCTCTAAGGCTTTCTTTAAAGCCTCGCTTTGGTTTTTTACGGGGTTTTGAAAATAGTCATCAATATTTTGAATTGAGCTTGCATCTTCAGTATTCGCATTCCCTGTTGGGCTAGTTGACATAATATCGTTCTCTTAAAGTATTAAAGTGTCATTATCAAAAGTGAGATTTTTATCCATTAGGAAAATAAAGGTGTTTATTATCAATAAAGATATAGCCTTTACTTTCTTGTAGCATGGTTTTATTTTGTAATTCAGATTTACCTATATTCTCTTGGTAAAATATAAATTTTCTACCAAAAAAGGATGTTTGTTTTTTTATAAATTGATTTAGCGTTGATTTATCTTGATAAGATAAGTTGCTATTAAATATTAATACAAGCCTATTTTTATCTTTCTTTATTTCATAGTCAGATTTTTGAATAAAAGAAATTTTATTGATTTCATTGATTAAATTATTCATAGAAAGTGAAATAACCTCAGGGTAACAATTTTCTGGAAATTGATGATGAATAGCATTTATCTCCTTTTCTTTTTCAATTTCATTTTGATAAATAAATATTAATTTTGGTTTTTCTTTATTTGATAAAATCAAGTGATTGATTTTATGCTGTCTGGATATTAGTGAGTTTTTAATTTTATTAATATTAACATAAATATATTCACCTTCTCTATTTTCTGTTTTTATCCATTCCGGTACTGAATCATCATAGAGGCAGAGATGATTGTTTTCTCCCTTGTAATTAAGAGGCGATAACTGAATCGGTATATCAACTGTTCCATCAATAAATTTATTATCTTTTAATAAGTAATATAAAATAAACAAACTGAGTATTAAAGTAAAAATGAAAATAAAAACAGTAGAATAAGTTTTTACCTTCATTTTATTTAAACTAAAATTCAATTCGTTAATGTTTATATTATCTGATTTGCTAATCAATAAGATTGGAATATCATTTAAATAAATGGGATTATCTAATGTTAATTTTTCTGTTTTTATTTTCCCTAACTTATTATTATTTATAGTAAATAAATTACCATTGTCATTTTTTTGATCAAGTTTAATATCAATATTTACATTTGAGAAATCATCATCAAAAGGAATGTATAAATTGATTTTATTTTTATGTTCACTATTTTCTCTATTTTCACCGTTATATAACAAAATGGAATAGTGATGAGATGAAAGTGATGTTTTTGTGCCTTTTAATGGCCCGTTTAAAATATAAAGATAATAAAAAATATAATTGCTCATAAATAACTTTGTTTATTAATATTTCCCGTGAATAGGTTTGGATAATAATTTAATTAATCTTATTTGTTTTTAAAATAAGGTTTATTATTTTACAGTTTAAGTGTTTTTTAATAAAAATATCTTGTAAAATTTAAACTAATCTGGATGATTGTACATATTTATCACTAATTATTAATGTTATTATATCTAAAGTGCTGTAAATCATAATGCATAAATAATATTTCGGTATTAATGTTATTACCGTTATTTTTGTTTTTTTATAATTTTTAAGGTTCTATTATGTTAATAAATGATATAAAGATAAATGGTGACAATGATATATTGATGGGTGATTCTTTATTCTATTGCATTCCTTTGAGTGATGGTTCGCCGATAAAAATATATGAAAATAAAATCGTAAAGATAGTACAGGGTAAGGCATTTGTTTATAATGCGAAAAATGAGAATATTGTTTTTCAATCTGAACCACATACTTGGAAAATAGAAAAACGTTCTTTTTTTATATGTGCTCGATTATTGGCTTTTATTGATTATGCGCGTGATTTTTCAAAAATGACAGCTATTGGAACTGAATTTGATATTAATCAGAAGATTTTTCATATAGAAAATAGCGAAGGAACACTAGAGCATATTTTAATTAGTGAAGCATTAAAAGAGAATAGCCAATTAGAACCACTTTTTGTGACGATAAGACATAGTGAAAGTTATTGGCTTATTTTGCACCTTATTAGTTATTTAGATGAGAAAAAAAGCAATATTGCACAAATAGGGGAACGCTATGGCGTATCTGGTACGCATTTTAGGCGTTTATGCAAACGCTATTTGGGGAACTGCGGTAAAAGCCAATTACGTTCATGGCGTGCTGCTTCATCGATTTTAACAACGCTTTCAACGGATGAATCATTAACACAAATCGCCGTTGATAATGGATTTAGTTCTGCATCACATTTCTCTAATGAAATTAAAACATTATTTGGTATTACTCCAACGGAATTTCGCCGAATTGGTCGTTTTCTTTATGAATATAAAAAATAAAGTCTGTTTTATTATTGGGATACTTCTTTGTTGTAGTTTGCCTTTATCTGTCAAAGCAGAAGAAGAGCAAATTATTTATACACATCAAAGTAAAAAACCCGATATGTTTATTGCTGTTGATACCCGTATCGAGCAGTTTTTCTTTGTTTTATCAGATAAATTCAATAAGCCCTTTATTTTAAGTCAGGCTGTTAAGAAAAAAAGGATCACCGGTAATTTTTCATTGGCTTCGCCTCAAGAGGCATTTGAGTCGATGGTTCGCCGTATGTCATTACTTTATTTTAATGATGGTGAAGCAATTTATGTGTATGACAATACTGAAATTGAGCAAGCATTATTTCAAGTAAGAAATATTAGTATTTATGAGCTCAAGGAATATCTGCAAGATGTTGGTTTGTACGACCTACGTTTTCCATTACGAGCAGGAAAAGATAAACGTACTTTTTATTTATCTGGGCCACCTATTTATCTTAAGTTAGCGAGAGCCGCTGCAGATTATCTTGATAATGTTGCGGCAGAAAAACAGCAACAAACAATGAATAATCAAGTTCCCACGGGGAGCTCTCGTTATGGAGAGGAATTTGTGCAGATATTTGCACTAAAAAATACCTTTGTTCAAGATCGTAGCTATTCATTACGTGATGAAAAAATTGTACTACCAGGTATTACGACAGTATTACAGCAGCTATTTCATTCACAAACACAAGAAATGAATGGAGCGTCGCGAAATAGAGAGCAACAGAATACATATTCCGCATCTTTAAATACGAATAGTAGTAATGGCGAAAGTGAAGAGGCGTCTTATTCGACAACACCTATTGTCACTCAAATGGGACAATATCATGTTGAGTTAGTACCGTTGCCTGCATCAAATAGCTTATTAGTTAAAACTAGTCGGGAAGGTTTAGCATTAGTCCATTCATTAATTACTCAGCTTGATAAGCCTAAAAGGCAAGTTGAGCTTTCACTATGGATCATAGATATTTCGAAAAGTAAGGCAGATAGCTTAGGGATTGATTGGAGTGCGCGTTTTGACTCCGGCAATCACGCCTTTTCATTTAATACATCGAGTTTAACACCAGCATCGGGTTTTAGTTTTCTCAGTAAAATTAAAGCATTAAGTGATGATGGTGATGCAAAAATGGTATCAAGACCCATCTTGTTAACTCAGGAAAATACTCCTGCAATTTTTGATAATAATACGACTTTTTATACTCAAATTAAGGGGGAAAGAGTTGCAACATTAGAATCAACAACATTTGGCACAATGATGAGTGTATTACCTCGTATTGGTAGCTCTAATAAAGAGATTGAAATGATCATCAACTTGGAAGATGGCGCAGAAAAAAAAGAAGATTCAAGTAAAGATAATGAACGTCTACCTACGATTAATCGTACTAATATTAGTACCGTAGCAAGAGTTTCAGAAGGTGGAAGTTTGCTTATTGGTGGATATACACGAGAAGATAATGTAAATGCGGAATCTAAAATTCCAGTCCTCAGTGCGATCCCATTATTGGGCAAACTATTTACATATAAATCAGATAACAATAAAAAGATGGTACGTATTTTTATGTTACAGCCACGTTTATTGGGAAGCACTGACAGTGATATCTCACAATCATTAAGTGATGATCCTTTTCAACCGATGAATAAAAAAACGACACAGGCATTGCAACAACTTCAGAATTTTATGAGGTAATGCCATGGTTACGCCAATTAAATCGACGATCCCGATTCAAATTGCAATAAAAGAAAATAAAGTTAATCATGAAAATAGAAGTGATAACGAATATAAGCAGCCTAAAATTTCAGAGAGACAGAACTATCAAAACCAATTGATGGAAATTGCTGATGATATGTCGATGGTTGCCTCGCAATTTTCACAACGCTATGGAAAAGGATTAGATAAAAAAGCAGAACGAGGAAACAATACTTTATATATTACAGAGGAAGGTGCAGATCAAAAATTAGATAAAGTATTAAAAATGTTTAAAAAATCAGATCAAAGCTTACAGGACTTATTGGCTTATTTACGACAGATGTTTCCTGACGATAGTGATTTGATTATGGTTTTACGGGAATTAATTAGAAAGAAAAAATTAGGTGCGCAATTAGATGCTGAGATAGAAAATGAAATTGTGCGTATGCTTGAAGGAGAAAATGCAAAAAATATTCGTGCGGGGATTAATGTCGCTTTAAAAGCAAAAATATTTGGTAAATTATTATTACTTAATCCCTCTGTATTACGAGATCTTTATCGTAGCTATCTTGATTTAGATTTAGAGCCAATTTATTTCTTTCAGTTTTTAATAGAAGAATATGATATTGAACGATGTACGGCTATTTTTACCTTTTTGGCACAAGGTTTGTTATATGATATGCAATCTTTGATGCCGAGCTGCTCACAAAGTTCAGAGTTTGGTTTGCTGTTAGAAAGAGTCAATAAATTAAGAGCAATATATAGTTTTATTTCATTAGGAATGGATCTTTTTAAAGAAAAAGAATTACAGCATATATTATCAGAAAAACAGCTTTATCAATTGTTCTATCATGGTATGACAATACCCGATGAAATGAATATCTATTTGTTGGGTTTATTATCCAAAGAATGTTCAAGTTTATTAATAACGGTAAAGATGCGATTTTTACAAATAATAAGAACACTATTTAATAGATATCCAGAATGCTTGTATTTATCTAATGAAAATAGAATCTCTTGCCAAAAAATAATACAAACTATTATGGATAAGTATATTCATATGGAAAAATTCGAATTAAGAAAAAACAAATAATTATTTTTAATGGATATTAATAATGATATATAAATTTCTTTTCTCGATAAGAAATCGCCCAGAACTTATTGTGTTGTCAGTGATAATTTTAGTTATTTTAATGTTAATTATGCCATTGCCTACCTATTTGGTTGATTTTCTTATAGGTCTTAATATCACGATTGCATTATTGATATTGATGAGTTCTTTTTATGTCACTCGAATATTAAACTTTATGACGTTTCCCGCATTACTTTTGATTACAACGTTATTTCGTTTAGCTCTATCAATTAGTACTAGCCGACTTATCTTATTGGATGCCGATGCTGGAGAAATTATTACCTCTTTTGGTGAGTTCGTTATTGGAGAAAATTTAGTTGTTGGTTTTGTGGTCTTCTCTATCGTGACAGTAGTGCAATTTCTTGTTATTACAAAAGGTTCTGAACGAGTTGCCGAAGTCGCTGCACGTTTTTCTCTTGATGGTATGCCGGGTAAACAAATGAGCATTGATGCGGATTTGAAATCAGGCATCATTAATAATGATGAAGTTAAAATTAGGCGGAAGGAATTAGGGCAAGAAAGTCAGCTTTATGGATCATTTGATGGTGCAATGAAATTTATTAAAGGCGATGCTATTGCCGGCATTGTGATTATTTTTGTTAATTTAATTGGTGGAATGTCTGTTGGTATGGCGCAAATGGGGATGTCACTTTCTCAAGCGTTGCAAACTTATACATTATTAACCATTGGTGATGGTTTAGTAGCACAAATTCCCGCTTTATTAATTTCAATTAGTGCTGGATTCATTGTGACACGAGTCGGAGATGAAAATAAAAACTTAGGCTCAAGTATTATGAATGAGCTGTTATCTCAAGACTTCGCACTCTTAATCACTGCATTGCTTGCTTTTGCTATTGGTTTTTTACCTGGCTTTCCAACGCCCGTCTTTATTATTTTATCTACGATTATTGGATGTTATTTTTTCAAAAAAAACATTTGGGATAAAAAAAAGAAAACTTCTGAGAATAGTGATGCTCCTCATCATGAAGAAGGTGATGAGAAAAAAGGTATTATGTCTAATCTTTTTTCTGGAAAAAAAGAACAAGAAGAAGAAAACCAATTAGCAACAGAAACAATTTCTTTATCGCAAGCAGAAACACAGCCACTAATCGTAACGCTTTCAGTGAAAAAGAAAAGTTATCTAACAAAAAAGGTCTTTGATAAATGGTTAAAGAAAGAATTTATATTACAATATGGGGTATTACTTCCCGATATCTTAATTTATTATTCTGATACTATTGATAAAGATAAAGTCATCATTTTAATTAATGAAGTTAAAGCGGATGAGTTTTATTGTTCTTTTCCTCTTATTAATATAGAAGCACCGACAGATGAATTCTTTTCTTTAGGGTTAAAATATATTGAGTTAGAATGTAAGGGAGTAAAAACTTATTGGACTGATGAAGATAATAAATCGTTATTAATGAAACTTAATTTTGAACTTATAAGTTCAGAAGATTATTTTTATCAAAAATTTTCCAATTTAATTACAGCAAATATTGTGGAGTTTTTAGGTATACAAGAAACAAAAGATATACTAGATAAAGTAGAGGAAAAATCACCAGAATTAATGAAAGAATGCTATCGGCAAATTTCTATTCAAAGGATCAATGAAGTTTTACAGAGATTAGTGCAAGAAAAAATACCAATAAGAAATATTAAAACGATTATTGGTGGATTAGTTCAATGGGGTGGAAAAGAAAAAGATCCTATTTTGCTCACTGAACATATTCGAACATTACTCTCTCGTTATATAAGTGGTTTTTTTTCTAAAAATAGTCAGCTCAATGTTGTTATATTATCTAATGAAATTGAAGTAATTATTCGTGATGGAATTAGGCAAACATCATCAGGGACATTTTTAAATTTAGAACCTGCGGAGCTTGATGTTATTTTAGAAAAAATAACCATTGCACTTGATGAAATAAAATACATTCAAAATTATGTTTTATTAACTGCAATTGATATAAGACGATTTGTAAGAAAATTACTAGAAACACAGTTCTCACAACTATCTGTTTTATCATACGATGAAATATCATCAGATATTGAAATAAATGTTTTACAAACTATTTAGAGGAATAATATGTCATTTGATCTTGCACAATTACTTATAGATGCTATGAACGTTATTGGTCGAACAGACCTTTTTTCTGGAGGGCACTCTATTGATAACCATTCAACTATTACGATTAGCTTAGGCGATATGCCTGATATTAATTTATTAATTGTTGATAATGTTCCTATGATTTGGTCGGTATTACGTGAATATGATGAAAATCAATTAAAACAAAATAGCGCAGAAATTATATTAAGTCATGTGAACTCAGAAACAGAAAGCTTTTATCCAGGCCAACCAGCGTTAGTTAAAGTTGAAAATGATTTAGAGTTACGCGCTTCTTTTATGCCAATAGCCTTGCAAAATGGCGAAACAATGGCAAAAGCGATAGATGAATTTTTTCAAGCCATGAATCGAACTAATCAGCAATTTATTAATTAGTTATGGCTAACGCGTTTTCTCCTTTTCGTTATGCAGCACACCCAATTCGGATACAAGGTAATATTCTTGAGGTGATGTTGCGTAATGTTTTTATTGGTGAAATTTGCCAAATTAGAAAAAGCATAGAAAATAGCATGCCAATTGGTGAAGCTATTGTTATTGGATTTCGCCACGGAATAACAATATTGAGTATGATGGGCAACTCTCAAGGCTATTCTTTGCAAATTATCGTAGAGCCAACAGGTGAGGCTTTCTCTGTTGCTCTAAATCATCGTGTATTAGGTAGCATGATTGATATTAAAGGGCATTGTTTATTACGATTTGACGGTAAAGACTTATCAGAAGATTTACCTTCTAAATTATACCCTGTTCATGCGCAGCCTCCCGCATATCATGAACGATTACCTATCACAACATTATTTCAATCAGGAGTTCGTGCAATAGATGGATTATTAAGTTGTGGTTTAGGACAACGAATGGGAATATTTGCCAGTGCAGGAACAGGAAAAACAATGTTGCTGAATATGATTATTCGTTTTTCTCAAGCAGATGTATTTGTCATCGGATTAATTGGTGAACGAGGCCGAGAAGTTACCGAATTTGTCGAAGAATTAAAACAAGATAGTCGGTGTAATAAGGTCGTATTGATTTGTTCAACCTCAGAAAAACCTGCGGTTGATCGTTGTAATGCGGCATTAGTGGCGACTACAGTTGCTGAATATTTTCGTGAACAAGGTAAACATGTTGTTTTATTTATTGATTCAATAACACGCTATTGCAGGGCGTTACGAGATGTCGCGTTAACAGCAGGCGAATTACCAGTCCGTAAAGGCTATCCTGCTTCAGTTTTTGATACATTGCCCGCCATTCTAGAAAGACCTGGTGTGACAAAACGAGGGTCTATTACTGCATTTTACACCGTCTTATTAGAAAGTGATGATGAACCTGATGCAATAGGTGAAGAGGTTCGCTCTATCGTTGATGGTCATATTTACCTTTCACGAAAAATAGCCGCATCAGGTCATTATCCTGCTATCGATATTTTAGCGAGTGTGAGTCGCCTTTTTCAGCAAATTACAGATGAACGACAACAACAGGCAGGATTAAAAATAAGACAAATTTTAATGCGATTACAGGATATTAAACTGTTACAAGAATTTGGTGAATACCGTATTGGGGATAATGCATTAAATGATGAAGCTGTGAATAAACAATCTAAAGTTGAAAAATTTTTAATGCAGTCATTTAAAGAAAAAGCAGAATTTCAGCAAACATTAGAAAAATTGTATGAGATTGCCAATTAAACAACAAGCTATCATTGATTTATTAGTTAAGCGACAAAGAAAAATTGAAAAAAAACAGTATCAATATGAAAGACTATTAGTTGAGGCGGAAAATAAAAGACAAGAACAAAAGAAATTAATGGAATTATTGAAAAATGAAATACCCAATTATGAAAAAATAGGTATTTATTCCATTATTTCTTTTTATCATCAAAGAAGAAAAAAAGCGATTGTCTTATCTTCATTGAATTTATGTCAAACTCAGCTTAAAGAAATAATTATTCAACAAGAAAAATTGAAAGAAGAAAAAAAAGAACTTAAAAAAGAATATATTATTACAATAAAAAAACAGAAGAAAATGCAACGCTATTTTGATAGAAAGCAGAAAAAATTACAGGTATATCTAGAACGTTTAGAACAATATGATATACAGGAGATCGCTTTGTATGACAACGATATTATCTAATAATGTAAAAATAAACAACATAATTCCTAGTGATGAATGTAATTTTGATGAAATGGTTTTATATCAATGTCAAAAGTTTTTTCCTAAAGATAAACAGAAATTAGAAATGAAATTAGAAACATTTCTAAAATTAAATAAATCTAATGTGTTTTTAAATGAAAAAAACAAGGATTTAGAAATATTATCAGATATTGAAGAGAGAGAAGAGAGAGAAGAGAGTGAAGGACTATTCCTGATGAATAGAAATATATTATTTTTTCTTTCCAATAGAATAGAAGAAAAAACATCTGATAAATCAATTATTAAAGCATTGATTATAAGAGCAAGTGAAATTAAAAAAACAAAACAAAATCTTGAAGTAAAGAATATCATCATTAATGATGACTTGTTAAATAAAAAAAATAATATTAAAGATAATGTTAGTAAAAAAAATGAGATAAACGATGTATTTAATAGTGAAATAAAGAATACACATAAAGTTGATACGGAAAATAATACTAATTCTGCACAATTATCTGAAAAAGTAGAATTTGTGCAACAACCTCAAATAGAGGTCAAAACGGTGAATAAATCGCCACTTGAAGTGCCTTGTTGGCGAATATTACATACAAAACAATCCACCGAAAAAAATGATATTACTTATGTTTTTAAGAAGTGGGGAAACGAACATCATCAAATAAAAATTCTTTTTTTTATGAAACATCAGATGCAATTTATTGCCTCTACAGGACGTGTTTACCAAACTTCTCTGGATAATTTAAATCAATATCAAGGCAGAGCAATATTGTCGTTAGAAAATAGCTCAGAAAATGAATATGACTATATTACTTCAATTGATGCAGATCCTAAAAAGAAGGATGGTGATTTATGAATACATCATTATTAGCATGTATAAAAGATAATGATGATAATACCATGCGATGTTTTTCTGCCTCATTTCAATCATATTCAGTAGATAAAAGAGATTATTATTTTTCTATCTATGGGGAAAATTCACTTGGTTTCTTTAATGGATTAATGTCTGTTAATTGCGTTATGGATAGGCTTTATCCTGAAAAAAAGATTGATTGGGAATTGGTTCCTTCCTCTTATTTGTGTTCTCTTTTTATTCGAAATTATACTCAGATTTTACTTTCATTTTCATCAATACCTTTTTTATTGCGTGTAGAGGATATTTATTTAGGTCAATCAGTAAATGGTGCCTATCCCAAAATTAGCAGTGATCTTGGTGATGTTTTTATTCATGAAATAAAAGGGCATTTTCAATGGATAGCGCTATCTAATAATAAGTTAGGAGTTATAGGCGATTTTTGTTTAGGAACGAGCCAGCTTTCTCTTTCATTATTAAAAAATATATTACTTGGTGATTTATTACTTATAGAAAAAATATCATCTAATTTATTTTTAGGTGAGAAAAAATGGATTAAATTTGAGTGGAATGGGGAAAATAGTGTGCAGCTATTAAATGAGAATGAATCAAAAGTATTAGACAGTAATGAACAAAACAAATCAGCACATGAAATAGAGAGTCAACCTTTTACTACTGATGAAGAGAAAAGATTAGCCCCCATCGGTAATATTCCTGTCACTGTTTCTTTTATTTTAGCCAGTAAAACACTATTAATTGAAGAAATAGAAAATTTGAAATCAGGGCAACATATCATGCTGCCTGAAGAAGCACATCAACAAATTATTTTAAAAGTAAATGGCCTTTCTATTGCTCAAGGAGAATTGATTAGGGTCGGTGATCGTTTAGCTGTTGAGATCCAACGTTCTTTTTCACATAACGAGTAAATAATGGAAAGCTCTACAACATTGATATTAACGCTTGCCTTGGCAACACTTGCGCCTTTTATTATTGCCGCAGGTACGTGTTATCTTAAATTTTCGATAGTGCTTGTTATGACGCGTAATGCTTTGGGTGTACAACAGGTACCTTCTAATATGGTTCTAAATGCAGTTGCGTTAATGATGGCATTATTTGTTATGACGCCAATGACTAAAAATAGCTATCAATATCTTGTGAATAATCCTATTAATTTAGGAGAGCCAGGATCATTAGAACGTTTTTCTGATGAAGCATTAGGTGAATATAAGCATTATTTATACCGATATTCAGAACCAGAATTATTAGATTTCTTTGATAAAGCTCAAGGGTATCGACCAGACAGCATAGACGACGATGAACAAATTGAAAGCTCACTATTTTCTTTATTACCTGCTTATGCGTTAAGCGAGATAAAATCGGCATTTATTATTGGATTTTACCTTTATCTACCTTTTATTGTGATTGATTTGATCGTTTCTTGTATTTTGCTGGCATTAGGAATGATGATGATGAGCCCGATTACACTTTCTGTCCCTTTAAAGTTAATTTTATTTATTGCAATGGATGGCTGGACATTATTATCAAAGGGACTGATAAATCAATACCTTGATTTGATGGTGGTAAAATAATGGATATGGTTTATGCCGCTAATAAGGCAATCTATCTCATTATTTTATTATCAGCAGCACCTATTGCCGTTGCCACTTTTGTTGGATTAATTATTGGATTATTACAGACAATTACACAAATACAAGAACAAACATTACCTTTTGGAATTAAGTTAGTGTGTGTTTTTGTTTGTTTATTAATGACAATGGGGTGGATGGGGGAAAAATTATTGATCTATGCAAAAGAAATGTTAGCGATAGGATTCGCTGGATAAAATATGTTAATAATCTTCGAATATTTTAAAGTTTATCTTATTGATATCTTTTTTCTTATGGCACGTTTACTTCCTGCATTTATGTTTATTCCTTTTTTAAATAGTAGAATTCTTAATAGCCAATTTTTAAAATATGTTATTATTTTCTATGTTGCATTGGGTATAAAAGTCAGTATTCCCATTTCAGATGATATTAGAGATAACGGGGTTATTATTCTAATTAGTGAAATTATTATTGGCCTTTTTATCGGATTGTTACTTGCAACGCCATTTTGGATAGCCTCGGCATTTGGTGAATTTGTAGATAATCAAAGAGGGGCTAGTATTGGTGATACTATTAATCCTACAACAGGTATTGAATCTTCAGAATTTGCTTCGCTAACGGGATTATTTTGTGTTGCTTATTTTCTGCAGTTTGGTGGTTTAGTAACATTAATGACAGTCTTAAAAGATAGTTATAGTGTTTTTCCTGTTGGCTATTTTAATCAAAATATTGGTTATTCACTAATAGGAAAATGGTTGACCGATATAGTACGAGTGGCTATTGTTTTGGTTTCACCTGTATTAGTTTTGATGTTTCTTAGTGAAGTAGCATTAGGTGTTTATTCCCTTTTCTGTCCTCAGTTGAATGCATTTTCACTCTCTTTATGTATTAAGGGCATTATTGCTTTTTCTGCACTTCTGCTTTTTTTTACTTCAGCAATGACAAATGAATTATCAGGGTTTTTTAATTATCAGTATTTCCATACTCTCTTTATGAGTTTTTATTATGGCTGAAAAAACAGAAAAACCGACACAAAAGAAATTAGATGATTCAGCTAAAAAGGGGCAAACATTTAAAAATAAAGAGTTAACTTCAGGTGTGATTTATATTATTGGCATTATCTATCTTTTTCACCGAGTTAATTTTACAGAATTTATTGAATTTTACCAATCTATTTTATTAAATCCAACACATATTAATTTAGAAAGTTATATTAAAATAATATCAAAGCTATTTTTTAATATTATTATACCTTTATTGATTATTACTGCTTTCGTGGGTATTACTATCTCATTGTTTAAGTCTCGATTTAAAATAGCAACTGAAGCATTAAAAATAGATTTAAATCATATCAATCCAATCTCTGGTTTTAAGAAGATATTTAGTTTAAGAACAATAAAGGATTTCATAAAAACATTACTTTTTATTATCGTTTTTTTAGTGGTTTGTTTTGTTTTTATGGTAATAAATAGCCAAGAGATATTTTTACTTTATCGCTCTAATTTAAATATTGTAGTAGAAAAATGGTGCTCTGTTGTTGTCGATTTTGTTTTTATTTTCTTTATTCTTTCATTACCACTTCTTACTTTAAATATTATTGCTGATTTCTTCCTTTTCATGAAAGATATGATGATGGAAAAACATGAAATAAAACAAGAAAATAAGAATATGGAAGGAGATCCTGAAATAAAATCAAAACGCAAATATTTACACCAAGAGTTACTTGATGAGCCAATGAAAAAAGTGATTAGAGATTCTTCTGCTGTAATTGTTAATCCGACTCATATTGCTGTGGGAATTTACTTTGATCCTGATAATAATATTATGCCATTAGTTTCGTTGAAGTGTGAAAATGCAAAAGCACTGGCTGTAAAAACATATGCGAAAAAAGTAGGCACACCAATAGTTCGATATCCAGAATTGGCTCGAAAGCTATATCATAAATATCATCTTTTTGACGTTATGATCGATACTGATCTTCTTGATATTATGGATCTCCTAATTTGGCTAAAAAGAGTTGAATTAGATGGTAGATTAAGAGAAGAAATGGACTATAGATAGAAAAATACATTTATCTTATTTAAATAAATAGTATTTATTTTTATAAATAATAACGTTTGTTTTATTAAAGCTATTTTATAACCATTATTTTATGATTTTGTTAATTATTCATCCTTGATGAAAGGATTAACATCATGTCACTATATGAAAAGATGTCAGAAAAAGAACTTGATCAATTAGCAAGTTACATTGTTTCCATTGTCCAAAATGGTAAGACTATTAAAGATGAAGGCACAATTCCAGAAGGATTTATGGAAGGAATTTATTCATTTGCTTACGATTTCTACCAAAAAGGAAAGTTGGATGAAGCCGAAGCTATTTTCAAATTTTTATGTCTTTATGATTTTTATAATGTTGATTATATCATGGGACTTGCTGCAGTTAAGCAATTAAAAAAACAGTATCAAGCCGCCATAGATCTTTATGCTTTAGCTTATTTAAATGCAAATAATGATTATAGGCCTATGTTTTATGCTGGGCAATGTAATTTATCTTTAGGCGAAAAAGAGAAAGCAAAATATTGTTTTCATCAAGTATCGTTAAATATAAAAGATCCTATCATAAAAGAGAAAGCAGAGATTTATTTAACATCTTTAAAAGATATCCCTTTGGTCGTCATTAATGAAAATAAAGGAGATGAAAATGAGTGATACTATTGTTAATGGTTTAATATCTAATCGTTTAGTCTCATTAAAAATGGACGAAAAGGATCAGATTGTTGAGAACTTGACGAAAAAAGAAAATACAGTCAATGACAGTAACAAGAAAATTATTTCTTCATATTTTATAAAAAAAAATGAAAACATTTCAGTACCTATATTAAGGCCACCTGAAGAGCAGGAAAATGTAAATTCTAATATAGATATAAAACCTGAAGTAGGTGATTCATCTCAAAATAAATCAAGAAGAATAGAAAGGAGTAGTCAAGAGAAAAAAAAAGAAAATAATTATTTGGATTTACAATTAAAGTATCAAGGAATAATTAATGATGGTATTTTAAACTCTATTAAAGACACAGATAAATTCGAAGATTTTTTACATCAATTTGATTATTTAGAAAAGAAAATAGCAGGATTGGTTGAAGATTATAAATCTATTTTAGGTGATGTAAAAAAATACCAAGATGCCAATGTTGATTATTGGATGGCAGTATATAACTCTATACAAGAAAAAGGATTAAAAACAGAAAGTGAGGTATGCAAATATTTAAATAATAAAAATATTCCAAAAGAGATTGTTAATGATCTTATCCATAAAAAATTTAATAATAAATCTGAAATGGAAGATTATTTAATAGGGAAATATCCTGCTTTAAATCTTCCCAATGATATATCTAAAAATAAGCTATATGATCTTGATGATTTACACAGTGATATATTGGATTTTTTTAAGGAAATATCAAATATAGCTCCCCATGTCTCGATGAGTGACGAAAAATTAAAATCAATCTCAACAAATTTTAATCATCTTAAGAATATTATTGATAATAAGAGTGATGATCTTCTTACTAAGAAAATGCAAAGTGCAAAAAAGGCTTATATTGACCTGACTTTGACCCAGAGTCATATAGAACTTGAAATAGCCTCTCGCTCTTTATCAGGTTTGGCATTACTTACTTTTTTACTTGCTAAAGTTAGAGAGCTAACAATGAAAGTAATGCTACAACGTTCTGAAAATGAGCAAAAGCTTTTTGAAGAAATGCAAAAAGTAACAGAAAAATCATTGAGAGATAAGGTTGATGATCAAAAAGTAAAAATTAAAAAACAAGAAGAAATTCAATATTGGGCAGGAATTAGTTTAAAGATTTTAGGTGGTTTTCTCGCTATTTTTGCCGGTATTGCGGCTGTTTTTACAGCTGGCGCCTCTTTAGCATTAATGGCCGTGGCTGTAACACTTTTAGTTGCAGATGTAGCATTAACAGTCGCTGATGAGATTTATCAGGCCATTCATGGTGAATCTTTTATGGATGAAATAATGGCACCTGTTTCAGAAGCCATTATGAAAGTGATTGATAAAATGGTTGATGCTTTAATGGATATGTTTGAAGTTTTTTTAGACACGCTTAAAAATTTAGGTCTTGTCGATAAAATTGATGATATTAAAAAAGAAATATATGACAAAATGAAAATGGCACTAAAAATTTTTATTACCATTATTTTATTTGTTGCTGCTATAGCATTAACATTTGTTGCGGGGCCAGCAATTAATGGCATAACCAATGCAGCGAAAAAAATATTCAATGAGCAAATTAAACAGACATTAAAAAAAGTATTAAATGATTGTCTTGAGAAAATGCTCGGTAATATGATTAAAGAAATAATTATGCAAGCAATGGAAGAAATATTGAAAGCAATAAATAAAGCGATTACAAAAATTACCGACAATGTATTATTGCAAAAAATAACTACTATATTAAATAAAGTTAGCCATATGATAACAGAAGATATGTCAGAAAAAGCGGTGAATACAATTCATCGAATAGCTGTAAGTGCTAAATTATTAAATTCAGTTACATCCAATACTATTAACATTTATAGCAATATAATATCAGCCGATATTATGAGATCAGTTGCTGATAGTAAAAAGTTAAATGCAATTCTAGATTTAATTCAGAAGTTTATGGATAAAATCATGGAAGAATATAGTGATAATATGGATACAATTACGGAAATATTAAAAAATATGAGTGATAGCTACTCTATAAGTAGTAAAGTTAAATCTAACATAGCGAAAAGAATCTCTGCTTAATAAAAAGGAATATAAAATGGATATGAAAATTGATAATCATAACTTTTTAAATACTCTTTTTAATAAAGATGTATCAAATATTAGGAATGAAAATGAAATAGAGAATATTGAAGGGCTAAAAACACCCAATAAAACATCTTCAGAATATCTCACTAGAATTAGCTTTAGCAAAGATAACATAAGAATAAATGAAAATAAGCCTTTATTAAAAGGGCCGGAATATAATCACAGTAAAATGAAATCATTTTTGGATGAATTGGAGTTATCAAAGTCTAATTTAAGAGAAAATACGGTTATAAAAGTAGGTGAGTTTAATTTTTTATCAGATGATATGATGGCGTTAATTAATCTTTTTATTAATTATTACAAAGCAATGATTGAAAAGTTCGAAAGATCTAGAGAGCTTGGAAATATGTTAATGAGTATAGAGATAATATTAGCCGATAGTTCAAAAAATATTTTAAATAAAAAAGCAGATATGGTTGTAGCTGCTTCAGTAACTGGTGCAGGGCTTTCATTAGGCTTAAATATTGGTGGTGCGTCTATGTCTATTTTTGGTATGGGAAAAGGATTAGTCACTGGAAATACTAACCAGACAATATTAAAAGGAAATACGTTAACGAATATTGCACCTTCATTGAGTGGGATAGCGGAACAACCTATGCAAGCTGAGGCAATCCGTATTGAAGCTGAAGTAAAAGGAAATGATGCCGCAACTTCCGTTGCAGGACAATTAGTTAATAATAATAATGAACTACAGCGAAATGAGGCCGATATTATCAAAGCACTTTTACAAGGTATCGAAACTATTATTCGTGCAACACAAGATGTTGCATCTACAATAGGTTCAAATTTAAAAGGTTAATTATGATTAATAATTTGGGATCTTATCATTTACCTAATGAAGAAAATATTTATTCTCAATATTTAACTAAAAAAAAAGTGGATAAAGATCAACTTAATAATATAGTAAAAAATATTGAACGCAATGAGGATTATTTAGCGAGCAAAAAATTAATCAAAGATTTTGATGTGTCATTCGTTGATAATCCAAATTCAAAAAAAATCGCTTATAGTTTATCTAAATATGTTGAAAATCAAAAATATAATTCTAGTAGATTAGAAAGTAAAGATATTTTATCATCTATATCTAAAATAGAAACAGCAGAAGACTTAGGTAATAATGATAAAAATAAATTTATTGATTCATTAAGTGATCTTTTTGATGATATTAAATCGACGATTAATACAGGTAAGGCAGATTATTTAGATGTATTAAAAGATCTTTTTTCAAATTATATGGATTTTGTGAGTGCAATAAGAACGTTATTATCTAAATTGAGTGAAGCGACTAAAGCCGCTAAAAAAGAAGGCCGTATTAATATTCATCTTGAAGATTTTTATAATGAACTACAAGATTTAAAAAATAAGTATAGTGGTAAGCCACTATTAAGCTTAGATTTATTTTTTAAGAAAGATAAGGAAGGGCGTTACTACCGTGAAATAAAAGGAGAGAAAATTTTCTATGATAATAAAGATGATATTAACAGAGCAATGAAGGCCTTAGGAAATTTGTTGAATGGAATAAAAGGTGTAAAAGTGATTAAAGGTAATGGTGAAGGTAGTGACCATTATTTGGATCCTTATCTTGAGTTTTGGTTCAATGTACAAATTGATTTTACTGATCTTGAAAGCTTGTTAAAATCTTTAAAAGATAAAGGATTGGGATCACAAGATATTTTACAGACAGAGTTTGATCTATTAAAAAAGATGTTAGATTCATTTGAGAAAAAACTAAATAACAATCTTGATGAGTTTTCTAAAAAATACAGCACTGCAAATAGTAATTATGATAATTTTGTTAAAATAGTTAGTAGTACAATGAATACATTACTAGAAATGGCAAAAGGATTTCTACGTTTCTAAGGTTATATTGAGTAATATTATGGAAGATAAGATTTTTTACGAATAAAAGAGAGCTGATATATGATAGATATCAGCTCTTTTTTTTATAAATAATAATTTAAATTAAAATTTATATTCAATACCTAGCCAGTAATTACGGCCATCTTCCATATAACCTTGAGTATATTCATAAGACTTATCAAAAAGGTTATTTACAGAAGCATTAGCAGAAACTCCATACCCAAAATCATAATCTAAACGAAGGTCAGTTTTTGCATAACCTGCCAGTTTGTCATTTTCATCAATGCGGTTATAGGTCCAACTTTGTGCTTCTTCCATAATGGTAAAGCGAACCTGTTCAACAGGAATAAATGTCATCCACATATAGGCTTTATGTTTTGGTAAACCTTCAACATGTGCTACTTGTTTAGGATCGCTATGGATATAGCTGTAATTTAAGCCTAGCTCTAACCAATCTGTCACATTACCTTTAGTACCTAAATCAAGCCCAACATAGTCAACACGCCCACTATTTTGGTTTTGGAAGAATGCATTGCCACCACGATAAACGGTGTGTGCCATAATTGCATCACTGACACGGTTATAGTAAATACTGGTTTGGTAACCCCATTTATCCGTAATATGTCCTTCATAAGTTAAGTCGAAAGATAATGCGCGTTCAGGATCTAAATCTGGATTGATGATCCCTTTAGAGCCATCTTTGGGTTTTTCACTTGTGTAACGTTCTTTTTGTGTAGGGAAGCGGCTACGATCAGACACAGAGAAACGTACAGCATCATCATTGGCTAATGAATATTTTGCCATCATTTCCCAGTTAAAGGCTGTTTGTTTGTTATCATCAGCGCCTTTGTCAGTCTCAACGCTATCTCGCCAGTCATAGCTAATTGCACCCACTAAATCGAGATCATTAGTGGCAGCCCATTGATATTCAGTTGCTAAAGACCATGTTCTGTCTTTATAACGCATCCAATCACCATTTTTCTCTTTTTGAGAACGGTGAACGTCATCTTTCCAGTGAGCAGCGAAAGAGAGCAGATCATTTTCACGGGTATCGATACCTAATTGTAATGCAGCACCTGTACTGTAGTCGTCATAGTGACTGTAATCAGGTGTATCACCTTTTTTAGGGTACATATAAAGGGTATTTTCAAATTTATCGTGATAAGCACGGCTTTGTAATTTGATACCATCAGTAATTTGAGTAATACCGCTATAGTAATAGCTTTCTTTGTTGTAATCCGGCCATGCCCAATATTTAAATTTACCTTTACCCAATGTTGATGGTGGACTATTTTTTTCACCGTCTTGTTTTACATAAGTTAGGGTATATTCGTCAGAAGCACGTGGTGTCCAACCCACTTTGATCATGCCACGTTTATCATCTGTTGCTGAATTATCACGACGTCCATGAGTTCCCGCAGCCACATTATTTTCATCAGCACCAGGAATTGGAGTAAAGCGTTGTTTTAATTGGCTACCACTGATTTGAATAAAGCCTAAATCATTACGCGCACCTAAGCGTGCACTCATATTGTGTGCATAATCAGCACCACGAGCAAAACCTTGAGAATAAGCAATGCTTCCTTCTAATGGCTTTTTCGGCGTCGCAGTAGTGATATTAATTGCACCACCCATTAAGTTAGGGCCTTGCAGTAATGAGGTATAGCCTTTGTTGACTTCAATGCTTGCCAGATCGTTTGTGGTAAAACGAGCCAAGTCTAAGTTACCATCATAAGGAACATAAGTCGGGATACCATCAAAGAATACAGGTACTTGACGGCTATCAAAACCACGTACTTTAATGGTGTACTCATTACGGTTACCCGATTTTTGCATTACAACACCAGGTAATGTTGCAATGGCTTGCGCCGCATTGACCTTATTTTGTTCAAGCATTTGTTCTTGCGTTAATATATCTGGGTTTGCTGCAATTGGGCTACTCCATACGGTTAATAAGTCGGGAGTAGATTGCCCATAATTGGTGTCAGCAAAAGCAATACTGGGTAATAGAGCTAGAGATAAACAGCAGCATAGAGGTTTTAATTTCATCATTCCAATCTCAGTTCACAATCTATATATAATTTTTTATATAACGATATGCGTAAAAATAAATGAACAAAAAGAGCACTGACATCTGTTAGCGCTCGGTTTTTTTATAAAATAAAGCAACAAATTCATATAAAAGAAGCTCAGCAAAGATGTTCCTCTATGCCATTACAACCATTTCCTTGTTATAACTTCTTTTACATTCAGTAGATGTTGTCTTTATTTATTATTGATTAAATATGTAAATACTCACTTACTTATAAGTTGTTATTTTAATTTAATCTTTTTGGGTAAAGACGAACTTTAATATCCGTCGGTGGTGCATAATAAGGCGCAGATGTCACCAGTAAATTGATGCCTGTCTGTGCATATTTTTCAATTGTGTTTAAGTTAATACCACCTGCCAAGGAAAGATGGCAATGAGGTGCAATGTGAGGTATTTCTTGTTGTAGCTGTGCGATATCTTCAATAGAGAACTTATCGAGCTGTAAAATATCAGGTTGTGCTTTTAACGCTTCTCTTGCTTGTTCAATATCATCAGCTTCTACAACAATGCATTTTTCAGGTGCAGCTTGGCGTAACTGTTTAACATGTTGTGCCCAATTATCAGGCTCTGATAAAAATCGACGATGGTTAGCAAAGAGCAAAATAGTTTCGGAACAACCTTGGCGATGAATGACACCACCGCCCGCCAGTACAGCTTGGGTCGCCAGTAATTTAGTATTAGGGATATTTTTACGTGTACACGCAATTTGCCCTTTAGGTTGATAGCGGTGATAAATATCTAGCATTCTTGCCATATAATCACTCACGCCACAACTCCACTCAAGGACGTTTTGTACCACTTTCCAGCCTTGATGTAGTGCATCAGCACGGCCTTCTGCCGTGATTAAGCAATCACCTGCATTAGCAAAATCGCCATCTTGTTGATGTGCGATTACTCTTAATCCTAATTTTTCCAATAAGCGACAACCTAAAGTGATCCCACTGACGCAACCCGCTTCACGGCGTGTAAAGGTCATGGTGCCTAGTTGATCACCAATATTCAGCGCTCGGCTGGTGAGGTCGCCATATTGGATATCTTCCATCAACAAATTATCAAGAAAAGCATCAGGATAATAAATCATAGGTTCAGCTCACTTTCAGGAACGACATCCCAAGAAACCATTGCCCAATCACGAGTTGGCGAAATCAGTGAAACACCTTTTTCAATACTTTCATGATAGTAATTTGTTAGGCGTACAATTTCGTCTTCGCTTAAAGGTCCTACAGAGAAATTAATACCCTCAATAAATTGCTCAAGGCTATTGAAATTGCTTTGGCAATTACGGCTACGGATATAATCCACTTTAGGGTGAATACCCATTTGGTTTAGCATATTCACAGCATAAATGTACGTTGGAAGCGTAGGAACCTCACGACCTAGTAAGCGAATAATGCGTTGATCAACAAAGGTTGGCGAAACGGTGTGAGTGGTATAAACACGTAATTTGGCTTGGCGATTTAGTTTTAATAGTGCTGCTTGTAAATCCATGACCAATGTTGAACGTGAAGCGACAGCAATATCACAACGAGGAAGCTCATCCCAGCTATCTTCCCATGAGCACGTTATAAATTCTGCGTGGTTGATGCCTGCTTGTTCGGCTCTGCGTTTAGCGACTGCTAACATTCCTGTACTGTAATCAATACCGATGGTTTTTTTGAATTTATCTGCCACATGAATGCTGATAGAGCCAGGACCGCAGCCTACATCTAAGAGAGTTTCAGCACCAGTGAAATCCATCATTTCACGAAATTTTATTAAATAGGGATCGTTAGGATTGGCACAGGTTTCTGCCATTTTTTCAGCACGTTTATCCCAATGCTCAGGCTCTTTTTTGGTTCTTTCTGCCTGTACCATATGGTTTTTATAAAGTTCAGCAAAATCTGTGGTTTCAATTGTGTTCATATTCTTGCCTATGGTCATTTTTATTATCAGAGTAGGCGTGAAAATGCGCCTGAATATCTGTTGGTTGTACACCATAAAGGTGCGCTAAATTATCGGGTGTCAGCAAAATGTCAGGTCTATCTTGCAAAACGGGCACATGAGGTGTCAGCAAAATGACATCATCTGCCAAAGAAGCGGCATGTTGAGGGTGATGTGTGGACATAAAAACACTGATCCCTAATGCTTTTAATGCTTTAACTTGGGTAAGCAGTTTGATTTGATTACCAAAATCAAGGCTTGCTGCGGGTTCATCCATAATCAACAATTTGGGTTGTTGCACTAAAGCGCGTGCAATTAATACCATCTGTTTTTCACCGCCACTTAAGGTATCAAAAGTTCGGTGAGCAAGATGAGAAAGCGAGAGCATTTCTAAGGTTTCCATTGCCATCGTTTTATCTTGTGAGCTAGGCATCGAAAAAAAGGAGAGATGCGCACCTCGCCCCATTACAACCATATCAATAACATTGAAAGAAAAGGGGATATGTGTTGCTTGAGGTACATATGCCACCACTTTGGCTAGTTCTGTTGGTGACCACTCACTTAGTATTTTACCCGCAATATTAATCTCACCATCAATACAAGGTATCAGACCCAATAGCGTTCGCATTAGCGTTGTTTTACCACAACCATTAGCGCCTAATAAGCAGATGATTTGCCCTTGTTTGATGTGAAATGAGAGATCTTTAATTAAGGTTTTGCCTTTATAACCAATGGCGAGTTGCTTTGCATTAGCAATGATCATGTGCCTTTCCTCGTTCTCAGTAACAACATTAAGAAGAATGGCGCACCAATGGCGGAGGTTAAAATGCCTAAAGGGAGTTCAATATTGGCAATTGTGCGGGCTAATGTGTCAGTGATTAATAACATAATAGCGCCAACAAGCAAGGAAACTGGGAACTGTTGACTGAAGTTAGCGCCCACTAACAGTCTTGCAATGTGGGGAACAATTAAACCTAACCAACCAATAATACCCGCAATAGAAACTGCACTTGCAGTTATTAATGTCGCAGACAAAATAAAGACAAGTCGGGTTACTTCGACGTTTAAACCTAATGCTCTGGCTTCTTCATCAGATAAACTGAGAATATTCATACGCCAGCGTAATAAAATGAGTGGAATAAATCCGACTAACATTAAAGGTGCAACGGAAATTAAATCAGAAGCGGTAATAGTCGAAAGACCGCCTAAGAGCCAAAAGGTGATTGAAGGCAATTGAGTGTAAGGATCAGCAAGGATTTTCATTAATGAAATTGCGGAGCCACATAATGCACTAATAGCAATACCAACCAACACAAGGGAGAGTACTGGATCGTGTTGTTTTGCGAGCCTCGCAATAAAGTAGACTAGAGCAACCGTTGCTAAACCGCCCGCAAAAGCGAAAAGTTGAATTGACAACATGGATTGCCCAAGAAAAATACCTAATACAGCTCCTACGCCTGCACCTGATGAAACTCCAAGAATATCAGGTGATACTAAAGGGTTACGAAACATGCCTTGATAAGCCGCACCCGCAATCGCCAATCCTCCACCAATTAAAATTGCCGCCAGAACACGGGGAAATCTTATTTGCCAAAAGACAGTTTCAGTGCGGTTATACTCTACATTGCCCGTTAATTTATTACTCACTAGAGTCCATAGCTCATTGGTAGTAAGTGAATACTTACCACTTGTGATCGCAATTAACGCAACAATGGAGAATAACGCAAATAAAAGCGTGATGCGTACTGATTGACTCATGAATACCCCAATAATTGCTGACATTGTTCAGCACTTAATTGCGTATGGTAAAAATGAGCAAAGTAATTTTGCAGATCTTGAGCAGCTTGTTTTTCTATTCGAGCGTCAAAATGGCTTTGTAAGCGACGCATCCCCATTAAACGGTTGATACCCGGAGGACCATCTAACCAACCAAATGGTAAGCCTTTAAACAGTAGTACTTTGTTGTTTTTAACTGCTTGAATGCTTTTCCATACAGAATCTTGCATAATTTGCTGATAGGCATTTTCATCTTGTGTGATGATAATTTCAGGATCCCACATCAACAGTTGTTCTGGTGAAACATCCGTTAACCCAGTGAAATTAGGAATATCTACCACATTTTCAAAGCCTAATGTTTCAATAGCTTCGGTATGAATAGAGCTTCTTGCGCCTGTTTGTAATCCTTTCGCTCCACGAGCAAGGTAAAAACGAGGGTTTGTTTTTTGTGTAGAAGCAAACAAGGCGGCATCACTAAGATATTGCTCTGCAATTAGCGCTAATGTTTCTGCTCTTTCTGTAACCCCTAATAAAGCGCCTGTTTGACGCAATTGGGCAGGACTATCTTTTAATGTGCCATCAATTAACACATAAGGCACACCCGTTTGATCGGAAACGCGTTTCGCTAATGAGCGATAGGTTTCATCTACATTTCCACTATCAATAATGACATCGGGTTCTAACGTTAGTAAGGCTTCTAAAGAGAGGGTACTTCCTCGTCCTGATAATCGCCCTAAACGGGGTAATTTACGTAAATCCTCTGCAAATAAAGGGCTTTTCTCTAAGTTAAGGGATGAGAAACCTAATAGTTTTTCAGGGGCTAATGCGAGCAATAATTGATCGGTCGGAGGTCCTGCACTGATCACGCGATGGATCGCGGTTGATGCCGGAACGTGACCAAATTGTGCTGCAATACGCGAGGTTATCGCGGCTCTTACCGAATGCGGAAGTGCAGATAATGTCGCAATTGTTGTGAGGTAAGTTAGAAATTGTCGTCTACGGATCGCCATAAGTTCACACTGTTTATTGTTTTATATTGATATCGTTGTTTCATTTATTATACAGCGAAGAATACTATATTTCCTTTGGCTTAAGTCAAGGGATCATCAGTCAAAATCAAATCTAAGCACACATCTGAAAAACTTTATTCGAAATAGTGTATAACCTAGGGCTATAATCAGCGTTCTTGGAAAATTAAAGCGCGTATTAATACGAGTGTTTTTGGATAGTTGCGATATAAAATGAAGAAAAAACGCCCATCATTACAGGATGTAGCTTCGCGAGTTGGTGTTACCAAAATGACAGTGAGTCGTTTTTTGCGTAACCCAGAACAGGTCTCTGAAGCTTTACGAGAAAAAATTGCGCGCGAGTTAGACAGTCTTAATTATATTCCTAATCGCGCCCCTGATATTTTATCTAATTCTACCAGTCATGCGATTGGGGTATTGCTACCTTCTTTAACTAACCAAGTTTTTGCTGAAGTTATTCGTGGTATTGAATCAGTGACCGATAAATACGGTTATCAAACCATGTTAGCGCACTACGGATATCGTGCTGAAAAAGAAGAAGAACGCCTACTTTCATTGCTCTCTTATAATATTGATGGGCTTATTCTTGCAGAAAGAACACACACGCCAAAAACAATAAAAATGCTAGAAACAGCAGGCATTCCTGTGGTGGAAATCATGGATAGCGTTTCACCTTGTTTTGACTCTGCCGTGGGATTAGACAACATTGATGCATCACAACAGATGGTCAGTGAAATGATCAAGCGCGGTTGTAAGCGTGTTATTTATCTTGGTGCAAGACAGGATGAGCGTACTCTAATGCGTTTAAACGGGTACGAGAAAGCGATGCAAAATGCAGGCTTACCGACAGGCAGTGTAATGACACCGAAAAGTTCGTCGTATTCTTTAGGTGCTGAATTATTACATGCAGCACGTAAACAATACCCTGATTTAGACGGGCTTTATTGTACCAATGATGATATCGCTATTGGTGCTGTTTTTGAGTGCCAGCGCTTAGGTATTTCAGTGCCTAATGATATCGCCATCTCTGGTTTTCATGGACATGACGTAGGGCAAGTAATGACACCTCGTCTGGCGAGTATCTTTACTCCGCGTGATGAAATGGGACAACAAGCGGCAGATTTATTGCTTAAGCGTATGAAAGGCAAAATTGCTCGAGGACAAGTTATTGATGTTGGTTTTCGCATTATTACAGGTGAAAGCATATAATAATTTAAGTTATTGATAATATTTGAATTTATCATTTAATAACCCTATTGTTATGAAATAATTAACAGTAGGGTTTTTTATTGAGCCTTAAATAAATATCGAGTTGCTTCTCCAATATTTTGTTGTCAGTTTGTAGATCATCTTACTTTCATTTGAGAGTCGCCTCACATTTTCACTTCTTAGTTGATTTTCGTTGTTGTATTTACCTTACCACTTCGGATATGTTACCCGTAACAGTTACGGGTAACATTACAAAAAAGACTTAATATCTGCCTTAAAGGAGCATTCTATGAACGATACCCAATCCCTACACCATGTTTTCATCTTAATGGGGGTATCAGGCAGTGGTAAATCTGCGGTCGCAAGTGGTGTGGCACAACGTACAGGTGCCGCATTTTTAGACGGTGATTTCCTACACCCTCGCTCAAATATTACTAAAATGGCATCAGGCCATGCTTTAAATGATGAAGATCGCAAACCTTGGTTACAAGCACTCAATGATGCTGCTTTTGCGATGCAAAGAACTAATAGCGTATCGCTAATTGTCTGTTCTGCATTGAAAAAACAGTATCGTGATATGTTAAGAGACGGCAATCAATGCCTGCACTTTTTATATTTAAAAGGTGACTATGAGCTGATTGAAAGCCGCTTAAAAGCACGTAAAGGGCACTTCTTTAAACCTCAAATGTTAGTGACTCAATTTGAAACCTTAGAAGAGCCAACCAACGCTGAAAATGATGTGTATGAAATTGATATTTCAATGCCACTTGATGATGTAATTGAAAGTGCAATCAATAAAATAAATTCAGTGACACAAGGGGCTTTTGAAGGGGAAACAGTATGAGTACATTAACGCTTGTGCTAACTGCGGTTGGCTCGGTTCTATTATTACTCTTTTTCGTTATGTATGCGCGTTTGCATGCATTTATTGCATTGATGATTGTTGCTATCGGCGCAGGTATTTTCTCTGGAATGCCTCTTGAAAAAATCACGCAAACTATGCAAAACGGAATGGGCGGAACATTAGGTTTCCTTTCTATCGTGGTCGCACTGGGTGCAATGTTCGGTAAAGTGCTACACGAAACTGGGGCATTAGACCAAATCGCAGTTCGATTATTAAAATATTTTGGTGAGAAACGAGCTAACTACGCATTGGGTATTGCTGGCTTAATTTGTGCTCTACCTCTGTTCTTTGATGTCGCCGTTGTCTTGTTAATTGGTGTTGTATTTGCTGTTGCTCGCCGTACTGGTGGCAATGTGGTAAAAATGGCGATCCCTCTGTTTGCGGGTGTTGCAGGTGCTGCCGCCTTCTTATTACCAGGGCCAACACCAATGTTATTAGCTGACCAAATGAATGCTGATTTTGGTTGGATGATCTTAATTGGTTTATGTGCAGCTATTCCGGGCATGTTATTAGCAGGTCCTATCTTCGGTAACTTTATCAGCCGTTACGTTACCTTAGAATTACCAAAAGATTTGTCTGAACCAAGTTTAGGCCAAAACAAAATGCCTTCTTTTGGTTTCAGTCTTGCACTGGTGTTATTACCTTTAGTGTTAGTGGGATGCAAAACTATTGGTGCGCGTTTCGTTGAGAAAGGTTCAGAGCTGTACAACATCCTTGAATTTGTTGGTCATCCATTTATTGCGATTCTTGTGGCTTGTTTAGTGGCTATTTACGGTCTTGCGATCCGTCGTGGTATGAGCAAAGAAAAAGTAATGGAAATCTGTTCTGCAGCAATCCAACCTGCGGGGATCATCTTACTGGTTACTGGCGCGGGTGGTGTCTTTAAACAAGTACTTGTAGATTCAGGTGTTGGCCCTGCATTAGGTAATGCTTTAATTGGTGCTGGTATGCCAATTGCGGTGGCGTGTTTTATTCTTGCTGGTGCAGTGCGTGTTATTCAAGGCTCTGCAACGGTTGCTTGTTTAACCGCAGTTGGTTTAGTTTTACCCGTTATCAATGAGTTG
This sequence comes from Proteus vulgaris, assembly GCF_023100685.1. Taxonomy (NCBI): domain Bacteria; kingdom Pseudomonadati; phylum Pseudomonadota; class Gammaproteobacteria; order Enterobacterales; family Morganellaceae; genus Proteus; species Proteus vulgaris. The sequence goes on along the minus strand of NZ_CP090064.1, from coordinate 3,876,835 downwards.
GGTTACAGTGGCGCTCAAATGGCGGCATTATCAGTGTGTATCGCTGGTGGCTCTATTATTCTTAGCCACGTTAATGACTCAGGTTTCTGGTTATTTGGTAAATTTACTGGTGCTACAGAAGCACAAACCTTAAAAACATGGTCTTTAATGGAGACTATTCTTGGCACAACAGGTGCAGTTATAGGCATGATCTTCTTCGCTTTTCTTTAATATCTAATCTTTATTTTCACATTATTTAGCGCGTCTTTTGACGCGTTTTTTTTCATTACAATAAATGACTATCAAATGTGACAGAAAATACCAAATTTCTCATTAACCTATAGGCTCTTTATTCGGTGGGCACACTAGGGTTGTCATATTATGGTTGACTATAATTCGCTTTTTATTAAACACACTGATTGCAATATTCACACAATCACGCTTATTCGAAATTCCATCTTAATATCCAGCAATAAGCTACAAGACAAGCTTAATCTGCTTGAGGAAATGGAACATCTCTTTAGTGAAATGTTAGATAATTCCCAGTCATTAGCTCAATTTTTAAATGAAATTGATGCGCATTTTACACATAGCAGAGAAGAGATAGACAATTTTTCAGGCTGGTTAAAAAAAATCAAAGATAGCGCCTGCAATATTGATAGGCTTTCAAATCAGGCTAATATTTTATCGATAAATTCAGCGATTGAAGCTGGTCATATCGGCCGTGAAGGTGCAGGTTTTGCCGTATTAGCTCAAGAGATGAAAAAGTTATCCTTAGAAATTCAGCAACAAGCCTCTTCTATTGCCACCATTAATAATAATTTAGATGCTCGCTTTACTCTTATTAAAGAAGTCACAGAAAAAAACCGAGAACATGTACAACAAGTTAAACAATTGGTTGTAGAAGGCCACCAGAACTTGGTGTCATTATCAGAACAAGCAGGTGACCTAAAACATCTTTTTACGTTTATTGCGATGGAACAGTTTTTTAATACCATCAAACTGGATCATGTTTTATGGAAAGAAGCTATCTACATCCACTTACTTAATCATGATGATGAAAACAGTGTTAATCAGCATACAGAGTGCCGATTAGGAAAATGGTATTATCAAGGAGATGGTCGGAAATTCGCAAATACTGAGGCTTTTCGTCGCCTAGAAGAACCCCATAAGTTAGTGCATGAATGTGGTCGTTTAGCGCTGAGCGCCAATATAGAGGGCAATCAAGAGGCGGTAACTCGGTATATCGAACATATGGAACAAGCCAGTGTTGATGTTATCAAGTATGTGGATGCTTTATTAAATCTCATTGATGAGTGATTAATCCATTCAATGAGAAAAGTAAAAAGGAGCAATAAGCTCCTTTTGGTATCTTGAAAGACTGAATTAGCTTTTGTTCATTAAGGTATTCAATTGACTATACAGCGTATTAGCACTGCTCTCATACCCTTCACGAGAAAGATGCACACCATCAGGCCTTGCTAAATCATACAACGCCCAAGCTTTTATCGAGCATTCTCCCCCCATATAGTCACGCCAATCCCAAAATAGTGTTTTCTCTTGTTGAGCCACTTCTTTTTGTATCCTGACAATATCGCTGAGCCATTGAGGCTGTTGTGAACGGCAATCAGGGGCTTCTTTATTTTTAACTGAATCAGACGGCCCAATTAATAAGATAGCGCTATTCGGTGCTTGTTGGCGAATTTGACGAATTTTATCTGTCAGTTGTTGGCGATAGGCATTCAAATCGAAGGTATCATTAAAGGCTTCATTGGTACCATAAGCTAAAATGACCATATCGGGATTTAGCTGGCCCAATGTTTCTGTCCATTGCGTACCCCATCTATCCATCATATTGATTGTGGCGCCATTAATACCTAATGAGGAGAGCATGACACCAGGTTGTTGGTTGGTGATCAGCCAACCTCCTAATTTAACTGGCTGGCTTTTACTAACCGTTATACTGACTGGAAAAGTTATCGTTGTTGGATTTGAAAACTGCCATTTACCTTGAGTTTGCGATAATGAAAGGACTTTGCTTGTTGATGACTGTACATTTACTTGTGCTGTAGTTGGCGTTTTATAGAGCGCCTGTAACTGATAACGTTGCTGAGTTACTGGGTTTTCAGATAACTGTAATTTAGCCCATTTAGCTTGTGGTTCACTAATAAACCCACCTAATGGGAAATCAGGATCGCTATCTTTTCTGCTTGAAAGTAGTGTCCATGCTTTTTTATCACTTTGGTATTGTACGTTTGCAATACGTTGCCCAGCGATATTAGTCGGAGGAATAAAACCAATACCGCCATTACCGTAATCGGCTTGAAAACGTTCACGCAACTTACCACTGAAAAAATCAGCCGCAGTATGAGAATCCCCTAACTGAACAATGTGCACTGTTTGACGGCCTTGTTGTAACTTTTTAACAAAGCTTGAAAAGTGAGGATCGTGGTAGTTGTAGAGCTGTCTTGAACCATCAGCAGGTAATACTGTGGGGGTAGGTAACTTCACTGTTTTTTCAGTGTCTTGGTTACAAGCAACTAAGAGTGAAACCAAAGCCAGTATAATTGAGCTACTGACTAAAGTTTTACGCTCAAGGATGTGCGTTAATTGTTTCATTTACAATAACCGTGTTTTTATCTTTTACATCATCGACTGCATTATCTTCTTTTGTTTCTTCTTGAAGATGAATACGTGAAAATACCTGTTGAGCAATAATTTGCTGACCTTTTAAGCTAAAATGAATACCATCACCAGCTCTTAACTTAACACGGCTGCTACCATCACCCATATAATCAGAATAAATATCTTTCTCATATTTAAACATATCATTGACGGAAAGGTAAATTTCACCCATTTTCTCAGCTTCTTCTCGGTAAAGTTTATCAAGGTATGCCATACCTTCAGATAACTTCTGCTTGCGCATATTGGGTGGCCCCACCCAAATAACCGTGACATTATTTTGTCTGGCATTTTCTATAATACCTGCAATGCGCGCTCGATAAGTTGATTCCCATGCTTCACTAGCAAATTTTAAGTAACGCCCACCACCATCAGGTGGCATATCCCAAGGATCGTTAGGGCCTAAAAAGACCACTAGTAATTTAATGCTGTCATCACTGGCTAAACGTGTGGCGATAGTTTGTGGCCAATTGAAAAAGCGCGGATAAGCAAGCCCTGTACTTTGTTTACTTAAATCAATACTGCTGATGTTGTAATCCGTTTGCAGTTGACGTTTAAGTAACGGTGCGACACCTTGCATCATTGAGTCACCCGCAAATAGGACTTTATCTTTTGGTGATAAGATAATTTCTGTTTTTTGAACGATAGGTTTTAAGGCTTCTAATGCCGCATCGGAGACGTCAGTAACAGAATGGTAAGGTAATCTTCCCATTGTTTGCTTACGCTCTAATAATTGCGGAAAGCGTTGCGTTAGTTGAGATGCAGGTCGCGTATATCCATTAAAGAAGTGCAAGCCAACGGCAAAACCTTCAGGAAGTTGCTCTGGTGTGGAGGTTTGTACAATAGGTTTTGCCTGATTATCAGGATGGTGAACCTGTAGATAATCGCCATAGCTTGCTATTGCAACAAATACACCATCACGCAGTTGTCCCCCCACTTCCCAAGCGTAATAATGAGAAAGCCCCGACCAAGGTGCAGGGCGATGATATTGTTGTTGCCAAAAGCGCTCTAGTGATGTTTGGTTTAGCCAAATCAGCAAAAGGGTACTCAACAGCACCATTAAGGTAACTTTTGCTGTCTTTTTTAGGTTTGAGCAGAAATCAAAAGCTGGCATAAATAAATCCTGGCACCCCATCTGGAGACAACATAAAAATAATTGTGAGGATCAACGCAAGTGGTAGAGGATAAACATACCACGGCACTCTTTTCTCAAGACGAGCCACTATATCTCTTAAGGTCACAAAGCAAGGATAAAGCAAGAACAGTCCCCAGAACATAAAGAGCGTTAAACCTTCAGCTTGTAATGATGCCCAAGCGCCTGTACTAAAGAGTTGTTGTATTAACACAAACGCATCACCTACAGTTTGACTGCGGAAAAATATCCACGCAAAGCAAACAAAGTGGAAAGTGATTATCCATGACAACAACATATTTAATGACGATAACGCGCTCGGTGGGGCATTTTTCTTCACAGGAAAGAGGCGGTGTTTAATATTTAATAGCACCACACCAATCCCATGAATAGCACCCCAAATAATAAAGGTCATGGCAGCGCCATGCCATAATCCAGAAATCACCATCGCGGCAAAGGCATTAAAGTTCTGCCTAATCACGCCTTTACGATTCCCCCCTAAAGGAATATAGACGTAATCACGAATAAAGGTAGATAAACTGATGTGCCAGCGACGCCAGAAATCGGCTAAGTTTATCGCTAAATAAGGGGCATTAAAGTTACGAGGCACGACAAAGCCCAGTAATAACGCAATACCAGTGACAAGATTGGTGTAACCTGAGAAATTGAAATAGATATGCCATGCGTAGGCATAAACTGCCGCCAGCACTTGTCCGCTTTGCGCTAAATCGGGTGCATTAAAGACCGGATCAACATAGTTTGTTGAAAACCAACCACTCAACCAAAAGAGTTTTGCGATAGCCAACACAATCAGCATAATCGCCCCTTTGTAATCAATGATTTTTCGGGTTGGAGCCTGAATTTGCGGAAGAAATTCTTTAGCACGATTAATTGGGCCAGCTACGATGCTTGGGAAAAAGCATAGATAAAGCACCACATCCAAAAACGGTGCTTTGGGGATCTCTTTTCGACAAACAGAAACCACATAACTTACCGAGTGGAATATATAGAATGAAAGCCCTAATGGCGCAAGTAATTCAATCAGCGGTAACTCAATGCTGAGTCCCCATTGTTGGAATGCTTGTGTCAGCGTTTCTTGGAAAAAGGAGTAATATTTAAAGGCAGTAAAGTAGACACCCACCAATAACCCTAATAGCCAATATATGACTTTAGAAGAGGTGTACTTGGTTAATATATTTGCCAGTAAATAAATTAACAGTGTATAGCTTAATAAGATAATCGCAGGACGATAATCTACATTAAAGAGAAAAGCATAACTGACTGTAATCAGTAGAATATTTTGGATCTTAACGTGCTTTTGGAAGAGCCAGTATAGAATAAAAAAGCTAACAAAGGCTCCGAGAAACTCGAATGAAAAAAAATTCATAAATGGCTCTAAGGGTGTGATTTAAAAGTCATACCAAACGTGTTACCCCATATATTATGAATTCTAAGCTGGCTTTCAATCAAAAGATTATCTTGTGATAAATAAAAGCCACTTTTCTCTAGAAAGAAAAGTGGCTTTTTGCCAGATGAAAGCCTGTTAAGGCTTAACTATCTTGTTTCGACTGTAACTGAACTTGAGTGATCAGTTTTTTATTTGAGTCGAACATTTCGGTCAGATAATCGTTATAACTTGAACCCAATTCTGAGTAACCTTTCAAGTCAGTGATTAACTGGCGAGAGTCGAGTTGTTGCTGCGTCATTCTTTGCTGTGCTCTTGAGGAGCGCAATGAATTATAGGCGCGGTGCGTATTGAGATTACGCATATAAGCAATCACTGAGCCTTCAATATCAGGGTAGGCTGCATAGCCTTTGGTTTTCCCTGGAACGTTATTGCAAGACTGACTCCCACATCGCATACCGAATAGATTGTTATTTTGTTGTGCCAACTTTGATGTTCCCCAGCCAGATTCTGTAGCGGCTTGCGTTGCGACAAAGTGTGTCGGAATAATATCAACGCGAGTCAGTAACGAATCCCAATTTACTTTTTTAGGGCTGGTACATGTGACGCCATAGTATTGACAGATTTCACGCAGTTTTTTTAAATCTGCGCTGCCCCAGTGCTGGGCTTTACGTTGAGCAGTTAACCACTCACGATCTCTCATTATCTTATTATTAACATTGTCAATAATAGGAACTATGACATTTAAAAACGCTTTCTTACGCTGTGTTCCCGAAGGGTATCTTTTCAAATCTGGCAACGGTGTTGACGTGCTTTTGAAAGAATACGCCTGCAGTATCTGGGAACTGCTGGTACTGGTTGAAGCAAAACTTACACCAGTAAATAGTAGTGAAATCAAGAAAGCGAAGACGGCACTTGTCCTCATCAATTGAGAGGGCATTGCTTCTCCTCGTTTAACTGGATAAAAATCGAACGAATACTAGCAAATTACTTTTTTCATAGCTACAAAATATCACCTCACATTAGGATAACTACGAGTGATTTGTTAAATAAATGTATAAGGTTTACTGGAAGGCCTCGTTTTATAATCGCTTTTCTTCTTTAACAAAAAATGCTTTTTTGATGTAAACTTAAATTTATCTTATGTAAAAAGCCATGACTTAACCCAAATTTAGTAAAATTAAGGGTTTTTAATGTGTCAATTTTGTTTATTATTTAGTCAATTTTTGTTGTTTTTGGTCTAATTTTATTATCAATTTCACGCGCTTTTTCTGTTAAATCAGTAAAATCCGCCTCATGCCAATAGGTTTTTGGATGAGGTAAACTTGCCATTTTCGTTGTCGGCCAAAGCTGAAATTCTGCTAATTGTTCTAAAACGTAACCAGAATAAGCACTAGGTAATGTGAGGTAATGTGGAGATGCTGTTTCCTCAAAAGGTAACACCGGATACCGCTTGTCCGAGATGTGATAATCACGCATTAAAACTAAAAATTTGTCAGGAACACGTTGTTGACTATCCCACCATTGTCCATCAATCACATCAAACCACTGCTGTGTTAATTGACGAGGTTGAGCTTCTAATTGGTAGAGTGCGGAAGGAATAATGCCCTGCATCGATTGATTATAGTGCTCAAGGCTGGTGGCATGACCCTTTAAAATAAGTGTAAGAGAAAGCCTTGCTCCAATTAAATTGGAATAGAGATCTTCAGGTGAAAATGCAGAGATACCTTCAGAGAATCCCGGCACAGAACGAAAACCATACCATTGTGCAATTTCATGCCATACCGCAAGACGATAACCGAGGTGTGCAGCAAGATAAGCACTTAAGGTATAGCGTTCTGTTTCATCTTTAGGTGGGGTAAAAGCATTAAAGTGTATTTTACGTTGTGCCAGTTCATTGCTTAGCGTTAGCGTCCACTCTTGACCTAACTTTGGATAGATATGGCTAAAGAGGTAGTAAGTGTAATCTGCGGTATCACGAATATGGGCGATATCAAGGAATCCTCCTTTATGAGAGTAAATTAAACCTGATTTTTCACTTCCTAAACCTAATACGGCAGCCGCACCCAGCCAAAAGCTATCGTTATAGCGATGGTTACCTAATGTCGAAGCTTCAACTACATTATCAATACGATAAAAAGGAACGGGTATTTCAAACGCTTTGACTTTTAAGTTATAACCAAAAGCACAACAAGGCCTTAAGCCATTAGGTGCTGTTAGCGGTTCAGGTATTTGCCAAAGCTGTGTTGCTTCTTCATGGGTAACACTATCAAGATTGGCATGCAGAGATTTTACAGGGGTGACTTGAGTGCAACCTGCAATAAATAAGAAGAAGACAATGGTGTTGATAAAAAGAAACCGCTTAAACATCAAAATGCTTCACCTACTTGAAAATAGAATCCTGTACTTTCTTTACCTATGCCAAAATCGAGACGTACATTCATACGTGGTTTAAATTCAAAACGATAACCCACACCAACACTAGGTAGCCAATGGCTTTTGCCTAAATCACGTGCTTGGTCGCTTAACGTACCACCGCCCATCCAAAGAGCAATGCCATGTCGCCAATTGAGCTTTTGACGGTACTCTACTTGGGTTGAAAAGACATGATTATCTTGATATCGCCCTTCATAATAGCCTCGCATTTGGTGCCCATTGCTCAATTTAGACAATTGGCTCCAAGGCACATCACCCGATGTGAAACGGGCATAATTATCAAATGCCAATACCGCAGTATCACTTAAGGGATAATAGTAGTTATATTGTATCTGTGTCGCATTAAAGCGGTTATTACTGCCAGTATCCGATGAATAATGGGTATAACTGATATCAAAAGCCTGCCCTCGATAAGCGTTTGGTAAAAAATCGCGACTATCGTAAGTAAAGCGAGCAGTTATTCCTGAGCTAGTTGAACGCAAAGGTAAATCACGTGCATTCATATAGGCTTTAAAGGGATTATCAGGGGCAGCAGCTTGTAGACTAGAATAATCCCACCCTAATCCTATATAAGTGTTTTTGGTAATTTGACGCAGTAACGTGGGCGTTAGACGCAATTCTTGAGAGCGAAATTCGCCGAAATGATCTTTTACACGTCCTTCGTGATAACCCTCTCCCCAATAATTGGTAGGAACATTATTTAATGTTCCTGTGAGATAAAAGCGCCACGTATCATCCATTAGGTAAGTGTAGTTGCTAAAGGTCATACCAAAAGCACCGGTTGATGAGCCAAAACCGCTTAACGAGAGAGACGAGATTTTACTATCAGGACGACTATCCGCTTGATAAAGACCAACAAGCGCAATGCCTACACCCAATTCTAGCTCTGGCGTATAAAATGGGCCCGGTAATACACCCCAGTCGATAGTTTTACTGCGATCGAAGTTATTTTCTCCCCCTAATTCAACTAGCCATTGGTCTATTTGTTGTCTATCGGGAAAGAGTTGAGCTTGTGCTGTGTGTGAAGTAAATAGGCTGGCAAATGCCAGCCCAAAAATAAAAGGGTATTTAACCATTAAAAACGGAACTCACCTGAAATAAGGAAGCTATTACGATTATTAAAACCTACTTCAGTGATCACATTAAAGTTACGTGTCACTTCTAAACGCGCCCCAAGAGTTTGGTTCCATTTATGGGCAAGATGCTGTTCAACATCAAATTTGATATTACCCATAAATGAAGAACCGAGACCCATTAAATCATCTAACCCATCAGGTAAATCTAGTCTGCTGACATCTCCCCTAAAACGTTGAGTAATATCTTGGTACATTGCACCTGTCCAGACTTGTAGTTTGGTATTGCCTTGACCCGAAATTAGTGGTGAGAAAATAAATTCATAGCCCACTCTAGGGGTGATAACTAAGGCTTTAATATCACCGTCTAAAATATCAAGGTTTGTTTTGGTATAGTTTAAATCGAAGGTGCCAAAAAACTGGTTATAGCCACCCGCTAAGGTAAAGCCACCACCATAAGACTTGCCCTCATAATTTAATTTAAAAGGAACATTTTCAACAGAAGGTTCAGTTGCATCAGCAAAGTAAACGGAGTTTAATTGTGCAACAGATGTACCCTTTGTTTTTCCATAAATCCCATACACATTCATAAAAGGAAAAACCCAAGTATCCAGTTTTAACATATGGGATTCGTTGTTACTGCGAGTGTGGCCAACATCAATGTCAACAAGGCCAAGAAGAGCCTGACCTATTGGAGTACTGGAGCTAAAACCAATTTTATCTACAACTACATCTTGTCGTAGATTCATATAGTTATAACCAATACCAAAAGGCTCTGGAATATCATAACCGCGGGCGCGAGCTTCATCGCCCCAAATGGGTAAAACACGAGATTGGCTTGCTGGGGTACGTGTATCTAGCGAACCTTCATTATTTAATGCTGTGCCACCAGATTGGCTCACACTTAGAGAGAGCAGAGGACGATCACTGTCCGCATAAGAAAAACTCGTGGCAAGAAGGGAGGCGGTCAATACCACCTTATTTAAATTGGAAAAGTTCATACATAACCCACAAAAAATTAAAAAAGTAAGTAGTAAAAGAGTAGCCGGAAATTTTAATCTTTTTCTAATAGGTGGTCACCAGCTATAAGTGCGATATACAGTAATAGATGCTTATATTTTGCGTTTTTAAAGGATTATTAAGGGTTTATTAAATAAAAAACCCTATTTTTTCTAAGCTAACCTTAATAAAAGTAGTCGATTTCAATTATAAAAGAGAATGATAATTCTTCTTTTAATTATTACTAATATATTAATTTCCCTATTATTGATGAAATTAACAGCAAAATAAGCTATTTCGGTGATAACGCGTTATGATAATAGTCGTTTTATATGGACTTTTTTAATAAAGGAACGTTATGACCTATCAAGAGCTTTATCAATACGCAATTTTTATGCTGTCTCGTCGTGATTACAGTACAAGAGAACTACAACGTCGAATCGAACGCCGAATTCGCGAAACTGAAAAAGACTCACCGACTGCCCCTGAATGTTTGCCTCAAGTAATCGAACGCTTACTTGAAAGTCAGTACCTTGATGACAATCGAACTATTTATAGTTTTTTTCGTAGTTATTTAAATAAATCCTATGGGCCGTTACGTATTCGCCAAGAATTACGCCTAAAAGGATTTCCCAGCGAAATTATTGAACGTGTATTAGAAGAAACAGACACTGATTGGTACGCACTTTGCCAAGAGGTCAAAGAGAAAAAATTTGGTACAGACAATCCTAAGGACTATAAAGAGAAAGCGAAACAAATCCGTTATCTGCAATATCGCGGCTTTACCTCTGATTATATCAATGCGCTGTTTTAATTGATTAGCGTAGTGTCATTGCGATATCAGCTAATTTTTTATCATTATTCTTTTTAAAATAGACTTTTTGATGTAAGAAAATATCAAAAGGAAATGGTGAGCGAATAAATTGTACCTCATCATTTGTGATCGTTGAAATATAATGAATATTTTCAGGCATAAAGCAATAACCAGCTCCTTCATCAATACATTGCAATACATCAGCCATTTCTGTTAAACCTAAAGTATGATATTGGTAACCCTGTTTTTTTAATCTATCTAAAATTGTTGAAAATATCGGATTATGCAAAGAACTGTTTCTTTGTATTAATGTTTCTTTAGCAAAGAATGTTTTGGTATCGGAATGTTTTTCAAAGAGTTTTTTATTTACTAATAAGCCGACTTTTTGTGTGCATAGATTAATCGTATTAATGTTTTTATGAGAATAGTCAAATTCAAGAGAGGAAATAACAAGATCAAACTCTTTATCAAAAAGTTCTTCATTAATATCATCAATATAACCATCTTCTAAAGACAACTTGTATTGATCATTTTTTTGTCTTATTTCCAATAGTTTTGTTTTCAAATCAGGATAATAAAGCCCATCTAACTTAATTGAAAGCAATGTCTTATCTTCATTTAAATCTAAGATCTGAGTTTCAATTTTTCTAATTTTTTTATAATAGGGATATAGTCGTTCATACAGTGTTTTTCCTGCCGGAGTAAGTTCCATTCCATTTTTTGAACGTTTAATCAATGATTTACCTATTTGGTTTTCAAGTTCATTAATACCATGACGTAACGCAGATGGGGTGACATTAATTTTTTCTGCTGCTTTTACTAGACTTTGGTAAGTCGCAACAGCAAAGAATTGATTTATTTTTCGTGAGAAAAACATGCAGGTGTTCTCCACAGAGACATATTAATTGAAATTAATAATCTGCTTGAATGAGATTTTTACATTGATATTTGTCAATAATATTTTTAGAGCGACTAAAAGTGAAAAATTATCGAAGATAAATTAAAAAAATAACTTTGACGACTAAAGTTGATAATAAATAAGAGCATTTTTCACAAAAAATAAAATCAAATGATTGATTTTTTATTATTACTTTATTTTATTTATTGCTTATGTCTGTTTTTTTAATATATTTTTTTATTAAAAATCACGGACAGCCTATAAAGTATAAAAAAACTCAAGATCACATTATAAAAAACTCAATTTTCATTTTTAATTTTCTTGATATTTTAATTTTCGAGATGAAAAGGCGATGTAATTATCTCTATTTTTAATAAACTTATATTAGGAAATATTTAATGAAAAACATTAATACGCTTTTAACGAAAATGAAATCTTCCACTTCGGAAATTATTACATTAAAGGAATTAGCCCCATTATCACTGCATGAAATACGTGCATTAAGTGATGAAAAATTAACGTGGGATGAAGCAAAAATATTATATACACAAGCACAAGAAGCCGAAAAAATTAATAAACTTAATGAAGCTCATTATTTAGCGCGTAATAATCCTCAAGTACAAAATGCGGTCGCGTTAGGTATTCAACCACAATCAGCACAAAGCCGCGCATTAGGTGATTGGATCCCTGAAAGAGGCAATATTTTTGTCGATGATAAATCTGTGGCTTCTATGTTTTCACCCGCGGGGTATTTAACAGAACTTTATCGTGAAGCAAAAGTATTACATGCTGAAAGTTCGGTTTATCATCTTGATAAACGCCGTCCCGATTTAGCGCAATTAGTGCTTTCACAAGAAAATATGGATAAAGAAGTTTCCACACTTACTTTATCTAATCAAATTCTAACCAGAGCACTACAAAATAAATTAGGTGGTGGTAAAGATTTATTTCGTGAATTAGCGACTAACCGTTTAACTGGTGGCACACCTTATCACCAACCTTATGAAACCATTCGCCAAGCAATTTTACTTCAAGATAAAAATCTTGAAGGTTTAATGTCTGCGGTTGATGTGACAAGAACCTTAGATTCAGCACTACTGGCTTCTATTCAAGCTGATATTTCCCCTGAGCTTTATAATATTTTAGTCGAAGATGTTGATAAAGATACCGATACACTATTTAAGAAAAATTTTGGCTCTACTAACAGTGATATTCTAAATAGCACTCATTTTTTAGCGAAATATTATAATATTGAACAGAAAGATGCTCAATTTGTTATTAAAGCGTTTAATAAAAAAGGGAAGTTATCTAATAAAGAATTTTTAAATTTAAATAAAATCATTCGCTTATATAAAGCTACAGACATGCCATTGTCTTCTTTGATTACTGCAATTCAATCTAAAAATATGCAATTAAATATTGATAAAGAAGTATTAAGCAATATTTTTCATTTGCAAGTAATGATGAATACTTACCCTATTACAGTGGAACAAGCGATTGTGCTTAATGGTGGATTAATTTCAAAAACATCATTAGGTAATACACTATCACAATTTGATCAATTATTTAATCATCCGCCACTTAATGGTAACACTTTTACAGATGATGGTTATCATTTCCCTCTAGATAATGCAAATGAAGCTACTAGTATTATTCGTTTAAATACTTTAAAGCGTGCATTTGATGTTAATGATGTTGAACTTGTTATGTTATGGCGGTTAGCAATATCTTATAATAGCGAATTTGATTGCTCATTAAAAAGCCTTTCTTTACTTTACCGTACGAGCTTATTAGCACAAATTTATGGTTTATCGGTTAATGAGTTAGTATTGCTTATTAATATTTTACCAAAACCATTCAATGGAACGATTCAATCTCATGATAGTTCTGATGATATGGGTAATTTAATTCATACTCTTAATGATGTCATTAACTTTGCTAAAAAAGAAAAGTGGACGATAAGTGAATTATTTTTAATTTGTTCATCAAAATTTGAGTCTGAATTTAGCTCTGAACTTGAAGTGTTAATCAATAATTTAAAAGAAATATTAAAAAATACACCAACAGATTATGCAGAACAATTCTCAGCCATTTCTTCATTTATTGCTGCTGAAATGGGTATTGACTCTATTGAAAAATCAAATTCAATATTACAATGGGTTGATCTAGAAGCAGGTAATAAATATCTAAATGAGATATTGCCAATAATTATTAAAGATACTTTAACTCAACAAGATAAAGTAGATATTGCACTATTCTTTAATCGACTTAAAAAAACCACCTTGGTTTCCAATAAAGTGGGATTAAATAAGTATGAATTAGAATTTATTAGTGTAAAACAAGAATATCTTTATCCTAAAGAAAAGCATGTTTTAACCATTGATAAAATAAAGCATATTACTTATTTTCATCACTTTATTTCCCAATGTGGCAATATGGCGAATGAGTTTTTAACTGGACTTAAAAACCAGTCATTAACGACTGAAAAAATGACCTCTATTTTAAATATTGATGAAACAACGCTTAATCAAGCCTTAGTATTAACGCCAACCAAAGAATTAAAAGATTTTCAAAATATTACTATTTTGATTCAATATTTAGAGTTATCTAAAACACTGGGTATTTCACCTAAAGATTTTAAATTGTTAATTGATTTAAAATACACTGAAAATAATGATGTCGCGGGAAATTATGATAAGTGGGATAGGTTAAGCCAAATTATGCAGGCGAATTTAAACAGTGAAAAAACGGCACAGCTTACTCAAATTAAGGATGTGAAAGAAGCGGCAGTATTAACCCATTATTATGCCAGTCAAAGTAGAAATCCATCGTTAATCAGTCGTGATGATGTGTATCACCATTTATTAATTGATAATCAAGTTTCTGCTGAAATTATGACAACACCGATTGCACAAGCGATTGCCAATATTCAATTTTATATTAATAACTGCTTGTCAGGTGATGAAAAAGATGTTGATAAGAATGTAAAAGGCCGTACTTTTTTTGCTCAGTGGGATGAATTTAATAAACGTTATAGCACTTGGGCAGGTGTTTCTAAATTAGTTTATTATCCAGAAAACTATGTTGACCCAACGATGCGTATTGGGCAAACCAAAATGATGGATACCCTATTACAGTCTATTAGCCAAAATAGTGTTAATCGCGATACGGTAGAAGATGCCTTTAAAACCTATTTAACTTCATTTGAGCAAATTGCTAATTTAGAAGTGATTAGTGGATATCATGATAGCGTAACACTGGATGATGGCATTACCTATTTTATTGGCCGTAATCCTGCTGATCAAATGAGCTATTATTGGCGTAGCGCTGATCATAGTAAAATTAAAGATGGCAAAATGGCAGCCAACGCGTGGACAGAGTGGACTAAAATTGAAAATGGTTTAAATCCGTATAATGGTTTAATTCGCCCTGTTATTTTTAATAGTCGTTTATATATTGCTTGGGTTGAACGACTTGAAAAGGCCAAAAATGAAACGGCGGAAAAAATTGAAAAAGAAATTAAATATAGCTTAAAACTTTCTCATATTCGTTATGATGGTTCTTGGAGTTCGCCTATTACTTATGAAATATGGGATAGTTTAGACAAACTGAATAAACTCAACTTCTATCTCAGTTATAGTGATGAGTTTGATAAAGTTATGATTGTGTTTTATAAAATGTCAGAAACATACTCAGCTGAAAAAGATGAATTCAAGATTTACTATATTGATAATGAATTGAATTTTGCCAAAGGAACTTCAAGTGAAATTGAAAGTGTTTATATTAATGCAAAAAATGAATTCGATATATTAGATGATTCAAAAGGAATTCGTGTTAAAGTTATAAACAATCATTTTATTAAAAGAGATAAAACGAATTATACTATTTCACGTGAACCTAATTCTAATATTACAGTTAAAGAGTCTGAACTAGCATCATTACAAGGTAGTTTAATTAATGATGCTAAAATTGAATTAAATAATAATCGCATAACGTGTTTGTTTTCTGCTGCTATTAAATGTGAAATTAAAAAAACAATTGAAGCTGATGATTATGTAAAACAACACGTGGCAAAAATACTGTCATATCATAATGATTCTAATGATGAATTTGAAGATATTTATTATGCTAGGGTTAATATAGGTAAATGTGAGGATGGTTATTGGGAAAATATACATAATGAAGAGACGGATTTTGCTTTGTATTTTATTGTTGATTTGAAATCAAGAAATTTTTATTTTTATTTTATTTATAAAGGTAATGAATACAAAGTGGATCTCGACTTTACTCGTAAAGTTATGAATTCTTATGCTCCATTGATTGGTGTTTTTAATATGGTTGATAAAGATGGTGATGCCATTAACCTAATGAACGGCTCTATTGAGGAAAATGGATATTTCTCTATGAGTATAGATGATCATTTTTATGATCTAATAAAACAAAACAACTGTATGCTTGTTATGACATTTGAACTAGATGATGGTTTTTATGGTATTTATGGTAAAAGCACATTGGATAATTTACCAATTAAAAATTTTGATCCAATGTATAACAGTACAGCAAATAAGATCAGTGATATTGCAATTGAAATAAAATCTGCGGAAAACAATAAAGAATACAATATTAATAGTTGGAGTAATCATAGCCAAATTTATGGAGGTATAAATAGTTTCAATAATGTAGATGGTGCACTTAGTTTAGATATTCCTGTTAGTGAATTTACCAGAAATGGAAAAACAACGGTAACGGTAAATGTTAAGGTTAAAAATAAACAATCGGAGGTGTTATCAGAAAAGGCTTTTTCATTTGAAGTTAAGAGAACTATCGTTGCGGATACAGGAAGCGTTATTAAAGTAGAAACAAATTCAGCAATGGCTCAGTATATGTCAATGAGCATTACAAATAAGCCAATGCTTGTGCGTTTAAATACTTTATTTGCCCGTCAATTGGTTAAACGTGCCAATAAAGGTATTGATACTATTTTAACCTTAGATACTCAGCGTTTACCTGAACCTGCATTAGAGGGTAATACGGACGACACCATGGATTTTAATGGTGCCAATGCACTCTATTTTTGGGAGCTGTTCTATTATACCCCAATGATGGTTGCTAATGTGATGCTGGAAGGACATAACTATGATGAAGCTGGTCGCTGGTTACGTTATGTATTTAGTCCTAATGGCTATATAGAAAATGGGACTTATTCTGATCGCGTGTGGAATTCACAACCCCTTTTAACTGATACGGATTGGGATAAAGTTCAACTCGATTCAACCGATCCGGATGCCGTTGCGCAAACAGATCCGATGCACTATAAGTTAGCGACCTTTATGAAGTGCTTGGATATTCTTATGGAGCGTGGTGATAGTGCTTACCGTGTATTAGAACGTGACACCTTAAATGAAGCCAAAATGTGGTATATGCAAGCGCTGAAATTACTGGGTGATGAAACTGAGCTGTTAGGTGATAACGTTTGGTTAACCCCTAAATTAACTGAGGCAGCAACAAAAACGAAACAATCAACACGCGTAATCAAGAAAGAAAATGAAGAAGCGGCATCACCACGTACTGCAAATTCATTAACTGCGCTCTTTTTACCGCAAATTAATGAGAAGTTAGCGCAGTATCGCGACACGTTAAAAGTGCGTCTGTTTAATTTACGTCACAATTTATCAATTGATGGGCAACCTCTGTCGTTAGCGATTTACGCTACACCGGCAGATCCTAAAGCATTACAAAATGCAGCCGTGAATCAATCTCAAGGTGGCAGTACATTGCCAAATGTCGTGATGCCAACACAGCGCTTCCCTGTGATTTTAAATAGTGCTAAATCGATGGTTAGTCAGTTAATGCAGTTTGGTAGTTCATTATTTAGCATTACAGAACGCCAAGACGCACAAGCATTGTCAGAATTATTCACTACGCAAGGTGGCGAAATTATTCTGCAAAATATGAAGTATCAGACGAAGAGTATTGAAGAATTTATCTATAACGAGAAAGCATTAAAAGCGTTACGCGTTGGGGCACAAAATCGACTTGATCACTATAGCAAGTTATATGATGAAAATATCAGTACCTCAGAGCAACAAGCGATGGATCTCTATCTGGCATCGTCAGTGTTGAATACCGCCAGCCAAGGGCTAAACATTGCAGGAGCTGCTGCAGATTTGGTGCCGAATATTTACGGTTTAGCGGTCGGTGGCTCGCGTCTAGGCGCTATTTTTAATGCCACATCAATTGGTCTGCAATTATCAGGATCTGCAACTCGTATTGCGGCAGATAGATTAAGTCAATCTGAGTCTTATCGTCGCCGTCGTGAAGAGTGGGTATTATCTCGCGATAACGCAAAATCCGAGTTGGAACAAATTGATGCACAACTTGAAGCCTTAAAAGTACGTAAAGATGCCACGAGTTTGCAGCTGGATAGCTTGAAATTACAACAGCAACAAACGCAAGAGCACTTAACTTTCTTACAAAATAAATTTACCAATAAAGCCCTGTATAACTGGTTACGCGGTAAATTAATGGCGATTTATAAACCTTTCTACGACTTAGCTATTTCTCGCTGTCGTATGGCGGAATTAGCTTATCAGTATGATTTAGGTGAAACCCAAACCTTTATTCGCCCAGGTGCATGGCAAGGTAACTATTCTGGTTTGATGGCGGGTGAAAATTTAATGCATAACCTGACTCATATGGAAAACAGCTACCTTGAAAAAGATAAACGCGCACTGGAAATTACCAAGATTGTTTCGTTGGGTGATGTATATCAAGGGTTAAGCACTAAGCCATTTGGATTTGAACAAGTAACTGATGTGATTAATCAATCGAAAACACAGTTAGGTACAGCAGTAAATGGTATTACGCTGAAAAACGGTCAATTACAAGCTTCAATTAGGCTCTCTGATTTAGCTATCGACAAAGATTACCCTGCTGATTTAGGTCAATTACGTCGAGTTAAACAAATTAGTGTGACATTACCTGCATTAACAGGCGCTTATCAGAATATCAGAGCAGTGCTGAATTATGGCGGTAGTGCGGTGAAACCAAGAGGTTGTAATGCAATCGCGATTTCTCATGGTATGAATGACAGTGGTCAATTCCAACTGAACTTCAATGACGATCGTTATCTGCCTTTTGAAGGTTTACCCGTGAATGATAGCAGTACACTGACTTTAAGCTTCCCTGATGCAACAAGTAAGCAAAAAGAGATGTTACTGACACTGAACGATATCATTCTCCATATTAATTACACCATTCGTTAATTATCTAAATCTTAATTAATTACAGGCTCCTTAGGGAGCCTGTCAGGAGTTCTACATGCAAAATTCAGAGACATTGACCTTTGATGCGCCGAATTTACCGAAAGGTGGTGGGGCTGTCACAGGATTAACGGGCAACATGGGTGCTGTTGGCCCTGATGGTGCAGCCACTTTTAACTTACCATTACCGATTAGCCAAGGTCGTGGTTATGCCCCTTCTTTAGGTTTAACGTATCAAAATCAAGCGGGCAATGGTGCGTTTGGTTTTGGCTGGTCTGTCGGTACGATGTCGATTCGCCGTCGTACATCAAAAGGTGTGCCATCGTACACTCAACAAGATGAGTTTGTTGGGCCAGATGGTGAAGTGATTGTACCGATTATCAATAAGAAAGGTGAAATTGAAACGGCACAACGTAATACATTATTAGGCATAAAACTTGCACATCAATACCAAGTCACAACTTATCGTTCTCGTATTGAAAAAAGCTTTAGTCGTTTTGAGTGTTGGTCATTAAATGAGGCTAATACTTCTGCCAATATACCAAAACAATTTTGGGTGATGTTGAGTGCAAATGGTGAGGTTCATTTATTCGGTTATGAAACCACAGCACAGATTGTGGATAGCCAAAACAGCGCACATATTGCGCAATGGAACCTCAATGCTTCGGTTTCAGCGATGGGTGAGCAAATTGAATATCACTATCGCGCTGAAGATGAACAAGGCTGTGATAAACAAGAAATTCAATCACATAAAAATGCCAATACACAACGCTATTTAGAGAAGGTGTATTATGGCAACCCTGTGGGAGAGCGCGCGCTTTCATGTACTAAAATTGATAACACATTACCTAAAAATGCTTTATTTACTTTGGTGTTTGATTATGGTGAGCGTAGCAGTGCATTAGCCTCTTATCCTCAATGGCAGAGCAATTCATCCTGGACACTGCGTCAAGACTGTTTTTCGCTTTTCCATTACGGTTTTGAAGTCCGTACTCGCCGTTTATGTCGCCAAGTGCTGATGTATCACCGTATTGAAAGCTTAGAAAAACAAACAGCACTGACAGAAACACCAGAATTAGTCGCTAGATTAACACTGACTTATGCCGAGTCTGGAGCTAGTTCGATATTAGTTTCTGCACAACAATCGGCGTTTAACGACAATAAAGATACACAATCGTTAGTGACATTGCCTCCTGTAAAATTTGATTGGCAACAGGTTGGTACGACAAAACAAGCTCAGTGGCAATCATTGGATGAGCTTGCTTCTTTTACACCACAACAGCCTTATCAGTATGTTGATTTATTTGGGGAAGGGCTTGCTGGGGTGTTGTATCAAGACCATGGTGCTTGGTGGTATCGCGCACCGATTAGAAAAGAAGATAAGCAAAATCCTAATGCTATAACATGGGATAACCCTAAAAAACTCCCTGTTATTCCATCACTACGAGGTTCAGCTATGCTGACAGACGTTACAGGTGATGGGAAATTAGAATGGCTAGTCACACAAGGTGATGTAAACGGTTATTACACTCAGGATGATACTAAAGCCGAGAATTGGCTTAATTTTGTGCCACTTGATGCCATACCTGTGGAATATTTTCACCCTAGAGCTGAAATTACCTCATTAACAGGCAGTGGTTTTGCTGATCTTGCCTTGATTGGTCCTCGTAGTATTCGTCTTTATGCTGGCTCAGTTCGAGGTTGGAAAGAAAGTAAAGAGATAATGCAGGCTGAAGGTGTGATCTTGCCGATTAAGAATATCAATCGTCGTGCTTTAGTCGCATTTAGTGACGTATTGGGTTCTGGTCAACAACATCTAATTAAAGTGGATTATCAAGGAGTAACCTGTTGGGTACATCTCGGTGAGGGTAAATTTAGCACACCAATCACTATTGCGGGATTTTCGGCAGATCGTCTTAAATTTAATCCTAACCAACTCTATTTAGCTGATTTAGATGGCAGTGGTACAACTGACATCATTTATATCCAATCTACTCATTTAGAAGTTTATTTTAATCAAAGTGGTAATCAATTTGTACGTGGTGATGATATCCCATTACCTAAAGGTATGCGTTTTGATAACCAGAGCCAACTGCAAGTGGCGGATATTCAAGGTTTAGGTATTGCCAGTATTTTGCTGACAAAATCTTATCCAACACCGCAACATTGGGTGCTTTCTTTACAAAATAACAAACCGTGGTTATTAACCTCGATTAATAACAATATGGGGCTGATCCAAAACTTGCACTATCGTAGTTCTGCTCAATATGGATTGGACGAAAAATTAGCTCAGCAGCAAAGTAAGAATAAAGTGGTGAGTCATTTACCTTTTCCTCTGCATACGCTTTGGAAAATTGAAACGGTTGATGAAATTACACAAAGCCAGTTAACACAGCTTTTCAATTATCGTTATGGTGTCTGGGATGGTAAAGAAAAAGAATTTCGTGGTTTTGGCTGTGTTGAAGCCACAAATGCGGAGTCTTTTAAAAGTGAAGAAAATACAACGAATAAAACGCCAAGTGCGTTAACCCGTCAATGGTTTTCAACCGGTAAATCCATTGTTGATGCTCAGCTTTATAATGAGTTTTGGCAAGGTGACAGTGTGGCATTTCCTCATTTCTCACCGCGTTTTACACAAGGTGAAGGAAGTGCTGAAAAGATCTGTGATAACACAGTACGTCAAGAACAAGCCTATTGGCTTGAGCGTGGATTGCAAGGCCAATTACTTCGAAAAGAGGTCTATGGGCTAGACAGTTCTGTTGTTTCCAATGTGCCTTATGCTGTCACAGAACAACGAGCGCAGGTACGTCTAATTGAAACGCAAGGGCGCTCGCCTGTGGTGATGCCTTCGGTGGTGGAAAGCCGTCAATATCACTATGAGCGTATTGCGACTGATCCTGCTTGTCATCAACAAATCATCTTAGAACAAGATAGTTATGGTTTTATTTCTAAAACAGTTTCTATTGATTATCCAAGACGAGTTAAAGGCACAGAAAATCCTTATCAACATTATGAAAGCCTGCCAGAAACTTTATGGGGATCCAGTTATGATGAGCAACAACATACGCTGCGCTTAGGTTTATCACGTCAAACTTGCCATCATATTAATCATCCTGAAAAGCAGGTTTATCAACTAGGTGTTACAGCAACAAGTCGCCAAGATATCTGGACATATGGCGTAGAAAAACAGCCTAAAGATGGTTTAAGTATCGAAGCATTATTAGCAACTGATAATTTGCTCACACAAAAATCGGCATCCGTATTTGTAGGACAACAGCAACTTGCTTACCTGAATGCGAGCAGTAACGCCACATTTGCAGAACCTGATTTCCCTGCGCGTTTAGCCTCTAGCGAAACGGCCGAACTCGATGAAGAAATCGCAAAAGCTATTTCACAACCTTATCCACATTTAAAACTGGATGAAGTCATGGAAAATGCGGGTTATCAGCAAAAAGTGTATTTATTTGCTGATGTTCCAGAAAAAGGCAAAAAACTGTGGGTGAAATCGTTATTAGGTATCAAAACCTACGGTTCATTAGCGCAATTCTATAAACCACTCGTGTACAAGAAAACAGCACTCTCTTGTGATTACACTTTGCTATGGGATAAACAATTCTGTGTTTTGATGGGTAAAGAGTCTCCTTTAAATACACAAGATTTCCATCTTACTTATGATTGGCGTTTTTTATCACCTAACTCTATTACTGATGAAAATAAAAATATTCATCAAGTAACCTTTGATGGTTTTGGCCGAGTGACAACAACACGTTTTTCGGGGCGTGAAAACGATAGACAAAGTGGCTATAGCGATAAAACGTGCATCATGCCAACAACCATTAATGGGGCTTTGGCGCTAACATCAACGCTGCCTATTGCCACTGGTTTTGTGTATGTGACAGACAGTTGGATGTCAACATCTGCAAAATTGCCTCCTCATGCATTGCAAATCATGACTGATCGTTATGACAGCGATCCACAACAACAAATCCGCCAACAAATCGCGTTTAGTGATGGTTTTGGTCGCTTATTACAAACTTCCGTGAGAGTTGAAACGGGAGAGGCTTTCTTGCGCAGCGAAACGGGTATGTTGGTGATGAGTGGAGAGCAACACGTCCAAGTTAAAAATGCACCGATAAGATGGGCTATTTCGGGTGAAACAGAATATGACAATAAAGGAAATATAAAGCGAGTTTATCAGCCTTATTTTCTCAATGATTGGCGTTATATCAACAATAGCTCTGCACAATCGAATCGGTTTGCGGATACCCATTATTACGATGCATTAGGTCGCTTATATCAAGTGAACACAGCAAAGAACTATCAACGTAATACGATAGTAACGCCTTGGTTTGTGGCTCAGGAAGATGAAAATGACACCTTAATGTAAGTTATTTATTGCTTATTACGCGGATTAATTGGCGATGTCGCTTAATCCGCATTATTTAGGAATTTTATTATGCTAGTTGCGATCCCATCAGAAAGCGATGCACTGGCTTGGATGATAATCGGTGGATTTTCAGCCTGGGGAGGTATCGTGAGGTATTTAATGGAAATTAGGCAAAAACAAATTAAGTGGTCTTGGTGTGGTATCACCAGCCAAATAGTGATCTCTGTTTTTACGGGATTATTAGGCGGATTATTAAGTTTTGAAAGTGGGGCAAGTCGTTATATGTCTTACATGATTGCAGGGCTTTTTGGCTCGATGGGTAGCACAACTTTAATTTGGTTGTGGAACCGGATTTTTGGTGTGAATAACCTTAAGGAGCCTAAATGAGCATATATACATTGAGTCAGCGTAGCCAAAAAAACCTAGAAGGTGTGGATCAGGATTTAGTCCAAGTGGTTAATTTGGCACTGACATTTAGTGAATATGACTTTGTCGTTATTGAAGGGGTACGTTCATTAGCTCGACAAAAAGAGCTAATGAAGGAAGGTAAAAGCAAAACACTCAATAGTCGCCATTTAACAGGTCATGCCGTTGATATTGTGCCCTTAGTGAATGGAGAGATCCCTTGGCAAGATTGGTCAGCATTCGAGTCGGTATCAAAAGCGATGAAAAAAGCTGCTTATCAATTGAATGCTCGAATTAATTGGGGGGGGGATTGGGTTTCATTTCGTGATGGCCCTCATTACGAACTTTGTCGAGAGACATATCCATGAATATAAGCACTTTTTTACGTTTAGGTGTTAAAGGTGGAGTGGCAATTATTATTGTTCTCACTCTGCTGGTTATTCGTTATCAATATAAGCAAATCAATCGACTATCAGAACAAAACAGCCAGCTTGAATATCAACAACGCACATTGCAATCACAATTAATTCAATGGCATGAGCAAGCTGAGCAAGTGTCTGAAGCATTAATGCACCAACAAAAGGAGCAACAATTTTTAGAGGAAGAAAATCATGTTATACGACAAGAATTACGGCAGATTTTGGCTCAAACGCCTTGTGCTAATGAGTCTGTACCTGATGCTGTTATCCGGTTGCAACAGAACACCCTCAATCGTCGTTAAAGCGCCGGATAAATTTGTTCCTTCACATTTGTTACAGCCGTGCTCTGCACCCTTCTTTAATGTGCAAGTGTGGGGAGATTACCCTGATTATGTGGCCCGTTTAATATTGGTTTTAGAAAAATGTAATACCGATAAAAAAGCTATTGCCGAAATTTTAGCTTTAAAAAATCAGCGTAGTAGTAACGAATTGGATGCTAAAAAGAAAATCAACTAAGGAATTATAGAAATATGTCAAATCAACAATTATATACACGAACACCCACTGTGGTGGTTCATGACAATCATGGATCAACAATCCGTGAAATTAACTATTGTCGTCATCCAGATACAAGTAACCAAACCGATGAGCGTATTATCCGTCATCACTATCATGTTCGTGGTTACTTAGAGCGCAGTATTGATGCTAGATTGTATGAAGCACAGCAATCAGACTCCTCTATTCAACCCAATATTCAGCAAACAATTAGTTTAGGTGGTGCATTATCGCTTTCACAATGTGTTGATAATGGAAATAACTTTAATCTAAATGATATTGAAGGCACTGTTGCACAGCAGATTAATGCCCAAGGTACTGTGATTACATATGAATATAGTAAACCTGAGTTTGTGCGTAATTTAGAAAAAGTTAAGGAAGGTAGTAAGGTAAAACAACTGCTGAAATGGGCAAATAGCGACGAAATATCAGTTAATAATAATCGTGTAGGAAAATGTATTGCTCATTATGACACTGCGGGTAAAAAAGAATTTAAGACGTTTTCTTTATTAGGAAAAAATACCTATTTCATCAGAAAATTTCACTTTGGTAATGATATACATTGGGAGGAAGGCAGTTACGATATGAATCAAGTGGAGCATGCGGAGAATTATAAAACTATGCTCACTCATGATGCCACAGGGGCTGTATTAAAAGAAACAGATGCTAAAGGTCATCAACGCCGTATTGTCTATGATATTGCTGGTTTTGTTAAACAATCGTGGCTAACCTTAAAAGGAAAATCAGAACAAGAGGTTTTATGTTCACTCACCTATTCGGCGGCAGGGCAAAAATTACGCGAAGAGCACGGTAATGGACTAGTGACCACTTATGAATATGAAGCAGAAACACAGCGTTTACTACAGGTCAAAACAGAACGTCCTCAAGGTCATGCTTTAGGGGCGAAGATCATGCAAGATCTGCGTTATGAGTATGATCCTGTGGGGAATATTATTGTACTAAAAAACGACGCTGAAGCGACTCGCTATTGGCGTAATCAGAAAGTGGTACCTGAAAATCGTTATGTTTATGACTCTCTGTATCAATTAGTCAGTGCTACTGGTCGAGAATCCGCCAATCAGCAAACACCTGCTTCGATGCAATCCCAACCAGTGACAATATTCGCTAAAGATGCGCAAAGTTATACTAATTACACCCGCTTATACACTTACGATCGTGGTGGTAATTTAACGCAAATTCGTCACAACTCCCCGACGGCACAACAAAGTTTTACTCAAGATATTATTGTTTCTCATAAAACCAATCGTGCTTTATTGAAATCTCAATGTGCAGATCCACAAAATGTGGATAGCTATTTTGATGAGAGTGGTAATTTAACCAAACTACTGAATGGCGATACGCTATTTTGGAATAATTGTAATGAATTAGAAGCCACAAATGGAAAAATAGAAAACGGATCAATTTATGAGGGGGAAACTTATCAATATGATAGTGAAGGCCAGCGAGCCACTAAACTAAGAGGACGTAAGCAAGGTTCGTCTGATAAGTTGGAGAAAGTGCTTACTCATTACTTATCTAATATTGATGTTTGGGAGTTTGGTGAATATCCGACAAGAGAAAAATATGATGTCGTCCATATTCAGGTAGGCACTAGTGCAAAAGTCAGAGCATTATGTTGGGAAATCGGATCACCGCAAGGCATTGAAAATAATTCATTGCGTTATAGCTATGATGATGGCATTGGTAACAGCGGATTAGAAACTGATGGTAAAGGGCAATTAATCAGTTATGAAGAGTATTACCCTTATGGAGGCACTGCAATTTGGTCTAGCGAAAATGCGGTAGAAGCTGACTACAAAACGATCCGTTATTCAGGGAAAGAGAAAGATTCCACCGGACTTTATTACTACGGCCACCGTTATTATCAACCTTGGCTTGGTCGTTGGTTAAGTGCTGATCCCGCAGGTACGGTTGATGGGCTTAATTTATACCGAATGGTGCGTAATAACCCTGTGACTATGCATGATCCTGATGGGCGAATGCCAATTCCACCAGCACCGCCAGCACCGCCTATGGCACCACCAGCACCGCCTATGATGGGGGGAGCACCATTGCCACCACCAGTACCTGATGGTATGCAGGCAATATCAAAACCACGGAAAACTTGGGGTGATCCATTAAAGAATGCTAATAGTACGGCATTATCGGATCAGCAAGGAGGAAATTATCCATACTATACGGGATTTTTTAGAACTTTATATGTCTCTAAAATTAAACATTATAACGATATTTCTAATATAAAAATGTTTGTTGATGAATGGCAAGGTATTAATGAAAAATCTCAACGTCAATTAATAAAGGAAAATATTAATGAACAGAAAGTATTATATCTACAAAATAAATTAAATAAAATGGAAGAAGAATGGCCTAAATATGTTAAGACTCATGAGAAAACAACATATCGAGGTGATGGATTATCGATTAGTGAAACTTACCCGTGGTTTAAGGATTTTGTAGATGAAGTTAAAAACAAGGAGAAAGCAGTATTAAAGCAAGTAAATATTCCTGTTTCTGCTGTTTCTATAATGTCTACTGCAACTACACCGAAGTCAGGTTATGTTTCTAACGCAAATGTTATGTGGCATTTTAATCTTGAACCCGAAAATCTAGGTGTTTCTATGCCTGTCTATAAAGGTGAGGATGAAGTGACATTCCCTGTTTATAACAAGATGAAAATTACTTCATTGCAATATTTACCAGAAGGAAGTTCTTATATGAATAATCCAGAGAAGTTTGGTTCGTCTCATCGCTATATTATTAATGCTAATATGCTTCCAAGAGGCTAATCTACAATAGTGCATTTTAAAATTTGTCAGGGCAACATGTATATATTGCTCTGACAGTTTTTAACGCTATCTTAATGAAGATGTTTTTCTACTAAACTCCTTTCTTATAATGCTACTTTTCTATATATAATCGTTAATTTAAATGTGATTATTTTCTCAAAAAAATACATTTTAAAAATTATTTAAATAATGAAGTTTGATAAATTTTAATAGTCAGATACAGTTGGATACTTATTTTTTATATCTTGCTTTAAGGTTTTATTTTCATTTCCATAATAAATTGTATATCTAATAAATATTAAATAGCTGTTTTAATTCCATTTTAATATTAAATTAAATGGCGATATTGCTCACAAATATAAATAAATACATATTCAACTATCTATTTTTGACTAATATCTATTGGGATTGACACAATCATTATATTTTAAAATTTTTAATAATCATTGAGGTTTCATTATGAAGAAAAATAAAATTATGGTATTTACTGCAACATTATTACTATCATCAGCGAGTTTTATTTCAACCGTGTCAGCAGATGTGACATTAAAACATGGATATATTGATGTACCTCCTAGTAGAGCTTTCCTTTGTTCATCAAAAGGAGGAAATTTAAATAAAAATTGTGGACCAATTCAGTATGAACCTCAATCAATTGAAGGATTTAAAGGATTTCCTAAAGATGGGCCTGCTGATGGTCAAATTGCCAGTGGTGGGAAAGAGACTTTTTCTGCTTTAAATGCACAAAGTGCGGATCGTTGGCATAAAGTGGCAATGAAAAGTGGAGAAAATATGTTTAAATGGACATTAACGGCTAAACATAGCACTGAATCATGGCGATTTTTTATTACGAAACCAGGGTGGGATGTAAATAAGCCACTGACCCGTGCTGATTTTGATTTAACACCATTCTGCCAACAAAATGATAATGGCAAAATACCAACAGAAACCGTAGAGATAAATTGTAATATACCAGAGCGTGCAGGTTATCAAATTATTTTAGGTGTTTGGGATATTGCGGATACAGGTAATGCTTTTTATCAAGTTATTGATGCTGAATTTAAAAAATAGTCAAATCAAATAAAATTATTTTTTAATATCAATAATGATATTGTATATATATTATTTCATCTAAAATGTAATCCGGTATTGAATATTAAATTTAGATTGGTAATTATTTAGTTGTTAAATGAAAATAATAGCTATTTATTATTGAAATTAAATCAATAGCGCCTTTGTGTGGGCGCTATTTTCATTGAATCGACTAGAAATCCATCGCGCACAATGCTACTTTCTACGTTATACCTATAATTATTTAGCTTAAAAACCACATCATTGAGGCGCGATTATGGAAATCTATTTAGATACAGCGGATATCGAAGAAGTCAGAAAACTCTCTCAAGTTCTTCCTATTGCAGGTGTCACTACCAATCCGTCTATTATTGCTAAATCGGCACAAGATATTGAAACGCTGTTGCCTGAATTAAAAGCGGCAATGGGAGGAAAAGGTCGGGTATTTGCACAGGTTATTGCCAGTGATGTCGATACCATGATTGAAGAAGCATTACGTATTGGCAATATCGCGGATAATACCGTGATTAAAATCCCAGTTACTGAAGCGGGACTTGTCGCCATTAAACAATTGAAACAAAAAAATATGCTGGTATTAGGTACCGCGATTTACAGTGTCTCACAAGGATTAATGGCAGCTTTAGCAGGGGCAGATTATATAGCCCCTTATGTGCATCGTATGGATAGACAAGGCTCTGATGGGGTAAGAGTAGTAAAAGAGTTACAAACACTGATTACCATGCATAATTTACCGACGAAAATCTTAGCTGCGAGCTTTAAAACACCCCGTCAGGTTGTTGATTGTTTATTAGCTGGGGCTTCTTCGGTGACATTACCGATTGAACTTGCTTACTCAATTATTCGCTCACCGGTTGTCGATGATGCAGTAAATAGATTTGCAGATGATTGGCAAGGCGCATTTGAACGTCGTTTTTTATAATCAAATTAATAATATGAGACTAAGTGCTATAGCGCTATATAGCACTTGATTTATCAGTTTTGGGATATTTAAGATATTAATCTTCACTTTTACTAATGTATTAATAACTAGATTATGATGCCTTAAAATAAAAGAATATTGATTTACATCTAATAATAAGTCACCTTTCTGGCAATCTAAATTTAGATCTATTACTATAATCTTAGTCTATAAATGGATTATTAATATAATCTATCTATTTTTTATTTTTTTGTGAAAAATAGTTTATTTATCAATGAATTGTTATTTTTTCTCTAAAAGCTATTTTATATTTTAATATTTAATTAATTTTTTGTTTTTACTCGGTTTAATTGTTATTGCTTTGGCTTTAATAATAAAATAACAAATTGTGACAAGTGTGTTAATTAAAGAGTTTGGTTGTTAAGAATAAACTAAATATTATATTGATGGGGTTGTTAACTTACCAGATTAACAGGGAAAACCGATACTCCGCGGTGCAATGATAATTAACATATACAGTTATTATCTTTATTTAGCGATAAATAAAACTTTATTTGTGATACTGGAGTAAATATGTGCGAAGAATACATGAATAAGCCACTTTATCTATCAATTGCTGACTGGGTTCAAGCGCAAGAACGTTGGGTAAGTGCGAAAGAAATTGCAACAAAATTCGATATTCCTCAATGTAATGCGATTAATATCGTTTCTTATATTCTTTCTGATGTAAAAGAAATTGAATGTGAAACGAAAAGTGTCCCTAATCAGCTTGAAGGCAGAGGATGCCAATGCCAACGAATGATCAAAGTGAGTCATATCGATCCTCAACTTTATTCACGCTTAAAAGGCCATGTTCAAGGTAAAAGTAGTCAAAGTTCTCCTGAGAAATTAGCATCCATGATCCCTCATGGGTTAAACCATGAACAAAAATGGCAATGGATGTTATCAAAATCACAACGACGATAACGTGACTGATTAAGTTGCAGGTTGAAAAAAGAACAATGACGACAGGCGCGTATAACGCCTGTCGCTGTTTGTTACTGACCTTTTGGTTTCACTTCGGTTGTGCCTCGTAAACGTGGACGATTAGGCTCAGGTGCCGTTAAAGGTGTGGTTTCGACTAAGCTTTGACGACAACGCACCGCTAAGTCTTGATATTCGCGTGTGTTCATACGCTTCCATTCCATGTCATTATCAGTAATATCACGCACATGTTTCGCAGGACTGCCAATCAGCATTTGCCGAGGTTGTCCTTGAAAGCCTGCTTTCACAAAGCTCATCGCGGCAACAATACTTTCTTCACCAATCACTGCACCGTCCATAATCACGCTATTCATACCCACTAAACTGTCACGCCCGATAATACAACTATGGAGAATTGCACCATGCCCAATATGTCCATTTTCTCTAACAATGGTATCCATATCGGTATAACCGTGCATGATACAACCGTCTTGAAGGTTAGCGCCTGCTTCAACAATCAAGCGCCCATAATCCCCTCTGAGTGAGGCTAATGGGCCGATATAAACTCCTGCACCAATAATCACATCACCAATTAATACTGCAGATGGATGAACATAAGCTGTTGGATGAACCACAGGGACAAGGCCTTCAAACGCGTAGATATTCATCTGTTTTCCTCTTTGTTGTATTATCGAAACACTAAATAATTATCGACCTTTCCATTCAGGTGCTCGTTTCTCAGCAAAGGCAAGTGGCCCTTCTGTGGCATCTTCTGAATGGAGAACACTTGGATAATGTTTTAATACACCACTGCGCATTAATTTATAGCCTTCTTCAATAGAAAGTTCGCTAGTGGCACGATAAATCTCTTTTAATGCTGCAACAGCCAGTGGGGCACTATTGGCGATTTGATCTGCGAGTTCACGAGCGCTATCCATT
Source organism: Proteus vulgaris (assembly GCF_023100685.1). Taxonomy (NCBI): domain Bacteria; kingdom Pseudomonadati; phylum Pseudomonadota; class Gammaproteobacteria; order Enterobacterales; family Morganellaceae; genus Proteus; species Proteus vulgaris. The sequence goes on along the minus strand of NZ_CP090064.1, from coordinate 3,845,669 downwards.
AATTCAGCAGAACTAACAACACGGTTTGCAATGCCCCAACGCAATGCTTCGTCCGCATTCATACGACGGCCGGTCATTAGCATTTCATTGACGATAGCCGGAGGTAAACGTTTAGGTAAACGCAATACGCCACCACTATCTGGCACAATGCCTAGTTGTGCTTCAGGTAACGCAAAAGAAGCGTTGTCTGAACACACTATCATGTCGGCAGCGAGTGCTAATTCAAATCCACCACCAAAAGCATAGCCGTTAACGGCGGCAATAACAGGTTTATCTAGATTGAAAAGCTCAGTTAAACCAGCAAAACCGCCTGCACCGAAATCAGCATCAGGGGCTTCACCTTCAGCCGCTGCTTTTAAATCCCATCCTGCCGAGAAAAAGCGTTCGCCTGCACCTGTAATAATCGCGACACGTAGGTTGGGATCATCACGAAAACGTAGGAAAACTTCGCCCATTTCATGACTGGTTTTCGCATCAATAGCATTGGCTTTTGGCCTATCTAATACAATTTCAAGTACTGAACCACGCGTTGTTAGGTGTAATGATTGGCTCATGTTGTATTCCTTTTCATCATCAAAAATAAGCATTTATGATTGAGGTTATTAAGTTGTGGTTGAACCTACCTATGCCTTATTTCAAATGCTTTTTAATCACTTTTCCGGAGCAATTACGTGGTAAGCCCTCTCTAAATTCAACTGCGCTGGGAACTTTAAACTTCGCCATATTTTGCTCACAGAAATGGAAGAATTCTTCTTCACTCAAGGTTTCATTTTCAACCAGTACCACAAAGGCTTTAATTGCTTCATCACGAATGTTGTCAGGCACTCCAATTACGGCGACATCTTGAATTTTAGGATGTGAAGAAATGATATTTTCAATCTCAACGCAAGAGACATTCTCGCCACCACGTTTGATCATATTGCAACTGCGATCAACGAAATAGAAAAAGCCTTCATCGTCACGATAACCATAATCACCAGTATGTAACCAACCTTCTGGCTCTAGCGCTTTTGCTGTGGCATCGGGTCGGTTGTAATACTCTTTGAATAAGGTTTTTCCAGGCTCGCCTTTTACGCAGATTTCACCCACAACGCCATCAGGCACTTCGTGGTTTTGTTTGTCTCTGATTTGAGCTTGATAACAAAAACCCGGTCTACCAATTGATGGCCAACGGCGTTTATCTCCGGGTCTATCACCAATTAAACCAACGATAGTTTCTGTCATGCCATAAGAGGTGAGCAATCGCACGTTAAAGCGCTCAATAAAAGCGTCTTTTTCTTCATCTGCGAGATTGAGGTAGAACATTACTTCGCGTAATTTGTGTTGCTTTTCTTCGGATGAAACTGGTTGTGCCATTAAGGTTCTCATCATCATGGGAATGCATTCCGTCACCGTCGCTTGATACTTAAGGATTTGTTTCCAAAAAGCTCTAGCACTGTATTTTTCGAGTAGGACAAATGTCGCACCTACAGAAAATGCCGCGAGAGATGCGGTGCATTGGCAATCAATATGAAAGGCAGGCATAACGGTGAGATAAACATCGTCTTCACGTAATGCGTTTTGCCATGATGAGTAATAACCCGCAAAGCGTAAGTTATAGTGTGTAATAACAACGCCTTTGGGTTGAGAAGTTGTTCCTGAGGTAAAAAGAATTTCAGCAGTGTCATCTACACTTAATGGTGTGTGATGATTAAGCGTAACAGGATGCTTGGCTTTCTCTTTTAAAAAGTCGATAACCCCTTTTTCAGCAGGCGGACTGTTTTCTGTTATTAAAAACAGTTGCGTTAAAGGGCATTGTTCATCCTGCAACATAGGTTGGTAAATAGGATAGAAATTATCGCGAGTTACCACGTAATGAGCTTGGCAGTGATTGATTATCCATGCGCTCTCTTCATACATAAAGCGCGCATTAATGGGCACCATGACAGCACCAATTTTTGCCAAGCCAAACCAGCAAAAGAAAAACTCAGGGCAGTTATCAAGATGCAAGGCAACATGGTCGCCTTTTTTTATGCCACCAGCATGGAAAAGATTTGCGGTTCGGTTGATCTCTTCATTTAATTCACTGTAGCTAAATTGTCTCTCTTGTCCTTGTGCGGATACGAAAATTAGCGCTGTTTTTTTGCCAAAAACCTCTGCTAAATCATCCCACATTTGACGTAAGTTTTGTTTGCCAATCACATCCATTAAACTGTTACCCTATTCTTTTGCCGTGAGTTCAGATGCATTTTCTACCTATGTGCTATCTGAATTTAACGGTATTACTTTTCGATTTTAGCCAGCCCCTTATCGACTAGCCCCCTGATTTGTTCGTCGTTATAACCGATGTTTTTCAAAATCGCGTCAGTGTCCATGCCGTGAGATGGCATTCCACGCCAGATCTTTCCCGGATTATTTTTGAATTTCGGCATCACGTTTGGTCCTTTGCAGGTTTCTCCATTCATGGTTTGCCATTCGGTGATCGATTCACGCGCGACATATTGCGGATTGTCTTCAAGCTCAGGAATAGTCAGCACTTTGGCGCTGGCAATATTAAGTTCTGAAAGACGTTTAAGTACTTCAGTGATGGGTTGTTTGGCTAACCATTCATCTAACTTGTCTTCAAATAATTGGCCATGAGGGCAGTTAATACGGTGAATAAGTTGAGTGCCTTCTGGTACTTCAGGTGTACCAAGCAGATGAGCAAGTCCGATATCTTTGAAAATTTCTTGAATTTGAGTGATACCGACAACTTCCATCACGATATAACCATCTTGGCAACGATAAAGCCCACAGCCTGCATAGTACGGATCTTTCCCTTTGGTCATTCGAGGGCAGATTTCTCCACCATTGAAATAATCCATCATGAAGTATTGCCCCATGCGCAACATCACTTCATACATAGCAATATCAATACTTTCGCCTTTACCTGTTTGTTGAACTTTATACAGTGCCGCTAACGCCGAAGTGGTTGCGGTCATCCCTGAGAAATAGTCTGCGGTATAAGGGAAGGCTGGCATTGGCTGATCTTTGTCACCGTTTTGAATAAGGTAACCACTGAAAGCCTGAGCGATGGTGTTATAAGCGGGTAGGTTGGTATATTGCGGATCGCCATATTGACCAAAACCCGATAAATGGGCGATAACTAATTTAGGGTTATGTTCCCATAATACTTCATCTGTAATACCGCGACGTGCAAAGGCTGGGCCCTTACTGGCTTCGATAAAGATATCAGTGGTTTCCATTAATTTTAAGAACGCATCACGACCTTCGTCTTTAAAGATATTTAACGATAGTGCATGAAGATTACGGCGAGAAAGTTGAGGGTAGTGAGGTTGAACGCGAATGGTGTCAGCCCATGCAACGTTTTCAATCCAAATCACTTCAGCACCCCATTCTGCAAACATTTGTCCTGCAAATGGCCCTGCAATTTCAATTCCTGAAAACACAACACGAACCCCTGAAAGTGGGCCGAATTGTGGCATTGGTAAATGTTCTGTCATAGCGTCACCTCGTAAGTGGTTTAATGAATACTCTCTCACCTAATGATGAGAGAGTTTTCGTGATTAATTAGCGATACTGTTTAAGTACTGAACGTCCTAATGTCAGGATCTGCATTTCATCAGAACCACCAGAGACACGATCAACACGAAGGTCACGCCAGAAACGAGAAATACGGTGCTCGCCAGCAATACCAACACCACCAAGCACTTGCATTGCACTATCAACTACTTCAAATGCCGCATTCGCACAGAAGTATTTACACATAGCTGCATCACCAGAAGTGATTAAGTTGTTGTCACTCTTCCATGCAGTTTCATATAACATGTTGCGCATTGAATTGAGTTTGATCGCCATATGAGCGAATTTTTCTTGAATAAGTTGGAAACGGCCGATAGCTTCGCCAAATTGCACACGTTGGTTGGCATAACGAGCCGCATCTTCGAATGCACACATTGCGGTACCGTAGTTAGTGAGAGCCACTAAGAAACGTTCGTGATCGAACTCTTCTTTCACACGGTTAAAGCCGTTGCCTTCACGGCCAAACATGTCTTTTTCTTCAAGTTCAACGTTATCGAAAGTGATTTCACAGCAGCTATCCATGCGTAAACCCAGTTTTTCTAACTTGTTGACTTTAATACCCGGTTTACTCATATCCACAAACCATTCAGTAAAAATTGGTTTATCTGGAGATGCTGAGTCACGGCTCATCACAACAACATAAGGGGTATAGGCACTACTGGTGATAAAGCATTTGCTACCGTTAAGGTAAACTTTGCCATCTTTACGGGTATAAGTGGTTTGTAAGCTACCAACGTCGGAGCCTGCACCCGGTTCAGTGATAGCAGAGTTCCACATCTGTTTACCTGTACCACGGAACGCCATGATTTTATCAATTTGCTCTTGAGTCCCTTCACGCAATACGGTGTTAAAGCCACCAGGTAATTGGTAAAGCACGTAAGTTGGCGCACCTAAACGACCTAATTCCATCCAGATGGCAGCAACAGTAACAAAACCTGCATTTAAGCCACCGTGCTCTTCAGGGATAAGCAGATTGTCAATTTCCATATCCGCTAAGGCTTTGACAAAACGTTCTGGGTATTTGCTTTCGCGATCACACTGTGCGAAATAAGCTTCCCAGTTTTCACTGGCCATTAATTCGCGGACACCGTCAACAAACAGTTCCTGCTCATCATTCAATCTAAAATCCATGTTAATAACCTCTTAATATGTCATTCTTTGCGTATAGCGGATCAGTCTTTCCAATGTACTTTGGCATCTTTAATAAAGGACAAGGTGACCATGATATTGACGAAAAATAGTGGGCATCCTCCGGCGATAATGGCGGTTTGAATTGGTTTTAAACCTCCAAGTGCTAGAAGAATGATGCCGATAACACCGACCAGCACAGACCAGCCGATACGCACTAATAAAGGTGGCTCAGAGCCTTCTTTCATAGAGCGACAAGTGGACATTGCTAGTGTGTAAGAACAGGCATTGATTAAAGTGACAGTGGCAATAAAGCAGAGGATAAAGAAGCCCCACATTGTCGCTGTGCTGAACGGTAATGCCGCCCATGTTTCGATAATGGCGCGAGGTACACCGTATTGTTCAATTAGTTGTGGAATGTTGAGAATATTTTGGTCAATCAGTTGTAAGGTGTTACCACCAAGAATTGTCCAAATTAACCATGTGCCTGCGGTTAAGCCTGTAACCATACCTAAACACAGTTCACGAACAGTACGGCCTTTAGAGATACGGGCTAAGAATATGCTCATTTGGATGGCGTAAATAACCCACCATGCCCAATAGAAGACCGTCCAACCTTGAGGGAATCCACCTTTACCGATTGGGTCTGTATAGAACAGCATACGAGGCATATACATCATCAATGTACCAACAGAGTCTGTGAAGTAATTGACGATAAAGCTCGCACCACCGACGATAAATACCCAACCCAGTATTAAGAAGCTCAGGTAAGTACGAATATCACTGGCGATTTTTACCCCTTTTTGCAGACCAAATGCCACGCAAATCGCGTTTAATAAGATCCAGCAAGAGATAATGATGGCATCTAATTGCAGAGTATGAGGAATACCAAATAAGTATTGAATACATTCAGTGACTAACGGTGTTGCTAAACCAAGGCTAGTCCCCATTGCCAGAATTAAAGCAACAAGATAGAAGTTATCAATAATCGTCCCAACAATGCCATTAACGTGTTTTTCACCAATTAATGGGGTTAAGGTGCTACTTGGGCGGATAACTTCCATTTTGCGAACAAAGAAGAAATAAGCGAACGCAACAGAAAGGAAGCTGTAAGTTGCCCAAGGTAGAGGACCCCAGTGGAACAAGCTGTAAGCAAGACCAATTTCTTTAGCTTGAGTCGAATAACCTTCCATTCCAAAAGGCGGGCTTGAAATGTAGTAGTATATTTCAATCGAACCCCAGAAAAGGACGGCGGCTGATGTACAAGACGCAAACATCATAAAGATCCAGCTTGCGGTACTAAACTCAGGTTTGTCTTCCCCAAGACGTTTATTGGCATAACGACCGAAGACTAACCAAAACCAACCTCCGAACATGATAACCATGTACCATTCAAAGGCCCAACCCCAGACATTGGTAACATAGCTGAATACGGCATTAATCACTTCATTTGAAGCATCAAGATCACGTACCGTTAACCAACATAAAATACCAACAATGATCAATGGCGGAAAAAAAACCTTCGGTTCTATTCCTGCCTTTTTATTATCTTTGCTCATAGGTAAATTTTCCAAATATATTTAGCGCAGAAGTTTAAGTGGTGTTAATTCCTAATAACTAATAAAACAATTAAGTTTATTTATGAATATTTTGTCTATTGGTGATTCATCATAATAGAAAAATAAAGTCATTGGCTAATCTACAAATCCATTAATGATGAAGAATGATGGATATTATAAGAAATCTATTCTGTTATTCACTTCACACTATTCTTTTTGTCGATTTTATGTTACGTTTTATAACGTTTTATTTTCATTATAACTTGTTGATAATTATTGATATTGAATTGTATGTAATCGGCTTGTTATATTCCGTCTTTCAATATTGTTGATCTGAGTGGCAATATTGAATGTTAAATACCATTATATTTATTATGTTCAATATTGTTGATCAAAGTAGCAATATTGAAAGTTGAACCCTTCAATTAAAACTAATTTCAATATTGGTGATGTATTAAGCAATATTGAACGCTATCTCTTCTTTATTTAATAATGTTCAATATTGGTGACCTAGGTTTAATTTTTTAATCACTTAATTATGTTAATTCTATATTACATTGCCAGAGTAAATGACATTATTTATTAATTTCAGGAGATGTAATGAATATTATTACATGTTACAAAAGTGTTCCCGATGAGCAGGATATTACGGTAAATAGCGCAGATAGTTCGCTAGATTTTTCTCGCGCTAATACCAAAATCAGCCAATATGATTTAAATGCGATTGAAGCCGCTAATCAGCTTAAGACGCAACTTGATGGTATTCAAATCACGGCAATGAGTGTTGGTGGTAAAGCACTGACAAATGCGAAAGCACGTAAAGACGTTCTTTCTCGTGGTGCTGACGATTTAGTGGTTGTGGTTGATGACCAATTTGAAGCCTCTTTACCCTATCAAACGGCGGTTGCGCTGGCGGCTGCAGCCACTAAAAAAGGTTATGACTTAATTCTTTGTGGTGATGGCTCTGCAGATCTCAGCTCACAACAAGTTAGCTTGCTGGTGGGGGAAATTTTAAATATCCCTGCAATCAATGGTATTAACAAAATTGTTTCGCTCTCTAATGATTCAATTACGGTTGAGCGTGAATTAGAAAATGAAATTGAAACACTGACCATTCCATTACCTGCTGTAATTGCGGTATCTACTGATATTAACACACCTCAAATTCCTTCGATGAAAGCCATTCTTGGCGCTGCCAAAAAACCTGTTCAGCAATGGAGTGTTGCCGATCTTGGTCTGGATGTGATTACTGCGCGTTCAGAGCAAAAAATTGCGGCACCAAAACAGAAAGTGCGTCAACGCATCATTATTGAAGGTGATGGTGACGATCAGATTGCTGAGTTGGCAGAACATTTACGTAAAATTCTTAAGTAATAGGGGGAGTTATGAGCCAGTTTTCAACTGTTTGGGTATTTAGTGATGCACTTTCCCGTTTACCAGAGTTAGTGGGTGGCGCTTCTTCATTAGGACAATCTATCAATGTATTTACATTGAATGATGAACAAAGCGTGGCTGCTTTTAAATTAGGGGCAACTGAGGTTTTCCAATTAGAAGGTAAACCTGACGATCGTATGATTGAAGACTATGCACAAAGCATGGTTGAAACCATCAAACAAAAAGGTGATGCAGGTTTAGTGCTATTACCTAATACACGTCGCGGAAAATTACTCGCAGCACGTTTGGGTCATCGTTTAGCGGCGGTTGTTTCTAATGACGCACAATCTTTAAAAGTAGACGGTGATGCATTAGTAACAAAACACATGGTTTACGGGGGTCTTGCCTTTGGTGATGAAACCCTGAAAACCCCTTATTGCGTAGTGACTGCAAGTGTCGGTGCTTTTGATGTTGCACCAGAAACAAGTGCGGCAGGTAATGCACAAAAAGTGGCATGGATTGCTCCCGCTCAAACCATCGTTCGTAATTCAGTTCAACCGCGCGCAATCAATGCGGTTGATTTAGATAAAGCGCGTTTTGTTGTCAGTGTAGGTCGCGGTATTGGCAGTAAAGAAAATATCGCTATTGCAGAAGAGCTAGCGAAAGCCATTGGTGCTGAAATCGCGTGTTCTCGTCCTGTTGCTGAAAATGAGAAATGGATGGAGCACGAACGCTATGTCGGTATTTCTAACCTGATGCTGAAACCTGAACTCTACCTAGCTGCGGGTATTTCAGGACAAATTCAACATATGGTCGGCGCTAATGGCGCACAAACTATTGTTGCTATTAATAAAGACAAAAATGCCCCTATCTTCCAATTTGCTGACTACGGCATTGTCGGTGATTTAATGAAGATTTTACCTGCATTAACTCGTCAATTATCTAACTGATTTATTTAAGCAGAGAAGGTGACTTCTCTGCATTTATCGCAAATTCTGGAGATGTTATGTCCGATTCCGAAGATATTTTCGATGCCATTATTGTTGGCGCAGGATTAGCAGGATCTGTGGCTGCACTTGTTTTGGCAAGGGAAGGCGCACAAGTATTGCTAATAGAAAGAGGTAACTACGCTGGCGGGAAAAATGTAACCGGTGGTCGTATGTATGCACATACTCTTGAACGCATCATTCCTGAGTTTGCGCAAGAAGCACCTGTTGAACGCGTTATTACTCACGAAAAATTGTCGTTTATGACTGAAGCCGGTGCAATGACAATTGATTACCAAAATGCCGAAGGGAATAACCCCAAAACGGCTTCTTGGTCTGTATTACGTGGTGAGTTTGATCAATGGCTAATGGAACAAGCCGAAAATGCCGGTGCGCAATGTATTACAGGTATTCGCGTTGATAAGCTCGTCGAACGTGATGGCAAGATTGTTGGTGTGGAAGCTGATGGTGATGTGTTAGAAGCCAAAGCCGTTATTTTAGCTGATGGTGTGAATTCTATCTTAGCTGAACAGTTAGGGATGACAAAACGTGTTGCCGCTGAAAATGTAGCAGTAGGTGTAAAAGAGATCATCGAATTGCCTGAAAGTGTGATTAAAGATCGCTTTAACCTAAAAGATAACGAAGGCGCGGCTTGGTTATTTGCAGGATCACCTACCGATGGATTGATGGGCGGTGGTTTTTTATATACCAATAAAACCACGCTCTCTTTAGGTCTTGTTTGTGGGTTGCACCATATTAAAGATGCGAAAAAATCAGTACCACAAATGCTGGAAGATTTTAAACAGCATCCCGTTGTTGCTCCGCTAATTGAGGGCGGAAAAATGGTGGAATACGGTGCGCATGTCGTTCCAGAAGCGGGCTTAAGAATGCAAAACGAATTAGTACGCGATGGCGTATTAATTGCTGGTGATGCAGCAGGGATGTGTATGAACCTTGGCTTTACTATCCGAGGAATGGATTTAGCGATGGCATCTGGTGAAGCGGCTGCAAAAACGATGCTTTCTGCTATGGCAAAAAATGATTTTAGTAAACAATCACTTAATGAATATCTCAAACATTTAGAAGATGGCCCGTTGCGCGATATGAAAGCGTATCAGCGTATGCCTGATCTACTTGATAATCCTCGTATGTTCACTGCTTATCCTGAAATGGTCGTTGGTATCGCGAAAGATCTCTTTACCGTTACGGGTGAAGCCCCCGTACCAATGCGTAAAACCATGATGCGTCATACCAAAAAAGTCGGTTGGATGAATCTGATCAAAGATGGGATCAAAGGAGTAAAAGCAATATGAGTTCTCCCGTAAATGTCGATGTCAAACTAGGCATCAATAAATTTAATGTCGATGAAGAAAATCCACATATCGTCGTTAAAGAGCAACCTGATATGCAGGTATTGGAAACCTTAGTCAAAGCTTGTCCTGCAGGTCTATATAAAAAACAAGAAGATGGCACTATCAGTTTTGATTATGCAGGGTGCTTAGAGTGTGGAACGTGTCGAATTCTTGGTTTAGATAGTGCGCTTGAAAAATGGGAATACCCACGCGGAACTTTTGGCGTGGAATATCGTTACGGATGATGTATCGCTACTTTTCTCCCAGCGCTGCTCCGGCCTGGGAGCTTTTCTTTTTTTGCTTTATTTAGAAAAAATACCAGGACGCAGTCATGCAACCCAGAAACTTTGATGATATTCGTTTTACCTCTGTACATCGTCGGGTGATGTTATGGGGGAGTGGTGGCCCTTTTCTTGATGGCTATGTATTAGTGATCATCGGTGTGGCATTAGAGCAACTCACACCGTTATTACAGCTTGATACACGATGGATTGGGCTGCTTGGTGCGGCAACATTAGCAGGGCTTTTTATTGGCACATCACTTTTTGGTTATATTTGTGACAAAGTGGGTCGTCGCAAAATGTTCCTCGTTGATATTGTGGCTATTGGGCTTATTTCGATTGCAACGATGTTTGTGTCAACACCAGTGGGTCTATTGGTGATGCGATTCCTTATTGGAATTGTGATTGGTGCTGATTACCCCATTGCGACGTCAATGATCACGGAGTTTTCCAATAAAAAACAACGTGCTTTTGCTGTCGGTTTTATTGCCGCAATGTGGTATATCGGGGCAACATGTGCCAACTTAGTCGGTTATCTTTTATATGATGTTGCAGATGGCTGGCGCTGGATGTTGGGCAGTGCTTTTATTCCTTGCGTTATTATTTTAATTGGTCGCTTTGATTTACCTGAATCCCCGCTTTGGCTAATACGCAAAGGGCGTATTCAAGAGTGTAATGAAATGATGATAAAGCTTTTTGGTGAACCTGTCGTTTTTGAAGCTGAAAATGCCAAAACAACGCGTTTTATCGAGCTATTTAATAAACGTCATTTTTCTTTCGTGCTTTTTGTTGCGGTCATTTGGACTTGCCAAGTTATTCCGATGTTTGCCATTTATACCTTTGGACCTCAGATTGTCGGTTTATTAGGATGGGATGCGGGAAGGAGTGCGGCACTGGGTAATGTGGTGATTAGCCTATTCTTCATGTTTGGATGTATTCCTGCTATGTTTTGGTTAAATCAAACAGGGCGACGTCCGTTATTGATTGGTAGTTTTGCCATGATGACATTGGCATTATTAGTGCTAGGGGTTTTCCCAGATTTACCTATCTTATTTGTTATCTTAGCCTTTGCGACTTATGCCTTCTTTTCTGGTGGCCCCGGAATTTTACAATGGCTTTATCCTAATGAATTGTTCCCAACCGATATTCGTGCATCGGCAGTTGGTGTCATTATGTCAATAAGCCGTATTGGTACGGTTATTTCAACTTGTGCGCTTCCTGCCTTTATTGCCACTTACGGGATTAATACGACGATGTTAGTGGGGGCCGCAATTTCTTTATTCGGCATGATAGTTTCTGTGTTGTTTGCGCCAGAAACCAAAGGATTAACGCTTAATCAGACTTCAACCATGCCAATGAGACGAGGTAAATAACATCTTTAATTGATAAGCAAGAAAATAAGTTAAGTAATTTAAAACGTTTTTTATTTAGATGTTATAAATTTTAATCATTATTGTATTTATTTTTATATTATTTTAATTTAAATTATCACACCAATGATTATTGATAAGATTTATTTATACCTTAAAGAGAGATGAGACTATTTATATTAAAGAGAGAGTGATTTTATTTTTATTATTTAAATAAAATGACTCTCCTTTTTATTTTTAAAAATAACACCTTTATAACGCCTTGGTTTCAAATTTATTTCATTGTTATTAATTCATCTTCAATTACAAATTATATTTAACTCATCAAATCTAGACCCCAATCACAGATCTCTCTCATACTATTCAAATGACGAAAAACAGTTCGTTATTTACCAAGAATGAATAATTCCCCCTACCCAGAATAAGGTCATTACAGACGCAAACACCAGCAAAAAAGCGGTTGAGTAGGTATTTATGACCTTATTAGAAATGACAGTTAAAGAATGTCTAAACAATATTGTAAAGCAATATGCTTCACAAACAGCCTTGATTGAAAACCAAAGTAAAAAGACACTTTCTTGGCAACAATTACAACAAGAAGTAGAAAGTGTTGCGCGTGGTTTTTTAGCGATTGGTTTAAAAAAAGGTGATCGTTTAGGTATTTGGTCTGCTAATAGTAAAGAGTGGATAATTTGTTTTCTTGCGGCTGCTCAAATTGGTGTTCCTGTTGTTTGTATTAACTTTCATTTTAAAAAAAGAGAGTTATTAGATTTATGTCGATTAACCGGTATTAAAGCATTATGTTTTTCTGATGGGTTTAAAAGTAATGACTTTATTGAAGTGATTAATTGCCTTGCTAAAAAAGTAACTGAAAATAAGGATGTATTACCTCAGTTATTTATTAGTATGGGAAATAAATCGGCAGAAAAAAGTGTCTCATTATCTCAATTAAAAGCAATTAGCCAAAAAATATCAGATAAAGAATATCAACATGCTATTTCACAAGTTAGTGTAAAAGATTTACTGACTATTCAAATGACCTCAGGCAGTACTGCTATGCCTAAAGGTGTCATGTTAAGCCAATATAATGTGATTAATAATGCCATGCTGTCAGCACAGCGATTAGGCGTAACGCATAACGATGTCATTTGTCTTGCTGTTCCTTTATTCCACTGTTTTGGGCTCTCTTCTTGTCTCTTTTTTGCGTTAACAACCGGATGCCAATTAGTTCTTCTTGATAACTATTGTGCAGAAGATGTTTTGAAAGTCGTCCAAGACTATCGTTGCACCGTTATGCATGGCGTACCAACGATTTTTAGCCGTTTAATGAAGCACGAGCAGTTTTCTCACTACGATTTATCTAGCCTTGATAAAGGCATTATTGCCGGGGCAAGTTTTCCTCCTGTGTTAATTGATGACATTGAAAATACGTTAGGAATGAAAGGGATCACCGTCTCTTATGGACAAACAGAAGCCTCGCCTTGTTGTACTCAAACATTACCAAACGATACTTTACCCATAAAACGCAGTTCTATCGGTAAACCATTACCTTTTGTTGAAATGCAAATCATTAGTCCGAAAACGGGTAAACCTGTGCCAGTGGGCGTTTTGGGTGAAATTTGTACTCGTGGTTTTCATGTGATGATGGGTTATGACAATGCCCCTGATAAAACCAAGGAAGCTCTAGACGAGGAAGGTTGGTTACATACAGGGGATATTGGTTATGTCGATGAACAAGGAAATTATCACTACGCCTATCGCATGAAAGAGATTGTCGTTCGTGGTGGTGAAAATATCAGCCTTTGTGAAATAGAAGAGGCTATTGCGGAATATCCCGGTGTTGACGCAACGAAAGCGTTCGGCATTCCTTCTGTCGATTTAGGTGAGGAAGTCATTGCCACTATTTGTGTGCAAAAAGATTGCACCCTAAATGAAAGCGAATTACGTGTATTTCTACAAGAGCGACTAGCTCGCTACAAAATCCCCAAAGAACTCCATTTCTTTACGCAGTTTCCTCATACCCCTTGCGGAAAAATTGATGTGCAAGCCCTGAAATTGCAATTGGGTTATGGCGTTTCAATCAAGGATGAAGAAACCAAAGTAGCGGGTTAAGTGACAACGGATTTATCCACATTCTGACAACAGCAGTATGAAGTCTAAAAATAATTAGGAGAAAAAATGACAAGTCGTAAAGCACTGGAAGGCGTCACTGTAGTTGAGTTGGCGACCTTTATTGCCGTACCCGCAGCGGGCCGTATTTTAGCTGATATGGGGGCGAACGTAATCAAAATTGAATCCCCAAGTGGTGATAACTTACGTTATACCGCACCGACTGAAGGCCGTCCGTTAGATCAACATGAAAACACCAGTTTTGATTTAGAAAATGCCAATAAACGTGGCATCGTGTTAAATACGAAAACAGAAGCAGGTAAAAAAATTCTGTTTGAACTGCTAGAAAAAGCCGACATTTTCTTAACTAACTGGCGTCCTGGTGCAAGAGAACGTGCAGGGTTGGATTATGAAACGTTAAAACAACGTTTTCCAAAATTAGTTTACGCCAGCGTGACCGGCTATGGTGATGAAGGCCCAGATAAAGATCTACCTGGATTTGACTACACGGCATTCTTTGCTCGTGGTGGCATTTTAGGTTCGCTGTACCAAAAAGGCACAGTACCGATGAATGTGATCCCTGGCCTTGGTGATCACCAATGTGCATTAGGTTTAGTGTCTGGTGTGTTAGCTGCTTATATTCGCGCTAAAGATATTGGGCAAGGTGAGTATGTTTCAACTAACTTACTGCATACCTCAATTTATACCCAAGCAATCATGATCCAAGCGGCACAATACCCAGATTATGGTCAGCCGTATCCAATCGATCGTCGTAATACTACTAGCCCATTTATTCTGGCTTATAAAACAAAAGATGACCGTTTTATTCAAGTCTGTATGCCTGTTTATGACGCCTACTATCCAACCTTTATTTCTTGTATTGGTCGTCCAGATTTAGCGGAAGACGCTCGTTATACACGTCTACAAGAAGTAGCGAAAAATAATCGCTCCCCTGAATTATATGATCTGATTTGGCAACAAGTTGAGCAAAAAACAGCATCAGAATGGGCAGATATTTTCACCAAAAACGATATCCCATTCAGTATTGCGCAAACATGGGAAGAAGTGTTGGAAGACAAACAGGCTTGGGCAATCAACACCTTCTACAACATGAAGTACAAAAATGGCAGTGAAAAAGCCTTAGTTCGCCCACCTATTGATTTCTTAGAGAGTGGTTTACCTGAATATCGTCGTGGTCCTTTGTTAGGTGAAGACACACCGTCTGTATTAGCTGAATTAGGGTATAGCGCAGAAGAAATTGCCAGCCTTGAAGCCAATAAAGACGTGATGACGTGGAAAGAATAATCCACTTATTTTTTTAATTTTCAGGAGAGCAAAGGCATGCAACAAGACATTTTCACAATGGGCGTTGATATCGGATCGTCTGCATCAAAATGCATCATCATGAAAAATGGTGACGCCATTGTCGCTAAATCACTGGCATCTGTGGGTGCAGGAACTTCTGGGCCTGAAAAAGCGATCGCTGAAGTATTAAGCCAGTTTGGTGGCGATCTCAGTCAGATCAGTTGGATCTGTGCAACCGGTTATGGCCGTAATTCTCTGAAAGAAGCCAATAAAGAAGTGAGCGAACTGAGCTGTCACGCCAAAGGCGCGCACTTTCTTTTTCCGGGCGTAAAAACAGTGATTGATATCGGCGGTCAAGACGTTAAAGCACTTCATATGGATGGTGCAGGCCGTTTATTAAACTTTGTGATGAATGACAAATGCGCCGCCGGTACAGGACGCTTTTTAGATGTAATGTCGAGAGTATTAGAAACCAAGATTTCTGACCTCGCTCAAGAGGGCGCTAAGTCCACTAAGAAAGTCACGATTAGCTCAACCTGTACCGTGTTCTCTGAATCAGAAGTGATTTCTCATCTCGCGAATAACGAAACAATACCCGACGTTATTAATGGCATTCACCGTTCTGTGGCTAGCCGTATTGCTGGTCTTGCAAAACGAGTGGGGGTTGAAGCCCCTGTCGTGATGACAGGCGGTGTTGCCAGTAATTTTGAAGTTGTTCGTTATGTTAGCGAAGAGTTGAACGCCTCTATCGCCACTTCACCTTTATCACAATACAACGGGGCGATAGGTGCCGCCATTTATGCCTTTGAAGCGTACCGCCATCAACTGGAAGACGATGCGTTAACAATAGGAACATCAAAATGAGCAATGTAGATATGAATGCGCCGGATTATATTCCTGCGAAAAAACGACTGCAAAAAATCGCTGCTGATGCTTATCAGCGTGCGTGGGATGCTAAAAATAGCGGTGAAAAAATAGGCTGGTGTGCCTCTAACTTCCCACAAGAAATTGCTGAAACATTAGGTTTATGCGTGGTTTATCCTGAAAACCAAGCCGCAGCCATTGCGGCAAAAGGTGCAGGTTTAAAAATGTGTGAGCATGCAGAAAGCATGGGATATTCCAATGATATCTGTGCTTATGCTCGAATCAGCCTCTCTTACATGGATATTAAGCAGTGTGAAGAGATGGATATGCCTCAGCCTGATTTCTTGCTGTGCTGTAACAATATCTGTAACTGCATGATCAAGTGGTATGAAAATATCGCATACGAATTGAATATCCCGATGATCCTTATCGATATTCCTTATAAAAATGATTATGACACTGATGATGTGACAGTGAAGTATGTTCAAGCACAATTTGATGATGCGATTAAACAACTTGAAAAAGTCACTGGCAAAGTCTTCTCCGAAGAGAAGTTTAAAGAAGTCTGTGAAATCTCACAACGTACAGGGCGTGCATGGTTAAAAGCGGCAGAATATTGCCAATTTGAGCCGTCTCCAATGAATGGTTTTGATCTGTTTAATCACATGGCGGTTGCTGTTTGTGCTCGCGGTAAATTAGAAGCTGCACTGGCTTTTGAGCAACTGTGTGAAGAGATGGAACAAAATATCAAAGAGAAAAAATCGACTTACCGCGGTGAAGAAAAATACCGTGTTCTCTTTGAAGGTATTGCTTGCTGGCCTTATTTGCGTGCCACATCTACCCCGTTAAAAGAGCAAGGTATTAACGTTACCGCTACTGTTTACGCCACTGCATTTGGTGTGATTTATCAAAACAGTGACGAGATGATGCGTGCTTACTCTTATGTTCCTAACTGTGTCTCTGTTGAGCGTGCTGCTGATATGCGTATTGACGTTAGTCGTCAGAATAAAGTGGATGGCGCGATTATTCACGTTAACCGCAGTTGTAAGCTCTGGAGTGGCATTATGCCCGAAATTGAGCGCCGGATTCGCCATGAACTTAAGATCCCAACAGTGACTTTTGATGGCGACCAAGCAGATCCCCGAGTTTTCTCTGAAGCGCAGTATGTCACCCGTGTTGAAGCATTAACAGAAATTATGGCTGCGAATAAAGCAGATATGAAAAAGGGAGACATCTAATGAAAGCATTAACGGATAGATTTGATGAGCTGCAAGCCGTGGTGGATAACCCCGTTGCGCAATTAGAGGGTTTTATTCGTAGTGGCAAAAAGGTGATTGGTTGTTTTCCTGAATATACTCCGAATGAAATTGTCTATGCAGCAGGCATGGTGCCTTTTGGCATTTGGGGCGCGGAAGGACGTGAGATCTCAGAAGCGAAGAAATATTTTCCTCCTTTCTATTGTGCGCTAGTGCTTTCTTCTCTTGAGATGGGATTGGATGGTGCGCTGAATAAACTGTCAGCAGCCATAATTCCTTCTTTGTGTGACACCTTAAAATGCTTAGGGCAAAACTGGAAAGCCGGTGTGCCACAAGTGCCTTTTATCCAACTGGTGCATCCACAAAATCGTAAAACCCCAGCGGGTATTGCTTTCTTAACCGAACAATACAAAAAAATCGCACTGCAATTAGGGGAAATTTCAGGTCAGCCTGTGACAGATGATGCACTAAAAAGTGCAATCCATTTGTTTAATCAGCGACGCGCCGCGTTACGCGAATTTTCAGAGATGGCCGCGCTTCATCCAAACTTAATCACACCACAACGTCGTAATACTGTGATCAAAAGTGGTTACTTTATGGATGTCGTTGAACATACAAAAGCCGTTGAAGCCATTGTTGCACAATGCAAAACCTTATCTCCAGAACCTTGGAAAGGGCACAAAGTTGTTGTGACAGGCATTATTGCGGATAGCCCTTCTATTCTACAAATTTTGGCTGATAACAAGATAGCGATTGTGGCAGATGAAGTGGCACATGAGTCTCGTCAGTTCCGTCAAGATATCCCAGAAAATAACGCACCTTATGAAGCAATGGCAGAGCAAATCGCCCAGCTTGAAGGGTGTTCACTTTTATATGATCCAGAGAAAAAACGTGGCCGTTTAATTGCCGATATGGTGAAAAACACAGGCGCTGATGGTGTTGTCTATTTGCTAACAAAATTCTGTGATCCAGAAGAGTTCGATGCCCCGATAGTGAAGAAATTCCTCGATAGAGAAGGCATTCCTTCCATCATTATCGAAATCGATCAGCAAACTAAAACGTATGAACAAGCTAGAACGGCACTGCAAACTTTTGCTGATGTGCTTTCTGCTTAACAACATTAATCAATAGTCACAAAAGACCTGTGTGGATAGCACAGGTCAATTGAACCCTAACACATATAAGTGGGGCAATCATGGGTATTATTTGTTTAATCATTGGGCTAGCGATATTAATGATCATGTGTATGAAAGGCATACATATCTTCATTTCTGTCTTTACCACCAGCCTATTTCTTGCTGTGACTGCATGGCTTGTATCACCAGATATGCTTAATCCTGTCGATGCACTGTTACAAGTGTATACCGGTGGATTAGGTGGTTATTTTGGTAGCTTCTTCTTCATTTTCGTACTTGGTGCGATTTTTGGCAAATTAACCGCTATCAGTGGCGCTGCTGATAGTGTTGCCTCTTTTATTATTGGTAAATTTGGTGAAAGAGCCGTTATTCCTTCATTAGTTGCGGCTTGTGCCATTTTAGCCTACGGCGGTGTTTCAGTGTTTGTTGCACTGTTTACCGTTTATTCGATGATGGTGAGTTTATTCCGCAAAGCGAATCTTCCTCGCAGACTTATTCCTGCTGTCTATTTTGCCGGTGCAGGTACGTTTGTGATGATAATGCCTGGATCACCACAAATCCAAAACCTTATCCCAATGAAGTTCTTAGGTACGTCAGCTACGGCCGGTTTAGTACCGGGTATGTTGACAGCATTATTCCAAGTCACCTTAGTGATTATTTATCTCACTTGGTTATTTAAGCGTGTAAAAGCGAAAGGTGAAGGCTGGGTTGAAGACGAAAAAACAGCAAAAGCCGAAGAAGGTAAAAAAGATCGTCAATTACCTAATGTGCTCGTTGCATTACTCCCTATGCTTATTTTGCTGGTCGTGCTGAATATCCTGAAATGGGACCCAGCTATCGCACTATTCTGCGCCATTATCGCCGCCTTGATTGTGTATTTACGCTATCTCGATTGGAAAAAGCTCGTACCTAATTTAGCCGCAGGAACAATGGAAGGGGTGACCTCCCTCTTTAATACGGCGGTTATTGTTGGGTTTGGGGCATTAGTGATGACCTTACCTGCGTTCAAAGAATCATTCCAAGCGATTGCTCAATCGGGTCTTAATCCACTTGTTGTTACTGCAATTTCAGTCGGTGCCTTGGTGTTTATCAGTGGTTCTGGCTCTGGTGCGCTAAGTATTGCCATGCCAATGATTGCTGCAATGTTCCCTGCAACTGTGGTTGATCAAGGCTCCTTACACCGTGTGGCAACAATGGCATCAATGAGTACAACTCCACCATTTAACGGATTGATTATTACTGTCTTTAGCGTTTGTGGTGTCAGCCATAAAGAGGGCTATGGCCCTGTAGGAACGTTAACTCTCGCTATTCCACTGTTAGCCATGATGTTTATGTTGCTGCTGTACACCTTCTTACCTGCATCCATAGCGACGATGTAGAAATAACGTTAACCCATTAATGCGTGCGATAAGACGACAAACGTGAAATCGCACGCCATAGAGATAACCCTATATATTCACAGAGGAAAATAAACATGGATTTTCAGCTAACAGAAGAACAAGTCCTGATCCGCGATATGGTCAGAGAGTTTGTTGAAAATGATATTAAGCCTATTGCTGGCGAAATTGATAAAGAACACCGTTTTCCAAGTGAAAGCATTGCACCTATGGCTGAATTAGGACTCTTTGGTTTCAATATTGATGAAAATTATGGTGGAACAGAAGCGGATGCAATTAGCTATGTATTAGCAACAGAAGAAATGGCAAAAGTCAGCGCTGCACACGCGATGATCATGGGATCACAGTGTTCATTAACTGGCCCTGTTATTCAAAAATATGCTGATGAAGAAACCAAAGCACGTATTTTACCGGGAGTGGTTTCAGGTGAACAAATTGGTTGCTTCTGTTTATCCGAACCAAGTGCGGGTTGTGATGCTGCTGCTCAACAAACAACCGCTGTTCGTCAAGGTGATAATTATGTGATCAATGGCTCTAAATTGTGGATCACTGCAGCACCTCAAGGTGCATTCTTTATCGTATTTGCCATGACTGATAAAAGTGCGGGTGTTAAAGGGATCACCGCATTCTTAGTTGAGCGTGATAACCCAGGGATCAGCATTGGTTTACCAGAAGAAAAAATGGGTATGAATGGCTCTGAAACTTGTTCTGTCAGTTTTAGTGACTGTGTTGTACCTGTTAGTGCACGTTTAGGCGCGGAAGGTAAAGGCTTTAGCATTGCCATGGAAACCTTAGATGGTGGCCGTTTAAGCTGTTCAGCTATTGCGTTAGGTATCGCACAAAGTGCATTAGATGCCACGATTGATTACACCAAAGAGCGTATTCAATTTGGAAAACCTATTGCAGCTAACCAAGGTGTGCAATGGATGCTAGTGGATATGGCTACCCGCGTAGATTGTGCTCGTATGTTGGTGTATCGCGCAGCGGCGGCAAAAATTGCTGGGCTTCCTTATACCCGCGAATCAGCGCAAGCCAAATTATACGCTTCTGAAACAGCAACCTATGTCACTCAAAAAGCTGTTCAACTCCACGGTGGTATGGGCTACACCAAATCTTATCCTGTTGAACGCCTAATGCGTGAAGCAAAACTCACTGAAATTTTTGAAGGCACAAGCGAAGTGCAACGCATGGTGATCGCTAAACATATTTTAGCGTAATGACATTGGGATTTTATTAATTTGCTCCCTTGAGCAAAACGGAGAATGTGAATTATGAAACTTATTGCCTGCTGTAAGGTTGTTCATGACGAACAAGACATCACAACGCGGCCTGATCGTACACTCGCAACTGATAATGCGGGTTTAAAAATTAGTTTATATGATTTAAATGCAATTGAAACCGCAGTAGAAATTGCCTCTGCTCTGGGTGATAGTACCGTAACTGCGCTTAGTGTAGGCACTAGTGCAATGGTAGAAAACGCGAAAATTAAAAAAGATATTTTATCGCGTGGCCCTGATGCATTAACACTTGTTGCTGATGATGCGTGCAATGCTCTTTATTCAACAGATACCGCCAATATTATTGCGCAAGCAGCACAAAAGGTGGGTTTTGATTTATTAGTTTTCGGTGAAGGATCTGGTGACTTATACGCTCAACAAACAGGTTTAGCAGTAGGTGAATACTTAGGCTTACCTTGTGTTAATGCCGTTAACAAAATCACCGTTGATGGTGACAAAATCATTGTTGAGCGTGATTTAGAAAATATCACTGAAGAGCTAGAGCTGACATTACCTGCCGTTGTCTGCGTGACATCAAGCATTAACACTCCCAAATTACCGTCAATGAAAGCCATTTTAGCTGCGAATAAAAAACCTGTTGAGAAACTTGGTTTAGGTGATATTGGTGTTGATATTTCAGCACTGACTGTCGTGCAAACACAAGTGTGCGCACCAGAACAGACTGATCGCCTTGGCATTATTTTAGAAGGTGATTCAGATGAAAATATTGCCACATTTGCTGAGCATTTACGCCAAGCGGTTAATCAATAAGGAGATTAAAAATGGCTAGTTTACTACCTACTACCTTTGTTTATGCCGAGAAAGCGGATGATTTAGCAAAGCTGATAGCGTTTGCTCGTGGTCTTGGTGAAAAAGTGAATGTGTTATTTATCGGTGATGACGAAAGCACGCGTGAATGTGTCAGCCTTGGTGCTGATTGTGTCTATTGCTTTGCGCCACAAGAAGGTGTGATTGCTGAAGATTATGCGGCCTCTTTTGCTGAAATTATTAAAGAAGCAGGTGCTAATGCATTGGTTTTATTAGCATCATCAAAACGAGCAAAAGCCATTGCGGCCCGCCTAGGTGTTACGTTAAAAGCGGGTGTTGTCAGTGATGCATTAAGTCTGACTGTTGAAAACAATACCGTGATCGCAACACACCAAGTTTATGGTGGTTTAGCACATGCTAAAGCAGAAATTCGCTCACCTTATGCTATTGCTACTGTTGGTGGTGCATTAGATGTGGAAGTTATTACAGATGCTCCCAATGCATCAGTGGTACAAGGCACCTTTGTCGCCCCTGCGCATACATTAAAAGTGTTAACACGTAAGCCAAAACAAGGTAGTAGCGTTGATTTAGGTAAAGCGCATTGTGTTGTTGGTGTTGGACGTGGCTTTGGTAAGGCAGATGATATTGCGTTAGCGTCAGCATTAGCAAAAGCCCTTCAAGGTGAAGTGGGTTGCTCACGTCCAATTGCTGAAGGTGAAGGCTGGATGGAACACGATCGCTACATTGGTGTTTCAGGCGTGACCTTAGGTGCTGATGTTTATGTTGCTGTCGGTATTTCAGGGCAAATTCAACATATGGTCGGTGTAGATAGAGCAAAAATTATTGTTGGTATCAACAAAGATAAAAATGCACCTATCTTTAATATGGTGGATTACGGGATTGTCGGCGACCTCTACAAAGTGTTACCTGCATTAACAGCAAAACTTGGCGGCTAATCCCCGTCGGTCGCTTAGTGAAAGTGTGCTAAGCGACCACACATAATAAAAGGATAGAAAAGTATGTCAGACGATATTTTTGACGCCATTATTGTGGGTGGTGGACTTGCTGGTGGTACTGCTGCCTATGTTTTAGCGCAAGCAGGATGTGATGTTTTAGTGGTTGAGCGAGGTAATTTCGCTGGCAGTAAAAATATGACGGGTGGGCGTTTATACGCACATAGTCTTGAAAAAATCATTCCTAACTTTGCCGAAGAAGCCCCAGTTGAACGCCTTGTGACGCGTGAAAAGATCTCAATGTTAACGCCGACAGATGGCGTGACGTTAGATTATCAGCATACACAGCAAGAAGAGGAAGCGGCGCGCTCTTATACTGTATTGCGTTCTTCATTTGATCAGTGGTTAATGGAAAAAGCGGAAGATGTTGGCGCACAAGTGATCACAGGCGTTCGTGTCGATGAAGTATTAGTAAAAGAGGGCAAAGTATGCGGCGTTAAAGCGGGTGATGATGAAATTGAAGCCCATGTCGTGATTTTAGCTGATGGTGTTAATTCATTGTTAGCGAAGCAATTAGGTATGACGCAAAAAGTAAATCCTCATACTGTTGCTGTTGGTGTTAAAGAGTTACTTGAATTTACTCCTCAACAAATGGAAGACCGATTTGGTTGCACCAATGATGAAGGGTTAGCTTGGCTTTTTGCGGGCGCACCATCAGGGGGATACTTAGGTGGTGGTTTTTTATATACCAATAAAAATACCGTTTCTTTAGGCCTAGTTTTAGGGCTACATAACGTCGATAAGTTCGAAAAAACGGTTCCTCAATTATTAGAAGATTTTAAACAACATCCTGTTGTTGCACCGCTTATCAAAGACGGAAAATTATTAGAATATTCAGCCCATATGGTGCCAGAAGGTGGCATGAATATGGTGTCTGAATTAGTGAGAGATGGTGTATTAGTGGCGGGTGATGCAGCTGGTTTTTGCCTCAATGTGGGTTATACCGTAAGAGGGATGGATCTGGCGATTGCTTCAGGTGAAGCGGCCGCAAAAGCGGTATTAATGGCGAAAGAACAAAACAGCTACAGCCAAAAAGAATTAAGTTGTTATCAATCTTTATTAAATGACAGCTTTGTGATGAAAGATATGAAGCTATATAAAGATCTGCCTGCTTTCCTTGATAACACCAGATTCTTTACGGATTATCCGCAAATGGCGGCCAATGTTATGCATGATTTATTCGTGATTAATGGCCCAGAAAAACCAGTACGTAAGAAAATACTGTCTCAGGTGAAGAAAGTTGGTGTGATGAACTTAATTAAAGATGGCTTTAAAGGAGTACGTTCTTTATGAGTCAAGTAAACGTAGACGTTAAATTAGGCGTCAATAAATTTAATGTGGATGAAGAAAATCCGCATATTGTCTTAAAGGATGATATCGATCCTGCGCAATTTGAAATCTTAATGAAAGCTTGTCCCGCAGGGCTATATAAAAAAGATGAGAAAGGGCAATATCTTTTTGATTATGCGGGGTGTTTAGAGTGTGGTACTTGCCGTGTGTTATGTGGTGAGACGATTTTAAAGAAATGGGAATATCCGTGTGGCACACTAGGCATTGAATTTCGTTACGGCTAATGAAATAGATCTTTTTCCCCTCTAGTGTAACCTCCAAAATTTAAACTAGAGGGGGATAAGTATTCTGGGTACATATTGATTCATATACGAACCATAATGCTTGTAATGATACTTATATAACCCATAATTTTGTTTTATAACTTATCTCAACGAGTGTATTTTTCGATACTCTGAAGGTGTCATAAAAAATTCAGATTTAAATTTTCGGCTTAAATTAGAAATATCACTAAACCCACATTCATAAGCCAGTTGTGTAATATTTTTCTCTGCTAAAAGCGGGTTAACTAACGCTGTTTTATAATTCTCAAGACGCTTTTGGTAGATCCAACGAAGTACAGATGTATTTTGTTCTTTAAATAGCATCTGTAAATAGCGGACTGAGATCCCACACGCATTAGCACATTCATTAACACTTAAATCGGGATCGGAAAGATGTTGCTCAAGATAGTGCTGAGCAAAATAAAACAGTGTTGATCTTCCTAAGCTTTGCGGTGGTGTCGCAATACTAAATTCGCTAAAGGCTGAAGTAATTAAATTCAATAAAATATCAGCAAGTTGTTGTGCATGTTGTGGTGGCATTGAATCCAAAAATGGAATATAACGCATCACAAAACTATAAACGAGAGAGCCGGTAATGCTATTACCGCGTATTGCTCTTGCTGTAAGATTTTGGGTATTACCTAAACGTGATGCTAGTTTCTCCCTTGGGATAAGGATCTTAAATAACGAGTAGTCGTTATCAAAAGACCAGGATACGGGTCTTGCCATATCAAAAATACAAAAGTCGCCTTGTCGCAGAAATGCCGTTCTTCCATCTTGAGTTAGATGGCTGGTTCCTGAACGCTGTATCTCAATTTGAAAATGTTCTTCTAAGCTCAGTTTATGGCTCAAAGGACGGCTACTTGCCCAGTGTCCATTAGACTCTAACTGAATAAAGCGCATATTTGTCACCTGCTGCTCGACAATATTGGCATAAAATCGAGAATGAGGAGGCAATTCGACTTCATTGCATTCATAAGACGATAAAAAGCGGTCTTTTATTGTATCCCTGAATACGGAAAACCGATCTACGTCAGGGAGTTCCCGAGTCGTAAACATGCTTTTCATAGTACGCCCACTTTTATTGAAAGTATTTTTGTTGTGTTGCCATCAATCTAGTATAAAAAACAACTTAAACTAGACGGAAATAGAATAATATTTTTTATAACTTTAAACTTAAAATAGTACATTTAAATAATTATTAGCGAAGATAGTTATTATCTTTTTTGTTAATAAATTGAAGGTAATATATTTAAAAATTTTTAATTTTTTAAATTAAAGCCATATAAATAATATAATTAATTTATAGCATTTTTGATGCTATCATTTCTATGCTATTAATCCTAAGTTAATTTCCTATCTTTAGAGAGAGATCTCATAAATGGATTAAGAGTGATTATTATTAATGTCTTATTTATTTCATTCTTTTCAGAGTGTGAGTTAATATGGATTTTATGTACATAATAGAATTGGTTGTTAAATAATTTTGTTTTTTTATTGTTAATCATATAATTATTAATTATATAAAATTAAATTAATTTTTTATAAATTTAAGTATTAACAGTAAATATATTTAATCTTAATGACGTTCACGTTTTCACTTGTTTTGAAAAAATCAATATTGTGAGCGTGAAATAGGTTTCTCGATTTATAAACATTATTTATGTAGTATTTAGCCCACTAAAATTAGTGGGCTGAAAATGAATATTTTCTATCTTTAACGTAGACCTTGCACACTTTCCACTAAATTGGCTAACTGTGATACTACGCGGTCGCCAATATCGGCATTATCACCACCCAATGCTTTATTGCGCATAAAGTCTTTCTTGATTTGTTGCCAACGAATAGCGTCTTTTTCAGTTAGTTTTCCACGTAATTCAGCGAGTTTTAATAAATTTTCTTCGGCTCCAGTTGTCAGCAATTGTGCTTCGCCAAGATAATGATCGTCGAGTAAGCGTTCAATCTCTTCATCATTCATTACCGCAGAGACTTTTTCACTTAATTTATTCATATTGCGGTAGCTACCTTGCAAACGGAATGCTGGCTCTGTGCGATATTTATCTGATTGTGCCGCACTGGCGATATATTGCTGATTTACTTTTAAAATGACATTGCGTAGCGTAATTAAGTGTTTAAGCACCATTACAATTTCATTAATTTCAGCATCAGAATAAGGATAACTTAATGTATTGGTAGAGACAGATTTCCCCATCGCCTTATCAACTAAAATATAGAGATCGTTAAGATCACGTAGTGCAAGCGGTGCCAATACCGCATTCGACGTTAAGCTATTTTCGATATAACTCAGGGCAAAAGCATCGTCCATACCACCTAATACTTCACCTAAGTTATAAATATCAGCTCGGTTAGCCAACATATCAGGAATACGGAAGACTTCACCTGATTCGGTGTAAGGGTTACCTGCCATGACGACACAGAATTTTTTACCCCGCATATCATAGGTTTTGGTTTTTCCTTTCCATACCCCTTCAATACGTCTTGTTCCATCACAGAGCGAAATGAACTTTTGTAAGAATTCAGGGTGAGTATGCTGAATATCATCCACATACAGCATAACGTTATTACCCATTTCTAATGCTAAGTTGAGTTTTTCAAGCTCTTGTCTCGCTGTTGCGTTGGGCGCTTGTTCGGGATCGAGTGATAGCACGTTATGTCCTAATGCAGGGCCATTGATCTTCATAAAAATAAGACCTAAACGTGCGGCTGCATATTCCATTAATGTGGTTTTGCCATAACCCGGAGGGGAGATCATTAATAATAATCCCATTAAGTCGGTGCGTTTACCTTCGCCTAATGCACCAATTTGTTTTGCCATATTGTCGCCAATAATCGGTAAATAGACATCGTTAATCAGCTTATTACGGACAAAAGAGCTTAATGGTTTGGCTTTAAATTCATGCAGTTTTAAGCGTTCACGTTCATCGCTGACTATTTTTTGACGCAGTGTGAGATACTGTCGGAATGCAGGAATAAAGTTCTTTCTTTGCCCGCGCATTCGGCTGAAATAGTCATCTAAACTGAGTGATAATGCTTGGTTTTCAATGGTGGAGTGAGAGCCTAATAAACCCGTTACAGTGAAGTATAAATCAGCTTCACTATAACGAGCTGATGCGACTTTATCTAATATAATGATAGCGATAGCACCCGGAATATAAGGTGAGAGTTCGGCATAATCAGGCAGAGAGCACAACCCTTGTAGCCAATTTTGGATCAGCGCCCAACGCTGTGCGTATCGCGTACCTAAATTCTGTTGTGAACGATTAAAGTCTATCCACATATGGGCTTCTTCTAATCGACTTTGTAATGCAATCACTAACTCTTTAGCATATTTGCTATAAACTAATTCAATAGGTGTTCTCGCCAACGCAAAACTTAAATATTCAGAGGCCTGCATCGGTACATAGTGTTCGCACTCAATCGGATTATCATGAAGGAAGAGGCGTATATCTGCTTCGATTTCTGCTTGCAGATCGGTTAACGCATCGTCAGTATGGAATAATTGCTGAATATTCAGTGCGGTTCTTGCGCGTTCAGGCCATAAAGCGGGATATTGCTCATTTTGTTTTGTTTCCCAAAAGAGAGCAGCTATTGCGCGTGCCGTTGGGTTGTAGCGTAGAAGATCAGCACTTTCGCCAATAGGGATCAGCTTTTTCAATATGGCGATCGCATCGTGATCGTGGATCCCTTTTTCATAGCCTTCTTTATAACGTGGGGTTGCAAAATCACGCACGAGTTTTTCCAGCTTTTCTGGAAGAGTGAGTGCTTCTTTTAGCGTTTCGTAATCAAGACCATCTTGACGTTTTGCCGCTGCATAAATAATGGAATAAGCAAGGTACTCTGCACGATAAACAGTGTCCGATTCAGATTCAAGTGAGGCATTCCAATAAGGCTGTAATTGAGCAAGTTCTGTATTTTCAATCGGTTCTTGGTAATCCGTTCCTGTCAGATATAACCAAAGCTTATCTTCTTTAGGTAAGATAGTGAGATCAAGTTCTTGCGTATTAACGCTAAAGCGATGGCGAGGCCCTAATTTAATAACATTGCCACCGTCTTCAAAAATATCAGTTTTATCCCGCAGAATACGAATAGCCTGGTCGCGAGAGGATTTTAAGCGTGCATCAATATCATCAGCTTTGACGTTATCATTGATTTCTCTTAATTTTTCAATGATCTCTCGTGTTTTTAGTGATAAAGGATCTGATGCGAAAAAGGCATTTAACTCATCTTGTGACTGTAATCGAGATGTTCGACGTTGCAGATTTTCCAGTAAGCGATTGGCTGCGGTTAATAGGCTTTGTGAGCGACGTTGGCGATCATCAAGCAACACTTGTTTGTGTGACTCAAAAGTTTCTACTAACTCTTCACGTTTAGCCATAATATCATCAAGAAATTCATCATGATGGCTAAACTGACTTTCTAGCTCTTCTAATTGAACTAAAAGACGCGAAAGCTGATCGTCACAACGTTCAGGATCGGTTGCAAGGGATAAAGCATTGGTGATCCCTTGGCTAAATAAGCGAAATTGAGCACCAAATTGTGCCACGCTTTCGACGCTACTTTGTGATTTGCGTTTTTGTTGTAGTCGAGCGCGAGATTGATTGAGCTGAGCATAGATTTGTGAGATTGCATCAATAATATGCGTTTGTTGGGTAACGTCTTGGAACGTCAAAGATGCCATTAAGTTAGAAAGCATATCCAAATCAGCAGACATTTTTTCCATGTCATTCATTGGTGCATCTAGTTGTGCGCTGTTCTGGGCTTTTTCAATGAGGTTTTCAAAGGTAACAAGTTGAGCTTTGAATGGTTGTAATGCTTTATCACTGGCAAGGAAAAGTGCGGTTGCTTGTGAAACACGCTGCTGTGTTTCGGTAATTTCTGTTTCCATGGCGCTAAGCTTGGTTAAATCCATATAACGGAATTCACGCAATGAAATCAGATGCCCTCGATGGGCATTTAATAAATTCAAGCTATCAACAAATTGTTGAATATCAGTCCAACTATCGGGGAGTGTTAAGGCCAGTAGTGATTTTTGGCGATTAACCGCTTCAAGCATTGATTTCGCAGATTGTTGACGAATACTTTCCACTTTTTCATATTCATCAAGTACTAATTCACTGGTTTGAGCGATATCTTTTAATAATTTACCAATTCCTAAACAGTGTTCATCATTAAACCAATAATAGAGATCTAATAAGTTTTTAGGTTGTAAGCTGAGTTGCTCATAACGAGCAATAGAGATTTGATTACCTTCAATTTCTTTTGCAACATGCAAAATTTCAGAAATACCTCGTACTAAATCAGCATTACCAATACGGCCATAAAAACCATTACGAGGCGGTTGTTTATCGGCAAATTCTTCAGAATAGAAGGGAGTTTGCCAAACTTGCATAGGATGAACACGCGTGGCTTCTTCGCCTTCACCTTCAAACAGCACCATTTTCCCATCTTCAAGCATCGCATAGCCATGACCAACTAACGGCACAGCAAGTTTACGCTCAATCATATTGTAATTGAAAAGCGCAAGGCGACCTTGTGAAGGAGAGTAGAAAACATATAACACATCTTCGCCATTAGGCGAACGGCGTAGACGGCGGAAATACATTCCTTCCATTGGTTGATCAAAGGTTTTATATTCGCCATTTTGCAGGTAATAGCCAC
Organism: Proteus vulgaris; assembly: GCF_023100685.1. NCBI lineage: Bacteria > Pseudomonadati > Pseudomonadota > Gammaproteobacteria > Enterobacterales > Morganellaceae > Proteus > Proteus vulgaris. Next base: position 3,815,641 of record NZ_CP090064.1, on the reverse strand, counting down.
CCGGGAAAATAATGCCGTGATCTTCAGGTAATTGAACACAAGCTTGTCCAATTGCATCAATGCGTTGTACAGTTTGCGTCAAAATGTTGTAGACCAAATAACGCCAGTTTTCTTCGCGATACGGTAAGATTTTTAACAGAATTAAACTGCCTGTTTGAGCATATTCAATTTGTGCATCATCGAGAGATTGGTTTTTATCTAAGACGGCTTCACGATAAATCCCTAAACCATCTTCGGTATTATTTTCACATTTAACGGTTAGATCACCACCAGTCGTTTCGACAAAAACGGTATCAAGAATATTGATATGGGGAAAACGGCCATTAACCGTATCTTCACGTTGGGTTTTTGTCCATTCGAAATCGTAAGCAGGAGGGAGGGCAATATCGCGTTCACCACGATTATCAATATAGTCGATACGCTTTTTATCACTTGAGATAGCCCAGCGGAAAACACGCACATCAGTAATTCGCGCACCAATTTGAAAACTGGCAAGCAGTTTCCCATCACGCTCAACAAGTTGTAGTAATTGCGTATTTTTGTAATAAGTATAAAGCTCAGTAAAATCCTGAATAAAACGATTATCGTTTAAAAAAGTCTCTTCATAAGGGACTGCCTCAACGTCAAACTCTCCCTCGCTTTCAGTTAAACAATAAAGTGAAAAGACATCTTCAAGATGAATTTCACGTTTTAATCCAAGGAAAACGTTATAACCAAACAGTAGCCATTCACCAACACGAACAATATCTCTGGCTTGGCAGTTATTTTCAGTACGAATACGGATACGGCCAATAATATCCATTTGGCTTTGACCAAATTCATCTAAGCGATGTTGATTTAACTCAGTGGCTTTTTGATGAAGTTGTTGGCCTTGCTCAGTGAGGCGTTTGCGTAAGATTTCATACGCGCCACCTTGTGCAACGGCGCTATCGAGTATTTCCTGCTCGCGATTCGTATCCAGAATTTCAGACATGGTATAACGGATTTCCTTGGCTTAAACGATAAAAACAAGATAAAAGACATAGAGATGTCTCTATGCCTTTCGCCTCCTAAATAGCATTATTCTTCTTTAGAGGAGTCTGATTTAGTTGTCACATCTTTAATCAGCTGACTGGCACCTTTTGTTGCCATAAATCCATTAATTAAATCTTGAACTTCAGGATTTTTTAATAAAGAAGCGATATCGAGCTTTTTATCTTGTTGAGTACGGTTAATCAGTTTTTCAACGTTCTCTTTGGCAAAACTGCTTTTATCCATAAAACCATCTACCGCTTTACCTAAGCTTAATGCTTTAGAGAAGGTGTTAAAGAAGCTGCCATCACCGCCTACAATTTCAATATTGGTTTTGCTCAGTGCAGCGGCCAATACATCGGCTTGTTCGCGTGCAATTTCTTTGTTGGCTTCGATAGACGCCATAGCCTGTTCAAATTGTTTTTCAAGTTGCATACGGAACTCTTCATGTGAACGAGCCGTATCGCTAAGGTGATCCATAGATTTGAATTTATCTGTTAAACCATCGGCTTCTGCTTTCAAGCGTTGGCGAATAACTTCAGCTTGTGCTGATCCTAATTGGCCTTCACCACGCGCTTGTGCTGCGAGTTTCTCTTCAAGAATTTTCGCATCAGCAAGACCTAATTTCTCTTTTGCATTGGCTTGTTGTTCTTCACCACGCGCTTGTGCAGTAAGTTTTTCTTCTAAAATCTTGGCTTCAGCAAGACCTTGTTGTTGCTGGGCTTGTGCTTTTGCCTCCATCACTTGCGCTTCCGTTAAGCCTTTTTCTTTCATGCCTCGTGCTTCAGCTAATAGTTTTTCAGCAGTGATGTTTGCCAGTACAAGACCTTCTTTCTCTTCAGCCTCGGCTGTGGCTTGACGCACTCGTGCTTCGGCAAGACCTAATGCAGCATGCTCTGCTTCAATACCTTCTGCTAAGCGTTTCTTGGCTTCTGCTTGTTTAACAGAGGCTTCGAGTTCTGCTTTTGCCATCGTACTGATTTCTTCCGCTTTATGCTTTGCACTGGCTTCATCTGCTTCTGCTTTTTTCACTTGGCGCACTAATGATTCTTCTGCTTCAGCTTGTGCATTAATGATTGTGACTTGTTTCATACGATCCGCTTCAGATATTTCACGGACTTCTTTAATGCGCTCTTCTTCTTGTGCTACCGTTTTTTCTACAACCACGCGTTCGCGGATAACATTTGAGATGTTTTTACGTTCTTCTTCTAACGCTTTTTCTTTCTCAATCCGTTGCAACTCAACTTCGCGTTCGCGAGCAACAATTTCTAATTCACGAGCACGATTAACTCGCTCTTGTTCAATGGTGACTGCACGAGTACGATTTTGTTGTGCAACTTCCACTTCACGCATGCGGTTTTCTTCACGAATTTCAATTTCTTGCTGCGTTTGAATACGGGCTTGTTCTGCTTTTAAGCGCTCTTCTTCTTGTACACGCAAGGTTTCAGATGTTTCACGAGCACGAATATTATCGATTTCACGTTTTTGGCGTGCTTCTGCATCGGCTTGTTGGCGTTCTAAGGCCAGACTTGCTTCTCGGGTTTCCACGTTTTTCTTTTGAATAGCAAGTTCTTGGTCGCGCTCTTTTTGGTTGGTTTCAATATTATGAATGGCGGTAATTTCCGTGATTTTACGGATACCTTCAGAGTCAAAAATATTATTAGGATCAAGTGCTGATTTCGGGGTTTGTTCTAAATAGTCGATAGCAACGTCTTCTAATGCATAACCATTAAGATCTTTACCGATGACATCAACAATGCGATCACGGAAATTTTGTCTATCTTCAAAAAGTTTAGACAGTTCAAACTGTTTACCTACTGTTTTTAATGCTTCTGAGAATTTAGCACTAAATAGGGTACTGACTGCTTGGTGATCTGATGCTCTATCAACACCAATGGCTTTTGCGACTTTTAATACGTCTTCAGTGGTTTCATTTACACGTAAATAAAATGCAACGGTAATATCAGCACGTAAGTTATCTTGGCAAATCAAACCATCTTTACCACGACGATCAACCTCTAACGTTAAAAGAGAAATACGCATAAACTCTTTTTTGTAGATAACAGGATAAACTAAAGCACCTGTAAAATGGACTTTAGGTTGTGAGCTCATGTCGTTGACAATTAAGGCTGTACCCTGTGGCACTTTAATATAAAAAGCTTTAAATAATCCAAATAACCCTAAAATAATTAGAATTGCGAAGCCAACAATAGTTAAGAAAGGCATAACGAAAGCCAAATCCATACTTTTTTCTCCATAGGTTCAGACGATGCCGTCATTTTTTAATCGTATTTGTCTGTTAACTTAATTGCATTTCATCGAATGCGAATATCAGCGATGAAATTCATCTTCCGTTACGACTTGATAACTGTGAGTAGACGCGTCATAGCTAATAATAATAACGTTGTCTCCTCGTTTAATATTTTCTTGTTCTGGTGCTCTAACTTGTAAAATTAAACCTGCACCTCCATCCTCTAAAACGGCTTCACCTTTGTTTTCCGCTACATTCGCTGATCGTACTATGGCTAATTTACCTATTAATTGGTGTACTGATTTAGGCTTATTACGCGACATGAGTTTTTTGCGAATAGGTTTTAAACATACCGCAGTAAGATTAAGAGAAATAAAAGAGATAATGATTAAAGCAACAAAGCCAACTAAATAATGAATAAAATTGGTTTCAATAGCGCTGATAATCCAATAGTTAGTAAAGTAACTGATAAACCAGGCAATAAGGGTAAAAAAGGTTACAATAATCGTAACTGGGATACCGGCTAATCCTAATTTTGTTAACCAACCTGCGAAACCTGTTGCATCAACATCCAATTCACTATCAATATTAAATAAATCAATATCTAATAATCCAAAAGCAGCACAAAGCCAATAAAAAGAGATAATAATAAGTAATGCACTAAAAATAATGCTAGGAAAAGCTAGGCTATTTTGGAAAAACAAATTCATAAAGAGTTCTCTTAATTTAAGAAGAAGGTAATATCCTTGTCATATTAATATCTCTTATCATACTTTAATACGCTGAAAAAGCATGTAGTTATAATCACATTCTATATTTATTTTTTCATTTTATTTTTTTATGGAAGTTAATATAACTTATTTAGATAATGATGAATAATATTCGGTATTATTGCGTATAAAATCAGATCATTCTCTAAAGTAATAATAAAAATATTTTTATCTATTACATATCATTTCTTATTAACTGAATAAGTGTTTTGTTATAAAAAATAGAAATTTATTAAATAAAAACTCTATAACATTAAAAAAATGACACTAATAGTGTTGTGCATTCCATGCAGTACTATCGGTGCGATTAATGAACGAGTTCCTATTCTGATTTGGCAAAACACAACACCCACAACAAAAATAAGGATAAACGTAGTCATTGACTCATATTGAGTATGCATAGCGGCAAATAAAAGTGAAGAGATAATAATGGCAATCCATTTTCCGATATTGCCATACCACATACCCGCATTTAGTAGAAAACCTCTAAAAATGACTTCTTCAGTAATTGGAGCAATAAAAATAACTGAGAGTGCAAATAAGAAGAAGGCAAAACCTGTAATGGATTCAATTTCTGTAACCCATGAATCATCTTCAGAGCCTAAAAATAGACTAATAAAATATAATCCCACTAAGGCCAAAAAGGGGGCTTTTAGTGTACTCCATTGAAGGCGACCTAACGGCATTAATTTAATATGTTTTTGATAGGCAAACCAAATAATTAGACAGTAGGGGAGATAAATAAAAAAACTGATCAATGAGATGATATAAGGTGATTGAAATAGTGCAACAGGAGAGGGAGTCAGTAATAGACTAAAAGATGAGAAAAAATAACCTATAAAGGCAAGTACGCAAATAAAGGAGTGATAAATTCGGTCTTTGGGAAATTCCATTTTTGTTGATCCTTGAAGTTATACCGATGAGGTAGTTCTATTTTTATCATGTTCCAAATTATAAAGGCTTTGTAAGAAAAGAGTATGAAGGAATATTTGAATTATTAGGATATAAGAAAATACTTAGATGTTTGGTTTATGTAGGAGTTGCTCTATCGTTTTCAATTATGCTTTTAGTTATCGATGAGTCAGTCGTATTTCACTCTTTTAATGAGGTGATTAATAAACACTCAACGTGTTCAACCTATGATATTTAAGAGATAATAATGGTAGCTAATTATTTTCCTTTGTGTTTTTTATAAATACAAAGATTTATATCTTAATATTGGTGTGGAAGAGAAAAGAACGATAGCGATGGCAATTAAAAATGCCATTTTTTTAACATTAAGCCTTCAATTCCATTTTTCATAATCTATCTTCCTGATCCTCATATGATACAAATATATCTGAACTAGCATATTACTAATAGTGTTGTATTTATTTTGATCTACTTTCTAATAGATAGGAATGAGGTAGGTAGAAAAGAGAAGTGATATTTAGTAAGAATAACAATTAGTTTAGTCTATGAAAGCAAAAAACCAGCCCTAAGGCTGGTTTTTCTAAAGATGGTGCCCGAACTCGGAATCGAACCAAGGACACGGGGATTTTCAATCAGTTATGAGAAAAATATATTTGGCATCTGTCACTGATAATACTTTATCAGGTGACTTATATGCATGTAATTTCAGTTATTTCTACAAAAGGTGGAGAAGGTAAATCTACTCATTCTGCGAATCTTGCAGGAATATGTGCTGATGCAGGGTTAAAAACACTACTTATCGACGCGGATTATGCACAGCCAAAAGCTTCTAGTTATTACTCCTTACTTTATGAGGCTCCTAGTGGTCTCTATGAGTTACTAATGCAAACAGTAGATCTTAATCATCCAGAGCGATTAATTTCTCACACTTGTATTCGTAATCTCGACCTTATTATCTCTAATGATCCTCATGAACAATTAAAAACGGCCATGATGCATGCTCCTGATGGTCGAATTCGTCTGCGTAATCTATTACAACACCCACTTTTTACTGCTTATGATGTGATTATCATCGACTCACAAGGTGCTCGTTCTATTATGTTGGAATTGATACTACTCGCAACTAACCATATTGCTGTTGCGATGGTTAAGCCTGTATTACCCGATGTTCGAGAGTTTTTGCGGGGAACGGTAACACTAATGGAAGAACTGTTACCGTATCAAGGTTTTGGTATTGAATTGCCACCGATAAAAATTCTGATTAATTGTATGGATTATACAGTCTTAGCAAGAAAAGTCCTTAAAGCACTAACTGAAATTATTCATAACAGCTCATACAGTCAAGAAAAAATCCCACCTATCTCATTACTGCAAACCCAAGTTTATGATCTCGATATTTACAAATTAGGTCATAGCAAAGGACAGCCGGCACATCGTCTAGAGTATCAAACAGATCGCAAAAGTTTACCTGCTGCACAAACAATGCATAACTTAGCTTGTGAATTATTCCCTCAATGGGAAGCGCGTTTCGATTTGGTTTTAAAGCATCAACCAAAGGGGAATGCACTGTGAAATTTTATTGTGTAATACTGAAGATGCTGAACTCCCTGTGTCGAGGTGATGATTTATTTAATTCATCACATATATTCAATGAAATGGGAGATAATAATGAGTAATCAAAAACAGAAATTACCTCCTCATTCTATTCATGCCGAGCAAGCTATATTAGGTGGACTCATTCTTGATAATGAACGTTGGGATGATATTTCATCGATCATTTCTGCGGACTATTTTTACTCTCGGCCTCATAAAATGATTTTCTCTGCAATACAGTCATTATTTCAACAAAATAAGCCCGTTGATTTGATTACATTAACTGAATCAATGGAACAGCAATCTATTCTAAATCAGTGTGGCGGTTTTGGTTACCTTGCGGAACTTTCTAAAAATACACCTAGCTCAGCCAACATTGTGGCGTATGCAGAACATGTCGCCAATTACAGTCAAAAGCGTCAATTGCTGGCATTAGGATATGAACTTGTCACTCAAGCGAGTGATGTGAGTAGTGATTTATCTGGACTGTTAGAACAAGCAGAAAAACGTATTTTTAATATCACTGAGCAACAACATTTAGATGGCAATGTGGATCTCCCTTCATCAATTGAAACCTTTCTCAATGAACTAGAGCAACGTTGTAGCAATGAAAACCTGATTACGGGAACACCTACGGGATTTGAAGAATTAAATGATATGACCTGTGGTTTCCAGCCTAGCGATCTAATTTTATTGGCTGGTCGTCCATCAATGGGGAAAACTGCATTAGGTCTTACTTTCTGTGAAAGTGCATTGAATGAATGTGTTGATAAAACTGTACAAATTTATAGTTTAGAAATGCCAACCACGCAGTTATTAATGCGCTTTACATCCATGTTAGGGCGAATACCTTTACAGCATTTGCGTAACGGCAATATGCAAGATGAAGATTGGGCAAGAACCAGCAACGCAATGAATGTATTGCTTGATGAATGGAAAGGGCGATTAATTATTGATGATTCAAGTTATATGACACCAACAATATTGCGCTCTAGAGTTAGAAAAAATATTCGAAAATACGGTTATCCCTCACTTATTTTAATTGATTATTTACAGCTTATGCGATGCCCAAATCAAGAAAACCGCACTCAAGAAATCGCTGAAATTTCTCGTTCCCTTAAAGCATTAGCCAAAGAAATGGGATGTCCTGTTGTTGCCCTTTCTCAACTTAATCGCTCATTAGAAAGTCGAGTAGATAAACGCCCTAACAATGGTGATTTACGGGATTCAGGCGCATTAGAGCAAGATGCTGATTTGATCATGTTTATTTATCGAGATGAAATTTATCACCCTGATAGCACAGAAAAAGGGATCGCTGAAATTATTTTAGGGAAGCAACGTAATGGCCCTATCGGTACGGTAAAAGTGCAATATCAGGCAAATATCACACGGTTTGAAGATAGATTGAGTGGGCATTATGCAAGCTGAAAGAGTAATTTCTTTAGATGAAAAAATGCTTCAACGAGGTAGATCACCTAAACAGTTGGCATCAAAAAGTGTATTAACGATAAGTGAAATACCGATGGTGTTGACCTTAGAGCAACTTCGTCCTAATCCAGATAATCCACGCACTTCACGTAATCCTAAATATGATGATATTAAAGCCTCAATTCGTGCTCGTGGTTTAGATTCTGTTCCTAAAGTCACCAAAGATCCTGATTGTACCGACGATATTTATATTTTTAGTGATGGGGGCAATACACGTTATGCCATTTTAACAGAACTCTATGCTGAAACAGGGGATGAACGTTTTCATTCACTTCAATGTATTGTGAAACCGTGGCAGGGTCGATTGCAATGTATGATTGGACACCTTGCTGAAAATGATATGCGTGGAGAGTTATCTTTTATTGATAAAGCATTTGGCATAAAGAATACGCACACAATTTATGAAGAACAGCTAGGTCGTGAAGTAAGTCAGCGAGAGCTATCCGAACTTCTCAAAAATACGGGATATCCTGTTCATCACTCCAATATCAGTCGAATGTTTGCAACAATTGAATATCTTTATCCTTGGATCCCCAATTTACTGAACTCAGGGATGGGAAGGCCTCAAATTACGCAGTTAATAGCATTACGGACATTGGCTGAAAAAGCATGGAAAACCTTTACTCAAAAAACAAAAATATCACCAGAGCAAAGCTTTAATGATGTTTTTGGGCAAGTTTGCCACTCTTTTGATAATGCTGAATATTACTCAATAGAACTTCTAAAAGATGATTTGATTAACTCATTATTAGAGGTTATTCCTGATCCTTCTATTACTTATGAGAATTGGTTGATCGAGTTATCATCTAAAACTCAAAGCTCTTCTTCAGAGATTATCACTACGTCAATTAGAGATGATTATCACCAAGAAAACCAGCCTATTAAGCAACCTGAAAAATCGAGAACAAAAAAGCGAGAGATAAAACAAGAGCCTCAATCTCAAGCTATGCCTACTGTAAACGAATTAGAGTCTGTCACAGATATCTGGCATATCTCTGCATTACACGATGATATTGAGCATCTTCAAGATATTGCCTTTCGTTTAGCGTTTGAGCTTGCTGAAGTGATGGGTGTTGAATCGACTATTCAAGAAAATAAGTCAGCCTTAAGTGCCGGTTTTTCGCTTTCACACAATGCCAAAAATGGACTTTTTGTCGCTTTAAGTGGCGATGAATCGAACACAACTTTAGTGCCATTTATGGACGCATTAATAGGAAATGAGAATTTACTTGATGAGCCGTTGTTTGATGATGCTTACACGATGAAATTTCTGCGATTAATTAGGATTATTCGACGATTACGCGAATTACAACGAAAAAATTCTGCTGAGATAAATGAATGAACCAACCAATAGTATCAAGGCTGATTGTGTTGTTATGTTTTGTTGTTTGGGCGATCAATATTGTGATGATTTATGGAGGAATAACACAATGAATGCACTATTAACGGAAATTGTGATGAAACTAAAAGCAGGAAAAATTCGTCACATTGAATCAATGGGATTAACACTGGATGAGATCCAAGCGCTCGATAAATTGACGGTAGAAGATCTCTATTATCTTGTGAATACTCCTGTGCCATTTCTGACGTTAAATATCAATCATTGCAATTTTAACATGATGTTGAAACAAGCTCAGCAAGAGCAAAAACGGATCAAGTATATGAATCGAGCATTAGCATTACAGGGTTCTATTGAGTTAATGCAGCACTTTTTTGGGCTTACTGCGATTGAGGTAAGTTCTCGACGTCGATTGGTAGGTATTGTGGCCAAACAAGGGCGCAATATTAATCCAACGGAAGAACAAGAATTATTGATCTGGCAACAATGGAAAATAGCACAAATCCAGAATATTGATTCATTAGAGGCTTTAGAAGTGATGATGGATATTGCTGAGCAACAAAAAATTCCACTTGCGGTCGTATGGTCATTAACTAAAGAGTGGAGTGCTATTTAATGGCAACTATGCCGGTCGATAATATTATTCAACAAACACTAACAAAGATGCAGGATCGGATTGAGCAAAAGGCGCAATCTGGTGATATGAGTAATGAGCAAAGTGGATTGCTGTTTTTAGGTAATGTACATGATGCTATTCCTCGTCGGCTATTTTTAGATAGCCGATTATCGCCATTAGATAAAATGGCTTGGGTCATGATCAGACTTTATGCTCAACAGAATGAGGGCGCTATTTTTCCAACCTATGACGAGTTACAAAGCCAACTAGCATTGCCCCATTCTGATAAAGCATCCCGAGAGACAATCAGTAGAGCCTTGTTGATGTTACGATTAACTGGTTGGCTAAGCTTATGCAAAAGAGTCAGAGATAAATCAGGACGCATTCGAGGTAATATTTATGCTCAGCATGATGAACCATTGAGTGTATTTGAATGTGAATATTTTGATCCCAGTTGGCTTGATACCGTTGCTCAAGCATGTAGCCATAGCAATAAAACAGTACGCTTAACAGCAATTGCCATTTTACAAGATATCAAAACCGAGAAACGAATGCGTCACCGACATGCTCGAGTGGCCCTTATTGAAGCGCGTATATCATCACCACAAACACCACAACAAATGGTGTCAGCAAAACAAAAGAAAATAACCTCTTCTAAAATCGAACTTAGTTCAAAAATCCCTAGTTCGGAAAACGAACTCAGCAATGAAAACACCACTCAAATACCGAGTTCGATTTCCGAACTAAGCCGTAAATCAAGGGATTGCGACCCAGTTCGAAAATCGAACCGTTACGTACGTAGTTTTACACAAAGTGTAAAAGATACGTATACAGCAACAAACTCAGAGCTGTTTTGGTCAACTCAAGTCACTGAACGACTCAATCCAGAGGACAAAATGATGCTAGAGAGACAACTCAAGGCATTACCTGATGGATTAGGGCAACAGCTCCTTGATGATTTAGCCGATAGAATAAAAAAAACAACAGTCAGAAACCCCACTGCGTACCTGTTAGCCAACCTCAAACGCGCTCGAGAAGGACGATTTAATTTGGGCAACAGCGCTACCGATAAGCCATTGGAAAAACCACACTCAAAGACACCTGAAACCGTGTTAGTGGCAGAAAAAAGAGTGATTAAACGTGCAAGAAGAGAATATGTGTCAGGAGTTATGGCAGAGCTTAGGGAGGCCTATTTTAGGTAAGGAAAGGAGTGTTGACAGTGTCAACAGAGAATATGTGTATCTTGAAATATAAAATAAAAATATTAAGTCATGTTTATAGTGACCGCAGCAATGGGCATATGCTCATTTCCCTTCAAATTGAACAGCTATATGCTTCTTGAGGAGCTCACCGTGTTGGTCGGTATTCATAAAGTCAGACAAACGCCTGGCTGGATTGTGGGTCTGTCGTGACGCTAACAGCATGTGAATCCAGAATGCTAGTTTTATTTTGTATAGAGAAAAATAATAATAACCACCGCTTTTTATTGATGCCTATAACAATAATGCAGTATGGCCTATTCTATACCGTACATATATTATTTCGGGCCTTTTATATGCTTAATGCTTAGCATGGTAAATTGATTTTTTATAATCTAATTCTAAGTTACACCAGTGAATTGTAATTGTTCTCTTTTTTTGAGTTAAAAAGGTCCTGAGTGGCAGTTCTTTCAAATGTTATAGTAACTTTGTTTTCCGATCTAGGATGATCAACAACCATTAAACTAAATCCTTGAGAATTGTAGTGGTCAACTAAAACTGGCCGTTTTTCCAGCATCTTTTTTCAGATTCATTTGGTGGCAACCCGTCGTTATATTCATGAGGTCTAAGTGTACTGTAATGTCCGATAATATAATCCGTTATATCACGAACTGCATCACCAAAGCTTTTGTAACCAATTATCGGTATCCACTTGTTTTTTAGACTCCTGAAGAACCGCTCCATCGGACTATTATCCCTGCAGTTCCCTCGCCGACTCATACTCTGTGTTATCCGATAACGCCATAGCAACTGTCTACTGGTATAGTGACTACCCTGATTGCTGTGAAACATGATTCCCGCTGGGTGTCCTCGTCATTCCCAAGCCATTTTCAGTGCCCTGATTGTCAGTCGACTATCCGGTGAAAACGACATAGCCCAACCCACCGGTTTTCGAGCGAACAAGTCAAGTACAACGGCGAGATATGTCCAACCCTTTCCTGCCCAGATATAAGTCACATCGCCACACCACACCTGATTGGGTTCAGTCACTGCAAATTGACGTGCAAGATGATTTGGAATAGCAACATATTCTTGTCCACTTCGTTTATAACGATCTTTCCTAATATTGAATTTTAGTTAGAAATGTTATCAATTAGATAATTGTAATGTTGTCGGAGCTAGTGGAGCACATAATTTCAGATGCTATCGGAGTGATAGGTAGTTCAATTTAGTATTTTGTCGATCTACTATCTATGTCGTCCATTCAATCTGACTACTTTATCTAGTTACCCCTCGTGAATGGATATTCACTTAATAGTTAATTGTAACAACTGATTCTGTCACAGAATTCATTTCGAGAATGGAACGACTCCATGCTCATGTGCATCACGTTAAATGACTAACTTAGCAAAACAATAGACTATTTTCTCCTGAGATGTATTGGAATGATCACGGCTAGCATGTTTTTGCCCTAAAGTGAGCTAGAGCACGATTGAACCTGATATCAATCCTCACAATTTGAATTAGTTTTCGTTATACCCAGATATTTAGCTATGTGGTCAAATTTCTAATCCACGTCACCAAGTTAGTATCGCTGAAGATGTTATGCTATGAGTTTCTCATAATAGCAATGAGTGATTGATTTGTAGGTAACATTTATTGCGTTTAAGATATGTATAATTTTTCATGGGTGGTTAAAACGTGTACATTTCTAGTATCGATATCTCAAATTACAGAAGCTTCAGAAGTCAAAACGTACAATTTAAAAATGATATTAACGTTATCGTAGGGCATAACAATGCAGGTAAAACAAATCTTTTACGTGCATTAGCTATTGTACTGGATAACTCATCTTCAAAGAGCCTATCTATTGATGATTTTAACAAAAATATTCCTTTGGACGAGTTAAAGATTGCTGCACCAAAGGTCTCGATAGCTGTTACCTTTAAAAAAGGGAACGACCACACTCCAGATGATTTAGTTACGATTGCGAACTGCCTGACTAAGCTTGAGGAGGATTATGAAGCTAAACTGACCTATGAACTATTTTTGCCAGAAAAAGAACAACCCAACTATTTACAAGAGCTAGATAAAGTAAAAAATACTATTTCAAAAGAAGATATATGGAGGATCATTGAGTCTAAGTTTTTAAGAAAATATAAGTATAAAATTTGGGCTGGTAAAGTTGAAAATAAAGATCCTGTTAGTAGCGAAATCATCAGTAAGTTTGATTTTCAGTTTTTGGATGCAATTAGAGATGTTGAAAGAGACATGCTCAGCGGAAAAAATAACTTACTCAAAGATGTATTTCAGTTTTTTATAGACTATGACCTTAAGAAAAATATCAATACTCTTGAATCAGATGAAATAGAAAAAAAAGTACAAGAAATCAGGACTAGAGAAGATATGTTTAAGACATCCTCTGAAAACGTATTACTGCAACTGCATGAAAGAATGTCAGAGGGAAAGAGTGAAATACTAGGCTATGCTAACAAAACTGGTGCGGATTTTAATGATTCGTATCCTGACTTTGATGGTAGCGTTTCTGAAAAAGATATGCTGTTTGCTTTGCAACTTATAATAAAAAAGAAAACGGGAATAACGTTACCCGCAACTCATAACGGTTTAGGATACAATAACTTAATATACATGTCTCTTCTCTTGGCAAAAATGCAAGTTAATTCTGATGGTAGCTATATGGGAAGTAACGCTAAGATATTCCCCATGTTAGCAATCGAAGAACCAGAGGCACACCTTCATCCATCGATGCAACACAAACTATTGAAGTTCTTAAGTGACAAGAATAATAAAGCTAGACAAGTTTTTATCACGACTCATTCAACACACATAACGTCATTATGTAAATTGGACAATATAATAAATCTGTATTCCGATGATGAGGAATATACAGTTTCCTACCCTTCAAGAGCATTAGATAACGATGATAGTAAAAGGTATGTTCAGCGATTCTTAGATGCAACTAAATCTGATATGCTGTTTGCTCAAAAAGTTATCTTTGTTGAAGGAATTGCTGAACAGTTACTAATATCAACTTTTGCAAAATATTATGACAATGAAGTCAAAAAGATACAGCCAGATCTTTCCAGATGCTTAGAAGACAACCATATTTCTGTAATTAATGTTGGTGGTCGGTACTTCGAGCATTTCTTGAAAATTTTCGATACAAATAATGAAAATGCTATTCCTAAAAAGGTTGTATGTCTAACTGATAGAGATCCGGTAAGAAAAATAGAAAGCGGTAATTATGAAAAGTGTTATCCCTTTGAGATAGGAATTGATAAAGAAACTTATGATTATTCTAACAACTCATCACAATTGATTGATAAATATAAAAATCATAAAAATATAAGATATTTTAGCCAAGGAGAGAAGAGTAAAACCTTTGAATATGAGCTTGTTTTAGAAAACCCAAAACTTAAACTTCTATTAACTGATTCCATTAGTAATAAAAAAGAACTGGAAAAATTAATGGATTCAATTGACGAACTACCAATTGAAGAATTCATTGAGCTATTGAATAAAGGAACTGAGAAAAAACCACACGAAGAAAACAATCGAATCATCGAGTCCATTCAGCACTGTTCATGGGATGAATATAGTAAAAAGAAAGCTATATTAGCATCCAGATACTTGAACTCCGTGGGTAAAGGTGAAAATGCACTATTACTATCTGACGTATTAGAAAGAAACCTTGAGAAAATAGGTACAGATGAATACCAAGAATTTGTAGTGCCTCAATATATTAAGGATGGGATTGACTTTCTATGTGCATAAATACGATAACATCTGAATCAGTCATTAAAGCCATTGATGATGAATTTAGGATTTCAGCAGGTCCAGGAGCTGGAAAAACTCATTGGTTAATAAGTCATATTAGTAATGTAGTAACCAACTCAACTCGTTTAGGTAAATTTGGTAAAGTTGCATGTATTACTTATACAAACATTGCCGCTGACACAATCAATAGTAGATTAGGTAACTCATCACAACATACGGAAGTAAGTACTCTTCATAGCTTCTTATACAGACACATAATTAAGCCCTATGCATCCTTCTTGCCATCTGAGTATGAACTTAGCTTCGAAAAAATAGATGGCCACGATGATCATTACGTTAGCCTTAAAAGAATCAATGATTGGTTAAGTAATCATAAAAGTAAGGCTAAGTTTAAACACCCTTATACAATAAATCAGCTCCAAAGACTAAAGAACAATCAAGATGCCTTAAGTAATTTGATAAGAACAATTTATTGGTCGATGGATCAGGAATCAAACCTTGAACTAAAGTGCAAAAACAAAGAAGCATATTATGATGAGTCAGGGAAACGTAAGTATATATCAAAAAAAATCATAGGTGCTTTATCAGAAGACTTAATTACATACAAAAAGATTTTCTGGAGAAAAGGGATATTACACCATGATGATATACTTTACTTTAGCTATAAGCTAATAGAAGAAAATCCATTTATTTTAACTGTAATAAAATCTAAATTTCCCTATATATTCATCGACGAATTTCAAGACACAAACCCTATTCAGTCTAAAATAATAAGTAAAATTAAAGAATTAGGTGTTATAGTTGGTGTTATTGGAGATAAAGCACAGTCAATTTATGGTTTTCAAGGTGCTACACCAAACGATTTTGATAGCTTTATTTCACCTAGGACAACCCAATACACTATTTCTCAAAACAGACGTAGTACAAATTCAATTATTGATGTTTTAAATCATATAAGAAAAGATATTGAGCAAACCCCATATAGGCAAGAAAAAGGGGTATTACCACAGTTACTAGTGGGAAGTATTTACGACGCTTATGTGTATTTAAAGGAAAGTATTGTTGACGGGGAAATTAAAATAATTTCAAGGAGTAACATCTATGTATACTATTTAAACAAAGTTTTTAACGGTGGAGTATCAGATGTAAATCCGATAGATGAGATTAGAAATATCGACTCAAATACAGAACGGAAAAATAAAATAATAAACTGTATTACAGCGCTATTTTTCGCTAATAATTTTAGATTTAAAGAAGCAATTGCTGAAATTGAAAAAAATTTCCGTGAAATTTTAGATGAAGATATAAGAAGAAAAAAAGCGTTAGATAGTCTTTTTGTACTTACAGCGAATCGAAGTGAATTTGAAGAAAAAAGCATTTACGATTTTTTTGTTTTCATTAAGGAAAATATACACAATTCCATTTCAAAACTCACAGACAAAGGAAAGCAAAAACCTTTATATGAACGCATTTTGTACAAAGATATTATAAATCAATTATGTACTGGCGGAGAGATAGGGGACATAAAAACCATACATAAAACTAAAGGCGATGATTTTGATAATGTGTTAGTCCACTTACCAGATGAAGAAAAACTCGATTTTTTAATAAATCCAGACCTAGAAAATAATGAAGAACATAGGATTTATTACGTGGCCGTAAGTCGAGCAAAGGATGGATTGTTTATATCAGTTCCTACTCTAAAGAAAAAAGATAAAGAAAAATTATCATCTTTATTCAAGATAGTTGATTTATATGTACCAGCTCAGACCTGATCTGACAGTTACCAGTTATTTATACAGGTGTCTGTCAGATTATATCTGGGTTAAATTCTTTTCAGCCCAAATACATTTTCTATCCAATAAAGTTTCTATTGGTGTTCGCCCACAGCATATTTTTCCTTGGTGAATGCGAGCATTATTATAGTAATACAATCATTCATCAAGATCTGATTGTAATGTTTCAAGGTCACTATACAGCTTTTTGCGGAATGTAATTTGGTAAAATTCTTGTAATATCGTTTTGTGAAAGCGCTCACAGATACCATTAGTTTGCGGTGACATCGCTTTTGTTTTTGTATGATCGATATCATTTATTACGAGATATAACTGATAATCATGTTGTTTTACGCGCCCACAAAATTCAGTACTTCGGTCAGTTAATATCCTCAGCATTGGCAAACCATGAGACTCATAGAACGGCAATACACGGTCATTTAGTAAATCTGCCGCCGTGGTGGGAGTCTTACCCACATACAGTTTGCAGTGCGCGATTTTTTAGTAAGTATCAATAAAAGTCTGTTGATAAATACGACCAACCCCTTTTAAGTTGCCCACATAAAAAGTGTCCTGAGAATCTAAATAGCCTGGGTGTGACGTTTCAATTTCCCCACAAGCCTCATCATCATGAGCTTTCTTTTCTAACGCTACAATTTGGGCATCATTAAGTTCGATTGTAGTGGTTTACTACTACTCTGGTCTGACTAGTAGTCAGTTAAAGGGTCTTCGCAAGGTTTACCCACTCACTAAAGTCGGTTCTTACTGGAATATCCCAGTTCGCCACTGCTCCTCCACTGAGTTTCCTCAACCCTAAAGCCCCTGAATTAGAAGTAGTTACTTCAATTAATTCAGGCATTACATTCCACAACTGCTCTATAAGACCAGAATCAGGTACGGCACCTTCATGCGCAAGAGCATTCCGTTTTTGTCGCGCACATTTAAGCACATAGTAACAATCTTTACTAAAAATATCTGACAAACTCAGAAGTGTATGTTTTGTGGAAATGAGGCTAAGTTTTTTCTGCTCCTTTGCCTTCTTGTGAGCTTTTGTAACCTTTTTAGGAAAGCTACTACTTTTCTTCAGGTATAGCTCATTCCATATATATTCCGTGAGTTGCTCCACGGTTATCCAGAGATTGTTTAGCGCATCGCTATTATTCCGGTACACCATTGCAGTATAGCCATTCAATAGAAAAATCGGAGAAAAGGAATTGACCGATTTAATTACACGTTGTCCCTGCTTAAATGCTTTTTTCATCTCATTTACGGTGAGAATCCTAGGTAACTTCAAAGGGTTACAGCGATCAGCTAGAGAAGCCCAGTTCAATCTAAGGCTTGTGTGGATAGATGGAGTGTATGCAAAGAGACGGTTCTTATTCTGCAACTGTCCGATAACTAGTTCTTCGGCACGAAGAACCTCAACATGTATCCCCCCTAAAAGAAGGCTACAAAGTATCTCATTCAACTTGTTTACCCCATCAATCCTGCTAGGGTAGTCACTACACTGAGGAATAGCTATGGCTCCATCATAACTAACAAGAGCTGGAATTCCACTTGAATTCCCAAGAGGTAGTAAAGTGACCACCTCCGCAAGTTTACTTCCTTCATAATAATTTGAATTGATTTGGTCTAGAGTGAAGTTCAAACCAGAGTTAGTGTTACGATGAACAGCACTATATGGGCGTAAATTAGCGATCCATGCTGGGTTGTATGAAGGAACACTTGATATTGGCGGTGTATAACCAATTGGAGCATCCTCTTGTTTTATCCAGTCACATTGATACCAGACATGAGTATCATCGGGCTTCGATTTGACTATTACAGAGAGGGTTTTAGGAAGATTTCGGTTATCCCCAGTGAAGGGGTCGAAATCATCCTCAAACTCATAGATCTGCCCCGTTTCGGTATCTTGGTATTCTTTCATATCACTTTAATCCTAATTTCTAAAAGTTTTGAACAATATAGTTTTGTTCGTATAACCCTCATAAACCACCCGATTGTTCTTTGGGGACAATGGCCGTGCTAGCCGAAAGTGCCAAGAAAAACTGTACTACCCAAAATTTACCAACCACTTTACTATAGAAAATAAATGCTCAATATTGAAGCAATATATACTAGCAATTACCTTGATCACCATTGGGGTTAAGAATGTTGCTGGATGCTCAAAATTAGGTGGGAAAAATTACCCGTTAGTATAGCAATGCCTTCCTTATTTTAGGATAGCGTTGCATTGATTGTAGTGGTTTAATAAATTGAACTCACATCTTATAGCAGACACTTGTTATTTTGAACTTGAGCTAAAAATTAGGTTTTTCATTAATACATAGCCACATAGTTGGTGGTGGCATCTATATAATTCAAGGTGTTTTTATTTCATGGTTTTCTAATTAGAGGAATATGGTAATAATAAGTTATTTACTATTAAATAGTCATTTATAACTAAAGGGTTATATATCGCAAATAGATTAAGAAAATTAACTAATAATAAATAAATTTAATTATCACTCCCCAAAAACACTTCCCCATTGCTCCCTAACTAACAATCCATCAAAGTTGAACTCTTTGTAATAGAGAGTCCTTATGAACAAACCCATCACCTTTATAATCTGTTTCACTACCTTATTTGTAACGGCTTGTACCCCCAAAGAAAAACTTCAACAACCTGCAACGGAACCGAGTCCGATCACTCTCAATAAAAATATTCAAATAGCACCGCCCGATCTCTATGCACCGACACCAAAAGTTGTGCGTTATGATCGCTATTTATTAATAAATACATCCCCAACATTGGCTCAACGCGAACCACTAGAGCAAGTGATTGATATTCATATTCCAACTTCTCAACAATCCTCTATTAGTGATGCAATGCGTTATATTTTACAGCCATCGGGATATTCTTTATGTAAGACAACACCGTCTAATCAAGTGCTCTATAACCAAAAACTCCCCGTTGTGCATCATCAATTAGGGCCTATGCGTTTAAAACAGGCTCTACAAGTATTAGCAGGTGTTGCATGGCAACTTGAGATTGATGGTGTTCAACGAATTGTTTGTCATTCATTACGTGAAGGCTATCAATTACCACCAGAAACACCCATAAACTCAACACTATCGGCTAATAGGATGTTGAAATGAAAATGCAGTCTATATTGAATTCTCAATTTCTAGTCTTATTGGGTATTAGTGTGTTGACAGTGTCAACAGAAGGAATGGCAAATCAAAGTCAGCATCAAGTTTTAAAAACAGAGCAACAAACATCAGAGCAATCGCTTATCGCTGAAAATGCTCAAGAATGGAAATTAACAGGGAAAGAATGGCAACGCTATGAAATGCTAAAAAAGGGGAAACGAGGGCTGTTTTCACCGAACTTAGATCCTTTAACTTTATTAGGCATTGAAGCGCGTAATTATGAAGAGCGACGTTATTTCGCTGAATTAGTGGTGAAGCAAGAATTTCAGCGCGTTGAAGCGGAATTGGCTTTTCAGCGAGAAGTTAATCAAGCGTGGCTTCGACTTTATCCTGAAATCTTACCGATTCAACATGAAATAAGAGAAAATCGTCAGGCTTTATTTGTGAAAGAAAATTGCCCTGTTTGTGATGTAAAGCTCACTCAACTTATCAAACAAAATCAACCTATTGATATCTATTTAGTGGAAAGTGCGGGGAAAGATAATGTGATTCGACATTGGGCTAAAAAACATCATATTCCTATCGAAAAGATAAGAAATCGGCATATCACATTAAACCATGATAATGGGATATGGCTAAAACATGGCAATGGAATGATGCCAGTCGTTTTACAACAAGGAGTGCAGGGATGGCAAAGAGCCGATTAGTTTTTCTATTTATTTCCGTTGGAATATCTCCTAGTTTTGCAGAAGTAATACCGTCACTCAATACGGAACAAACCGAATTAATTGTTGTTGCTGATTTAGGTGGGCAATCGACCGAAAACTATTTTCAAGCAATATCATCATCTGATGGTGAATATAAAGTTTCATCCCCTTCCGATGTGTTGACACTGTCAACACCCAGCCTAGTTAGCTTATTGCCTGTGAGTACACCAGAATTAACACCGGGCTATCAACCTAACCAAACTCTAAATTTAAGCGGAATGTCACCGCTGTTTTTAATTGGTGACGATGATTTTTCTCGACGTTGGTTAACAGAGAAAAGGGAACAACTGATTGAGCTTAATGCAGTGGGCTATGTTGTCAATATTGATACTGAAACGGCATGGAATGAGCTAAATGAATTAGCACAAGGACTGACATTATTGCCCGTTTCAGGAAGTGATCTAGCCCTAAGATTAGCACTTACACACTATCCTGTGTTAATCACTGATAAGGGATCAGAACAATGAGTGATCGCTATGTCATTGAAGCCTTATTACGTCCTGCGGTTGAGTTTAATACCGCTGTCGTGACAGCGTGTGCAAGTTATCTTTGTATTACTGCACCTTGGGCAGTAGCTTTAGCTCCATCTGTTAGTTATGTCACGGCATCAGGATTTGCTATTTTATCAATAAGGCGAGTTATTCAAGGGAGTCGTGTTTTACGTTATCGCCGTAATATTCGTCGTTTAAAACGTTATGCGATGTCGAGTAAAAATATTCCTATAAGCCACCATCAACTCTTCTTAGGAAAAGGATTCTTATGGGAACAAAAACATACACAACGATTACTCGATACGTTACGACCTGAAGTCGCTAAATATATTCGTCCACCTAAGCTGTATCGTGTGGCTCGTCAATTTGAACAACGCTATGAGTATCATTTCCCGTCACTATGTTCATTATTAGCATCCGATTCGATATTTAATTCCGTTCGCCCATTACCACCCGTTGGCGGAAACCCTGCTATACATGGGATTGAGTTAAAAGAGATAAATGTCTCTATGAGCTTAAGTGAACGAGTAGGGCATATGTTGGTGCTAGGTACTACGCGAGTGGGTAAAACACGTTTTGCTGAGTTACTGATCACACAAGATATTCAGCGAGGTAATGTCACCATTGTTTTCGATCCTAAAGGTGATGCTGATTTATTAAAACGAATGTATGCCGAAGCGCATCGAGCTGGGCGAGATAATGAGTTTTATGTTTTTCACCTTGGATGGCCAGATATCAGTGCTCGTTATAATGCCGTTGGACGTTTTAGTCGGATTTCAGAAGTCGCCTCGCGTATTGCAGGTCAATTAAGCCATGAAGGAAGTAGTGCGGCATTTAAAGAATTTGCATGGCGCTTTGTGAACATTATTGCCAGAGCATTGGTTGCATTAGGACAACGACCTAGCTTTAGTATCATTCAGCGCTATGTGAATAATATCGAATTATTATTTGAAACCTATGCTGAATATTGGCTAACAAAGCATAAGCCTGAGTTATGGCAACTCATCGAAAATCTCACCAAAATATTAGATGAACGTGATATTCCTCGATATATGGAAGGGCGTTCCTTGCGTGTTGTTGCAATTGAACAAGTGCTAAATGGTAATGAAGGAAAATCGATATTCGATCCGATATTAGAGAGCTTACGCTCTTCTGTTCGTTATGACAGAAAGTATTACGACAAGATTGTGGCAAGTTTATTGCCGTTATTAGAAAAGCTCACTTCAGGAAAAATTGCTGAATTAATTTCCCCTGATTACACAGATATTTCTGATCCTCGTCCTATTTTTGATTGGCTACAGGTAATACGCAAAAAAGGCATTGTGTATGTGGGATTAGATGCCTTATCTGATCCTGAAATCGCTACGGCAGTAGGTAATGCCATGTTTGCTGATTTAGTGAGTGTTGCTGGACATATTTATAAGTTTGGCATTAATGATGGTTTACCGAATGCAGATGAAAAAAAGGTATCAATTAGTCTACATTGTGATGAATTTAATGAATTGATGGGGGATGAGTTTATTCCGTTGATCAACAAAGGTGGTGGTGCTGGAATTGAAGTAACAGCCTATACGCAGACTTTACCTGATATTGAGGCGCGAGTGGGGAGTGTGGCAAAGGCTGCACAGGTTGTAGGTAATTTTAATAGTGTGGTGATGTTGCGAGTGCGACATACTGAAACCGCAGAGCTATTGACGAAGCAATTACCCGAAGTTGAAGTGTATACCAAGATGCTGATTTCAGGAGTAACCGATATTTCTAATGCTGATATGGGGGGTGATTTTACTTCGAATACACAGGATAGGGTCAGCACCGTTAGAACACCTTTAATCACGCCAGCAAATATTATCAATCTACCTAAAGGACAAGCTTTTGTATTATTAAATGGAGGGCAACTTTGGAAATTAAGAATGCCATTACCTTCAGATAAAGCAGATCCGTTAATGCCTGAAAGCATGAATCAAATTGTGGATTATATGCGACAACATTATAGAACGAGTGATACCTGGTGG
Source organism: Proteus vulgaris (assembly GCF_023100685.1). Classification (NCBI taxonomy): domain Bacteria; kingdom Pseudomonadati; phylum Pseudomonadota; class Gammaproteobacteria; order Enterobacterales; family Morganellaceae; genus Proteus; species Proteus vulgaris. The sequence continues at coordinate 3,792,487 of NZ_CP090064.1, read as the reverse complement.
TCTGATAGCATTCTCGCCAATCAGTAAATTTGAAACATGATATGTCGCAGATAAATACATCATCTACATTATCGCCAACATCACCAAAAAAACGTGGTTTTTTTACCACATTATTGTGGGATATACCTTGGCAGATTATTGGTGTTTTGTTGGCTTCACTTTTGTTTAGTTTGATATTGGAATATATCGGTATTTTCTTCTTTTGGGCGGAAGAGGGAGCACAACATAGTTACCAAATCATGCTGATTGAACGAACTTATTTTGCTGAGAGTTTTACACAAAGTATATTTTTATCCTCACCAGTAATAACAGTAATTTATTGGATCACTGATTTTTCGCAATGGATGCAGGATAGTTTGCTGAAAATACCATTATCTTCCATAAGAACGGGTAATGGTGTTACTGATGGGATTAATGTAGAAGTAATAAAAGCGATTCAAGCAGGAGAACAATATCTACTCGCGACATTCTTTGTTTTACAAATCGTGATGATGCGAGTCACGATCCTCGTGCTATCAATTCCATTGTTTATTTTGGTGATAATAGTCAGCGTTGTTGATGGTTTGGTCAGACGTGATTTACGTCGATATGGTGCAGCTTATGAATCGAGTTTTCTTTATCATCATGCAAAACGAATAATCAAGCCTGCAATTTATATTCCCTGTGTATTATATTTATCACTGCCATTTGCAGTTTATCCGAATATCTTGTTGTTACCTTCTATCTTGTTGATAGGGATGGCTATTTCTGTGACTGTGGGGAGCTTTAAGAAGTATTTATAAAGGACGTGATAAATAGTAGTAACGAAATTTGAAAGGAAGAATGTTTTGTTAATTTTTCACATAAGATTAAAAAGTAAAAGGAGAACCTAAGTTCTCCTTTTGATATTTCTCTACGACAACAATGAGTGTTGAAGGATTAGCCGCTGCCTAATCGACTGATACTTGCTCTTTACAAGCTGACCTCAGTCAGGTGCTTACGCGGGTCTCATCTGGATTTTAAGAGCGGGGAGACTCAAGCACACTCTATAGCGCCTTTATACCCTTTTATCTTGATATTATCAAGTTTTTTTGTTTTGTCGTCTTATTGAACTGAATAGGCAAATAGCATGTATAATAGCGTTTGGATACTGTTGTGCAATGATATCTCTAGCTGTAGTTAATGTTGTTCCTGTAGCCATCAGATCATCGACAAGTAATATTCTTATTTTTTCAGTATTGGATGATGATTGTGTACTTAAAACAAATGGTGGGAATATATTCCTAAATTCAGTAGAGATACTTTTTAGTGAAAATCCTCCTTTAAGTCCAACTTCTTTTGCTTGTAATTTAATTTTGAAACTAAGACTTTTAGTCTCCTCTATATTAACATCCGCTCTATCGAGAAGTTGAAAAGCATTATCGACTGTTATTTTTCTTAAAATATCAGTTAAATGTATGGCATTAAATTTTTTTGCTAAACGTTTTGCGATAATATGGCTAATATTATGGGCTGAAGGCATTGATATTATTAATTGATAGCCTTTAGGTTCTAATTCCATAAATTTATTGCAAATAACTTTGAAGCTATCATTGAGTTTTTTTATGCTAGAAATGTTTGTATATAAATCATCCTTTTTTTTCAAAGCATAAATCAAAGGACAGTTATCTCCCAGTTGACGTTGTTTTCTATTACGTCTTCTTTTACCTGAAAGGAATTGTCTTTTAAAAATAGCATAAATTTTTAAGCCACTGGTATAATCAATAGTTGGATTCCCTTCAGGCTGGGTTATTAGCCATTCAGGGCAATCATGATCGACAATAACACATAGCTCTTTAATTATTAATCCCATAAATATATATACCATTTTTAGAAGAGAAGAAAAGTATAACAGAGAGAAAATAGCAGAGCTATATTCAAATAAGGCAATGTATTATTTAGAGTAATATTTTTATATAAAGAATTTAAGTTTAATTGATTAAGTTAAATGGAAATAAATTTATATATTTTAAAATATAATAATTATTAAAATTGAAATCTCTTCCCCATGATGAATTTATTCGTTATGGGGAAGGGATTAAACAACTCACGTAGTGAGGCGTTAGCTTCCTATAAAATTCTCACTCTCTCATTTCTGCTTTTCTACTGCTTAGCCAGTTTTTTCCTGCCACTCTGCTTTCTTTTATACGACAGTATCTAAGAAGGTTTACTTATGCGAATTGTTCAAATGCGAACGTGGTGTTTATTGGGAATATTAATAACACCATTAGCTTATGCCTCTGAATCAGATGAACTTGTTTTAGCTATAAAACAACTCGATTACCTTGATGCGAGATTAGCCTCCGCTCATGTAGATGTTCTTAAGCGAGAACAACCCACGCGTTTCTACTTGGATTACCAACAAATCAAACAGGATATTGAGGCAATACGCCAAGGGCTTAAACACTATCTCAATCCTTCGCGTGCCCAGCCAAACGCTTTAATTCCTTTCTCAGCACAATATCAGCAAGAGCATCATCCATGAGTGAAGCACAAATTAATGCATTCAATATTGCGAGTGGCAATGTTGCGCCGACATCTCTACATCCTTTATTTGTTGGGATTTTGATTGCATTACTCTTGTTATGGTCTGGATGGGGATTACTGCATGTTTATCAAGGATATGCTTCGGAACGTATTACAGAGCAAGGGCTGATCCGCTTTGTTATTCGTACTGTATTGCTGATTGTTATCAGCCTTTTTTTATTTGCCCAATAGTATTGGGTATTTTTCACTTTATATAAGGATATCTCGATGTATCAAAAGGGATTGTTTTCTCTACGTTTATTCTATCGTTTTCTTATTCGTAGTGTTTCGCTTTTATTATTAGGTAGCTCTATGGCTTGGGCTGATTTGCCTACGGTAGAAGGCCCTAAAAGCAGTACAGATAAAACCTTTTATGGGCAAATTTCGGGCTACCTTAATGATGGTATTGTGCTTGGTGGTTTAATTCTTTCCGCTGTGGCGATGTTAGCGGTTGGTAATGCCATTATTGCCACTTTTGCTGAAGTGCGTGACGGTAAAGCAACGTGGGCAAAGTTTGGCATGCTTTGTGTTGTCGGTGTGATTTTAATTGTTGTCGTGATTTGGTTAGCCTCAAAAGCAGCAACCGTGTTGCTCTAAGGAAAGATATGCCAACAATTGAGTTTATGCCTGATAGATTAAATGCCGAGCCTGTTGTTTTTCGCGGTTTTACAACGCCAGAGTTAGGAATAACAGCGCTGTTGAGTGTTTTGGGTGGCTTGATTATTGCTATTCCTATCATGCCTTTTTTAGGTTGGATAGCTTTGCCGACCGTATCTTTATTAATGCCATTAATCACTATTATTTTAGGGGGAAGGTTATTGGCGCGTTTTAAAAGAGGCAAACCTGAAAACTACCTTTATCGCCGTATAGAGTGGTTTTTAAGCTTGTGTGGTGTGGGTTCAAGCAGATTAATTTGTCGTAGCCAAGTGTTATCACTACGGCGTTTACGTTCGGTGACTTTTTATTGTAAGGAGTCATATGAGTCGATTTAAGAATGCACTCAATGCGCGTGATCATCATGTTCTAACATTAAGAGTAATATGTGGCGCTCTCTGTTTTATTGTCGCACTCGCCTTATTTGGCTGGCTCACATCACCTCGGCATTTAACTATTCATAATCCGCCTGATTTACGTTCAGGGAGCTCTCGAGCTTGGTGGGAAATCCCTCCGCCAACCGTCTATGCTTTTAGCTTTTATATCTTCCAACAACTCAATAGTTGGAAGAAAAATGGCGATGTGGATTATCCCTATCGGATCAATTCATTATCGGCATATTTAACGCCAAATTGTGAACTGCTATTACAGCAAGATGCGAAACAACGTAAAGATCTGGGGGAATCTCGTGATCGCGTTCGTGGCGTATCTGAAATCCCAGAACGAGGCTATAAGGAAGAGAGTGTCACGATTGTTGATCGCGATAATTGGCGTGTTCGACTTGATTTAGTCACTGATGAGTATGTAAATGCAGAACCGGTTAAACGCTCATTAGTTCGCTATCCCTTAAAGGTCGTTCGTTGGGATAAGAACCCTGAAATCAATCCCTTTGGTCTAGCATTAGACTGCTTTTTCGATATTCCTCAACGTTTAGAAGTTGTTCCCACCATCAAGGATGAAAAGAAAGGAGTGCTTCATTAATGCGCTTGAAACAACATGTATTTTTTCTGCTCTGTTTTATTGTCTTACCCGTTCAAGCTGTTGAATTAATGAAGTGGGAACGCATTCCTCTAAAAGTTACTTTGCATGTAAATGAAGAGCGTATTGTATTTATTGAACGCAATGTGCGAGTCGGTTTTCCACCTGAATTAAAAGGAAAACTGAGAATACAAAGTGCTGGCGGTGCAGTTTATTTACTAGCGAAAGCACCGTTTTCTTATACTCGTTTAGTGCTTCAAGATGTTGAAAATGGTGAGATGATTTTATTAGATATTAATGCCAAACAAGGAAAAAAAGGCTTAGAGCCCGTGAAATTGGCATACCCACAAGAGAAAACGTTAGCAAAACAGCAAAATACGTCCACGAATAAACGCCCAAAAATACCACCGATCCCTATTGCGTTAACCCGTTACGCTTCACAAAGTCTGTATGCACCTCTTCGTACCCTTGAGCCATTGATAGGTGTGTATTCTCTTGCCATGCCATCACCTGAAAAACTGACATCATTACTGCCAAGTGAAAGTATTGAGATAAAACCATTAGGTGCATGGGGATTGCAAGGTTACAGCGTAGTGGCACTCAGTTTACGTAATCAACGAGCGCAAGAGGTATTGCTTAACCCTAAAGATCTACAAGGTGATTTTTATAGCGCAACTTTTCAACATAGTTGGTTAGGTGCAAAGGGAACACCTGAAGATACCACGGTTGTTTACTTGGTGACAAAAGGGCGTTTAGAGAATGCTTTTCTTCCTGAATTAACCATAAAGGAAGATTAAGTTATGCAAATAAGCTCAAATATCTTGTTGAAGATAATTGTTCCTGTCGTGTTATTGGTCGTGATAGTGATAAGTGTAAAGTCTTGCGATCACACTCAATCAGCACAAGAGACAATTCACAATTCCTCTATAACAGATTTAACACAAGAAGAATTACGCATTCTGGGTATTGAAGGTGATACAGCGCAAGACACTTTACGTACCTTGCTAGGGCGAATTAAAGCCATACAAATCAATCAGGAGAAATTAGAGAGACAAAGTAAGGTGTTACTGACTGAAAATACACAGTTAAAAAACAGAAGTGATAATGTAGAAAGTCGAATTCATGAGGCAGTGACGAAAGCACAAGAGGAAGGTAATTTAGCCCAGCAAACGCTTTATCATGAACAGCAACGATTGGCTGATTTATTGGATATTTTAATTAATGAACAACAAAACATTAAGGCAAAGGAGACTGAATTACCCGTTGGTTTAGCGCTTGAGCAAACTGATCAACAAACAACACTCTGGATTGATCCCTTAGAGGGGATAGCTTATGAAAATAATGCAAAGCCGATAAATGGCACAAGTACATTTCAGTATCCTACAGCGTTTCGTCAATTAGAAGATAATGAGATCAGCCGACAAAAAGCAAAGCTTGATCTTACTGCGAAAAACCAACAACACATTCCAGCTACAGAACATCCTGTTTATACCTTACCTGAAAATACCACGCTGATGGGAAGCCAAGCGATGACGGCATTACTCGGTCGAGTGCCGATAGACGGTAAAGTTACCGATCCCTACCCGTTTAAAATCCTTATTGGTAAAGAAAATCTCACTGCAAATGGTATTGAATTACCTGATGTTGAAGGTGCTGTGGTTTCAGGCACTGCAACAGGCGATTGGGTATTATCTTGCGTTCGTGGTGATATTTATTCCATTACCTTTGTGTTTAAAGATGGCTCAATTCGTACTGTGCCTAAATCGGCAACATCAACAGATGGACGCCATGATAAATCGCAAGGGGGAAGTATCGGTTGGCTCTCTGATGAACAGGGCGTACCTTGCCTCTCAGGTTCTCGTAAAAGTAATGCCTCCACTTATTTACCGACTTTATTTGCGCTTTCTGCCAGTAGTGCTGCATCGTCGATGATGGCGGAAAGCCAAACCACAAAAGCAACAGACGGTTTATCGGTGATGAATTCATTAACGGGGAATGCAGGGAAGGCAGTATTAGGTAAAGCGCTATCGGGAGGAACTAACGAAATTGCAGAGTGGGTCAAAGCGCGATATGGCCAAATGTTTGATGCGATTTATGTGCCTCCTGGTGCACGAGTTGCGGTACATATTACTCGTGCCATTCCTATCGATTATGAAGCGCAAGGACGTAAAGTTAAATACGATTTCGATATAAGCCAGCAGAATGAATTGGACTAAGGATGGTTAATGAAAGGAACTCATTTATCGTTAATAATGATATTACTATTAACAGGTTGCAGTACTTCTAAAGAGGAGATTTTACCCACAGGTAACAATACCATGCGTGATATTTGGCAAAGCAAAGTGGGTGAAATAAAGACAGAAAAAAGGCAAGAAAGAGCCATTCAGCGAGGCTTACTAGGATCAGATAATCCGCCTAATCATCTTATCAATAAGAGTGAGATCCAACAGGCTAAAAAGCATATCCAGCATCACTTCCCTCGTTTACCTAATCCCGATATGGTGATCTATATTTATCCGCATTTTGTGGGTTCTGAGCCTACGCCTATTCCCAGCTATAGCACGGTTTTTCCTTTTTATAGCAAAGTGCAATATGCCTTACCCAATGAACGATTGGAGGCTTATTGATGAAAAAGAGTGGTAAATTAACACAACAAGCCGTGAAGTCACTTTACCCTAATTATGCCTCATTTATTGATTTTCTCCCTTGGGTTGAATATTTACCCAATAGCCAATGTTTATTGTTGGATGATGGAGTCTCTGTAGGGGCGGTTTTTGATGTTATTCCTATGGGCACAGAAGGCAGAACTGAAGCAAGATTAGAAGAAATTCGCGATATTGTGGAAGATGCTTTTCAAGACAGTTTTGAAGAGCGCGATAGTCATCCTTGGGTGATCCAATTTTTTTGCCAAGATGAAGTCGATACATCAGGATATCTCGATAAATTACGTCATTACATTAAACCGTGGGCACAAGATTCTGCTTTTACAACGGCATATTTACAGGTCATTGAACGGCATATGCGCGGGCTTGCAGTACCTCAAGGCTTGTTTGTTGATAAGGCGGTAACAGGAGCACCGTGGCGAGGTCAGCAACGACGCACTCGTATGGTGATTTATCGTTATGTTAACCCGAATTCAATAGGGCCTTTCTCACCTGAAGAACAACTCAATCAAGTCTGTGAGCGTTTATCTTCCGCGCTGTTAGGTGCAGGGATCACTACGGTCAGGCAAAATGGTGAACATATTCATGCATGGTTGTTACGTTGGTTTAATCCTGAGCCTGATTGGGTTGATAAAGAGACGCTCTATCGCACAGCAACACATGTTGACACTGTCAACAGTGAACTTCCCATACTCAATGATTTTAGCGAAACATTGATGTTTACACCGCCTAAAGCAGATGTAGAAAATGGCGTTTGGTGGTTTGATAATCGCCCTCATAAAGCCATTAATATTGATAGGCTTCGTCGAGCGCCTACCGTAGGGCATTTAACAGGCGAAACGCGCAAAGGGGATAATATCAATGCGTTGATGGATTTGTTACCACAAGGCACCGTGATATCAATGACATTAGTGGTACAACCGCAGGATGAACTGGAAGAGCGTTTTAACCATCTTGCGAAAAATGCAATAGGCGAAAACAGTGCATCAGCCCGAATGCGCGCTGATGCTCAAACAGCAAAAAGTTATCTTGGTGAACGTCATAAACTTTACCGTGCGAGTATGACGTTTTATTTATCAGGTTCGACACTAAAAGAGCTCAACAGTCATCAACGCCATTTAACTGCCGTATTGCTAAATGCAGGGCTACAACCGATAAAACCTGACTATGATATTGCGCCATTAAACGCCTATCTTCGTGCTTTACCTATGTGCTTTGATCCTGAATTAGATAAAAAGCATTGGTATACCCGACTGACTTTTGTGCAACATATCGCCAATATGTTACCTGTTTTTGGTCGTGACACAGGAACTGGTCATGCAGGACTTACCTTTTTTAATCGTGGTGGTGCACCGCTGACTTTTGATCCTTTAAATAGTGTTGATCGTTCTAAAAATGCTCATTTGGTACTCTTCGGTCCTACGGGTTCAGGCAAGTCCGCAACACTCAATAGTCTATTTACTCAACTTATGGCGGTTCATAGACCTCGCTTATTTATTGCAGAAGCAGGAAATTCATTTGGGTTATTTGCTGATTATTGTGCTGAGTTGGGTTTGAGTGTGAATAAACTTAGCATTAAACCGGGTTGTGGGATTTCATTAGCGCCTTTTGCTGACGCTTATAAGCTTATTGAATCCACGACTAAGCCTATTAATGAAGATGAGCTGAGTGAGGTTATTGATGCAGATGAAACCGACGAAATAGATGAGCGAGATATTTTAGGCGAACTCGAAATTGTTGCTCGATTAATGATAACCGGTGGTGAAGCCAAAGAAGAAGCAAAGCTAGAACGTGCAGATAGAGGCATGATGCGAGAAGCCATTTTAGTGAGTGCCAACAATGCATGGAATGAAGGTAGGCAGATGATTACCGCCGATTTGCAAAATACATTTTATGCCTTTGCGAAAGATAAAGATCGCCCTGATATTCGACGAGCAAGAGCCCAAAATATGGGCGAATCGCTCAGTGTATTTATGCAAGGTTTTTTGGGGGAGTTATTTAACCAAGAAGGACAACATTGGTCAGAAGCTGACGTAACATTAATTGACCTTGGTACATTAGCCAGAGAAGGCTATGAAGCCCCTTTAGCCGTTGCTTATACCTCATTAGTCAACACCATTAATAATATTGCAGAACGTGATCAGTTTTTAGAACGAGAAATTGTCTTTGCTACGGATGAAGCCCATATGATCACCACTAACCCATTACTTGCTCCTTACGTGGTTAAAGTCGTTAAGATGTGGCGTAAATTGGGTGCATGGTTATGGCTAGCGACTCAAAATTTAGAGGATTTTCCGTCTACGTCAAAGAAGATGTTGAATATGATTGAGTGGTGGTTGTGTTTAGTGATTCCACCTGAAGAAGTTGAAGAAATCGCCCGATTTAAAAAACTTACACAAGAACAAAAAGCCATGTTGTTATCAGCAACCAAAACCCCCCGTTGTTATACAGAAGGCGTTGTCCTAGCCAGTCGTATTGAAGCGCTATTTCGTGCCGTTCCTCCAAGTCTATACCTTGCATTAGGTATGACTGAGAAAGAGGAAAAAGCAGAGCGAAAAGAACTGATGGTAGAGCATGGCATTAGTGAACTAGAAGCAGCTAAACGGATAGCGGTTAGGCTGGATGAGGTGAGGGGGATTGTTGATAGTGGGTATTATTAAATAATGTACAAATATGTGAATTAAATTATGATTATGTGGTATAATATAAATATCAGAAGTGATTGCATTAGTAAACTAATATAACTCTGAATAAATAATAAAATAATATTTATTCAGGTTTTCTTATTATATGTGAAGATAAAAATTACAATAATTAAAGTTTAAATATATCTGAATTTTGAAAGTTATAAAGAAATACTATTTTTATGCAAATTTATTGCATAGATATAGTATTTAATCACTTCATAAAAAGCCCTCAGTAAATTTTCATTTTTATAATTATGAATTTAATAGATAATCAATCATATTAAAAATACTGTTAGCGTTTGGGCAAGAACAATAAAATAAGGAGATACATATGTGCAAAGAAATGCAAATAGAATTCATGAAGGAACTTCAACAGCTTTATGTTGATTTAATAGCATCTCATGCAACATTATATCAGCCAACGAGGGTTCAAATTTCTAGACAAACTATTTTGTTTGAAAATCTAGGAAAAATAACCAGTTGGTTAGATAAAGCATTTAAGTTATAAAACTTAAATGATAATTAAAGGGTGAATCATATTGACTCACCCTTTTATATTTTTTAATTAAAAATTATTTATTTTTCTTCATAAATACACTCAATATAATATTTCCCTTCATTCCTTGATATCCATTTCTTGATTAGTTTTTCTTTTTCTAAGGTGGAAAATAGTAACTCTGCATCTTGGTTATTGTTAAAATTCAAAGTTGCAGTTTTTTGATTAAATATTTTATTAAATTCTTTTTCTTGAAGCTTATCCACAAGGTTAGCGATTTCTTCTCTATCCTTATAATTGTTATTTATTAATCGTACTATTAGGTTAATAGAAAAATTATCATTATTTGATAATTTAATTAATGATATTAATATTTCATTAGTGATATCTAATTCGTCAATGAATGATTCATGACATTCTTCACGATATTTATATAATAATGATGCTTTTTCTGAGTTTGAAAATAGATTGGAATCATTAATAGCAATCAACATACTTTCGAGGAGTTCATTATCTTGTTCATAAAATAAATAATAATTTTCGTCTGAAAATAATACTTCTTTAAATTTAGAAAGCCATAATATAAAAGATTCTATATTCTCTTTACTCTCATTTGGAGAAAAGCATTGTATTGCATTTTTATAAGATTCATTATTTAACGGTACTTTGTTATTCACTATTAACCGTAGGAAATTAGCTAAGCTTAGTTGTTCATCCCAGGAATGAGTATTTATATAAACAGGTTTTAATACTAAGTTGTATGCATTGTCACTAATGTTATCATTACAAATAACTTTCATATATAAAAGGTCATAATTGTCCCCTTCAATCAGATCTATTTCATCATAGCTTAGAATTTGTGCATGTTCTTCAATATATTGAGTTAATACATCTAAATTGCAATCTTCATAGATATAATCTAATAACACTTTCCAGCTAGGTGTAACATGATTATGATGAAAGAAAAGGTCATGATAAGAATAAATATTATCACTATTTTCAGTGTCTATTTTTTTTGGGAATTTACGTAAATTATCTATAGTAAATTGCATTTCCTCAAGTATTTTAACTTTAAGACTATTATCAAGATCTGGATGAGTAAGAATAGAAACAATTGATTCACTATTTTCTTTAGAATGTATAAAAATTTCTGATACGAAAGTATTAATATTATCATTTACATAAGATTTAACATCAGTTAATTCTTCATCATTTATCAATGACCAAGGATGCTCATCAACCTGCTCACAAGAGATATTTTTATCTTGTAGTAATCCAGCAACAATGATTCGGTAACTGGATTTATCAAGATTATATAAATTATTTTTAGCAATAAATTCTAATGCTATAGTTTCATTAGGTGTTATAGGTATAGAAATATCATTATAAATCACCTTAAGTTTTTTTATATTATCAAGAAACAATTGAAGGTGTTCTTCTTCCACATTTGATATCAAATTAAATCCTTGATTTATAATAAATTTGTGATATTTTTCTTCATTTTCTGAAATATCAGGTGATACCAAAGCAATCATTTTAGTTGCTATTGAAATAGATGTATGGTTTTGCTCATGATCTTCAATTACGGTAATCATTTTGTCTAAATAACTATTTTCTTTTAGAGAGAAAATAATGAAATTTATAAAGTTTTTATAATCTGTAAACTTATCTTCTAATATAGAATATATTTCTAAAATATCTTTTGATGAATATGTAAAAATAATATCTATCATCGAAGATAAGAGTGCTCTTTTTTTATAATCTTTGCTCTCTAATAATAAAGTTATAATTTGGTAATGAAGCGCTCCAGAACGATAAAAATAATTATGTTCAATTAATTCTACTAGAACATCTTCTGAGTTATCTAAGAAATAATTTTCATTAATTTCCTTAAAGTTAATATAACGACCTACCTCTTGGATATAATCATTATCGTTAATAGATATAGAGCCCTGATGGAAAATGGAGCGAAACATCATGTAATCTTGCATGATATAACCATTAGTGAGCAGGTGGTAGAGAGCTTCAAAACCACCAAAGTTGAATCCACTTTTGAGCGCTTTTAATTGTTCAGGGTCAATAATTTCAGGAATATTGCATTTTTCAATATAACTTTCAGCAATAATTTCGAATTGTTCAAAACCAATTAATTCTAATAATTTAGCTAAAGTAATTGAATTTCTAGTTTTAATTTTTTCTTTAGTTACTTTGATTTCTTCTACTGTCTTTCTATATTCTTCTAATTTGTCATTTTTAATGACTTCAATTCTCAGGTAATAGTCATCAATCACTGAGGATGTTTCAATTTTAACAAAATTATTATCTCTACCATATCCACTGTGATACTCGTATCCTATAAATAATGGTTCGTTACAATTAAAAAAATCAATAAAATCTTGCTCTTCTTTATAGAACTTTTCTGCTGAATACTCATCATAATCTTGACTATAATGTTTATTTCTTTTAGCAAAATGAATTAATGACCAAAGTTCAGGCGAGATAAATTTACTAATAATTTGTTTGCGTATTTCCATATCGGAAGTTGCAGATTCATTTTTTATGGCTATTAAGTGTTCGTTAAGCTCTTCTAATTTTCTATCAAGTAAACCAAAATGGTCTTTATGTAGTTTATAAAGACGGTAATCTTGAATAAGGGAGTAGAGTACACCATGTCTTTTATCTACAAGATTATAATCTTGTGCATAAATATTTTTATAAAATATTAAAGCAAAGATCTTCTCTTGATCTTTAGTATTATTGACAACATTTTTAAATAAATTGAATTCATTAACAATATTTTGAAGCGATCTCATATCATTAATATACGCAGACATTCGCTTTAAAACTAACTGTTTATTTTCAGGGAAGTCATTTAATTTATTTTTTAGTAATGTATAAGCATTACTAGAATCCATTATAGGAATAATAGGTAAAATAAAGTCAAAGAACTTAGTTTTAATATCCGCACCGAGAAAAATATCATCACGACAAGCATAAATAAATCTGACTGGATTAGTTGAAATATTATTATTAATAATCTGATTTATTTCTCTTAATTTTATAAATACTTCAGTATTTCCCAATCTATCGAGGTCTTCAAAAATAACAATCTTATACTTTGAACGAGAGAAAAAATAGACGATTTCGTCTAAGCAATTATTTAGCAGGGATGGTTGTTCATTAGAGGTGAGATCAACGCTACCTTGTAAAAAAGCTATTTTGCTAAGTTTAATTTTTTTGTCGAATATGCCGGCTTTAGATGCACTCCGTACAACACAAAAAATAAAAACTAATCCTATTAGGAGGCTAATAACTAGTCGTTCAGGGTAAGCATTTATAATGCTATTAATAATAACCTCATTAATATTAAACCAAGCTAATGTTTTTTTGGGGAATAAAGATATTGATAATATTATCAAAGGAATAATTATAGATGTCGTATTAAAAAATAAAGAAAAAATATGTTTTTTGTTTCTATTTTGAATCCGGTCAAGACGTGAATCGGGTAGGTTATCTTTATTTTCTTTATATAGAATTTGTTGAAGTATACTTAGCTCTATTTCTGTATTTTCAGGAGGTTCAGGATCATTTTTACCAGAGATGGAAAAATCAGCTAAAGATACATTAATAAAATTTTGTTTATCTCTAAATTTCAGATAGGACAAAATAACAGTACTTTTTCCAGCACCATAAGGCCCTGTTATTGCAATATTTTTTACATCTTTTTTAGAAAAGGCGAAATCTAAGGCTTCAAAATAGGGTTTGACAGTATCATCAGTAATTATTTTAGGGGTTAGAGTATTGTAATCACCTTGTTGTTCATCATCTGAAATATCATTCTTTTTTGCTGGAAATCGTTTTTTTATCTTTTCCCAAAAAGTCATGTTTGTTCCTTATCCTTGACTAAAAGTAAGTCTTATCACAAATACCAAAACTTGGTGATAAACTATCTAAAAATTAAATGATTAAACAATACTAGCTTAAAGTTTGGTTATCTCAATATAAACTTCAAGATCTGTTCTTATGCTCAATAATTTACTTGTTTTTTTAATATCAATGGAATAGTTTGGAAACGTTACTAACTAGTTAAGAGGGGATTGTATGTATGAAAGCAAAGCGTAATGACAAAGAGGAAAACATAATTTACAGCACATACAGAAAAAGAACCACTAGGGTTCTTTTTCATAAACTTTAATTTTCGGCTATACCACTTAAGGCGTCGCAGGAATGGAAGCCGTTCCATTAACCCTACCGGTTGACTTTATTCTAGAGAGTCAGGAATCTTTCTTCAATCTATATTTATAAAAACTTTTTTATTTGGCTATAATTACTAATTCTAGTAAGTATTTTTTAATAAACCAAAATTTAAAAAAGGAGTTTTTATGGATATTTCTTCTATATTAAGCGGGTTTAAAATTCTTATACCATTATTACCATTTTTTAAAAAAGTATTATTTTTTGATACATTTTTTTCGTTATCCAACAAAGAAAAATCCGAGGCTATAACATATCTAAAAGAGTGCGCTGATGAGCATGAACCTTTAGATAAGTATAAGCAAGAATTGATGTTATTAGATTATAAAATGTCAACAAACTATTTGTTAAATGATTATATCTTAAAGTATTTTATCTCTAATAAATTGAAAAATATTAAATTTTGTAATTCCATGTTTTTATTAAAAGACTTTTATAGTTATAATGATTTCAATGTCAAAACAAAAACTAAGATGATTATAATTCCTATCATTGTCCTTATGTTAGGTATTATTTTTGGATGTGGAGCTACATTTTTTGTGGTTAGTGAAAAGCAGTTTCCAAAATCTTTATTGGACTGGTTTTTTTTGGGAGGATTAACTTTAGTTAGCATTCAATATATATATTATTCTTCTTATACTTTATGGTGTTATTTTCATATGGTTAGAAAAGTAAAAGACTTTAATAATTTTATTTTAAGAAGTTAGGGAAGAAACTCTGTTTATAATTTATAAAGCATATAATATTGTTAGGTTCACTTTCTTCAGTATAAGTAAATCTATTATTCCCCAATTAACACTTCTTCACTGCATTTCCTGCCAATTCAAAGCACCCTATACCTTTTCTTTTTACAGGGTGCTTTATGAAACCACCAAAATTATTAATTCTATCATTAGTGCTTTCAACTCAATCAGTTGCATCAACAATAATCTACACTGATAGCAACACGCCTTTACTTAATACAAAAGATAGTCAAATCATCTATTTGGATGCACCTAATATTATTCAAAAACAATTATTTAATGATTTATCGCGTGATCCTAAGCAAGCAGAGCAGCAAGTGAGAAGTATTATTCAGTCAGCAGATTGGCAACAAAAACAGCAACAAATCACGCAAGCTTATCAAGGTGTTCTTCAGGCTTATGCATTAAAACTCGCGAAATATCCTGCGGTTGTTTTTGATGATCGCTATGTGGTTTATGGCACAACAGATGTTGTTCTGGCTGAAAAGTATTTCACTGAATTTTTGGAACATCAATAATGAGGCAATTAAAGCGATGTAGTGTTTTTGCGCTTTGTCTCTCTTTTCAACCTATATCAGCAAATGCGATTAACTCAGCTCAAATTATTGCAAGTGCATTATCACCACATTGTTTGGAATACAAAATTGTGGGGATCTGTTACTGGCTCTTCTGCACACCATTTGGATGCTCAGTAAAAACATCGATAAAAGTGAGTCACTATATTCCTAATGCAGTTGTTTCTAGTTACGACCAAACAGGGAGCAATCCATGGACTGAAATATCACCTTTAGGAGCAGGAATATCGGGCTTTGCTGAAGGTGGCGGAGCCAATAAACAAAAACGAGCGAGAAATAAAAATAACCTATATTTTAAAAACGTGGATGTGATTGGGCATCCTGCATTAGCGTCTCCTATATTTGGGCAATTTATGGGGCAAATAAATTATGCTTGCTCTAGCCCAATTAAAGCTTTTATGCCTTATTTTCTCAGTACACTCGATGGATTGATGTGGCGTTCTGGCTTGCCTGAATCTCTTTATCCCGAAGCGCTGATCCCAAATATACGTGAAATAGGCTCCACAGCTAAAGGCAATATGTGGGGCAATATTTATCCTCGCAGTGGTTTTGTGACACAAATAAATGATTACAAAGCCTCAGCGGTTATGGCTCAAAGAGCTGTTGATATTGTGTCACGAACAGGACAGCTTCATGTTTATCAACCGTTAATAAGCCATTCTTATCATGGATATTGGGCGCCAGAGTCTGTTACTGAAAATACAGGCACTCGCAATCATAAATGGCAAAGACTTTCACCTTCAGTTTCCTCTTCTTGTTCTACTTTTCCTGATAATGCTCAACCTATTGCTAGTGACGGCGGTTATGCATGGGCACTTTGGCAACCTTATAAGTGTTGTAAACGACGAGGCCAAATTTTTCTGTATAGCTTTAATTTTCAATAACAAGGAATGTGTATGAAAGATAAAAGCTGGCTTTATAGCTGTGTTGTGGTGGGATATTTTGCCTTGAGTTTTCCTGCTATCGCTACTTTTGAAGTTGATAGCCATGTTGTTAGCACTGACTCAAGTAAAGGCATGAAGGGGGCAATCAGTGATTACTTATTTTATACCATAGGCGGTGGAACGGTGATTTCACAACCGCCGAGTCACAGTAATATGCAAAAACTCAGTATTGGTCTGGGTTGGAATAGTGATTTAATGTGCGGTAATTTTGATATCAACACCACAGTTAAGAATCAGTTAAACGGTGCCACGCGTGGCTTTAAAGATATGATGAGTAATGTCATTAATAGCGCCACAGGTGCCGTTGCTAGCTTACCAGCCATGATTATTCAGCGTGCTAATCCTGGTCTTTATGAGTTGCTAACTAATGGTGTATTACAAGCCAGTGTCTCATTTGATAAAGCTCAACTCAATTGCCAAAAAATGTCGCAGAAAATGGCGGATTATGCCTATTCAAATCAATGGACGCAGTCTGCTATTGGTGAAGAGTTTAAACGAGTTGTCGCAACCACATCAGATGCAGTCAGTGCCGATAATCAATTGAAAACCTCAACAGGAAAAGAAGGGATTAGATGGATTGGTGGTAAAAAACGAGGCGGTATCGGTCAACCTGCGATTAAGCCTACTTATGATTTAGCAAAAGCTGGTTTTAATATTTTGAATAAACAACCCATCACAAGCCATCATCCAGTTAATGAGTCTGCTTGCAAAGGCTCTCTTTGCCGACGTTATAAAACCAGTGACGAAGCTGCCAAAGCCGTTGTGAGTGTATTGGGAGATAGGGCGATCCGCACTTGTTCTGAAACAAAAGAATGTCGTAGCGGAGGCGAAGAAAATAAATCAGGTACATCAACGGTAGGTGTTGGGTTCTCACCAATGCTTGAAGAAATCACACAAGAGAATATGGCTCTATTAATTAAGTTTGTGAATGGGCATTTAAAACCAAATTCGACAAATTTAGCACAATTAAAAACAGGCGATTTAGCGGTATCAAGAGGCGTTATTCAAGCGCTAAAAGAGGATCCTGATAATGTGGCATTAGTACAACGTTTGGCTGGTGAATTGGCGATGTCAGATACCATTGCAACGGCATTCGGTATGCGAAGAATGCTGATTGCAGGGCAATCAGAACCTCATGTAGCTGAGCATAAAATAGCATTAGAAGAAACAGATCGTCGCCTTGCTTTCCTCGATAGAGAAATTCTGGCATTAAAAAATGAAATGGAAATTCGTAAAGCTATCAGCAATAACACGTTGTTAATGGTGTTGAGCCGACAAGAGAGCCGTGATGCTGAAAATGGTGTCCATCAGCCCACCATACAAAGTGATAAGGCAATCCATCAGTTAAATCAGAAGGTAGATCATTAAGATGACGACAGAGAGTTATCTTGAGCTTGTATTACTTTTTATGGCATGGCTGATTAATAATTCATTGTGGATGCTCATCACCACAACAGGTCTTTTTGCCCTTCCATTAGCGATTAAAATTGCAGGGATTTGGTTAAAAGCACGAGAAGAGGGAGAGGATGAAGGTAATAAAGGGATTTTAGTATTATCACGTATGGAAAATACGCTCTATGTTGCGTTTGTTGTGATGATATTTTGCGCAGTTCCTCTGTGGGAAATCAATGTTTCTACATTACATTTTGACCGTACTCGCTCAACACAATGTAGTATTAATGTGCCGAAACCCGCAGATTCAGGGTATGGCGCGTTAATAGCAGAATTAAATGGCCAAACGGCAAAAGTGCCTTTGTGGTGGTACTTAGTTCATTCGCTATCTAAAGGCGTGACGCATGCAACTATCGCGACTATTCCTTGTAGTAATGATTTTCGCTTGCTACGTTTTGAAGTACAGAACACTCAATTAATAGATCCTATTCTTCGCCAAGAAGTACAAGAGTTTGCGACTCAATGCTATGCCAAAGCGTATTATAAGTTAAAAAATCTTCATTCTGGATTATCACCTCAAATAATGAAGGGTGCTAATTGGATTGGCTCTGATTATTTTTTGAATACAATCGGCTATTACGATTACTACACTGCAACATTTCCCCAACAAGCATGGTCCTATAATGAAAATCGAGATAGTGGATATGCCAATGTCAGTCGTGGTGGTTATCCAACGTGCAAAGCATGGTGGAATGCTACGACTGAAGGCTTAAAAAAGCGTTTATTGACTCACTTTGAACCACGCACCATTAATATGATGAAAGCCAAGTCACCTGATAACTGGGAGGAGGGATTATTACGTTGGTTGGTGAGCCCTCAAAGTATCCATTTAGCCAGTAGTGGTAACACTTATATGATGGGGAACCAGCAAGGGCAAAGCACAAGTATTGATACAGGAATAAAGCAGGCTATCAGTAGTTTAGGGACATTCTTAGCTCAAACGACACAGCTACCTGCTTTTGACGCATTACGCCAAGGTTTACCGATGATCCATGCGATTTTACTAATGGCTTTGATTATCATCATTCCATTGATTCTGTTGCTAGGTGTCTATGAGCCCAAAATAATTATTACACTTACTTTTGTGATGTTTGCATGGCTATTTGTGCCGTTTTGGTGGGCATTAGCCAGTTGGTTAGACGATAAATTGATTGAATTACTGTATGCGAGTTACAAAGGGTATCGCGGTGATTTTAATATTTGGTTAGCAAGTACCGGTTCTGATAGTTGGATCATGAATTTAGTGCTCGGCGCTATGTATGTCGTATTACCGCTTTTTTGGTTTGGTGCTGTAAGTTGGAGTGGAGTAAATCTTGGATTTGCGGTGTCTTCAGCCATTTCAAGTGGTTCAAAAGGTATACAACAAGCTGGTGCTCAAGGTGGCTCTGCAATGCTGAATGTGGTTAAAAAGGGTATTATGAAAAAATAATTATTTAATTTATCAGAATAATATGGAGCAAAAAGTAAAATAATATAATTACTTAGCTCCATTATTACCTACACAAAAATTAATCATAATGAACTTATAGATACTAACTCTTTATTAAAGAATACATACTTGCTGCATTAATAACACCAACATAAATGATTGCACCGCATAAATACATAGTTGCAATTCCAATAATTACTTTGCATAGGTAATTAACATTCACCTTGCTGTAATTTTTATGTAAATCGTGAAAAATAGCTAAAATAATTAGCGTAATAAAGACGACTACACCGCCTATAAGGATTTTATATTGATATGAATCACTTCCGAATTTGTCTTTACTAAATAAAGCGCCAAGAGATAGCATAAAGACAACAACCATAGAGGGGGAAATTAAAGATATCGTTCTTCTTAAAAACTCGAAGAAATCAGATCCATCAAAGAACCAAAAACTCTTTTTTTTCGTTTCATTAATATCTGTCATAAAACCTCTAATATAAATTTTTATATGGATAGATAAAATAGAATAAATTCATCGATTTTATTTTTAACATTAATAAATAATTATTCAAGAGGAAGTTTGAGTTAATATTTAATAAACTAAGTGAATATGTTCTATTGTTATTATTTTTTTATATATAATTTTGTTTGAAATATTTAATTGATGTTTTTTACTAAGGTTAATATAAAATATTAAGAAAATAATTTAACCTACCTACTAAGTATTCCTATCGTTTACTCTTCAAATATTACCTCGTTGTTTTTAACAACAGCCAATGCTTCAGTGCTCATTATTGCACTCGCGATTTGAAAGAAGCGCCTTAGGGCAATCGCAAGCTAACATCATCACTATCTGAGAGATGATACCTTTGGGTGATAACCGCAAGATAGTACAAATAATGAAGATGCCACCTGCACTATTTGAGGCACGTCGCTATGCCTAATGTAATAAAAGGCATAGGCAAAAGGGCAAAAGCTTATTAAGCGACAGGAACGAGGCAGCGTCACTTGTGTAAAAGCGTAAGCGATACCAAGTGACGCTACGCGCAAACAGCACGCTTTGGCTTATGGCATCTACTTTTTCAATGATAACTACAGCCTGACACACTCGTAGTGACAATATTAAGGACAACTCACTCGAAAAATTAAAAGAGAAATTAGCTCGGTATCGATGGCAATATCAGCGAAAGCTGATAGATGGAGGCAGTCTGATTTTATTTATCAGGACGGTTTATACCGCGAACAGCTCTGAGAGCTGGGGAGCCTCGTAAAAACTCAACTTATTGTCGCCCTGATGCACAGATACCCGCTAAAGTAAAATATAACCATGCCGTCAGGGAATTTTGTTTTATATATAAAAATATGATTGTGGAGGGCTTATTTGTCCAAATTCAACAAACAATTAACTACATTAGCAAAACAAGGTGGAGGGAGTTTTAAAACTGTTGCTGATCGTTTGAAAATAGCCTCTCGCTTTGCAGATAGAATGGGAAAACTGAATATTCAAATTCGTGATGTAAAACATATCAAAACAAACCATATAGAATTTTATATAAAAAGCCGGCAGGAAGAAGGCATTTCAAAAAGAACACTTCAAAACGAAATGGCAGGCATTAGAAATATTTTAGCGGTTGCTGGCAGAACAAAGCTTGCCTCACCTCGACATGAAAAACTCAGTAATCATGCGCTTGGTTTATCAAATGCGAGCCGTGATGGCACGAAAGTGGCTATTAGCGAAGAACGGTATTTATCTGCTTTTTATCATGCAGAAAAGCAAGATATGGGGGTTGCAATGACCATGCAATTAGCACGTTATTTCGGGTTACGTACTGAAGAGGCGATACAGTCAGCAAAGTCATTAAAAACATGGCAACGCGCTCTGCTACAAGGTGAGAAAAGTGTTTGTATTGTTTTTGGTACAAAAGGGGGAAGGCCTAGAGATACGACAATTATTGATCGTGACAAAATGTTATATGCCATCAATCAAGCGTTGAATTTAACTGCTCAATCTAACGGTAAATTGATTGATAAACCCGATTTAAAGTCTGCCATAGATCGCTATCGAAATGTTGTCAGAAATGCTGGGCTAACAGGTAAATATGCGCCCCATAGCTTGCGCTATGCGTGGGCAGTAAATGCAATGGAGTATCATAAAAGTAATGGAATGAGCGATGACGAAGCTAAGGCAATGGTATCCATGGATTTAGGTCATGGTGATGGGCGAGGGCGTTATGTTGAGCGTGTCTACAATAAACTTAATATTAATGATCAATAAAACATACTTGTTTATCGCACATTAAATTAATAACGTTTACCCGTTAATTCGTTGTTTATAACAACAGCCAATATTTCTGCAATCTGAAAGAAATGCCTTAGGGCGATTGTACATTAATTAAATCAACTTTCTTTATTTCAACCCAAATGGGAATTGCTTCCCCATTTGGTGGCAATTCCCTTTTTCTTAACAGGAATTGCCTATGAAAAAGGAATTAATAGGTCGTACATCCTCACAGCAAAACGATCTTTATCACATAGTGACAAATAAGATTATTGAAGCATTAGAAAAAGGAACAGAACCTTGGCGTAAAACTTGGGATACTGAAAATGAAGGGCTACCTGTTAATGCAGCAACGGGGCGACATTACAGTGGTATTAATGTCATGCTGTTATGGATAGGAGCGATTGAAAAAGGGGTTAATTCAAATCGATGGCTGACTTTTAATCAAGCAAAATGTGCAGGAGGTAGCG
The DNA here is from genome assembly GCF_023100685.1 of Proteus vulgaris. Classification (NCBI taxonomy): domain Bacteria; kingdom Pseudomonadati; phylum Pseudomonadota; class Gammaproteobacteria; order Enterobacterales; family Morganellaceae; genus Proteus; species Proteus vulgaris. The sequence continues at coordinate 3,770,320 of NZ_CP090064.1, read as the reverse complement.
TTCGCAGAGGCGAAAAATCCACATTAGTCACGTTATTTAAACCTTTCACCGAAGATAGCACTGACAGTGAGACTGAAGATAAATTAACTCATTCATCACGCTGTTTTATGGCACGTTTCCATCTTTTTAATATTGAACAATGTGAAAATTTGCCAGAGACATTTTATTCTAAAAAGCCAGTTCTTCCTGATATTGAACGTATTGGTAGAGCTGAGAGTGTGGTGATAAGTAGTGGTATACCCGTGACACATAGTTATCAGGATTGTGCATATTATCATACGAAAAATGATCATATTGTTATCCCAGAAATGGGGCAGTTTCATTCAGTGGAAGATTACTATTGCACATTACTTCATGAATTGGTGCATTCAACGGGGCATACTTCAAGACTTGCTCGAAAAGGAATAATAACTCCATTATCTAAGAAAATGAGTAACCCAGTTTATGCTTTTGAGGAACTTATTGCAGAAATTGGATCTGCTTTTTTATGTGCTGAATTAGGTATTCAAGGTCATTTTCAACATGAAAATTATATTGCATCATGGTTAAAAATACTTAAAGAAGATCATAAAGCCATATTTAGAGCAGCGAGATATGCCAAGGAGGCATTTGAGTATTTAATATTAAATACGAATAAAAAATAATTATTATTTAGCTAAATAATATAATGACAATAGATCGAAAAAGGCTTCCGTTTTAGGAAGCCTTTTTATCTTTCGCTAACAGAGTCAAAAAACAAGTAGCTTCATACTGTTCCGCGTGCTCTATCCTGTGAATTTATCGTAATTTAATTAAAAGAAAATAGGCTAAAAATAGTATTTAATATGAATTTAATAATGGATTAATTTTTATATTAAATATAAGAATTTTTTATTTAATGATGTTATTTGTTTTATTAAAGCTTATTATCATAAATGGAGTTTTATATGTTAAATCTGAAATTATGTTTTCAGCGAATAGGTTTATTCAAAAGAATTAAAAAAGGAATAAATTCAGAAATTTCATCAAACACTATTTTACCAAGATCGTTAAATGATCTTCTCTTATCATCTCATCGTCAACAATTATTAAAGTCACTTTGGAATTCATCTTTTTTATCTCAAGAAGCTTATACTCAACTCTATAAAACACCATTAGAGCAATGTGTTTTCTTAATGCAACAGTTCCCATTAAGTGAAAAGGGAGCCTATAACTATTTAGGTGGAATGACTGATTACATGCTTGAAGTTGTAACATGTGCCTCTAATTTGTCTAAAAATTACATGCTTCCAATTGGTGCCTCACCAGAAGAGCAAGCTGAGCAAGGTACTGTATGGCACGCAGTTATCGTTTATGCCTCGTTGTTTTCTTGTGTGGAATACTTATGTCATTTTGAGGTTGAATTCAAAAGTGGAAAACGATGGTTTCCATTGCAGGAGGCATTAACGGAGCCTTATCGATTTCGATTTATCTCTGAAATATCACAAAATCAAATGAGATGTTTTGGCGCGATGCTCGCATGGAAAATAATTCCATCAGATGCAATAAATTGGTTAAGCCAACATCCTAAAGCGCTTGAGGCGCTATCAATGTATTTAACAGGGTTTAGAGAACAAACAGGTATCGTAGACCAAATTGTTTCTAAAGCGATTGCTTTAACACTTGCACCATTTCAATGTGAGATATCATTGCCTGAAAGCGATGTATTATCAGAAAGTATATCTCTAGAAAAAAGAGAACTAACCGTTATACCAGAAATGCAATTACCCCCTACTGATAATCAAATCATCGATATGGGTGATGTCTTTTGGCAGTGGCTCATTGAGGGTTGTGTAAATGGTTATCTCTCTATAAATCAACCTAATGCACAAATGCATATTATTGCAGGATATATTTTTATCGTTACTCCCAATATTTTTTATGTGTTTTTAGCTGAAATGAAATTGCCTAAACAAGATAAAAGTAAGCTTCAAAAAGCGTTTGAGAGACTGAAATATCATCGTGATGATCGAGGCAATATGTTTACTTGTCAGCTCTTTCAAAATGAATTATTAGAAGGGCAATTTAAAAAATTAAGTGGTTATTTAATTCCAGCAAATAAAATATTCACAAGCAATAATAAGCCTGCTGAAAATCCATTACTGGTTGTTGTATAAAGATTTTACAATGAATTTGCAATGTGACATTTGCTTATTAAATTGTTTGGTGAAATATCCATCAGCGATAGAAAATAATAATAGTAACTCCACTAAAACAGTCTTGCTCCCATTGATTAATCACGGTATCTTTCACTCGCACCTGCAAAATCAGGTGTCGGGATTAGCCTCCTGAAAAACTCTACCAGCGGTATATTTTCATATCGTACGCTTGATCGCATCTCAATGGTGGGTCGAGCGGGGGCATCATCAGATGCGCCGGTATCTGGTAGAACCGGTAAGGCTAACTCCGTTCGACTCCACCTCCATCGAGATTAGCCTCTCTAGTGGTGGATTGCTCTAATCTACCAGAGGATGCCTAAATATGGCAATGACCCTTAATCCAACTCATCCATTACTTACTATTCAGTTCGATTCCACAACAGATTTCACAACACTCGTTGATTATTGTGACAAATTTGTAGATGCATTAATTAATAGCGAAGAACTCTCCATTAAAATGGCGTTATGTTGCCGTCTTAACGTCTGTTTAACACTCTTGCAATCTACATTAGATGAGCCTATTCCTCCTCATTTGGTGCAGTGTTTTATTGCCAATAAAATACCACCAAGCCTTCCTCGTTTTGATTTTGAATGTACTGAGCTTTGCCAGCATTGCATTACGCTGACTCAATTTCTTGCAGAGTTAGGTTTCTCAAATGAGAAAGGAAAAAGTCTTATTTGGTTATTGAATGATTTAATTAATTACTTTGTTGCTGAAATGCGAGCACCTAGATGGTTACGTACTCTTAATGGAGTGGAACCTCTTGATAAGGTAATGGTATGACTTTTAAACAGGAGCAACAAAAAAGTCATCATTTAAAGTCTTATGGTTGTTATTTGATGGTTTGTTCGTTTTGTATCAGCGATAACAGCACCCATTGTCGTGTTTTACTGATTGTTGTAAATGAGCATGTTATGGATGACATCACTTTTGAGTTTCTTATTGAGCAGTATTTTTATTATAAATTATTACGTCCTACGACAATGAGAAGTTATCGTAAGGTTCTTCGTACATTTGAAGAATTTACCTCGTTAAATCCTGCTCAGATTGATCAATTAACAGTTCTACAATGGCGACATCTTGTTTTAGGTGACAATAAGCGCTCAAGTAGAACATGGAACAATAAAGTGACTCATATGAGAGCATTGTTTAATTTTGGAATAGAACAAGAATTATTACCCCATAAAAAGAATCCTTTTAATGGTACGGTGGTTCGTGCAGGGGCCAAAAAGAAAAAAGTTCTGACTAAATCACAGATGGATGATATGTACCGTCGAATGACACACTATCTAGAACTTGAAGAAAAGCAAGGTTATGGCTACGTGTGTGATGGGCGAAAAAATGCATTATATCCAGCGTGGTTTTGGATGACGGCAATGAACGTATTTCGTTATACCGCCATTCGCCAAGGGCAACTTCTGCATATTAGGTTGGGGGATATTAATCTTGAAGAGAAGTGGATCCATCTATGTGAGGAGGGCGCTAAAAATCACCGTGAACATCGGGTACCGATTGTTTCCGCATTATACCCATCACTAGAAAATTTAGTGAAAGAAGCACAAAAGGTAGGTGTAGAACTGACAGATCAAGTATTCAATGTTGGATGGTTTGATTTAATGAAAAGAAAGAAACATCCAAAGACGATGGGAGAATACCCGTTACGTTCATTTTTCAAACGCTTATCAGCGGAATGTAATTTCATTGTATCACCTCACCGTTTTCGACATACCGTCGCAACGCATATGATGCAATCACCAGAACGTAATCTTTATGTTGTGAAAAGGCTGTTAGGACATGCCAGTATTACATCGACATTAGAATACATTGATGAAAGTGTTGATAATTTGCGAGATATACTTGAAGCGGAATTGATGTGATGAAAATAACAGGAGGAGTATCAAGATTTGACAGTGATTAGGAAAGAAAGTAAAAGTTACAAATAAAAAAAAACAGCCTTGGTTTGAGCAAGACTGTTTAGTTTAAGAGTTCCAACATAAAGTGACAGTGTCAAATTATATTTTCAGCTCTTGATTGCCCTCTCAGTTAGTTAACTAACTGACGAACAAATGAAAGATGGTGCCCGAACTCGGAATCGAACCAAGGACACGGGGATTTTCAATCCCCTGCTCTACCGACTGAGCTATTCGGGCTAACGAGGCGCATTAAACCGTATTCAGCGTGATGCGTCAACGTCTTTTTAATAAAAAATGCAAAAATAAGTTTGTTTGCTTTCTTTTTATTCTATTCGAGTTTAAATTTTCATCATAAGCAATTTTTCAGTAAAAAACGCTTAAATAACAATCAGTAAAGATATTCACTTTTTTGCAGATCAAAGAGAAAACTTTCTCTTTTTTTGATGATTAAATTTGATTTTTGCTACTCAGCAGAGAGAAATTGGGTACAAGCAAAAAAACAGATCATTTTTCTCGTTTTCCAACACTCAAAACTAACTTAATGCACCATTTTTACGGCATTGAGCAATCTTAAGAATATCCTCAGCCAATAATTTTGCTGTAATAATATCATCAGCATGATGATTCACCATTAAACGGCTTAAACAGCCTTCTAAGATGAGTTCCATCTGTTTAGCAACTAACTCGCTGTCTTCGATATCAAGCTCGCGTAGTAGCGTTCTAGAGTAATCAAATGAGCTTTGCTTTTGACGTTGGCTTAATTGGTGAATTTGAGAGTGCTCATCAGGGTATGCGCTACATGCTGCAACAAATAAACAACCAGGAAAACGGTTTTTCTCTAAACGTATGACCAGTTGATCATAACGGGCAAGTAACTTTTGTTCGATAGTCAGTTCTTCATCTAACATCACTTGGCGTTGCCAAATATCAATTTGCTGCCCATGATGGCGAAGACAATCAAAAATTAAGGCATCTCTATCAGGCCAAAATGGGTGAAGTTGAGATTCATTGATACCCGAATCTTGAAGAAGCTCTGGTAAAGTTGCGGCTAAGCCGTATTGCTCTAGCTTGATAAGTACGTGGTCTAATAATGCTTCACGTTGCACGGAAATCTCCTTAAATCACGTTGTCGCGAAAACATCATAATTAGCAGACTTTAACTAAAAATGAAAGCAAGAGGCGACAGGGTAAAATGAAAATACCCCATCTTGCGACGGGGTATTTTCTTGTTTTTTTATTTCTTGTAAGCGCTAGGCGCTTTTTTGCAATGTTTTAATTTTTTACTTCAAACTACAGGATCATACCGCCGAAGAGGAAACCAAATCCGACAGCTAATACCACACCAATTGTACCAGGGATAAAGAATGGGTGGTTGAAGACTAATTTACCGATACGGGTTGTACCGGTGTCATCCATTTGAACTGCCGCAACCAGTGTTGGGTAAGTTGGCAGGATGAACAGACCAGAAACCGCAGAGAAAGATGCAATTGCAGTTAATGGAGATACACCTAGTGCTAAAGCCATTGGCATTAATGCTTTTGCTGTTGCTGCTTGTGAATATAACAGTGCAGAACAGAAGAAGAAGATAACGGCTAATAACCAAGGATGACCAGTGATTAAATCACCCGCAGTCAGTTTGATCCAATCAATGTTACTTGAAACGAAAGTATCACCTAACCATGCAACACCCAGAATACAGATACATGCACTCATACCTGCTTTAAAAGTACTTGAGTTGAGGATGGTATCAGTTTTAACTTTACAGAAAACAGTGATAAGCGTTGCAACACTCAGCATGATGATAAGAATAGCGTTAGTGGTGTTCATTAACGGTTCTTTCACAATACCTAAGCTTGGGCTGTTGATGATTGCATAAGTAACAACACAGACAACACCCAGTAAGAACAGCATTACAGATGATTTAGCACCTGGTAATGTTTCTCTACGTTCTTGGCTACCACGTAACTCAACCAGACCTTGTTCTAAACGTTCACGATAGACAGCATCATCAGATAGTTTTGAGTTAAATACCCAAGACACGATGAATGACATCAGAATGATAGCAAGGAAAGTTGCTGGTAATAAGATAGACAGTAGAGTGATGTAACTTACTGTATTACCTTCACCGACCATTGCTGGGTTTTCCATGACTGATGCCATGTACACAACTGCAGCAGAGATAGGAGATGCAGTAATACCGATTTGAGCTGCAACAACACCTGTTGATAAAGGACGGCAAGGTTTGATGCCTTGTTCTTTTGCAACTTCTGCGATAACTGGCAGTGTTGCTAGAGAAATGTTCCCTGTACCTGCAAATAGAGTTAAGAAATAAGTCACAATTGGCGCAAGAATTGTGATGTATTTTGGATTACGTCTTAACAGTTTTTCAGTTTGGCCAACAAGGTAATCCAAACCACCAGCAACCTGCATCGCAGAGATTGCGGCAATAACAGCCATAATGATGGAGATAACATCAAAAGGGATTGAACCAGGTTTAACACCGATAGCAGCTAAAACTAAAACCCCTAAACCACCGGCAAACCCGATACCAATTCCCCCAAGTCTCGCACCGAGGAAAATGGCCAGCAGAACGATAATCAATTCTACGGCTAACATAGCGTTTACTCCTTGAGATAATTAAAAAAATGAGAAAGATAAGTTAAATTTTTGTTTTTACAATCAAGTAAAAAGGCACGCCTCTTAAAGAGTCCGTGCCTTGTATTTTTAAGAGCTCATTCTTATGTTTAACAGTGTCATGTTATAAAACACAATTATTAATCATCGAAGCGTTTTGCTTTGTAAGCCGGGTTTTTTAAGTTCTCGATAGAGAAGATATCATCCAGTTGTTCTTCGGTTAATAAACCGCGTTCTAGAACAACTTCTCGTACACTCTTACCAGTTTCTGCACAAATCTTACCAACGATGTCGCCGTTATGGTGACCAATGAATGGGTTCAGATAAGTAACGATACCGATTGAGCTAAATACGAAGTGTTCACAGACGTCTTTATTCGCAGTGATACCATCAACACATTTTTCTACTAAGTTACGGCAAGCGTTGCTTAACAGAGAGATTGATTCGAACATTGCTTGACCGATTGCAGGTTCCATTACGTTTAATTGTAATTGACCTGCTTCAGCAGCCATTGTTACACAAGTGTCATTACCGATAACTTTAAAGCAAGCTTGGTTAACAACTTCTGGAATAACTGGGTTTACTTTAGCTGGCATGATTGAAGAACCTGCTTGTAGTTCTGGAAGATTGATTTCTTTCAGACCTGCACGAGGACCAGAGGACAGTAAACGTAAGTCATTACAGATTTTAGACATTTTCACAGCTAAGCGTTTTAATGCGCCGTGAACCATTACATAAGCACCACAGTCAGAAGTTGCTTCAATTAAGTCTTCTGCTGGAACACAAGCTAAACCAGTTACTTCTGCCAGTTTTTCAACAGACAGTTTTTGGTAACCTGGTGCTGTGTTCAGACCAGTACCGATAGCTGTTGCACCTAAGTTCATTTCTAACAGTAACTCAGCAGTGCGTTTCAGGTTTTTGATTTCTTCTTTCATCAGTACAGAGAAAGCGTGGAATTCTTGACCTAAAGTCATTGGTACAGCATCTTGTAATTGAGTACGACCCATTTTCAGGATGTCTTTAAACTCAACTGCTTTTCTATCAAAACCTGCTTTCAGCAGTTCGATAGATTCAGTTAATTTGATAACAGAGTTATAAACCGCTACACGGAAACCACAAGGATAAGCGTCGTTTGTTGATTGGCTCTTATTGACGTGGTCATTCGGGTTCAGGTATTGGTATTCACCTTTTTGGTGGCCCATTAATTCCAGACCGATGTTTGCGATAACTTCATTGGTATTCATATTTAATGAAGTACCCGCACCGCCTTGGAATACATCAACTGGGAATTGATCCATGTGTTTACCTGTTTCTAATACTACGTCACAGGCTTTGATAATCGTATCAGCGATTTCACGAGGAATAGTGTGAAGTTCTTTGTTTGCTAATGCTGCGGCTTTTTTCACCATTACCATACCGCGGATGAATTCTGGAACATCATTGATGGTACGATCACTGATGTAGAAGTTTTCAATTGCACGTAAAGTGTGGACGCCATAGTAAGCATCAGCAGGAACTTCTCTTTTACCTAACAGGTCTTCTTCGATACGAGTTTTATTTGACATGAGAACCTTCTTATTAAAATTTTAACTGTCTAGTTATGCGCTTGTTAATAAAATATATCGTTAACGGTTAATAATGTAATATAACTTACCGTTTTGCTTGGTACTGACACGATCATATTCGGGTTGTGAACAAATACCTTTAAGCTGGATCACTTTATACGTAAATAACGTCTAAATATTTTCTTTTTGTGATCTATCTCATGGATTTTACAGTTCTACTTCTCTTTTTAACGCCCCTTGAAAAGGAGTGTTAGGCTCCCCATTATTATGTAGATAAACTAAGAAAAAGCGAGTTCGTAAACCATCACCTTAGATGTAGTTCACACTCCTTTCTATTAATAATATGAATCTTTTTTTATAAAAAGGAGAACCAAGTGCGTTGGCTCCCATTAATTGTTATTTGTCTTCTTATCTATGTAGAAGCTGTTATTTTCGTCAATGTAGCATCTTCGATTGGCGTACTTACAACACTATTCCTTGTGGTGCTGACTTCTTGTGTTGGTGTCTCATTGGTAAAAAATCAGGGCGTAAAAAATATTGCTTCAATGCAGCAAAAACTTGCCGTGGGTGAAGTGCCTGCTGCTGAAATGGTGAAAAGCGTTTCGTTAATACTGGCGGGTATTTTATTGCTGATCCCCGGCTTCTTTACGGACTTCTTAGGTTTGCTGTTATTACTGCCACCGTTACAAGCACTGTTAGTGACAAAATTAATTTCTCGTATTCGTGTTTATTCAGGTAGTAACGGACAAAGTGGATTTTCTTCTAGTCAAAATGGCACCACTTTTGAAGGTGAGTATCAGCGCAAAGAAGATTCACCAAGTAACCAACTGAATAATAAGGGTGAAGATCAGGATAACGACCATTTTTCTGATAAAAAATAATTAGCCCAAAGCATAATCGACTAAAAAGGGGAAAATTTGAAAAAAAAACACACTTCTCCCCTTGAAGTTTTACCGGATGCCCCCACCTGTATCGTCATGGTACTGGTTCATCTTAGGCACTGGTATCAACCTTAATCCTGATATGGACTTTTTTATAGGAGCACTATTAATGAAGATTCGTCCATTACATGACCGTGTTATTGTTAAACGTAAAGAAGTCGAAGCTAAATCAGCAGGCGGTATCGTCCTTACTGGCACAGCGGCGGGTAAATCTACTCGTGGCGAAATCTTAGCCGTAGGTCAAGGCCGTATTATGGAAAACGGCGACGTTAAACCACTGGATGTTAAAGTTGGCGATATCGTAATTTTTAACGACGGTTATGGCGTTAAAACAGAAAAAATTGATAACGAAGACGTGCTTATCATGTCTGAAAGCGACATTTTAGCAATTGTAGAAGAATAATTTTTCTCTTTTAAGATCTTCTTAAACTGAACGAATTCAAAGGAAATATACGATGGCAGCTAAAGACGTCAAATTCGGTGTAGATGCTCGTAATAAAATGTTACGTGGTGTTAATGTTCTTGCAGATGCAGTTAAAGTAACTTTAGGCCCTAAAGGTCGTAACGTTGTTTTAGATAAATCTTTCGGCTCACCTGTTATTACTAAAGATGGTGTATCTGTCGCACGTGAAATTGAACTTGAAGATAAATTCGAGAACATGGGTGCGCAGATGGTGAAAGAAGTTGCTTCTAAAGCCAATGATGCGGCTGGTGACGGTACTACAACTGCAACAGTATTAGCACAATCAATTATTGCCGAAGGTTTAAAAGCCGTTGCCGCTGGCATGAACCCAATGGATCTGAAACGTGGTATCGATAAAGCAGTTATTGCTGCTGTCGAAGAACTGAAAAAACTGTCTGTTCCATGTTCAGATACTAAAGCGATTGCTCAAGTTGGTACAATTTCTGCTAACGCTGATGAAACCGTCGGTACTCTGATCGCGCAAGCGATGGATAAAGTAGGTAAAGAAGGTGTTATCACTGTTGAAGAAGGTACTGGCTTAGAAGATGAGCTAGATGTTGTTGAAGGTATGCAGTTTGACCGTGGTTATCTGTCTCCTTACTTCATCAACAAACATGAAACAGGTACAGCAGAATTAGAAAACCCATTCATTCTGTTAGTTGACAAAAAAGTGTCTAACATCCGTGAATTACTGCCTGTTTTAGAAGGTGTTGCTAAAGCTAACAAACCTCTGCTTATCATTGCAGAAGATGTTGAAGGCGAAGCACTGGCAACCTTAGTTGTAAACAACATGCGTGGTATCGTTAAAGTTGCTGCGGTTAAAGCACCTGGTTTTGGTGATCGCCGTAAAGCAATGTTACAAGATATCGCAACGTTAACTAACGGTGCTGTCATTTCTGAAGAAATCGGCATGGAGTTAGAAAAAGCAACCTTAGAAGACTTAGGTCAAGCAAAACGTGTTGTTATCAACAAAGACACTACCACAATCATTGATGGTTTAGGTGACCAAGACGCAATCAGCGGTCGTGTAGCTCAAATCCGTCAACAAATCGAAGATGCAACTTCAGATTATGACCGTGAAAAATTACAAGAACGCGTTGCTAAATTAGCTGGCGGTGTTGCAGTAATTAAAGTCGGTGCAGCAACTGAAGTTGAAATGAAAGAAAAACGCGCTCGTGTTGACGATGCTCTGCATGCAACTCGTGCAGCTGTTGAAGAAGGCGTTGTTGCTGGTGGTGGTACTGCACTGGTTCGTGTTGCTAACGCTCTGCGTGAGATGATTGGTGATAACGAAGAACAAACCGTGGGTATCCGTGTTGCATTACGTGCAATGGAATCTCCAATGCGTCAAATCGTTGCTAACGCAGGTGAAGAACCATCTGTTATTGTAAACAACGTGAAAGCGGGTGAAGGTAACTACGGTTATAACGCTGCAACTGATGCTTACGGCGATATGATTGATATGGGTATCTTAGATCCAACTAAAGTTACTCGTTCTGCACTGCAATTTGCTGCATCTATCGCAGGTCTGATGATCACAACAGAAGCGATGATCACTGATTCACCTAAAGATGACAAAATGGATTTAGGTGGCGCTGGTGGTATGGGCGGCATGGGTGGAATGGGCGGCATGATGTAATTCATCAGCTAACTGTTTTACACGAAAAACCCGAGCTTAGGCTCGGGTTTTTTTATGCTGTTTTATTTCAGAATTATCAGATAATTTGTTTTTTATATAATTAGAAACAACTTATTTCTTTACAACGAGACAACAGATCGTTTTTACTGCATCGCTTAAAAATAATTAAATAAATTGGGGTATCCACCATGTCTGTCGTCGCGATTGTACTTATTTTTCTTTTTGCTGTGATTGTGAGTGTGTTTATCTCACGATTATTGTCAGAAAAAATTCCTCTGCCATTGATCCAAATAGCTGTAGGGGCTTGTTTGTCGATTTTTGGTTTTGAGGTGGCTTTTGATCCACATCTTTTTTTGTTCCTCTTTATTCCACCGCTTCTATTTTTAGATGGGTGGCGTATCCCTAAAGAGGCACTATTTCAAGAAATTAAACCTATTATGTCATTGGCGATCGGTTTAGTGGTTGTCACCGTAATTGGCATGGGCTTTTTTATTCACTGGCTTATTCCTTCTATTTCGCTTGCGATTGCATTTGCTTTAGCAGCAATTTTGTCTCCAACCGATCCTGTTTCAGTATCTGCAATGACTGTAAATTCGCCACTTCCTTCTCGTATGACGCATATTTTAGAAGGGGAATCGTTACTTAATGACGCAACAGGTTTAGTTTGTTTTAGCTTTGCGGTTGCGGCTGCATTAACGGGATCTTTTTCTATTGCTTCAGCAACAGGACAATTTTTAGTTGTGGCTTTAGGTGGGGCGGCAATTGGTTTAATTGTGGCAGGTATTATAGGGCGGTTTAATCAGTTTTTGGTGAGACGCACTGGTGAAGATCCTGCAATCCAAATTTTGATTAGTTTATTAATGCCATTTTTTGCCTATTTATTGGCAGAGCATTTCCATGTATCGGGGATCTTAGCTGCAGTGGTTGCAGGTATTACAATGCACTATGAAAAAATTGTTGGCCGTATGCAAGCGGCCACACGTATGCAAAGTAAAGCGGTTTGGGATACGGTTCAAGTTGCACTTAACGGCATGATCTTTATTTTATTAGGTGAACAACTTCCGGCAATGTGGAAAATTTTACCTGAAGTGACGCAATCCGCTGGGGCTACTAACCCTTGGGCTGTTTTAGGTTACATTATCGTGATCACTGTAGGACTTGCTGTACTGCGTTTTACATGGGTTTGGGTATCAATGTCACTTACCGTTTTTCGTTCACCTAATAAACGTTTATCTCGTCATGATCTGCGTTTAATGGCGATTATGGCAACTGCTGGTGTGAGAGGTGCAATTACATTAGCTGGTATTTTAACACTTCCTTTATTAATGACTGACGGCTCGCCATTCCCAACGCGTGATCTCGCTATCTTTATTGCTATGGGAGTTATTCTTTGCTCATTATTAATCGCAACAATCGCATTGCCGATTTTAACTAAAGGGCTCTCAGAAGACTTACCATATGAGGATGATGAAATTCGTACACGTTTAGCCTTAAATGAAGCAGCAATTGCACATATCAATGAATTAATGAATCAACCTTGCGAAGACTTAGATGAAATGTCGCTACGCATAGAAGCAGGCTCTCATTTATTAGAGATCTACAGTCGCCGCCTTGATAGTGAAGATAGTGTGCAAGAAGGTGCGCTTGATCTTAAGCGCTTGTTTAGTATGGAGCGAAAATTATCTCGTAGTGCATTAAAGGTTGAACGTGATGCATTGCAACAACTGCGTAAATCTCGTCATATTAGTGAACATATTTATCATCGTTTACGTCATGAATTAGATTTAAAAGAAGAAGCGCTGAATCATCATTTGAGTTAATTTAGGCCAATATTATCGTCAGATGATGATTGATTGTCTGACGATTTTTAAAAAATGAACAAATAGTGTGTTCATTCTCGCACTGTGTAGGCTGAAAATAGGACAGATCATTTTAAAAGCATAAAAGCGGTGTAGAATAGGGGCATTGTTGCTTTGTCTATCTCAAAGCCGAATTTATACGTTAAAATAAGTTTAAAGCGAAAATAATATCTTAAGGCTATTGGCTAATGTGAGATAGTAATAATGATTTATTTTTGCGCATAAGAGGGATGACAAGGTATATTGTTGTCTTGACTAAACGGACACTCAAATAAATGAGGGGATCATGCGAATTAAATTGTTATTGGGAGCTGCTGCAGCGTTGTTATTAGCAGGCTGTTCTGCAACAAACACATTAAGCACTGCTGGCTCACAGGTACAAATCACTGATACGCAACCAGGCAGTGAATGCCAATTATTAGGAACAGTGACAGGTGTTCAAAATAACTGGTTATCAGGTTCCCGTACTGAAAGCCAATCACTGCGAGGTGCTGCTAACGACTTACGTAATAAAGCAGCCTCAATGGGTGGTAACGTTATTTTTAACGTTGGTACTGGCGCAGGTAGCTTTGTTGATAGCTTTGCACCATTAGATAGCAAAATGAGTGGGCAAGTTTATAAGTGTCAGTAATTGAATACGTGGTTACTTTTTAAGTACCAAGACCTGACCTCAATACTTTTTTCTTTGGGGTCAGGTTTGTTTTTTTATTATTAAGGGCAAATTCTATTGAGTATTTAGATCTGCTTAATAGCCTCTTTTATCTCGATATCACCATCTAATATTGGAATACATTTTTTAAAGGTATTCTTCTTATCTAAAATTTCAGCAAGCGTTAACGCTACATTATCAATAGATATTTCGCCATCAGCGGGTATTTCTTCTTTTTTTGTGCAGATCTTATGTGTTCCTGAGTGTTCAGTTAAATAACCAGCTTGAATTATTGTGTAATCGAGGTTGGTCTGATTGATCAGATAAAGATCTGCAAAATATTTAGCAGTAAAATAATCAACTAATGTGGTCCATTTATCAGGTAATAAAGAATTTACTGCACTAAGCATGATATATCTTTTTATACCTTTCTCCATGGCAATTTGCATGGTTTTTACAGCACCATGTAGATCAACCTGTAATAGATCTTCCCCTCTAGAGCCTGTTGTAAAATAGATGGCATCTAAATTTTCAGGGAATTTATGAGAAATGGAAGACAAAGGTTTTGTGATATCTAGTTCAATTTCACGATAATGTGAATCTTTGATTTTAGATGAGTGTGAGATTTTTCTGGTAGTTCCGATGACATGGTGCCCATTAATTAATAGTGTTCCAATTAATTTATGCCCAACTCGCCCTTTTGCACCGATTACCATTATGTTCATATTTTCTCCTCAATACTATTTAAGTGTTCACTGATTTAAAAGACAAAAAAGCACCCAAGAAGGTGCTTTTTCATAATGAAAGAAAGTGAACATAACTTAATTAGATAAATGATTTTTATGAAAATCACCACCAAACCTATCTTTATAGTGTAGTCACTTTTGTGTGATTATGTTGGGTTAATTATATAATCTAAACGTAAATAGTATCGGTTAGCATCAGGGATCACTCTTGACGTAACCCTAAATCAAGTAACGTCTTACTTGGTTCACCACCAATTTCACGCGTGAGTTTAGGCACCATATAACCTGATACTAAGCTCATAAGCCCTTTCATAATTTCTCTAGCTTCACTGTCTGGCACCATAAAGTGAGCCGCACCTTGTACTTTATCTAGAACATGCAAGTAATAAGGCATAACACCTGCATCAAATAAGGCACGACTTAAATCGGCAAGGACTTCAGCACTGTCGTTAACCCCACGCAATAACACACCTTGATTTAATAAAGTGACATTGGCCTTTTTTAGCTTTAAACAGGCTTCTCTCAATGCGTCATCAATTTCATTAGCGTGATTGGTATGCAGTACCATAATATTTTGCAAACGTGATTGTTGTAAACGCTGACATAGTGCATCAGTGACGCGAGCAGGAATAACCACAGGTAAGCGAGAGTGGATACGTAAACGTTTAAGATGAGGGATCGCTTCCAGTTGTGTTATTAACCAATCAAGCTCATCATCTTTCGCCATAAGAGGATCGCCCCCAGAGAAGATGATTTCATCGAGTTTTGGGTTATTTTTGATATACTCTATTGCCTTTTGCCAATTAGCCTTGTTTCCTTTGTTGTCTTCATAGGGAAAATGACGACGAAAACAGTAGCGACAATTGACAGCGCAACCACCTTTGACCAGAAGCAATGCACGATTCTGATATTTATGTAATAAACCTGGCACCGCATTTTGTTGCTCATCTAACGGATCCGTAGAAAATCCCGGTGTTATGGTAAATTCAGCATTTGCAGTTAATACTTGTAAAAGTAATGGATCGTTAGGATCGCCTTTTTTCATGCGTGCAACGAATTCACGGGGAACCCGTAGCGGAAAAAGCCGTCGCGCCTGAGCCCCTTTTTGGAGATCAGCGTGATGTTCCAATGCTAAAAGTTGGAGTAATTCAACAGGATCACTGATTGCCTGCGCGAGTTGTGTTAACCAGACTTCTCTGGTGGGGTGATTATGAGTTACAATGTGTGCCATTTTTTGGCTATGCCATTTTAAATTAAAAAAGTTAGAGGATATTCATGGCTTCTTATAATACCAACGATTTTCGTTCAGGTCTTAAAATCATGTTAGATGGCGAGCCAGCCGTCATTACTGAATGTGAATTTGTTAAACCTGGTAAAGGTCAGGCATTTGCTCGTGTACGTCTGCGTAAACTGATCTCTAACAAATTACTGGAAAAAACATTTAAATCTACTGATTCAGCAGAAGGTGCTGATGTCATGGATATCAACTTAACTTACCTGTACAACGACGGTGAGTTCTGGCATTTCATGAACAACGAAACTTTCGAACAATTAGCTGCAGACGAAAAAGCTGTTGGTGATAATGCTAAATGGTTGATCGACCAAGCTGAGTGTATCGTAACACTGTGGGATAATCGTCCTATTGCTGTTATTCCACCAAACTTTGTTGAATTAGAAATCGTTGATACTGATCCAGGTCTGAAAGGTGACACCGCAGGTACAGGTGGTAAACCAGCAACATTAAGCACTGGCGCTGTTGTTAAGGTTCCACTGTTTGTACAAATTGGTGAAGTTATCAAAGTTGATACTCGTTCAGGCGAATACGTATCACGTGTAAAATAATCGCGTAGATTATTTTACTGAGTACAACGTTAAGTACAATAATTAATTACCGCAGATAATGTTAACTATCTGCGGTATTTTTTTGTTTTAATTTATAATAATTGAATAAACTATACTATTTTCTTTCTAAAAAATTGATTAATTTGTATTACTGCATTATTTAATTTTTTATGTTATTATTTTGTTCCTAATTTATTTATCCCTTCATTATATTTTAAATGCCAAAAATGAATGCTCTATTCAATATTGGAATTGGTAAAAAATAACCATTTTCTTAGAATGAATGTGTAGGTTGTTTTGGTAAAGATAATCCACAGCAATATTTATTTTAAGTTTTTTGACTTTCCTTTAAGAGATATTGAAGAGTATAGATAAAAACATTAATCCTGTAATATTATTGATCTTTATTTTATATTTTAGTTGTACTAGGGAAACCCTTTCAATATAGACATTTACTTTGATATATCTCTTTTATTTTTTTATCAATTCAATTTATGACATAAAAGATTTAACTTATTTTATAGGTTAAATACTTTTTTTATGGAATGAATTTCCATTTCTTTATTTCTTCTTATTTTTTGTAAATCCCCCATACTTAAACACAAGTAATAGAATTTTAATCTATACTTTATGTAGGTTAAATATAAATAATAGTCTTTAAATTTATTTTAAATTTGAATATTATCAATTAGTTATATTTACCAGTAGTGCTTGAGTTATTTTAGGAGGCTATATGGAAAATAGAACGATTATTATGGGCGCTGACCCTTCAGGATTTGAACTTAAAAATACGATTAAAACGTATTTGTTAGAAAAAAATTACACAATAAAAGATCTCACAGAATCAGGCCCTATTGGCTATTGTGATGTAGGTGATAAAGTAGGCTCAATTATTTCTGAACATCCTGAATATATTGGCTTTGTTTTCTGTGGTACAGGAATGGGGGGGAGCATTAGTGCGAATAAACATAAAAATGTTTATTGTGGTGTATGTGAAAGTATCACGACAGCCCGTTTTTGTAAGATCATTAATAACTGTAATATGATGGCAATGGGTGGCTTATTAATAACACCGTTTAAAGCTAAAATGATGGTTGATGCTTATTTGTCAGCGACCTTTACAGAAGGTTTTTCTGAAGCAACACCAGAAGATTTGCAATCTGGCTTAAATTCAATGAGACAAATAGAAAAGAAAATTTATAAAATTTAAGTCATTATTATTATTCACTTTTATAAGCCTGAATTATCAGGCTTATTTTTTGCTTAAGTGATATATTTTGCTTATTAAATAGATAAAGATCTAGTATCTATACTAGATAATAAATAAAGCATTTTTATGGCTTAACAATAAATTAAAAGTAGGTGAACAATGGAACATCAACACTCTGATGCAGTAAATGCCCCATTACGTATTACCTCTAAAACCCGTGATGTTGGAGGGATTGAAACTTATCGTGCTTTACCTGATAAAAAACAACGATTAGTTGGGCCTTGGTGTTTTCTCGACCATTTAGGCCCCACTGTTTTTAATGACACTGTCGATAAATTAGCTATTTCTCCACATCCCCATATTGGCTTGCAAACTTTTACTTGGATGTTAGAAGGGGAAATTTTGCATCGCGATAGCCTCGGCTTTCAGCAAGTTATTCGACCTCAACAAGTGAATTTAATGACAGCAGGTCACGGTATTAGCCATTCAGAAGATAGTCACGGTGATAAAAAAGAAGTTCATCTGGCACAATTATGGATAGTGCTACCAAAAGATAAAAGAAATATGCCACCGCGCTTTGATCACTATCCTGATCTCCCTAAATGGCAAGCCGATGGCGCTGATTTCACGTTACTAATCGGTGATTATCAAAACTACAATTCCCCCGTATTATGTTTATTACCCATGGTTGGCATAGATATTATGGCAAAACATGCTACTCGGATTCCTTTATCATTAAATCCTAAATATGAATATGGGCTTTTTGTCTTAACTGGAGAAATGACAATAGAAGGGGAAACCTTTGCTGCGAATGAACTTGCTTATATTGGAATACAAAACACTGAATCACTAACGATTGAACTAAGTGATAATGCTCAAATTCTTTTCTTAGGTGGCGAACCTTTAAATGAAAAAATTTTGATGTGGTGGAATTTTATTGGTCGTAGCAAAGAAGAAATTCAACAAGCAATCACCGATTGGAATGCAGGCAGTGAGCGTTTTGGTAAAGTGGTTAATGATGAAAGAACACCACTGGTATCGCCTTTAATGCCTTAATCTTATGTTATAAAAGAAAATATTAATATTACGTATTTTAACTTAGCTGAGTTATCTAAAGATAATTCAGCTATTTTTTTCTTTGTACTCTGCTATTTTTGATACCTCATCATAGTGATGACAAAATTGTTGTTTAGGACTCACCACTTACTGTCAACGTCATAATTGTCGACACGTCATTTTTTGTTTCCTTTCTGTTTTTTAATTTATTGATTTTAAATGAAAATAAAATAAGTCATCTCTTGGCACGAAATATGCTTCATCTAAAGAAAAATTGACGACAGTAATGCTGTTAAACGTTTTTCTCGGAGGATGTGGCGAATGAATCGCTTTGTAATTGCAGAGCCACAACGATGCATAGGGTGTAATACCTGTATGGCAGCTTGTTCGGAAGTTCACCAAGCTGTGGGATTACAGGCGCATCCGCGTCTTACAGTGGTAAAAGTGGAGGATCAGACAGCCCCGATGCTTTGTCGGCACTGTGAGGATGCTCCTTGTGCTCGCGTGTGTCCAGTCAATGCCATTACTCATGAAGATAATATGATCTTTCTTAATGAGAGCCTGTGTATTGGCTGTAAGTTATGTGGTCTGGTTTGTCCCTTTGGGGCAATTACACCATCAGGTAGCAAACCCGTTAACTTACCAGCTGTCTTTGAACATTTTGTTCCAGAAGAGATGTTGGCCGATGTGCCAGCAAGTCTTCCAACAACCAACCCATTTCTTGCGTGGAATGTGGGTATTCGTGCAATTGCAGTGAAATGCGATTTGTGTGCTTTCTCTGATGAAGGCCCTGCTTGTGTCAAGGTGTGTCCGACAGATGCATTGCATTTAGTTGAAGAAGACAAACTTGAAGAGCAGATGAAAACGCGTCGCTTAGATTCTGTGATGGAACCTATTACGAGTCTTGACGATTTATCTACTTTGACACAGGAGCGGAAGTAATATGGAACCTCTTCAGTTACTGCTGTGGTCAGTCATCCTGTATGTTGTTGGTGGCGTTATTGCACTGTTTTTAAAGAGACAGGAAGGGTTGGCAATCCTTATTTCAGGGATCAGCGCAATCATCGGCGGTGTATTAGGTGTTTTAAGTGCATTACCGGTTATTTTTGGTGGTGAAATCGCCACATTTACCGCGGCAGGCCCATTTGAATTTGCTGCCTTCGTGGTACGCATGGATATGTTAGGCGCCTTTATGGTGTTCGTCATTTCATTATTGGTCAGTGTGTGCGCGCTTTATTCTCTTGCTTATGTGCAAGAATATAAAGGACGTGGCGCTTGGAGCATGGGATTCTTTATGAATCTGTTTATTGCTTCTATGGTTGGCTTAGTAGTGATGGATAATGCGTTCTACTTTATTATCCTATTCGAAATGATGTCACTAGCTTCTTGGTTCTTAGTTATTGCTGACCAAGATGACGAATCTATTCACGCAGGTTTACTTTATTTCTTTATCGCTCACGCAGGCTCCGTGTTAATCATGATTGCCTTCTTCTTGATGTGGCGTGAAAGTGGTAGCCTTGATTTTGATTCATTCCGTCAACTCTCTCTTTCTCCTGCAATGGCCTCTGTGGTGTTCTTACTGGGTTTCTTTGGTTTTGGTGCCAAAGCCGGTATGTTGCCATTACACAGTTGGTTACCAAAAGCCCACCCCGCAGCACCTTCACACGCATCGGCATTAATGTCAGGTGTCATGGTTAAAATTGGTATCTTTGGGATAATCAAAGTCGGTATCGATTTATTAGGTGCCACAGAAATGTGGTGGGGCATTGTTGTTCTTGGGTTTGGTGCTGTTTCTTCTGTATTAGGTGTTATGTACGCCTTAGCAGAGCATGACTTAAAACGCTTACTCGCATGGCACACCGTTGAAAATATCGGCATCATTTTAATGGGTGTGGGTGTTGGCATGGTAGGAATGGCAACCGATCATCCTGTTATAGCAGCACTTGGCCTATTAGGCGCTTTATATCACTTATTAAACCATGCGGTGTTCAAAGGATTATTATTCCTTGGTGCCGGTGCCATTATTAACCAAATTCACACTCGTGATATGGATAAAATGGGGGGCTTAGCAAAACTAATGCCTTATACCGCAACCGCCTTCCTAATTGGTTGTATGGCGATTTCAGCGTTACCACCATTAAATGGTTTTGTGAGTGAATGGTATACCTATCAATCCCTTTTCTCGATGAGTTACGAAGGTAACTTTGTAATGCGCTTAAGTGGTCCAATTGCCATTATTATGTTGGCAATTACAGGGGCATTAGCGGCCATGTGTTTCGTTAAAGTCTATGGTGTTAGCTTCTGTGGTGGCCCGCGTAGCGAGCAAGCAACAAAAGCGAAAGAAGTGCCTTTACCAATGACGATTGCAATGGGTTTATTAGCACTATTCTGTGTTGTATTAGGTGTTGGGGCTGCTTTTGTTGCGCCAATTATTGCAAACATTGCAATGTCACTTAGCGAAACCAGTGCATTAACCGTGACTCAAGGCACAATGCTTGTTCCTGATACCGCATCACAAGCAATGTTCTCTCCAGCATTAACATTTGTTTTATTAATTGCCTTACCGCTTATTCCATTCCTGATTTATCTCGGCCTAAAGGGCAATCAACCTGCGTTTCGTCGTAAAGGTAACCCTTGGGCGTGTGGTTATGTATGGGAAAAAGACATGGCAGTATCAGCAGGTGGCTTTACTCAAGCATTACGTAGCATGTTTGCACCGCTTTATCGTATGCGTAAACAACTTGATCCATCTCCATTGCTGTCTCGTGGTTTTAATAAAACACAGCTCGGTGCTGAAAAGGTCGAACCATTCTGGGATGAACGCATTATTTATCCTCTGGTTCGTGGTATCCAACGCTTTGCAAAACGTATCCAATGCCTACAAGGCGGGGATTTCAGACTCTATTGTCTCTACGTTGTCGCAGCGCTGGTCATCTTGCTTTTAGTCATCGCAGCGTAAGGAGAGGGACTTATGACTTTCCAAGAAGCACCTACGTTAATGATGGGAATATTCGCATTAATTCAAGCACTCTTTTTGCTGGCGATAACCCCATTATGTACAGGTATTTCGCGCACAATTCGTGCCAAGATGCATTCGCGTCGAGGCCCCGGAATTTTGCAAGATTATCGAGATATCTTTAAGTTATTTAAACGCCAATCAGTAGCGCCCGAGCAATCTGGTGTGATCTTCCAAGTGATGCCGTATGTGTTACTCGGAAGTATGTTAGTGGTTGCTATGGCACTGCCCGTCTTTACTGCAACGTCACTGTTTGCAGGTGCGGCTGATCTTATCGCACTGATTTATTTGTTTGCACTTTATCGTTTCTTCTTCTCTTTATCTGGTCTGGATTCAGGAAGCCCATTTGCGGGTATTGGTGCTAGCCGTGAATTAACATTGGGTGTGTTAGTTGAGCCAATTTTAGTGTTATCGCTGATTGTGGTGGCTTTAATTGTAGGTTCAACCAACGTTGGCACCATCAGTGCAACACTGGCTCAAGGTTGGGTATCACCCACAGCCACACTGTTAGCCTTATTAGCTTGTGCTTTTGCGGCATTTATCGAAATGGGCAAAATGCCATTTGACGTTGCTGAAGCTGAACAGGAGTTACAAGAAGGACCATTAACTGAGTATTCAGGCTCTGGTTTTGCCATGGTGAAACTAGGTCTTGGCTTAAAACAAGTCGTGGTGGCTGAACTGTTCTTAGCCATATTTATTCCTTTCGGTAAAGCAACAGAATTCACCTTTATTGCACTGATCATAGCGTTAGTTTTAATGGCAGTGAAATTGTTAGTGGTGTTTGTATTAGCGTCATTGGTTGAAAACAGTTTAGCGCGTGGTCGCTTCCTGCTGACTCACCATGTGACATGGTTAGGATTCGGTGTTGCGGCACTGGCTCTTGTTTTCTATTTAACCGGTCTATAAGGAGCGATGATTACAATGGAAAATATAGCTCTTGCGACCTTACTCATCCCATTTGCGGGGGCGTTGATTACGTCCTTAATGCCAAATCGGATGGCGAAGTGGTTATGTACACTGTTCGCTTTATTAGCCACATTAGGAACGGTTGTTTTAGGTTGGCAGTTCCTCGCTGAAGGTAAAGTCGATACCACAATTACGCTAGTACAATATGGTGATGTCGCGCTCTTTGGTTTTACCATTGACCGTGTCAGTACTTTGATTGCTTTCGCTGTTGTGTTCTTAGGATTGTTAGTGAGTTTTTACTCTACTGGCTATCTGACTAACGGCAACCGTGAGCATCCACATGATGGTACTCGTCGCTATTATGCCTTCTTGCTGATTTTTATTGGAGCAATGGCTGGTTTAGTCCTTTCATCGACTATTTTGGGGCAACTCCTATTTTTTGAAATCACAGGGGGATGTTCTTGGGGATTAATCGGTTACTACCAATCTGAAAAATCACTCCGTTCAGCAATGAAAGCGTTGTTGATCACTCACGTTGCTTCAATCGGTCTTTATCTCGCAGCAGCAACTTTATTTGTGAGTACGGGTACATTTGAATTAACCGCCATTGCCACCTTAGATGAACCAACCAAACTGATTGTGTTTGGCGGTATCCTCTTTGCTGCTTGGGGTAAATCAGCTCAACTACCACTACAAGCTTGGTTACCTGATGCGATGGAAGCACCAACTCCTGTGAGTGCTTACTTACACGCAGCATCAATGGTGAAAGTCGGTGTTTATATCTTTGCTCGTGCGATTATGTCAGCTGATGGAGATGTCCCTCATCTTATTGGGTGGGTGGGTATTACTATGGCGGTTATCACGTTGATTTATGGCTTTATGATGTATCTGCCACAAAAAGATATGAAACGCCTGTTAGCATGGTCAACCATTACTCAGCTCTCTTATATCTTCCTCGCATTATCTATCTCTATCTTTGGACCGCGCGAAGCGTTTGAAGGGGGTATTGCTTATATCTTTAACCATGCCTTCGCTAAAAGTTTGTTCTTCTTAGTTGCTGGTGCATTGAGCTATAGCTGCGGTACTCGCATGTTGCCTCGCTTAAAAGGGTTAATTAATAAATATCCATTATTGGGTGTGGGGTTCTGTGTCGCCGCATTGGCAATTGCAGGTGTTCCACCACTTAATGGCTTCTTTAGTAAATTCCCAATTTTTGCTGCAGGTTTTGAACTGTCGAGTATTTTCTGGGTGATGACACCAATTATGGTGCTAGTGCTGATTGAGTCTGTGGCTAGCTTCACTTGGTTTATCTACTGGTTTGGTCGTGTTGTACCGGGCAAGCCAAGTAAAGAAGTTGAGGAAGGACAACCCGTTCCTATGGCGATGCAAATTGTCATTGGAATACTGATTATTATGTCCTTTGCATCCAGTGTTATCGCAGTCACTTGGCTAGGATAAGGGAGATAAATCATGACTGGAGCACTTATCGTAAACAATTTGGCGGGGTTAATGATGATAACTTCGCTATTGGTAATTGGCGCGAAAAAGCCGATTGCTTCTTGTTGGTTCTATGCATTGCAATCTTTCGTCTTGGTGATGATTTTTGTCACCTTGGCTAATACGTTAGATGCACACCAACTGACACTTTGGGCGATTACCGCCTTCTTTACTAAAGTTCTGCTTGTTCCACTTATTTTAGGATTTGCATTCCGTAAGTTATCAGATCCTAGTGCGAATATCAGTGTTATTAGCCCCGCACTATTGATGTTGCTGGCGGCTGTTATCGTCATTTTAAGCTGGTTTGTGGTTGAGCCAATTCAAATACCAATGGTTGTTGATTTGAAACCTGCACTCGCAGTTTCTTTGGGGCACTTTATGTTGGGGCTACTTTGTATCGTGACTCAACGTAATATCCTAAAACAAGCTTTTGGTTACTGCTTAATGGAAAACGGCTCTCACTTAACACTGGCATTATTAGCTTGGAGAGCACCAGAACTGGTCGAAATCGGTATCGCCACTGACGCCATCTTTGCTGTGATTGTGATGGCAGTGTTGGCTCGTAAGATTTACCGCACGCTCAACACACTGAACGTGGATCAACTGACCGCGCTGAAGGGGTGAGGAGATGAACCAAACAACCATGTTAACAATTTTAATGTTTGCGCCGTTGGTATTTTCAATATTGGCGTTTCTGAGTCCGTTATTAAAAGCGGGTGCTCGTCCTATTGTGACAGGCACTCATGCAATTGGTATCACCGTCTTGTTAGTCGCCGCATTAGGAACTGTGGCAGATGTCATGTCTCATGGCGAAATATTGGCGGCGGCTAATTGGGTTCACGTTGATAGCTTAGGCGCATTATTCCTAGCAATCTTAGGCATTATTGGCTTTTTAACGGGGCTTTATTCTATTGGCTATATGAGCCACGAAGTGGATGAGGGTGAAATCTCAGTACGTACTTTGTGTAATTACTATGGCTTCTTCCACCTGTTTTTATTCACCATGTTATTAGCGATCACCAGTAATAACCTGATCTTAATGTGGGCAGCCATTGAAGCAACAACCCTAAGCTCTGCATTCTTAGTGGGAATTTATGGTCAACGTTCTTCTTTGGAAGCGGCGTGGAAGTACATCATCATCTGTAGTGTCGGTGTCGCGTTTGGTCTTTTTGGTACTATTTTGGTTTATGCCAATGCTGCAAGCTTTATGCCTGATCCAGATCAGGCCATTTTCTGGACTGAAGTGTTGAAATATACAGACCAGTTAGACCCAACTCTGATGCATTTAGCTTTTGTCTTTATTTTAATCGGTTTTGGTACCAAAACGGGGTTATTCCCAATGCATGC
The DNA here is from genome assembly GCF_023100685.1 of Proteus vulgaris. Classification (NCBI taxonomy): domain Bacteria; kingdom Pseudomonadati; phylum Pseudomonadota; class Gammaproteobacteria; order Enterobacterales; family Morganellaceae; genus Proteus; species Proteus vulgaris. The sequence goes on along the minus strand of NZ_CP090064.1, from coordinate 3,744,859 downwards.
TTGGTTACCAGATGCGCACAGTGAAGCACCAAGCCCAGTCAGTGCTTTGTTATCGGCAGTGTTACTGAACTGTGCTCTATTAATCATTATTCGTTACTACATCATTATCGATGCTGCTATTGGCACTGAGTTCACACGTAACTTACTGTTAATCTTTGGTTTCCTCTCTGTTGCTATCGCGGCTTTCTTTATTCTTATTCAGCGCGATATGAAACGTCTTTTAGCGTATTCCAGTGTGGAAAACATGGGATTAATTGCCGTCGCGTTAGGAATTGGCGGACCAATCGGTATTTTGGCGGCTTTATTCCACACTTTAAACCATAGTTTAGCGAAAGCACTGTTGTTCTGTGGCTCTGGTAATGTGCTATTGAAATACGGTACACGTGATTTAAATGTCGTAAAAGGCATGTTTAAAGTGATGCCATTAAGTGCGGCTCTTTTTGCTGGTGGTGCGTTAGCGTTAGGGGGTATGCCTCCTTTCAACGTCTTTATCAGTGAATTTATGATTGTTGTGGCAGGTTTAGCTTCTCAGCACATAGGTTTAACTATTCTACTATTATTGTTATTAACCATAGTATTAGGTGGATTAGTTCGTATGGTGGCGAAAACCGTCTTTGGTCCAAAACCTGATGTTGTTGCTAAAGGTGAACTGGGGATCTTAACCACATTACCAATGGTCATTTTGATTGCCCTTATGTTGTTAATGGGAACTCACATTCCTAAGCCTGTCAGCGAGCTGTTAGAAAATGCCGCTAATATCGTGATGAATATTGATAAAAATGAATCACCAAATTATGCATGGCCAACAACTTTAATCAGCAATCAATCCACATCAGTTCAGGAGATGTAACGTGAGCTACCAAAATTATGTCAGTAGAAAAGAGGGAAAAGAACTAGGTGGAGATTATGTTGCCAAAGTTCGTGAAAAATTCCCATCAGCTGTTCTTGATGAAGAGCGACAAACCGCTGATCAATTGACGATAACAGTAAAAACAGAATCACTCCCTGAAGTGGTGGAATACTTGTATTACGGCTTAGGCGGTTGGTTGCCGGTTTTATTTGGTAATGACGAACGTAGTTTAAACGGGGATTATGCCGTGTACTACGCATTATCAATGGAAGAGGGTGAAAAATGTTGGGTTGTAGTTAAAGCCCATGTTAGTCCAATTACGCTAGAATTTCCGTCTGTAACCCCGCGAGTGCCAGCTGCTGTCTGGGGTGAACGTGAAATCCGTGATATGTATGGCCTTATTCCCGTTGGTTTACCTGATGAGCGTCGTTTAGTGCTTCCAGATGACTGGCCTGAAGAGATGTATCCATTGCGTAAAGATGCGATGGATTATCGTCAACGTCCGGCTCCAACGACAGAAGTTGAGACTTACCCTTTTGTGAATGAAGGTAAGCAAGATGCGCGTGTTGTACCAATCGGTCCTATGCACATTACTTCAGATGAGCCTGGACATTTCCGTTTATTTGTCGACGGTGAAAATATTGTCGATGCAGATTACCGCATGTTCTATGTTCACCGTGGTATGGAAAAGCTGGCTGAAACCCGAATGGGTTATAACGAAGTGACATTTTTATCAGATCGCGTGTGTGGTATCTGTGGTTTCACTCACAGTGTGGCCTATGTGACTTCTGTTGAAAATGCATTAGGTATTGAAGTGCCTCGTCGTGCGCATACCATTCGTTCAATCTTATTAGAAGTTGAACGCCTTCATAGCCATTTATTAAATATTGGTTTAGCGAGTCACTTTACAGGTTTTGATACTGGCTTTATGCAATTTTTCCGCATTCGTGAAAAATCAATGCAGATTGCAGAAATGCTCACCGGCGCACGTAAAACGTATGGCTTAAACTTAATTGGTGGTATTCGTCGCGATATCTTAAAAGATCAGCGCCTTAAAACTATTCAACTAGTTAGAGAAATGCGTCGTGAAGTCACTGAATTGGTAGATATACTTCTATCAACCCCTAATATGGAACAGCGTACTGTCGGCGTAGGTATTTTAGATAAGAAAGTGGCTCGTGATTTTAGCCCTGTAGGCCCTATGATCAGAGCGAGTGGCTTTAAACGTGATGTGCGTTTTGACCATCCATTTGCCGATTATGGCAATCTCCCTCTCACTCTTTTTAGTTATGAAGGTGGCGATGTATTCTCTCGTGTGATGGTGCGTATTAAAGAAGTATTGGATTCAATGGCAATGATTGAATATGCCTTAGATAACCTGCCAGAAGGGCCTTTATTAACGGAAGGCTTTACTTATCAACCTTATAAATTTGCACTGGGCTTTACAGAAGCACCACGCGGTGAAGATGTTCACTGGAGTATGTTGGGTGATAACCAAAAACTCTTCCGCTGGCGTTGTCGTGCAGCGACTTATGCTAACTGGCCTGTATTACGTTATATGTTGCAAGGAAATACCGTATCCGATGCGCCATTGATTATCGGTAGCCTTGACCCTTGCTATTCCTGTACTGACAGGGTAACGCTCGTCGATGTGAAAAAACGTAAATCTAAAACAGTTTCTTATAAAGAAATTGAACGTTATAGCATCGAACGTAAAAATTCGCCGCTCAAGTGAGGGAATGAACGATGTTAAAATTGTTTAAAACCATAATCAAAACAGGCGAAGCAACAACAAAATATCCATTTAAACCACTGGATTTACCGGATGGTTTTAGAGGAAAGCCTGAATATGATCCACAGCAGTGTATTGTTTGTGGTGCTTGTACTGCGGCTTGCCCTGCCAATGCATTAACGATGGAAACCAATTTAGAAACTGGTGAGCGTCACTGGCAACTGTTTATTGGTCGTTGTATTTACTGTGGTCGCTGTGAAGAAGTTTGCCCAACAAGAGCGATTGTTTTATCGGATATGTTTGAAACGGCAGTAACGAAAAAATCAGACCTTTATATTAAAGGAACATTTAAGTTATTGAATTGCCGTGAGTGTCATCAGCCATTTACCCCTAAAAAATCTGTTGAATATGCGATGGCATTATTAGTGCAATCGGGTTGGGATGAAAATACCGTGGAAGCAATGCGGCCACAATTTGAAACCTGCCCTGAATGTAAGCGTAAACATAACTTATTATCTGATGGCCGTGAAAATATTAGTATGGGCGAGATCGGGAGTACAATAAAATGAGTCTACCAGAAATTCCCATTAATCATCATGTTAGCCAACCTATCACTCTTGATGAACAGGTACAAAAGCTAAAGCAAACATTGTTGAAAGATATTCAGCGTTCAGCTTATGTTTATCGTGTTGACTGTGGTGGTTGTAATGGTTGTGAGATTGAAATTTTCTCCGCAATTACACCGGTTTTTGATGCTGAACGTTTTGGTATCAAAGTGGTAGCCTCACCTCGTCACGCTGATATTTTATTATTCACTGGCGCAGTAACGCGTCAGATGCGTGTTCCTGCATTACGTGCTTATGAATCAGCGCCTGATCCAAAAATTTGTATCTCTTATGGTGCTTGTGGCTGTGGTGGCGGTATTTTCCACGATCTATATTGCGTATGGGGTGGTAGCGAATCTATCGTGCCTATTGATGTATGGATCCCAGGTTGTCCTCCGACGCCAGCAGCAACTATTTATGGTTTTGCTGTTGCTTTAGGTTTGCTCGATCAAAAATTAAAAGGCGAATCACACATAGAAGTTGAGAATGAAAAAGCCTCACTTATTTTGCCTTCTATTCCTCTTGATGCTCGGGTAATGATTGAGCGTGAAGCGCGTCGTCTTGCAGGTTATTACCAAGGAAGACAAATCAGTGATCATTTCTTGACGTTACTTGAAGGTGCCACAATTCAAGAAGTGAGTGGCCGTGTTGATGAATGGTTACGACAAGCTAACGATCCTCGTTTATCAGAGATTGTGAAACGCTTGGTTTACTCTTTAAGTCAAGGAGGCATATATGCCTGATGACGCTAAAGTCTACTTTTGGTCATTAAGACAAAAGTTTGTAGATAGTGATGATGATATTCCTGAACAAGCACAACAGGTGATGTATTACTCGCTCGCAATTGGCCACCACGTGGGAATGATTGACTGTTTAAAAACAGAGTTAGTCTGCCCTTTAGAAAAATATAAAGAGTGGATCGATTTATTACCTGAAGGTGAAGCGAAGCGCAAAATGCACGGATTACTGACATTTGGTGAAATCAATATTAACTCTGAGCATACTCACTTATTAGCGTTAGCATTTGATCCTATCACAAAAAGTGACGATCCTATTTTTAGTGAGTGGAGTCAAACGCTGATTAAATTACTAGGTGAGATCCACGCAGAACCTGCGATTTATTTGATAGTGAAGAGAAAACCATGAGTGAAGCAATGACAGCACCTAAAGTGGTATTAACGGTTGGCAACAGCATGATGGGCGATGATGGTGCAGGCCCTCTGCTTGCTGAATTAATGGAAGCAAACCCAATTGATGGATGGATTGTTATCAATGGGGGAAGTGCACCTGAGAATGTTTCTTACCAAGTAAGAGCGCTACAACCGCAATGTGTTGTCATTGTTGATGCTGCTGACATTGGTTTAAACCCAGGTGAGATTAGGGTGATAGATCCTGATTATATAGCGGAAATGTTTATTATGAGCACCCATAATATGCCACTGAATTTTCTTATTGATCAATTAAAAGATGATATTCCTGATATCACTTTTCTAGGGATCCAACCTGATTTAGTCGGTTTTTACTACCCAATGACTGAAGCAGTAAAAAATGCCGTTGATGAGGTTTATCAAGGTATCAAGTCTTGGCGAGTTGATTACTTTCCAGAGCTTGAAGTTTGTGATGAAGAAGATATCGAAGAATAAAAATAGAACAAGTATCCAAAGATTATAGATAAAAACTAAAACATCCGCTTTGCGGATGTTTTTCATTAATGACACTTATATTACTCATTAATAAATAGCATAACGACTGATAACATGTTTTTTTTGTATAAACCTTAATTTTTCCTTTAGTAATTTCTTTTAAAAAACAATCCTGCTTAACCTTTTCTTCATCGGATATTTCAAAAGTTAACTATACTAATTCTTTATTAATAATGATTTTTACTTCGAATTAGCAGAAAAGTAACTTTTTCACTTAAGCATAACAAGAGAATAGCAAGAATAGCTCCATATTCAGCTAGGTACCTCTGCTATCCTTAAGCGGTATTTTCAGAGCAAAAGTTACCTATTACAAAGAATGAAAGGTTGATTATGTCTTCTTTTGTACCTCAATTAAGTATTGTGGTTGCCGTTTATAATGGTGAAAAATTTTTATCGCAATTTTTTAATTATTTACAAGCGCAAAAACTACAGAATTGGGAGCTTATTCTTGTTGATGATGGTTCTAAAGATAATTCCTTAAAATTACTTTATGAATGGAAAGATAAATTCCCTGATGTCACTATTTTAACCCAAGAAAACCAAGGCGTTTCTGTTGCTCGTAATACTGGTTTTCATGTTGCCCGTGGAAAATACGTTGCTTTCCCGGATATTGACGATGTTATTGATGCCAGAATGTATCCTCGGTTACTTGAAATCGCCCTTGCAGATGATTTAGATATTGCGACTTGCAATGGTAATTATGTTTATGCCGATGGACGCCCTTCACGTCCTATCTTTCCATCTAACCGATTACATTCAACGGATGTTTTAACAGGGCCACAGTGGTTAGAAATAGCATTAAACTCTAAAAAATTCTTACATGTAACTTGGTTAAATATTTATCGACGTGATTTTTTACTTGCTCATGGTTATTATTTTGAGCCAGGCTTACATCATCAAGATATTCCATGGACAACGGAGGTATTATTAACTGCCGAACGTGTTAAATATATTGATGAGCGTTATTACGACTATCTTATTCACTCTGAATCAGTTTCTCATGCAACGCCTAATGATACTATTCATGTTCGAACTATTCATAATTACATGAAAATATTAGAGATGCTTGATGCTATTAATCAAAAGCATAAGGATGTCGCTAAAAATATTAATGCATGTTATTGGCAAATCGCAAAAGAAGGTTTGGGAATTATTCACTCAATCGGTTCTATTCAATCTATTGAGGTTAAAAAACAAATAGTTAAAGAGTTTTTTGATAGAGGAATTTGGACACTTATCTGGCAGAATGCGAAAGATTTCAGATTACGTTGGCGTTTAGGTAGGCGTTATTTTAAATTAAAGAAAATATTAAACTCATAATCATAAAAAGGCACAATAATGTGCCTTTTTATTTTTAATGCATATTAAATAAAATGAAATAATTTAATTTCGTTAAAAAGTCACTTTATTTAGTTTTGCGCTCACTGATAAATTCAATGATAAATATATAACTTATTTATTATAAAAATACTGTGCACTTGCTAGAAGTTTGCCATAATGAGTAATGCTGCTTAATAAAAGTTTATGTAAAATCAATAAACTGTCGGATATTATTCGAGTAGTTGGATGAAAAATTTTATTATGGTGCCACTGATTTATTCTTTATCTGCAATAATTGTAGAGCATCGTAATTATCATTGTTATTTATCTTATTTCAGCCTCTTCTCTAATGGGATTAGAGACTGGTGATAAGTCGTATCTAAAAAATCGGAGAATGTTTTATGTCTATTCGGTTTGGTTGGCGGCAATCATTAGTAACTTTAACTTGCTTAGCCGCACTAAGCGTTCCTTTTGCAACATCTGCTCAAACGTTAAAACTGGCTATTGGTGAAGAGCCAACAGAAGGTTTTGACCCAATGTTGGGGTGGAGCCATGGTAGCTATTTACTTCTTCATAGCCCATTGTTAAAGCAAAATGCGGATCTCTCTTGGTATAGCAATATGTTAAGCGACTACCAGCCAAGTGAAGATGGTAAAACATGGAAATTAACATTAAAACCTGATTTAAAATTCTCGGATGGCTTGCCACTAACGGCAAAAGATATTGTGTTTACCTATAACAATGCGGCTGCAAGTGGCGGTAAAGTAGATATGGGAAATTTTCTTTCTGCAAAAGCAGATGACGATTTACATGTCACTATTACCTTAAAAGCACCACAGAGTACGTTTGTTAATGTATTAGGCTCGTTAGGTATTGTCTCTGCTGATAAGTATGATGAAAAAACCTATGCACAAAAACCAATTGGTGCAGGTCCTTATCGCATGGTCAGTTTCCAACCGGGTCAGCAATTAATTGTTGAAGCTAACCCTTATTATGCGGGGCAGAAAAACGATTTTGAAAAGCTCATTTTTGTTTTTCTTGATGAAGATGCGGCCTTTGCTGCGGCTCAAAGCGGGCAATTAGGCATCGTTCGTATTCCACCAGCAACAGCGGCTATTGCTAAAAATTTACCTAATACAAAATTATGGGAAAGGCCGAGTGTTGAAAATCGCGGTATTGTTTTTCCAATGGTAAAATCAGGTGAGAAGAACGCACAAGGCTATGATATTGGTAATGATATCACGGCTGATATCGCTATCCGTAAAGCCATAAATTATGCTCTTGATCGTAAATTGCTGTCAGAACAAGTCCTTGATGGTTATGCAGTTCCCGCTTATACCGGTGTAAAAGGACTACCTTGGGATCAAACTGAGGCAGCATTTAAAGATGGTGATGTTGAAAAGGCAAAACAAATTCTTGAAGATGCAGGTTGGAAACTCAACAAAAATGGTATTCGTGAAAAAGACGGTTTAGAAGCTAAATTAACCTTGTGGTATACCAGTGGTGATGCGACACGTCGCGATTTAGCAGAATCAGTTCGTGCGTTAGTACAGCCTCTTGGTATTCAAATGGATCTTAAATCAGGAAGTTGGGATACGGTAGAGCGTTATATGCACTCAAATCCAACTTTATTTGGTTGGGGAAGTCTTGATCCTATGGAGTTATATCATCACTACAGCGAAAATGCGGCAGGTGTTGGTTATTATAATCCAGGTTATTACAAAAACGCTGAAGTTGAAAAACACCTACAAGCTGCACTTGATGCTCATACATGGCAAGAAGCCGTTCCTCATTGGAAAGCTGTTGAGTGGGATGGTAAAAATGGCGTTGGTGTTAAAGGTGACGCAGCTTGGGCTTGGCTGATGAATGTGCAACATACTTATCTAACTAACCCTTGTGTTGATCTGGGTACAGGAACACCTGAAATCCATGGTTCATGGTCATTATTAAATAGCGTAGATACTTGGAAGTGGACTTGTCAGTAATACGTCAAAGTGCAGGTTTTTTCCTGCGATTACTCTGCCTGCTGTTGGTGACAACAGCGGGTGTTTTTATTTTATTAAGTTTTTCACCGATTGATCCCATTAAGGCCTATATCGGTAGTGATCTCCTGAATGTTCCCCCTGAGCAATACCCTTTAATCGCAGCTCGTTGGGGAATTGATCAGCCTTTATGGATGCGATTTTGGCTCTGGTTTAGTCAAATTATCCAAGGGGATTTTGGCTATTCCATGCTGTATAACATGCCTGTTATTGATGTTATTCGTGAGCGTGCCGGACCTTCCTTTATTTTACTTTCTTCCGCGTGGGTGTTTTCAGGCGTTATTGGTGTTGTGATGGGATTAGTGGCTGGCCGATACCTTAATCGTTGGCCCGATAGAATTATTTCTACACTCTCTTATTTGTTAGCCTCTTTACCGACATTCTGGGTAGGATTACTGCTGTTATCACTGTTTTCTGTCACTTTGCACTGGGCACCAATTTGTTGCGCATGGCCGATGGGAAGTAGTGCTGAAACAGCAACATTAAGCCAACGTTTTTCTCATCTTATTTTACCTATGATTGCTCTTGGATTATTAGGTACAGGAAATATCGCACTGCATACTCGAGCGAAAGTTGCTGAAGTGATGGGAAGTGAGTTTATTCATTTTGCTAAGGCTCAAGGTGATAAAGGTTGGGCTATGATGCTATTTCATGTTCTACGTCATGCCATAACGCCTGCACTTTGCTTACAGTTTGCATCAATTGGTGAATTACTTGGTGGCTCACTTTTGGCTGAAAAAGTATTTGCTTATCCAGGCTTAGGGCAAGCAACGGTCGATGCAGGATTACGAGGTGATATTCCTCTCTTAATGGGGATTGTTGTTTTCAGCACTATTTTGATTTTCTTTGGTAATAGTATTTCTAACATATTATTAAGACGTATTAATAAAGGAATTTTACGAGACTCATGATTTACGATCCGAACAAGCCTTTGCTACGACTTTTGTTAGTCACCCTCGCGTTAATTGGGTTAGTTGCATATGGTTTTTCTGTTTCTCATACTGATATCGTAATGGACTTTTTGGCGAGAAATCAGGCGCCGTCAGATCAATATTGGTTCGGTACTGATAATTTAGGGCGTTCTTTGTGGTTGCGTTGTTTTCAAGGAATGTTAAGCAGTTTAAATATTGGTGTGACAAGTGCGATTGTTAGTGGTGCTATCGCTCTGATTTTCGCGGGTATTTCGTCAATTAATCGTTATTGTGATTTCTTTGTTAGAGGTATTGTTGATGCGCTTTTAGCATTACCTCATTTATTACTATTGATTTTGATTTGTTTTACCTTAGGTGGTGGGCAACAAGGAGTGATTTGGGCTGTGGCATTAACTCATTGGCCTAAGCTTGCGTTGATTTTACGTGGTGAAATTCAACGTATTCGAGAGGCGGATTACGTCATGCTATCACGTCGTATTGGCAATTCACCTTTTGAATGTGTAAAAAAACACTATATTCCCATGTTATTACCGCAGTGGATTGTAGGAACGCTATTGATGTTTCCTCATGCAGTATTACATAGCGCAGCGTTAAGTTTTTTAGGTTTTGGACAAGCGGCTCATGAACCTTCTTTAGGTTTATTACTATCTGATGCATTACGTTATTTAAGTACAGGCTCTTGGTGGATGGTAGTGTTTCCGGGATTGATTTTGATGTGCTTGGTCTTGATTTTCGATCAATTTGCTAAGGCAATGCAACAACTGTGGTTAAGAGGGGCAGGATGTTAAGTTTTGAACAGCTTTCCATTGATATTGCACAATTTCGTTGGTTGGGAAAACGAAATTGGCAACCGTTGCTAAAATCAATTTCTTTGGATATTAAACCAGGAAAAATGTTGGCATTAGTGGGGGGAAGTGGCGAAGGTAAAAGTTTATTACTTCAAAGCGCTTTAGGACTTTTGCCTGCCAATATGCGCGTTCGTGGTGCGATTAAATTGAATGGGCATACACTAAGTGAACGGGAGCTTATTGCTTATCGAGGAAATACTTTTTGCTATATTCCTCAGGGAGTGACTGCACTTAATCCTTTAATTTGTATCGGTGAACAGTTAAGTCGCTCTGCGCATTTGAGTGGTGCTGAAGTTACATCAGATGATATTGTGCAGCAATTAGGGCTTTATCATCTCTCTGGCTCATTGATAAAAACCTATCCAGCAAAATTATCTGGTGGGATGGCAAAACGTGTATTGGCCTGTAATGCAACACTCTCTAATGCACAATATATTTTGGCTGATGAAATCACCTCGTGGCTGGATGATGAACATGCTTGTTTGTTATTAGGGCATTTAAGAGAGTTATGTAATCAAGGTAAATCAGTACTTTGGGTTACACATGATTTGGCCTTAGCCGCAAGGTTTGCGGATACGATAGCAGTGCTTAATCAGGGTGAAGTTAACGAAGTTATTCCTGCTAATGTGCTTAATCGTCATGAAGGTAGTGAGTGGTTGAAGACTCTCTGGAACGCATTACCTGAACAACAATTTATAAATACAAAAGAAGCATCACTTAATCCATTATAATATTGAGTTCTTAAGTTTTATTTTTATACATTTCATTTGTTATTTTGGGAGTTATCTTTATGCCACTTTTAGAGTTAAAACAATTATCTGTGGAGCAAGCAGGTAAGGTGTTATGGCAAGATCTCTCCTTTTCGTTAGATGCGGGAGAGCGACTCGGTATTTCAGCGCCAAGCGGTACAGGAAAAACGACATTAGGTCGTGTTCTAGCGCAGTGGCAAGCATCAACTCAAGGTTCAATTCTTGTTAATGGTAAACCATTATCTAACAAGGGTTATTGCCCTATTCAATTAGTCCCTCAGCATCCTGATAAATGTTTTAATCCGTTTAGAACAACAGGAGATAGTGTTCGTGATGCTTGGTCGCCAGATAAAGATTGGTTTGAAAAATTAAGAATAAAATCAGAATGGTTAACACGTAGACCTAATGAACTATCTGGCGGAGAATTGGCACGTATTGCGTTATTACGTGCGTTAGATCCTCGTACTCAAATATTGATTGCAGATGAAGTCACGGCACAATTAGATGCGAAAATTCAAGCTGATATTTGGCAAGTATTGATCGATGAAAGTCAGAAGCGTCCTTTAAGTTTGATTATTTTTAGCCACAATAAAGCACTACTTGAAAAAGTATCGACGAAGGTGTGGTGGGTTAATGAAGAAAAAAATAATTCTACTATTTTAAATTTGAATTCTTCAATCAGCTAATAAAAAAAGAGCTTCCTATATTTTTATAGGAAGCCAAATAATACAGCTAAAATTAACCTCAAACAAAACAATAAGGAATTAGAAGCGATAAGTGTAGTCAATACCAAATTGCATATCGTGATTACGATATGTAGTCATTTCCCAATTTGCTTTAGTACCAATAGATGAGTGTTTATCAACTTGATACGTTAATCCAATATGAACAAATGGACGTTGTTTTAACTGTTTTTTATTTTCTAAATAATCAATTTTTTGTTGACCTAAATAGTCAATATGGCTACGGAAGTCGCCTTGATAATGTGATAAGTTCCACAGTAATCCTGCTTTTGTATTAAGTATGAAAGAGGAACCTAATAAATGATCCATACCCAATCCTATTTTGGCTAATAATGAATGCGTTTTGAGGGCATCATAGTGTGCTGCAAATTGGGCATTTTGAGTTTCACTATAAGCTGAACGTGAGATTTGATTAAAAGTAAGTCCTACAAATGGTGTAAGCATAAATTCATTTGATATGGCATATGGATAAGAGCCTTGTAAATCAATGTGATAACCAGATATTTTAGTGTTGCCTTTACCTGATTCAGTATCTGCTAATGCTTGTCTTTCAATAGAAACTTTACGATTTAAATAAGCACCTTTTAATGACAGATGTAATGCGTTGTTATTTAACTCAGCATTGAGTGATGGTATTAAATCTAGGCTAAAACCAATTAAAGGTAATGCATAACTTTGATATTGATAGCCTTTAGGTAATGAAGAAGAGATATCTGTATCAATGGCAAGCCCTACAACTAATGGAATATGATTAATATCAAAACGATAAGCAGCGCTAATACCGGTTTGCGTTGCATTGGCTTTACTCACGCGTTGATGATGTGCAAAGCCACTAATACAGGCTTTTTCAGTACCAACAGAACAGGTTGCAGAAGCTAAATAACGCAGTTGCCCTTGTTGCATATCCATAAACTTATAACCGTTTTCAGCCATTAATTGCATTGATTTATAGGTATTTTCAATATCAATAGGTTTACTAATAACAATGGATGGTTTTGTTTTTTCTTTTTCAGCTTGGGCTTCTTGTTGTTTGGTGATTTCCGCTAAGCGTTCTTTCTCTGCTTGGGCTTTGTCCGCTTGCTCTTTGGCTAGACGCTCTTGCTCCGCTTTGATTTTATCAGCTTGCTCTTTAGCTAGGTGCTCTCGTTCAGCATTGGCTTTGTCCGCTTGCTCTTTAGCTAGGTGCTCTCGTTCAGCATTGGCTTTGTCCGCTTGCTCTTTGGCTAGGCGCTCTCGTTCAGCATTGGCTTTGTCCGCTTGCTCTTTGGCTAGACGCTCTTGCTCCGCTTTGATTTTATCAGCTTGCTCTTTGGCTAGGCGCTCTCGTTCAGCATTGGCTTTGTCCGCTTGCTCTTTAGCTAGGCGCTCTCGTTCAGCATTGGCTTTGTCCGCTTGCTCTTTAGCTAGGCGCTCTCGTTCAGCATTGGCTTTGTCCGCTTGCTCTTTGGCTAGGCGCTCTTGCTCCGCTTTGGCTTTGTCCGCTTGCTCTTTAGCTAGGCGCTCTTGCTCCGCTTTGGCTTTGTCCGCTTGCTCTTTGGCTAGGCGCTCTCGTTCAGCTTTGGCTTTGTCCGCTTGCTCTTTAGCTAGGCGCTCTCGTTCAGCATTGGCTTTGTCCGCTTGCTCTTTAGCTAGGCGCTCTCGTTCAGCATTGGCTTTGTCCGCTTGCTCTTTAGCTAGGCGCTCTCGTTCAGCTTTGGCTTTGTCCGCTTGCTCTTTAGCTAGGCGCTCTCGTTCAGCTTTGACTTTGTCCGCTTGCTCTTTGGCTAGACGCTCTCGTTCAGCATTGGCTTTGTCCGCTTGCTCTTTAGCTAGGCGCTCTCGTTCAGCATTGGCTTTGTCCGCTTGCTCTTTGGCTAGGCGCTCTCGTTCAGCATTGGCTTTATCAATAAGGTTATTTTTTTTATCTGCAATTTGTTGTTTTTCAGCATTGAAAGATTTATCACTGAGTTGAGCATTTATCCAGATAACTTGGCGCCAATTATTATATTTATCAGTAGATAGCCCATAAATAATTCTTCCATCATCTGTAATGGCATGTGCTTCCGAATCTTTACCGTTACTAAGTGTTCCTAAATCATGCATTGTATTATTAAAATAAACAAAGCCATGACGGTGGAACATGATAAAGGCTGGCACTGGTTTTAACTTAGCATTATCGGGAATTGTATCATTGTTGTAATTGTCGGTTTCAGACCACCCTACGATATATTTACCATCAGCCGAAATATCATTTGCTTTTGCATTCCTAAATCGATTTTCATTTGGTTTCTGTGAAAGATTACCAATATTAATAAGACTATCTTGTGATAAATCATAGAGTATCGCTTGGCTAAAAAGTGAGGAAGAGACCTTAACATGAGTTGGTAGCTCAATGTGATAATCATCATGCCAAACTTCTTCCCAACCAACACTATAGTTTCCATCTCTGGAAATATCAGTTAGTTTTGACGAGCCAAACTCGGATCGATTAATTTCTCTGATAGGGCCATCATTTGTAGTAACAAAAGCAGTTCTAGGATACTTACCATCATTGAGTTGTTTTTTAGAAATGTCTCGGTTGAGCTGACCAATAAACACTCGACCATTATCACTGATTTTTTGAATATCAATATTTCGTCTTTTTATACCAGAAAAGAATGGATATTCAGTTATTGATAAAAGTAGAATATTCTTTTCAGGGTGGTCTGGTAAATAATTATTAATATTATCAACAGATAAAAGGAGACTCTCTTTTTTATTTATATCATATATAAATTTTTTATTTTCATTATTAATAGGATTGTATAAAATAAAATTACCATCTTTTGTTAAATGTTTAATTTTTATATTTTTTTCTAAAATAGTAAATGTATTATTCATTGTGTTGTATGAAAAAGCATAACACTCAGATTGTCCTCGACAGTTATTATTCTCTACCGACAAATTTTCTTCTTTAATTATTTTATCTAATATGGACTTGGATTTTGTTGCATAACCGACAACGATTATACCATCTTCAGAGATCCGCTCTAGATAAATGGTATCTAATTGTTTATCACTCTCTTTATTTATTTTATTTTGAGTTTTACCGCCATCTGTACTAATAAATAGCTCACTTGGTAAAAAAGATTCATCAAACACTTTTATTTTTCTGATGTCATAACTAGGTATTTCCACTCTTATTATGCTGTTATAATCATCTGCTACAATGTTATATTTATCAATTGTATGTTGATTTATAGCTGTATACACAGATACACTACCAAATGGAGTAAATAAGTATTGATTATAATTATTATTGTCTACGATTTTACCTTGATTATGTTTGAAATGATTATGTTTTTTATCTCGAAGGTGATCATAATACGTTGCATAACTCAACATGCTAAATGGTTTATAGATTGAATGACCTATATCTTCTATATTATAATTTCCATAAGAATTAATAGGAAATATATATACTGAGCACAATATCAATAATATTGAATTATATTTTATCTTCATTGTTGGTATCCATAAGAGAGTTTTTACAGGAGGTTAACTTCTGTATTAATTAAAGTCAATTGGATAAAATAAAATGAATATAATATATAATGGTTTTAAATTTATTATTATCACAAGTAAGTGTTGGGTGTGTTAATTAAATTAACAGTTCTAAGTTCTAATTCATTTTTTAGAGTGATAATTTCTTCTTCGCATGCTGAACGCCAAATACTGGCTACACCATAAACACCATGTTGATGAAATGCATTAATACGAATCAATACAGATTCACTAAATGAATTAATAAACTGAGAAAGTAATTCGATATTCTCTAAATAGTCGGTTTTTTCTGGAATATATAAAAGGCGTAATTCCGTAAGTAGATTATTATTAGCTAACCATATGATTGATTCTTTAATACGCTGATTACCTCGGCCAGTTAAATAAATATGAGTCTCTTCATCCCAACTTTTTAAATCGATCATCGCACCATCCATAAAGGGGGCGATTTTTTGCCAGCCATTAAGAGAAAGAGTGCCATTACTGTCGATTAAACAACTAAGGTGTTTAAGATCAGGTGCTTCTTTGATTGCTTTAAAATAATCAATTAAAAAAGGCAGTTGTAACGTGGATTCACCACCGCTTACTGTTATGCCATTAATAAAGGCTGCATATTTGCGTGTAATAGCCATTAGTTCATCAACAGTATAGGTTAATGTCATCGGGCTTGATTGTCGTGGGCACTGCTGAATACAGGTGTCACATTGTTCACAACTGGTACTGTTCCAACTTATGGCACCATTTTGTAATGAAAGTGCTTGCTGTGGGCAAGCCGGAATGCAGTCACCACAATTATCACAGATCCCTATGGTGTAGGGATTGTGACAATTTTTACAGCGCAGATTACACCCTTGTAGGAAGATGGCCAGACGATTGCCTGGGCCATCTACACAAGAAAAGGGCAATATCTTATTTATCGAAACGCATCTGCTGTTCATGACTAATAACTCGTGGTTTACGTTCAGCGATATGACAGTTTGCTGTGGCTTCATCACCTAACCAAGTGGTATTAAGGCGGGAGCCTTCTTCTTTGTATTTGTTTAAATCCGATAAACGCACCATATAGCCTGTAACACGAACGAGGTCATTACCACCTACATTGGCAGTAAATTCTCTTAATCCTGAAGAAAATGCCCCTAAGCAGAGTTGCATTAGGGCATCAGGATTTTGTTTGATGGTTTCATCAACCGTTAAAATATCGCTAATTCCTGAGGTATAAAATTGATGGTGAGGAGCAACCGTCATTAAATGGGTAACAGGGTCTGGCTCTTTACCATAAGGAATGCGAGTCGCAGGGGTTGTGCCAATATCAGAGCTAATGCCCGATTGAGCATGTAACATTGAGCGATGCTTCCAACCATATTTAACCGGTGTATCAGCGACAAATTGTGCTAATTTTTCGCTGATCATATAGCTAAGTTTGTTGGCAGATCCATTATCACCATAAGCAGCTTGCTTGCCTTCTTTTTCGAGTAGAAGTGCTACGGCTTCTGCCATGGCGTAAATACCAAACATTGGCGCAAAACGATCAGGTGAGATTAATCCTTCTTCAACTAAGAAACTCTGTTTAAAGAAGTTAGATTTTTCATAGAGAAACTCACAACGGGCATCGATGATCTCAATCTGTTTTTGCATATAAAAAGGCAATACATTATCAAGAAAATCGCGACTATCTTGGCTACGCTGTGCAACCTCTTTAAGATTTATACGCACTAAGGTGCTACCACCACCACTTTGAGGCAGAGAGTTATAACAACTCACAATGCCATATTCATCTTTACCAAATACCGCATCTTGCAAGGTACCATTAGCAATATGAGGTTTGCTACTGTGGCAAATATTAGTAATGGCTTGGTGAAGTAAATCTGTTGGTGTTGAATTCGCATCATAAATAAATGTGAGATTAGGTGCGACTTGTTGAAGCTCAACATCCACTTTAAGAATTAAACGTGTAAGAACAGAGTCTTCTGGACCAATATTGGCGTGCATAAAAGCATCTGGTAGCGTTCTATCAAGATAACGCCAGAAGCGTTTTAATTTAGGGTAAAGCTGTTCTTCGGTTAACTCGCCGACATAAGGCAGTAAAATTTTATCAATACGTCCTAAATAAACAGGCATAGAGGTTACAGAAGGAACATGATGATAAAGGATAGTCAGCATGTTTAAGGCATCGTCAAAATCTTGCGCAGGTTCGAGTTCTAAATAACGAGAACCTTGTGCTAAAAACTTCGCGTAATCAGGTAAAACATAACGAGGTTTATAAGGGGCGTGACCTTCATACATATCACAGATAACCCGTTCATTAAGCGCTTTAGCTGCATCATCAGGAAGTGACGGATAAGGCAACATATTTTCAGCTTCTAACGCCAGAAAATGACGTTTTTGTTCCGGGGAAAGGGTTGGATTTTCTACGATTTGTTGACAACGTTGGATAACAGATTGTTCAGTCATAACCACCTCAGTACTCAAAGAGCCAGAAAAAGATTTAAAACTTATCTTTTTAGGTTAATGACTTGGTCAGAATTTACCGTGACTTTAAACAAAACCCCTTTAAAGATTAAGGAAATAGCACGAAAATACGCATAAATTAGATATATCTAATTTATAGTTAATTAGATATAAAAAATGAGTTTAGTTAATGATCCACTAAACTCACTAAGTAATTCGTTAAAGAATAAGAATTTATGTTTTATCTATTTTATTATCAGTGTCGTTATTTTCCTCTTTGACACTCTCTTTTGATTCATTTTCTTCATTATTTTCATCTTCACTGTCTTCATCTTCCTCTTTTTCAGTACGAGGCGGTAAATTAGCCGTTAATAAATAGGGCGATTGTTGCCAATGAACGGGGGTTAACTGAAGCAGGTTATGAGAAAGTAAAAAGCCAATGGCGAGCGCAACTAATAGCATCACACGTAATAAATTTGTTGTGTTATCGACTTGGCTTGATTCAGTGACCAACTGGTGAGTATCTAATGTTAGCCTTAAAAATCCCTTCGGTTTATCTTTGCCCGGTACGGGAACAACAAGTTGGTGATTAAAAGAACCACCACTCTTTTGTCCTTCTAGCGCTAATCGCTCTTTAACAGTGACATTTTCACCACTATGCGCTATTTGTGTACCATCTTCTAAATAAAGGCTGGCATCAAGCACCCGACTATTGTGAGTTAGATGATTTAAATTAGCCATAATGAGGGGATTTACGTTATCTTTGCTACTGTCATCCAGATAAGTGGATAAAGAGAACGCAACTTGTTCTGCCAGCGTTTTTGCAAGCTCTTCAAACTGGGTAATTCGGGCATGCTGATTAGCACGGCTAAAATAAGACGCGCCCTGCATAAGAAATGCCAATAGTGCGATACAAATCAGTATAATCGCCGTTTTTTGTAGTTTGAATTTTAGTTTGTCTTTAAGCATGTTCATCCTTTTGCGTAAGCAAGTATGTGCATGTTGCCAGATGAGTCAGAGATAGAATAGGCTGAATAACGATTATTTTGTTCAGACAGGGGAAAACAGGAGAATAAGTATGTCAAATAGTCTGACCTATTGCTATTTACCGGATGAAATCCGTAAATGGCCAGGTCTGCCGTTATCACTCAGTGGTGAAGAGGTAATGCCACTAGATTACCGCGCTGGTGATAGTGGGTGGTTACTTTATGGACGTGAACTTGATAAGAAAAGAATAAGTGAGTTCCAACATAAATTAGGTGTGGCAATCGTAGTGGTTTCTTCATGGCGTATTGATGATTACCAAGTTGTGCGTATTGCAGGTAGCCTAACCCGTAGAATTCGCCGTTTATCTGATGAATGTGGCCTAGATGTCGTTCCACTAGGTGAAATTCCTCGCTTGCGTTCTCCTGGGCTTTTAGTGATGGATATGGACTCAACGGCTATTCAAATTGAGTGTATTGATGAAATCGCCAAACTTGCGGGAGTGGGTGATAAAGTTGCGGCAATAACAGAACGCGCTATGCAAGGTGAAATGGATTTTAGCGAAAGCTTAAAACTCCGTGTTGCTGAACTTAAAGGAGCCGACGCTTCTATTTTGCAAAAAGTGATGGATGATTTGCCTCTTATGCCGGGGTTAACGAGCTTAGTGCGCAAACTTCAGGCGATGGATTGGCATATTGCTATTGCATCAGGCGGCTTTACTTATTTTGCAGACAACCTAAAACAAAAATTACGCTTAGTGTCTGCTGTTGCTAATCATCTTGAAATTAAAGATGGCAAGCTAACAGGTAAAGTCAAAGGCACTATTGTTGATGCAAAATATAAAGCACAAGTGCTTGCGCGTTTAGCCAAAGATTTAGAGATCCCAATGGAGCAAACTATTGCCATTGGTGATGGCGCAAACGATCTTAAAATGTTGAGAAAGGCAGGACTGGGCATTGCCTATCATGCAAAACCAAAAGTGTATGCTCAGGCAAAAGTGGCTATTCGTCATGCCGATTTAATGGGTGTGATGTGTATTTTAAGTGGTGGTTTAAAACACGAAGAGCGTTAAACACGTTTTTTAGAATTGTTATCGTAGGGAGAGAAGTGTGGCAAAAGCAGCAAAAAGAGCCTTTGTATGTAATGAATGTGGTGCAGATTATCCTCGCTGGCAAGGGCAATGCTCGGCTTGCCATGCGTGGAATACAATTACAGAAATTCGTCTTGCTGCCACCTCTTCCTCCCGTAATGAACGCTTTAGTGGCTTTGCGGGGGATGCTAAAGGTGTTAGTCGTGTTCAAAAGTTATCGGAAATTAGCCTTGAAGCATTACCCCGATTCTCCACAGGATTTAAAGAGTTTGACCGAGTATTAGGTGGTGGCGTTGTTCCCGGAAGTGCCATTTTAATCGGGGGAAGTCCCGGCGCAGGTAAGAGTACTTTATTACTACAGACTATGTGCCGTTTAGCTACTGAAATGAAAACGCTGTATGTCACGGGTGAAGAGTCGCTACAACAAGTCGCTATGCGCGCTCATCGATTAGGTTTACCGACAGCAGAACTGAATATGTTGTCAGAAACCAGCATTGAGCAAATCTGTTTAATTGCTTCACAAGAAAAGCCTAAATTGATGGTGATTGACTCTATTCAAGTGATGCATATGGCGGATATTCAATCTTCACCGGGCAGTGTTGCTCAAGTACGTGAAACGGCCGCTTATCTGACTCGTTTTGCTAAAACCAATGATGTTGCCATTATTATGGTAGGTCATGTAACAAAAGATGGCACCTTAGCTGGGCCGAAAGTGCTAGAACACTGTATTGACTGCTCTGTTATGCTTGATGGCGAAACAGACTCTCGTTTTCGTACCTTACGTAGCCATAAAAATCGTTTTGGTGCCGTTAATGAATTGGGTGTCTTTGCAATGACAGAGCAAGGATTGCGAGAAGTGAGTAATCCTTCTGCTATCTTTTTAAGTCGAGGAGATGAGATCACATCAGGCAGTTCTGTGATGGTGGTATGGGAAGGAACAAGGCCTTTATTGGTTGAGATCCAAGCATTAGTTGATCACTCGATGCTATCAAATCCACGCCGTGTGGCTGTGGGGTTAGAGCAAAATCGCCTTGCTATTCTACTTGCAGTTTTACACCGCCATGGCGGATTACAAATGTCTGATCAGGACGTTTTTGTCAATGTGGTAGGAGGGGTTAAAGTCACAGAAACCAGTGCTGATTTAGCCTTGTTATTATCATTAGTATCGAGTTTTCGTAATCGTCCTTTACCACGTGATTTAGTGATATTTGGTGAAGTCGGCCTTGCGGGAGAAATTCGACCTGTACCGAGTGGGCAAGAGCGTATTGCAGAAGCAGCAAAACATGGTTTTAAACGAGCCATTGTACCGAGTGCAAATATGCCAAAGAAAAATCCACCGGATATGAAAGTGTATGGTGTGAAAAAACTGTCAGATGCATTATCTGTTCTTGATGATTTAGAAGACTTCTAAAGGAGCTAATTATGGGACCTTTTGATTATATCAAACAGGCTATCAGAAAAAATGGATACACCTTACAACACGTTGCTGATGAAAGTGATATGACAAAAGGCTATCTTAGCCAATTGATTAATAATAAAATCAAGAGCCCCAGTGCGCAAAAAATGTCGGCATTACATCAATTCTTGGGGTTAGAATATCCAGTCAAAAAGAAAACAATTGGTGTTATTTTTGGTAAATTTTATCCTCTTCACACAGGGCATATCTATTTAATTCAACGTGCTTGTAGCCAAGTTGATGAACTACATGTGATCCTCTGTCATGACGAACCTCGCGATAAGAACCTATTTATCAATAGTGCGATGTCACAGCAACCAACTGTCAGTGATAGATTACGCTGGTTATTGCAAACTTTTAAATATCAAAAAAATATTCGTATTCATGAATTTGATGAGCATGGTATTGAGCCACAACCTCATGGTTGGGAAATGTGGAGTGAAGGGATCAAAACCTTTTTGCGTGAAAAACAAATTTCACCTGATTTTATCTATACCAGTGAACGTGATGATGCGGATCAATATAATGCTTTCTTGGGTATTGAAACGATATTGATTGATCCAGAACGCTCATTTATGAATATCAGTGGTAGTCAAATTCGCCAAGCACCTTTTAAATATTGGGAATATATTCCAACAGAAGTTAAACCCTTCTTTGTGCGCACCGTGGCTATTTTAGGCGGTGAATCTAGCGGTAAATCAACATTGGTCAATAAGCTTGCCAATATCTTCAATACAACCAGTGCATGGGAGTATGGTCGCGATTATGTTTTCTCTCATTTAGGTGGAGACGAGATGGCATTACAATATTCGGACTACGATAAAATTGCATTGGGACATGCTCAATATATTGATTTTGCTGTTAAATATGCCAATAAAGTGGCTTTTATTGATACGGATTTTGTCACTACTCAGGCATTTTGTTTACGTTATGAAGGTAAAGAACACCCTTTCGTACAAGCACTTATTGATGAGTACCGTTTTGATTTAGTGATTGTTTTAGAAAATAACACGCCATGGGTAGCGGATGGTTTACGCAGTTTAGGCAGTGATAAAGATCGTCGACTCTTCCAAACTTTACTGATGGAAATGCTAGATAAAAACAATATTGAGTATATCAAAGTTAACTCACCTGATTATGATGAGCGCTTCTTAAGTTGCGTTGAATTAGTCAGAGAATTATTGATGATGCAATCAAAGCATATTGAGTAAATACATAAATATAAAACGCCTTAAGGGGCGTTTTATATTTAAGGATAAAAATAATCACAGATCTCAAAACTCAAAACTCAACACTTTCCTCTCAGAGTAATTCCCTTTTATTTATTATTCTTTGCCACTGATGCACTATCAGAACAAAATCACTTACCAAAAGATAAAAATATATAAAAAAATCTGTCAAATAAGCTATCTACGTAATAATGCTATTTTTTTCAATAAGGTGAAAAAGGTTACTGAAAATTAATGTAGGGATCTCTATTATAGATAACAGGTATAGATTTATCGGTGTGTATTTCTTTTGCCATTAGGTGTGAGGAGTCACACTCTCTATCTTCATTCGTTCAAGTGAAGAAGCAGACTATTTTTCGTAAAAGGACAAGATAATGGCGCAACCTTCCCGTGTTTCACTTCATATCAAGAAAACAGTCATTTCGTTAGCGATTGCCGCTTTAGGTTTTACCGTCTCATCAACTGCATTGGCTTATCAAAAAGTTCATCAACCAGATAATAGCTATCAGCAGTATGTCTCACAGCGCCAAACGGTTGATAGTTTGATCCAAGATGCGTTAGATGCCTTTAAATCTCCGGCACGAGTGTCAGATGCAGGATTTACGGGAAAATTGCCATCAAATATGGAAATAGTGGCACAAAAACTGCAACAAGCTTATAAATTAGAACCTTACCGTCTCGATTTATTATTTAGCACCGCGAGTGCTTATATCTATAACAATGATGTTCCTCGCGCGATTACTATTTATAAACAGATTTTAGAAGCAGCACCTGATGATATTGACGCGCTAATTTATGTCACTTCATGGACTCGTTTTGAAGGAAAAGATAAAGAGAGCGAAGCATATTTCAATAAATTGAAATCATTAAATCCAGCTAAAGCTGAAGAGATTAGTCGCTTTTTTGCAGAGATTGATCGCGTAAGTAAAATGCCTTTAAGTGATAAATTGACACCGGCAGATTTGGCAAAACTAAATAAAACCAAAGATAACAACGCGATTGTGACATTGGGTTATGCTTTAAATCCCGATGGCACAATGAATAAGATTTTAATTGAACGTTTAAATAAAACTTTAGAAGTGGCTAAACAATTACCTGAAGCTATGATTGTCGTTACGGGGGGCGTGCCAAAAGCACATCAAACGGAAGGCAAATTAATGGCGGATTGGTTGGTGAAAAACGGTATTGCACCAGAGCGTATTTTCCAAGAAAACTATGCCCGTACAACCGTCGAAAATGCATTATTTAGCCGTTATGCTTTAACCAAACATCGTATTAAAACAGCCGTTATTATTAGCTCTGGTAGTCATGTTCGTCGTGCCGATGCGATTTTCACGCTTGCAAGCTGGCAAAGTGGCCCAAGTGACATTACTTATTTAACCGTTGTTGCACCAGATAAGCCATTAGCTGAATTACAAAAGGCAAGTAAATCAGATATACAAGGCATTTATCGTGATGGCTTAAAAGCATTAGGGCTATGGAGTTTCCGTAGCTATCCACTAGAAGAGCGTTAATGGGAGCGTTTTAACGTTAATTAGTTTAGAAAGGAAATCTCCTCAATAACCAAAATGATTGGGGAGGTTTTTATTATTTTTTACTGAGGCACTAAATTTATTATAAATTTGTACACGCTTAATTTTTATTGAATTGATAACAGTTATCATTACTATTGATTCTCACAATAGTTAATAATGAGAAATAAAGTGAGAATTCCTCTGATGATATGCGCATTGATGGCCTCTTTTCCCAGCTTTGCAAGTTGCTTAGCAGTAACTGAAAATAAAGAAATGACAGGTCAGTTTGATAACAACAATACGTTGTGTTTTACCGCTCATTTAGAAAGCCAACGTTATGTTGAATTAAACGTAAAAGGGATACAAAACTTACGGTTAGAGACACAAAACGGCACTCATATTCGTAGTTTGTTAAAGGATATTCCCGCTGATGGACAACAGAAAGTACGCTTTCTATTACCTAAAACGGCAAATTATCAATTAGTTGCACAAGGTGAAGCTAAAAAGCAGTGGCAATTCATGCTAACAACACAACCTTATCAACCGTTAGATAAAAATGCTGGTATTGCACCAACTAGCCCTCGTTTACAAACGCTCGCTAAACAACTTGATCAAAAAAATATTCAGGCATTTTGGCAACAAATACGCCAAGAAGGGGCTCCTCTGATTGAGCCTTATGATCATGATAAAAAGCGAGTCACCTTTCTATGGCAAGGTGCCAAAAAGAATGTTTATTTATTGGGATCACCTGATGGTAATCATGATCCGTTAACGAATTTAGCGAATAGTGATATTTGGTATCGCAGTTATATCGTGCCTAACGACACATTAATGCAATATAAATTAGCGCCTGATGTACCTGTTATTGAAAACTCAGAGCCTTTTGAACAACGTCGTGCGATTTTAACCACGGCACAAGCCGATCCGTTTAATTCCCAAAATTCACCAAGTCAATCTGAGGATATCTATAATCACTTTTCTTTATTGTCGTTAGACAGTAGGCGTGAATGCAAATTGCCTGATATTCTTGATAGAACAATGAAAGGCAAGACAGAGATTGTTCGCTTTCACAGTGAGATCTTAAATAATGATCGTGAAATAGCACTTTACCTGCCAGCCCAAAAAATGGAAACACCACGGATCCTCGTATTATTTGATGGTCAAACTTATCGTCGCCAATATGGTATTGATAAGTTTTTTGATACACAGATCGAGGAAGGAAAATTGGCACCGATGATGATCCTATTTGTTGATAGTATTGATAGTGATCGCCGTAGTGTTGAATTACCACCAAATCCTGATTTTTATCGTTTCTTGGCTGATGAATTATTTGTTTGGCTAGAAAAAGAGAAAGGTATTCACATATCAGGAGAAGAAACGATTGTATCAGGCTCAAGTTATGGTGGATTAGCGTCTTCATGGGTCGCATTTAATCGCCCTGATCGCTTTGGTAAAGTGCTGAGTATGTCTGGCTCTTATTGGTGGGCGCCTGAAAATGAAGAGCCTGAATGGCTTATTCGACAATTTGAGCAAGCAGATAAAAAACCATTACAGTTTTTCTTAGAAGCAGGGCTATTTGAAAGTCGTGGTGATAAAGGAGGAATTTTAAATAATAATCGCCACTTGAAACAGGTTTTAGAACAAAAAGGCTATCCTGTTCAATCACTCGAAATGGCCAGTGGGCATGATTATATTTCTTGGTGTGAAACACTGTATTTGGGCGCAAAAGCATTAACACAAGAAAATTAATATTTTTAAATCCGATCTCAATACAAGAGAAGCTTATACATGAGAATACATTGTATAAGCTTCTTTTTTGTCACCAACTTGTCATAAAGCTGTCATCAAAATCGCTTTTACTCTTCATTTCTTTGTCATTTAACTGCCGTAAGCTTTTTCTGACTTAAAACATTAACCCTGTTTTTTTACTTTAGAGTGCAAGGAAAAAGCTATGTCTCATCGTTACCAACGTTCTATTTTATCCGTTATTGTAACAACGCTATTGGCTGGTGCGAGTTTCTCTTCTTTTGCAGCTCCCGTTGCTGCTGATGCAATTTTGGCTCAAGATCGCGCAGCAAAAGGTAATATCACGGAATTTGGTGGTGCTCGCCGTATGACTCAAGATCAAACTGAGGCATTAAAAGCAGCTTTAAATAATAACCAAGCGAAAAATGTGATCCTCTTTATTGGTGATGGCATGGGGGATTCTGAAATCACTGTTGCACGTAACTACGCTGAAGGTGCGGGCGGGTTTTTTAAAGGCATTGATGCGTTACCGATGACGGGTCAATACACACACTATTCATTAGATAGAAAAACACAAAAACCTAACTATGTAACAGATTCGGCAGCCTCAGCAACAGCATGGGCTTCTGGTGTGAAAACTTATAATGGTGCATTAGGGATTGATGTATTTGGTAAGGATCACCAAACCATTTTGGAATTAGCAAAAGCCAATGGAAAGGCAACAGGGAACGTGACTACATCTGAAATTCAAGATGCGACACCTGCCGCACTATTTTCTCATGTCACTGGACGTAAATGTTATGGTCCCGTTGAAACCTTAGAAAAATGCTCAACTAATGCATTAGAAAATGGCGGCAAAGGTTCTATCTCTGAGCAATTATTAGTGACTCGTGCAGACGTTACATTGGGGGGCGGTGCAAAAAGTTTCGCTCAAACCGCCGCTGTGGGGGAATACAAAGGTAAAACGTTAGAGCAACAAGCTATTGAGCGTGGTTATCAAATCGTCAAAGATGCAAAATCGTTAGACGCAATTACTTTGGCAAATCAGGATAAACCGGTATTAGGTTTATTCCATGAAGGTAATATGGCTGTTGCGTGGGAAGGTCCTAAAGCGGTTTATCATGGCAATATCAATAATCCACCATTAGAGTGCAAACCTAACTCTAAACTCGATCCTAATGCGCCAACATTGGCACAAATGACTAAAAAAGCGATCGATTTACTGAAAACTAATGAAAACGGTTTCTTCTTACAAGTTGAAAGTGCCTCTATTGATAAGCAAGATCATAATGCTAATCCTTGTGGACAAATAGGTGAAACTGTTGCGTTAGATGAAGCTGTACAGATCGGTTTAGATTTTGCTAAACAAAACGGTGATACGTTGATTATTGTCACCGCTGACCATGCGCATTCAAGCCAGATTATTGAAGCGGATGTGAAATCAAGTGGCTTAACACAAGCGCTTATCACTAAAGATGGCGCAGTTATGGTGGTGAATTACGGTAACTCGGAAGAAGAATCTCAAGAGCATACTGGTGCGCAATTGCGTGTGGCTGCTTATGGTCCGCATGCGGCTAATGTGGTTGGATTAACTGACCAAACAGACTTATTCTTCACAATGCGTGATGCAATGGGTCTGAAATAAATTTAAATTAATACTGTAGTCTGTCTGAACTTGTAGTCGAATTGCCTTACTAAATTGTTGTATTTTTGCGCGACTCAGAGAGATACCCTCTAGTCGCGTTTTTTTATTAAAAATAAATATAAGAAAATAAAATGATAATAAATCAATAGGTTATTTATAGTCTGATTTTGAAAATTACACATTCTCTGTTATAATCAACAGAATTTACAAATATATCTATGTAATATTCTCAACTTCTCCATTGATTATTGCACTTAAGTTGCAATATCTTTTTATCTAATAACACTCTACGTTATTTAGGTATTACCAATAAAAATCTTTTCTCAGATGTATTATCTGCTCATGGTCTTTCTCTTTTTATGAGATTGAAGGAGAACAGAGTCAAACAAACAACGATAAAAATAAGGTTATTATTTCTATGCTGACACTGCTTCATTTACTCTCATCAGTCGCGCTTCTTGTCTGGGGAACACATATTGTTCGTACAGGGATCATGCGTGTCTTTGGCTCTGATTTGCGCCGCATTTTAGGTAAAAGTATTAATAAAAAATCCAACGCTTTCCTTGCGGGGGTTGGGGTAACGGCATTAGTCCAGAGCAGTAATGCAACGGCACTTTTGGTTATCTCTTTTGTGACGCAAGGACTTATTTCGATTACACCTGCACTTGTTATTATGTTAGGTGCGGATGTAGGTACGGCACTTATGGCACGAGTGCTGACGTTTGATCTCTCTTGGTTATCTCCACTTCTTATTCTTATTGGGGTCATTACTTTTTTAAGTCGTAAAAAAGAGCGAGTTGGGCAACTTGGGCGTGTAGGGATTGGTCTTGGTTTAATTATTCTCGCTTTGCAACTTATCGTGACATCCGCAGAGCCAATTACTCATGCGAGTGCGGTACAAGCTATCTTTATATCATTAAGTGGGGACACTGTTTTAGCTCTCTTAGTGGGCGCTTTGTTTGCCATGGTGAGTTATTCAAGCCTTGCTGCAGTGTTATTAACTGCGACATTAAGTGCAACAGGGTTAATGCCTTTGTATATCAGCTTATGCATTGTGATTGGTTCTAATATTGGTAGTGGTTTACTGGCATTAATGAGTAGCCGAGGACAAAATGTTGTTTCTCGCCAAGTTGTATTAGGAAGTCTATTTTTTAAATTGATTGGTGCATTTCTGGTTTTACCTTGGATAACCTTAATTGCGAATAAAATTCAGCAATACGGTTTTTCTCCAGCAGAAGTCGTTATCTATTTTCATGTTATCTATAATCTTGCACGCTGTGTATTGATGATCCCTTTTGTCGGCATAATGGCAAAATTATGTCAGAGACTTATTCCGGAATTACCAGTCGCAGGATCTGAAGTTGCGCCTCGTTATTTGGATCAATCTGCTATTGATACACCATCTTTAGCTATCGCTAATGCGGTTAGAGAATCACTACGATTAGGTGATGTTGTAGAACAAATGTTGCAACGTTTTATTGCATTAATGGAAGGTGATCGTCAGCAGAAAAGGGAAATTAGTCAGTTAGAAGAAGAGGTTGAATTGCTTCATAGCAGTATTAAATTGTACATGGCGCAAATTCAACAGCATGATCTGGGCACTGAAGATTCTCGACGTTGGGCCGAAATTATTGATACAGCGATGAATTTACAACAATCATCCGCTATTATTGCACGCATGTCAGTTGAAGTGGTGAGTAAAGGTTTAAATCATCACTTATTTTTATCGGAGGAAGGGCGTCGTGAATTACAGACACTCCTTGAGCGTCTGCAAAGTAATCTGAATCTGGCGATGTCGGTATTTGTTTCCGGCAACATGGAACATGCTCGTAAGTTACGTCGAGCAAAACATCGTTTCCGTTTACTCAACCAACGTTACTCGTTTGCACATGTAGAACGTCTTCATTTGCATAATATGCAAAGCATTGAAACTAGTTCTCTGCATACCAGTTTGCTTGGTGATATGAAACGGTTGAATTCCTTATTCTGTGCGGTGGCTTACCACGCACTAGAACGAAGTGAATCATCATCAGAACAGGTTAATCTTTAATAATGAAAAATGTTATTCGTCAATTAACACGAAATGAAATTCCACAAGTTTGGGAAATCGATAGAACTGAGCTTATTGAAAAACTATATGTATTAAAAGAAGGAAAGTTGCTTTTATCAGAGCAACGCTTTGATATGAAAGGTTGGCCAGAAGGTGAAACGGAACATTACACCCCTGTTTTACTTGAAAGCTTTGATCGAGGAGCGCCTTTTTGGGGCGTTTTTGAGCGTGATCGATTGGTCGCAGCGGCAAGTGTTGATCCGAAAAAGCGCGGTAAAAATGGTAGTCTACTTCAACTCTCTTTTTTACATGTTAGCCACCAGCAACGTGGGCAAGGTTTAGCACGAATACTCTTTGACTATTGCGTGAAATATGCGAAGGAAAACGGTGCGGATGGATTATATATCTCATCAACACCATCTGAAAATAGTGTGAATTTTTATCAGCATCTAGGGTGCCGCTTAATTGATATTCCTGATCCTGAACTTTATGAAAGAGAGCCAGAAGATATTCATTTGGTCTTTTATTTTATAAAGTCAAATAACGCATAATTTCGTTTATTAATAACATGATAAAATCAAACGCCTTTTCGTGAGAATGAGAAGGCGTTTTTTATATTGTAGAAAACGCTTTAACCCTTTAAAAATTAAGGATATAGAGAGTTTTTTTTCTTTATATAAGTTGATTTAGTACCGGTGTTATATATAATAATGAAAATCATTATCATTAATGGTGAGTTATTATGGCTAAATCAACACGTTTATCTCCAGTCACTTCTTGGACATCTCGTATCAGTTTATGGGAAATGTTAGCTGTTTCTTCTTTACTTACCGTCATTATGCACTCTATTGCTGGAACATCTGCATTTACGTTAGTTTTAGTTGTTTCAATGCTGCTATCAACATTGATGTTATTCCATAAGAAATTGCAGATGTGGGTGATGATCCCTGCTGGAGTTGTGTTGACTTATAGTTTAATGACACTGTTAGCCACATATTATGGATAATGAATAGAAAGCAATAAAGGATTATTAACTGGGGGTTAACAAAGGAAAAGAAAGGTTAATTGAGTGGTGCGAAGAGGGGGACTTGAACCCCCACGTCCGTAAGAACACTAACACCTGAAGCTAGCGCGTCTACCAATTCCGCCATCCTCGCAGTCTTACTCAATTATTTAGCTCTACAAAAAGTGTGTTTGGTGCGAAAAGGGGGACTTGAACCCCCACGTCCGTAAGGACACTAACACCTGAAGCTAGCGCGTCTACCAATTCCGCCACCCTCGCAATCTAAACATTATCTTTGTAGATAGGAGGCGAATTTTAGGCCTTTTATTTTTGGCGTCAATTATTTTTTATCATTAAATTATCTTAGTGATGAAAAATAAAACACCTTGAATTATCACTTAAAATCAGCCCAAAAATAAAGCCCTGTTTTAGATAACAGGGCCTGTGATTAATCTTTCTTGGTGGCTTGGTAAACTTTAAATTTACCTGTTGATGCAAGCACTTCATGAGAGCCAAATACATGATCCAGAATGTCTGGATAAGGGATAAATGAATTCGCTACAATGCGTAATTTTCCCCCTTTTTTTAGGTAATTAGGTGCAAGGCGAATAATATCTTCAGCAGCAGTATAGCTTGTACCTAAACCATCATGGAAAGGCGGATTTGAGATTATCCAATCATAAGTTTCCTCAACGGCAGAATAGACATTACTCGCAATCACTCGGCCTTCTAATTCATTCACATTTAATGTCGCAATACTGGAAGAAATTGCAGCTGCATTTACATCACACAAAGTGAGTTTCAGCATTGGGTTTTTCTTGCCTAATACTGTAGCAAGAACACCACAACCACATGCCATATCTAGTAAATCACCAACCATTGCATCATCAAAAGTTGAAAGTAATAAACGGCTACCTTCATCTAATGCATTTTGGCTAAAGACACCCGGTAATGCCATTACGGTTAAATCGTTATGGCGATAAGTTTGCCACCAGTTATTACGGTCAAACAGTGTTTGATATGTTTGTGTACCAAAAAATAAGCTACAACGGCGTGCTGAATCTATTTTTTTAAGTTTAGCGATACCGTTCATTAATTCGGTTGCACTTTTAACACCGCTACGGTTTTCACCGACGATAAAGATTTCAGTACCCACTTGTAAGTTAGAGCAAAGGCTACGCAGTTGGAAAGTGGCTTCGTTTTTATTTTTAGGCCAAAAATAGATCAAGGTATTGCAATATTTTACAAAGGATTGATCTGCAACTAAACCGAAGAGTGCATTATCACCCATTGATTTTAGTAATGGTAACCATTGGTGATATTGGTTTGTATATGCTCTGACACTTTTCGCCTGGATCTGTGCTGCAAAAGTATCTTGAAGATCACCTGCAATAAGTACATGCCTGTCTGCGAAATGATCTAGGTGACGAAGAATAACTTCGCTAGCAGGGGACAGTGAGGACATTATGATTATTACTCCTTAAAAAACATAAGACGCATGATATCAGATATAAAGAAACCGACGCTATTTATTGGCGTAGTTTATGCCCTCTGATACTATGTACCGTTGTTCTACACTTGATAGGTAAGCATAATGAGCCGTAAAGACAGAATGTTATCCCAACTAGGAATTCGTCAGTGGGTACTTCGTAAGCCCGCAGTGTTAAAAGGCGAGCATTCTGTTCAATTTCCGGATACAACACGTTTACTTATCATTACTGATGATACCGTTGATCTAAATAACGGGCTTTTCTCTGATATTTTTAGCGCCATGGGGATAGATAAAAACGAAATCTATTGTATTACAACAGACGATGTGAGCATGCTCACAGAATCATTTGATCTTCCCTGCTGGTTATTAGGCACTGATCTCATTCTTCCCTCGGAATATACTTCTTTGAGAAGCCCTTCATTGCATCAATTATATTTTGATGCCGATGCAAAACGCGATCTTTGGAAACAAATCTATCAATATGAAGACCATTTCACCCTTAAACCCTGCTGATTTACCTTTAGCATGGCAAATAGAAAAATTAAGTCATTCATTCCCTTGGAGTGAAGAAACATTTTATAGTAACCAAGGAAGTCATTATTTTAATCTGAAAATTTGCATTGATAATATTATTGTAGGTTTTGCAATTACGCAATTAATATTAGATGAGGCAACACTTTTTAATATTGCAATCCATCCTGATTATCAGGGGAAAGGTTACGGTAAGGCACTTTTATTGGAACTGATTGAAACACTTGAGAAAAAAAATATCACTACCTTGTGGTTAGAGGTACGAGAATCTAATGAAAAAGCGTTCAATCTCTATGAATCTATAGGATTTAATTTTGTTTCAAAACGCAAAAACTATTACCCAACAAAAACGGGAAATGAAGATGCGATTATCATGGCTTATCCTATTTCTTTCTAATTAAATCTTTATTTAAGTTAAATTTAAAGCGCCTTTTTTTGGGCGTTTTTTTATTTTATACGGAGTGATTGAATTTTATTTTTTATTGATTTCATTTAAAATTTATCTTTATTTTTACTTAATGGAAATTTATCAAGTTAATTTCACTTTTGTCATGCTTTCATTGTGAGGTTAATGTGATTATAACGGTGTTAAAATAGTGAACGATATATAAAATAAGTAAATCGAGTATTTGGTTTTGTTTTAAATAAAGTGATTAGTCTCTAAATATACAGAATTAAAATTAAAATAAATGTACATTTATTTTAAATATTATATTCAATCCCGCTTTTAACCTAAAATAAATAGGCTAATTCTTGGCTTTATTAGTAGCTCATAAAGCCAGTTTATAGAATTCTTAGTAAAATAGTTGTCTTGGGAGTATCAATGAAACAACGTTGCTCTATAAAGCAATAGATATGATTAATTTTTTCAAACACTAGGCATCACTCCCTCAAGCAGATAAAATAGTAACCATTGATTGTTTATACAGACAAGATAGGCGAAAATAAGCGCCAATTAAGATTAACTTGCGGGTTGAATGTCTTTATAGTCACTTTAATTATTAGTTATATAAATATATCAGTGCCTTACATTCACTCGCCTATCAACCAGAAGATCACCATTGATGTCTAATCCTATTTTTCAGCAAGAAGTTGCTCGTCGTAGAACTTTTGCCATTATTTCCCACCCCGATGCGGGTAAAACAACTATCACTGAAAAAGTGTTGTTATTCGGACAAGCGATTCAACGTGCAGGAACCGTAAAAGGACGTGGTTCAAATCAGCATGCAAAATCTGACTGGATGGAAATGGAAAAACAACGTGGTATTTCTATTACAACCTCAGTTATGCAATTCCCTTATGCTGATTGTCTAGTTAACTTACTCGATACCCCAGGGCATGAAGACTTCTCTGAAGATACCTATCGTACTTTAACGGCTGTTGACTGCTGTTTAATGGTGATTGACTCTTCTAAAGGGGTTGAAGATCGTACACGTAAGTTAATGGAAGTAACACGTTTACGTGACACTCCAATTCTGACTTTTATGAATAAACTCGACCGTGATATTCGTGACCCAATGGAAGTCATGGACGAAGTTGAAACTGAGCTAAAAATTGCTTGCAGTCCTGTTACTTGGCCTATCGGTTGTGGAAAACTTTTTAAAGGGGTTTATCACATTCTGAAAGATGAAACTTATCTTTATCAAACAGGCCAAGGCCACACTATCCAAGATTCTCGTGTCATCAAAGGATTAGATAACCCAGAGCTTGATGAAGCGATAGGTGATGATTTAGCAAGCCAATTACGTGACGAGTTAGAGCTAGTATTAGGCGCATCTCATGAATTTGATCATGAAGCCTTTTTAGCAGGTGAATTAACACCTGTGTTCTTTGGTACAGCATTAGGTAACTTTGGTGTTAACCACATGCTTGATGGCCTTGTAAAATGGGCGCCAGCACCAATGCCTCGCCAAACAGATATGCGCCAAGTTACAGCTAATGAAGAAACGTTCACTGGCTTTGTTTTTAAAATCCAAGCAAATATGGACCCTAAGCACCGCGACCGTGTCGCATTTTTACGTGTTGTATCCGGTATGTATGATAAAGGTATGAAATTACATCAAGTCCGAATCAAAAAAGATGTGGTGATTTCAGATGCATTAACCTTTATGGCAGGTGATCGTTCTCACGTTGAACATGCTTACCCTGGCGATATTATTGGTCTTCATAACCATGGTACCATTCAGATTGGTGATACTTTTACGCAAGGTGAAATTCTGAAATTCACGGGTATTCCTAACTTTGCGCCAGAGTTATTCCGCCGTATTCGTTTACGTGATCCGTTAAAACAGAAACAGTTACTTAAAGGATTGGTACAGTTATCAGAAGAAGGTGCGGTACAAGTCTTTAGACCATTGGCTAATAACGATTTAATCGTTGGTGCGGTCGGTGTACTTCAGTTTGATGTGGTTGTTGCAAGACTTAAGAGTGAATATAACGTTGAAGCGATTTATGAATCCGTTAACGTTTCAACGGCACGCTGGGTTGAGTGTGATAACGAGAAGAAACTCGAAGAATTTAAACGTAAAAATGAACAAAACTTGGCACTAGATGGTGGTGATAACTTAACGTATATCGCACCAACGATGGTGAACTTGAATTTAACGCGTGAACGTTATCCTGATGTTGAGTTTCATCAGACTCGTGAACACTAATACTCGTCTTACTCGTCATACTTCAAGGTGTAGCGTTGTTGACTACGTTCATTCGCATTAGTCACATACTTGTGTATGTTCCTAGCGACTCATTTACTCGTCATACTTCAAGCTGCAACGTTGTTGACTACGTTCATTCGCACTAGTCACATACTTGTGTATGTTCCTAGCGACTCATTTACTTGTCGCCTAGTTGCAACTTGAATTATTTAGAGTAATGGTATTGGCATACTTACAGTTGCAACTCGAATTATTTAGAGTATGTAATCTAATGAAAAGGCTATATTTTTTAATATAGCCTTTTTTGTTTCTTCGTTTTTCTTTGTTAAATCTACTCTGCATATCCCTAATATCCTACCAAAAAGCCCTTCTATATTTGGAATTACTCTTTTTTATTTCTGTTAACATGATATCTGTTTTTACACTTATTTATAAATTTATGTAAAATTTTTTATAGTTTTATTGGTTATTATTAGAATAAAATTATTAGGATTAGTCTTTATTTGCTATTTTTTGCTTTATTTAATACTAATAGCTTATTAGTGTAATAACTTAATTTGTTAATTTTTTGTAGTACTTCATAAAAATAAAGATATTAAAACACACACATTTCCTAACTCAGTTATTGTGATTAAGGGGAGAGCAATGAAACAATATAAAACGTTTAAATT
Organism: Proteus vulgaris; assembly: GCF_023100685.1. Taxonomy (NCBI): domain Bacteria; kingdom Pseudomonadati; phylum Pseudomonadota; class Gammaproteobacteria; order Enterobacterales; family Morganellaceae; genus Proteus; species Proteus vulgaris. The sequence continues at coordinate 3,709,300 of NZ_CP090064.1, read as the reverse complement.
AGCATTATTTATGTCCATGGGGCTTGCTTTTGTCAGTATGGGAGCATCAGCTGAAACATCATGGTATAGCGAAATTAATAGTGGAACGAATAACACAGGTTACGCTATCAGCGATACCGCGATTTCTACAAAAATTAAAGACACATTATTGCCGATCGAAAGCATTGATAGTGAATCGCTTTCTATTCGTACAGAATTTGGTCATGTATTTGTGACAGGCTTTGTTAAGAATAAAGAGCAAGAAGCGCAAATTATGCAAATTATTGAAAAAGTAGAAGGTGTAAAAAGTGTTGATTCTTCAGTAAATATTCGATCTTAAATTAAGATACGTTGTTTTTTATTTGTATGAATACGTAAAAATAATGACGCCGAAAAAATGTGCGGGTATCCTTTGTTAAGTTGTATAAAGGAGACATTATGGGGAAGTATATACCTGTCACATTAAATAATATTACAGCACTCGAATTTCAATCATCTCTACCACAAGGTAAAGTCGCTTTAGTCTGTGAAGGTGGAGGTCAACGTGGGATCTTTACCGCAGGTGTTCTTGATGAATTTATGCGTTCACAATTTGATCCCTTCGATATTTTGCTTGGGGTGTCTGCGGGCGCACAAAATTTATCCGCTTTTGCCTGTGGTCAGCGTGGCTATGCGCGTAAAATTATTAATCGTTATACAACTAATAACCAATTTTTTAATCCTATCCGATTTGTCCGTGGCGGTAATTTATTAGATTTAGATTGGTATATAGAAACGACAGCAAAAGAAATGCCTCTTGATATGCCAACAGCATTACGGCGTTTTGATACTGGCCGTGAATTTTATATGGTAGCCAGTCGTTCTGATAATTTCCAAGCAAATTATTTTCAACCAGATGAGCCAACTTGGCTTGATATCATCAAAGCATCTAGTGCAATTCCTGCTTTTTATCGTAATGGTGTTTTATTCCATGATGTTGTCTATCATGATGGCGGAATAAGTGATGCTATTCCTGTCAGGGAAGCTTATCGGCGGGGTTGTCGTACTATTGTTGTTGTGCGTACGGTGCCTTCTGAATATCAATATACCACTGAGTGGGTCGATCGTATGGGTAAATGGTTCGAAAATAGCCGTTTACAACGTTTTATGGCGATGGCTCAAGTTCATATTGAAACCTATACCGAAACACTTAAATTTATTCAATCGCCTCCAGAAGATGTTGTGGTTATCGAAATCTATCCACCAACGACGTTACAATCAAGTGCATTAGGTAGTCGTTTAAATGCATTAAATCATGATTATCATGTAGGTAGGCGTTGTGGACGCTATTTTTTAGCGACAATAGGTCAGCATTTTTCTAAGAAAAAATTCAAACAGCATGATAAAAAAATCTTTAGCCTATTTGAGCAAGAAGCAAAGGCGGATAAAGCGGAGGATGCTTCTATTATTCAACAAGGAACAAGAAGCGTGCATCCTGATGTAAGGCAGGTTTAAGAATGAATAAATTTATTGATACTCACTGTCATTTTGATTTTCCTGTTTTTTATAATGATATTGCGAATAGCTTATCTTTAGCGCATCAAGCGCAAGTTAAAAAAATTATTATTCCTGCAGTTGCTCGTTGGAATTTTGATGTGGTGACTGAGTTATCAAATGAATATCCTCAATTATATAGCGCATTAGGATTACATCCTTTATATATTGAAGAGCATAAAGAGCAGCATCTCATTGAATTAGAACAGAAACTAAAAATAGATCCTCGTTGTGTTGCTATCGGAGAAATAGGGCTTGATGACTATATGGATAACCCGCAACCAGAAAAGCAGGAACGCTTTTTAATTGCACAACTTAAATTAGCAACTAAGTTTGATTTACCCGTTATTTTACACTCACGTAAAACTCACGATAAGTTAAGTGCGCTGTTACGTCGTTATGATGTTCCGCGTAAAGGGGTTGTACACGGTTTTGCAGGAAGCCAGCAACAAGCTGAAAAATTTATTCAGCAAGGTTATTTTATTGGTGTTGGTGGTACGATTACTTATGAACGAGCACAAAAGACACGTCGAGCAATTGCTTCATTGCCACTCGAATCGCTATTACTAGAAACAGATGCTCCTGATATGCCAGTGAGTGGTTTCCAAGGTGAGCCTAATCGGCCTGAGCGTATTCAATATGTTTTTTCCCAACTCTGTGAGCTACGTCAAGAACCCTCTGAGGTAATTGCACAGCAACTCTATCTTAATAGCCTACAATTATTTCGGTTAACAGATAATGCCTAGTTGTTGAATTGATTCATTCTACGATTAAAAATTCATTTTAATTTAATCTTATTTATATGAATAAGGTGTTTATTTAACTTTATTGTCTAAGATTGAATACAAGGATTGTTAATCATATGATGTTTTCCCTTTATTCAACCTATTCAATAAATGCGTTTTCCTCTCTTTTTATGTGATCTGCTTCTCATTTGTGACCTTTTTGTTACTTTTTTCAGATCCTATTTGTGATGGATGTTGAGGGTTCTTTTCTTAGACTAGGTATAATTATCCGGCAAAAAGAGTCAATAAGCTCTGACTAGAGCGTTATTGATAATCCATTAAATTTTTATATGAACAGGGATCCTTCAATGCAACTCATTATGAGCTTGGTCGGAATGGCAACATTAATTTTGATAGCCATTCTGTTTTCCAGCAATCGACGTGCAATTAGACTACGTACAGTTGGTGGCGCATTCCTTATTCAGATTGGCTTAGGTGCATTTGTTCTTTATTCCGACGGTGGTCGCGAGGTACTTCTTGCGGTTTCTGATGGCGTCAAGAATGTAATTGATTACGGCAATAACGGGATGAGCTTCCTATTTGCAGGCCTAGTATCAGATAAAATGTTCGAGTTGTTTGGTGGTGGCGGTTTCGTATTCGCCCTACGCGTACTGCCTGTTATCGTGTTCTTCTCTTCACTCATTGCAGTGCTGTATTACCTTGGCATTATGCAAATTGTCATTAAAATTCTCGGTGGTGGCTTACAAAAAGTACTTGGCACATCACGAACAGAATCTATGTCTGCCACTGCAAATATTTTCGTTGGACAAACAGAAGCCCCACTTGTTGTTCGCCCTTATATTGCAAGAATGACAACCTCTGAACTCTTTGCTGTTATGTGTGGTGGTTTAGCTTCTGTTGCGGGTTCAGTGCTTGCTGGGTATGCCAGCATGGGTGTGCCATTAGAGTATTTGATCACCGCATCCTTTATGGCGGCGCCAGGTGGTTTACTCTTTGCTAAATTGTTGATCCCTGAAACAGAAACGCCAGACGATCAAAAAGATGCGCTTGATAAAATGGCAGATGACGAAAAACCAGCCAATATTATCGATGCCGCAGCTGCGGGCGCATCTTCTGGTCTACAGCTTGCCCTAAACGTAGGTGCCATGTTGCTTGCTTTCGTCGCCTTGATTGCATTAGTCAATGGTATTCTTGGTGGCATTGGTGGCTGGTTTGGCTATGAGAATTTCTCATTAGAACTGGTGCTAGGTTGGGTATTTGCACCAATTGCCTTCTTGATTGGTGTACCTTGGAGTGAGGCAACCATTGCCGGCTCATTTATTGGACAAAAAATTGTTATCAATGAGTTCTATGCTTACTCTGAATTTAGTAAATACCTAAAAGAGGATGCATTAGTTGCAGGTTCTGGATTAGTAGTATTATCTGCTCAAACGAAGGTTATTATCTCCTTTGCATTATGTGGTTTTGCTAACCTATCTTCTGTTGCTGTACTGCTAGGTGGTTTAGGTGGAATGGCGCCAAACCGTCGTAAAGATGTGGCTCGTTTAGGAATGAAAGCTGTGCTAGCTGGTACACTCTCTAACTTAATGAGTGCAACAATTGCAGGATTCTTCTTTGCATTAACGGCAATGGCAGTTGTTGCCGCTTAATTGATTTAATTGTAAAGAGCAGATGGGTATTTTACCTATCTGCTCTTTTATGTTTGTTTTCTGTTGTAATGTTAACTACTTTTATTGTGTGAGATATTTCGCAGATTGTATTGAATATGGTCACAAAGGTTGTCATTTAATGTGTATTACACTTTTCTTGCGTTATAAAGACGACTTAAAAACGGTATTAAAGTAACATTAAACCAGAAAATGACCTAATTGTGATATCAATCACATTTTTATGTCATTGCTTGCAAGTTACATTTGATTAGTGTGACGTAAAGCACATCTAATTGTTCCTTAGCGTGTTCAAATAAGATGTGCTGAAACTTCATGGAATGGCGAAGGCTCAATGACGGGTCGCCGAAGTGAGCATAGCGCGGTGAGAGGGAGCTCAGCTGTCGTTGTAGCACTAGTTACAACAACATCTTCAAGGAACCAAGTCCGCTCGCCAACAAATTTAATCGCTAACCTTAAGCGTATGCCCAAAAGGGCTTAAGAAACATCGTTGGAGAGTTTTATGACAGATTTAACCGCTGCAGCGCGCCTTGCGCTGTCTTTGATGGATTTAACTACATTAAATGATGATGACACTGATGCAAAAGTGACTGCGTTATGTCATCAGGCTAAAAGCCCAGAAGGCAATACAGCCGCTATTTGTATCTACCCACGCTTTATTCCGTTAGCACGTAAAGTGTTACGCGAACAGGGTACACCAGAAGTCCGTATCGCAACCGTAACTAACTTCCCTCATGGTAATGATGATTTAGATATCGCATTAGCTGAAACCAATGCGGCATTAGCTTATGGCGCAGATGAGGTTGACGTAGTTTTCCCTTACCGTGCATTAATGGCAGGTAACGAGCAAATCGGTTTTGATATCGTTAAAGCATGTAAAGAAGCTTGCGCAGAAGCAGGTTCTTTATTGAAAGTCATCATTGAAACGGGTGAGCTGAAAGATCCTGCTCTTATCCGTAAAGCCTCTGAAATTTCAATCAAAGCGGGTGCTGACTTTATTAAAACTTCCACAGGTAAAGTACCTGTAAATGCAACACTGGAAAGCGCTGAGTTAATGATCCAAGTGATCCACGATATGGGTGTTGGCAAAGAAGTTGGTTTTAAACCTGCAGGTGGTGTTCGTACCGCTGAAGAAGCTGCTCAATATCTAGCATTAGCTAACCGCATTATGGGTGACAACTGGGTTGATGCCCGTCACTTCCGTTTTGGCGCATCAAGCTTGTTAGGTAATTTACTAGCCACTTTAGGTCATGGCGAGCAAAAATCGTCTAGTGGTTACTAATCCATTCGTGTAATACGCCCACGTTTTATTGTGGGCGTTATCAATGCTATAAAGCCAGGAGGTTGCAGTGTTTCTTGCCCAAGAGATTATTCGTAAAAAACGTGATGGTCATCCTTTAACAGAGGAAGAAATTCGTTTTTTCATTAACGGTGTCAGAGATAATACTGTTTCTGAAGGTCAAATTGCTGCATTAGCAATGACTATTTATTTCCACGATATGACGATGCCTGAGCGTGTTGCTCTGACATTAGCTATGCGTGATTCCGGTACAGTACTGAACTGGAAAAGCCTAAATTTAAACGGTCCAATTGTTGATAAACACTCAACAGGTGGTGTGGGTGATGTCACTTCACTGATGTTAGGGCCAATGGTTGCCGCGTGTGGCGGTTATGTTCCTATGATTTCAGGTCGTGGATTAGGTCATACAGGTGGAACATTAGATAAACTCGAAGCTATTCCAGGTTTCGATATCTTCCCTGATGATGAGAAATTCCGCGATATTATTCGTAACGTGGGTGTTGCTATTATCGGACAGACTAATTCATTAGCACCTGCTGATAAACGCTTTTATGCTACCCGTGATATTACTGCTACAGTTGATTCAATCCCTCTTATCACAGCCTCTATTCTAGGTAAAAAATTAGCTGAAGGCTTAGATGCATTAGTGATGGACGTTAAAGTGGGATCGGGTGCCTTTATGCCGACTTATCAGAAATCTGAAGAGCTGGCTGAGTCTATTGTTCAAGTAGCAAATGGCGCAGGCTGTCAAACTACAGCACTGTTAACGGATATGAATGAAGTTCTAGCTTCTAGCGCAGGTAATGCTGTCGAAGTTCGTGAAGCCGTTCAATTCTTAACTGGTGAATACCGTAATCCACGTCTATTTGAAGTTACTATGGCGCTGTGTGTTGAAATGTTAGTATCAGGCCGTTTAGCGGATGATCGTCAACAGGCTCGTCAAAAACTGCAAGATGTGTTGGATAACGGTAAAGCGGCAGAAGTCTTTGGTCGTATGGTTGCAGCACAGAAAGGCCCATCTGATTTTGTTGAAAACTACAATAAATACCTGCCAACTGCGGTATTAAGTAAACCTGTATTTGCTGAGAAAGCTGGGTTTATCACAGAAATGGATACGCGTGCATTAGGTATGTCTGTTGTGACATTAGGTGGTGGTCGTCGTAAAGCCACTGATGCAATTGATTATAGTGTGGGATTAAGCGACATCGTAGCGCTTGGTGCTGAAATCAATACAGACACTCCGTTAGCGATGATCCATGCTAACAGTGAAAAATCATGGCAAGAAGCTGCGGCTGAAGTCCGTAAAGCGATGGTAATTGGTGATAGCAAACGTGAAGCCTCACCAATGGTGTACCGTCAAATCAGCGAATAAGAACTCAATTACGATTTATAAGTGACATATCCGTGGTCTACGGAGAATGACACAGGAGAGAGAATTATGAAACGTGTACATATCATGGTATTAGATTCCTTCGGTATCGGTGCTGCTGGTGATGCAGAGAAATTCGGTGACCAAGGTTCAGATACTTTAGGGCATATCGCACAAGCGTTTGCTGACGGTAAAGCAGATAAAGAAGGTCGTAAAGGCCCACTTCATTTGCCAAATCTTTGCCGTTTAGGTTTAGGTAAAGCCGCTGAAGAATCAACAGGTAAATTCCCTATTGGTTTAGATAAAAACGCAGATATCATCGGTGCTTATGGCTACGCGAGTGAAATCTCTTCTGGCAAAGATACTCCGTCAGGCCACTGGGAAATTGCAGGTGTTCCTGTTCTGTTTGATTGGGGATACTTTAAAGAGTTGAAAAACTCATTCCCACAAGAACTGCTAGAAAATATCGTTAAACGTGCAAAATTACCTGGGTACTTAGGCAACTGTCACGCATCTGGTACAGTTATTTTGGATGAGCTTGGCGAAGAACACATGAAAACCGGCAAACCGATTTTCTATACTTCTGCTGACTCTGTATTCCAAATTGCATGTCATGAAGAAACTTACGGTTTAGACGAATTATATGAGCTGTGTGAAATTGCTCGTGATGAACTAAACAAAGGTGATTACAACATTGGTCGTGTTATTGCGCGTCCATTTATTGGTGATAAACCAGGTAACTTCGCCCGTACAGGTAATCGTCATGATTTAGCCGTAGAGCCACCAGCACCAACTATGTTGAAAAAACTGGTTGATGAAAAACAAGGTCATGTTGTTTCTATCGGTAAAATTGCTGATATCTACGCAAACGTAGGTATCACTAAAAAAGTGAAAGCAACAGGTATTGATGCACTGTTTGATGCAACACTTGAAGAAATGAAACTCGCGGGCGATAACACAATCGTTTTCACCAACTTTGTTGACTTCGACTCCTCTTACGGCCACCGTCGTGATGTTGTCGGTTATGGTGAAGCACTGGAATTATTCGACCGTCGCTTACCAGAACTAATGGAACTGGTAAAAGAAGATGACATTCTTATCTTAACAGCAGACCACGGTTGTGACCCAACTTGGCCAGGTTCTGATCATACTCGTGAGCACATTCCTGTTCTGGTTTATGGTCCTAAAGTTAAACCTGGTTCATTAGGTCATCGTGAAACCTTCGCTGATATCGGCCAAACTGTTGTGAAATACTTCGGTTTATCTCCGGTCGATTATGGTAAAGCAATGTTTTAATTTAACTTCGGTAGGTATAGCAATATGCCTACCGAATGATATTTGAATAGTAAAAAGATCAATTAAAAGGAAGAATTATGGCTACCCCTCATATTAACGCAGAAATGGGCGATTTTGCTGATGTCGTTTTAATGCCGGGCGACCCGCTTCGCGCTAAATACATCGCTGAAACTTTTTTACAAGATGTCCGTCAAGTAAACAATGTTCGTGGTATGTTAGGTTTTACAGGTACGTATAAAGGCCGTAAAGTTTCTGTAATGGGCCACGGTATGGGTATTCCTTCCTGCTCAATTTACGCAAAAGAATTAATTACTGATTTTGGCGTAAAAGTGATTATCCGTGTGGGTTCATGTGGTGCAGTATTACCAGATGTTGAATTACGTGATGTTGTTATCGGTATGGGTGCATGTACAGACTCTAAAGTTAACCGTCTGCGTTTCAAAGACCAAGATTTTGCAGCTATTGCAGATTACCAATTAGTTCAAAATGCTGTTGATGCAGCAAAAGCGAAAGACATTAAAGTTCGCGTAGGTAATATCTTCTCTGCTGATCTGTTCTATTCTCCAGATCCAGAAATGTTTGATGTGATGGAAAAATACGGCATCCTAGGTGTTGAAATGGAAGCTGCAGGTATCTACGGTGTTGCAGCGGAATACGGCGCAAAAGCACTGACTATCTGTACTGTATCTGACCACATCAAAAAAGGTACACAGACTACAGCAGAAGAGCGTCAAACTACCTTTAATGAAATGATTGAAATTGCATTAGAATCTGTTCTGTTACTAGAAGACTAATCAATACATTTCGTTGCTTAAAAATAATAAAAACCCAATTTTCGAATTGGGTTTTTTTATGTCTATTTACTCAAAAATATAAATAGAAGTTTTAAATAAAATACTTAATATCAATAGGTTAGTTGTTATTTTTTGGGCTTGCCACTATCTATTTTCTTGACTATCAATAGTGTATTTTGTAGCCTATATAACATAGGTAATGAGATTGAAGATCTCTATTCCTACATTTTTATAGCAAAGTAGGAGGGTAATATGAACTTTGATATGTGCATAGCCCAAAATTGTGCATCTTTTTTTAACCCGATAACAAAAGTATTTGTTGTGGTTGATTCATTTAATAATTATGAGTTTGATGTACGTACAGGAACTTTATCTCATACGGAATTTGTAGGTACGATTACCGCAACAAGTGATGAAGAATTGAATAAGAAACTCGCTGAGATCACGGCTGCCTATATATGATAACAGAGCAAGAAATAAATCAGTTAGTTGCAAATATTAATGAAATTCTTCAAGAAGATAGGGCTAAATTAAAAATATCATTCCATTTTGCAGTCGAACGACTTAATGATAATCGTAATAACCCACCAATTACTTTAAATGAACTTAGAACTATATTTATAAAATTTATTAAGCATCATTTACAGAAAATATTAGAAAAAGAAGAAGGTTTTTCTTTTACGATAAAATGTAAAAAATCAGGTATTGCAATACCTTGCGCTATTGAACATGAGTTTGATATTGGTTCAAAATGGGTAATACAGCAAGTCATTACTATTATGCGAAAATGGGATTTTAACGCTTATCACGGCGATGCCCTTTTTGAAATTTAGATAACTCAACGCCTTAAAATCATTATTTAATTTATTCTCTTTAATATAGCTATTAGTTATAGGGGAGCGCTTAATATATTAATTATTAGAGCGTCAATTTAAATAATAAAAACCCAATTTAAAAATTGGGTTTTTTTATGTCTAATTAATAAAGTTAAAAACTATGGAGCATAAATATACGTTTCTAAATAAGGATCCATTTTAATAGCGTAGTTTTTTAGATTATTCAGGCTAGGGGTTAACGGATCTTTGCACTCTTTTTTACTAATAATATTATTGTCTTTATAAACAATCACGCCGTTAAAGTTCCATCCTCTACCTTCACCGTCATAAACAACGTAGCTGTAATTTCCATTCTTAAATCGAATATAAGTCGATGCACCAGCAACAAACATCTGATGCCCATAAAAGACATTATTATTAGGTTGCTGAGGAACTGGTAGTGTGATCTCTGTTTTAGCAAGTGTGCCATAGCGATACACAGGGGGATTCCCATGTTCGGCAAATACACTGACATACTTACCATTTTCAAGTTGGCAGGTAAATTCTTCAGCATAGACACTTGCGGATAATAATACGAATACAGCAGCAACAGTGATATGTGCTTTCATATTGTCTTCTCCGTTAATTACCTACTTTATTACTTTAAGTATCGGCAAAAAAAGCAAAAGATGTAGAGTAAATATTCTGATTATTTAGCAGGGTGACTATCTTTTATTTTTAACCAATATTTTTGTTATTTGCAGGGTTATTATCTGTGATTATTTTCTTTTTTATATTTTCATTAATGACTACCCTCTATTTTAACCTTAACCCATATTTTGTACCTAATAATAGTTAAAATTAGAATTAATTTGCTAATTGTTGAAAATATAGCAGTGTTTTAGTTTTATTTTATTGGTGGTAACTGAACTTAATGTAATTTTAGCTGTACTAATTGCGGAAATAACAGATTAATACAATTAATTAAATTGAGAGTCTAATGATATCATATGGTTAGCTAGTTATTATTGTATTTTGATTATATTTCAAATAGTTAATAGTATTGTTAGTGATTGTTTCTATTTATAGTTCTATTTTCATTGTGATCTCAGTCACATAAGCATATTAATGAAAAATTTGCGTCTGTAAATTTAACTTTCCGTATCAACTTAATTTGTTGATATTAATAATAAATATTATTAAACCTGTTATGTTCTATGAGATAGATGCTATCGCATAGAACACTAACTAATTTAATTAGAAAATGTATAGTATTGCTATGCAACTAAATTAAATTATTGTCGGTTTCTATTTGGAGAATATAGTGAAAAATCAAGATTTATTAGGTCTATCTTCTGCTAACATTCTAAACGCGGAATTTGAGAAGAAATACCACGACGTTATTGCTCACTTTTTCAGCCGAGATCCGAAGTATTGGCCGATATTTCAGGATAAAACAATCCAATCGATTACACAGTTTAGAAAAACCACAACTAATGATAATGACCAATTACAGCGTTATTCTAATGGGCCACAAATATTTGAACGTTTAATGGCGGATACGCAAATCCAGCAACATATTAATTACCCAGAAAACGATCCTAATGAGCTACTCATGTTAGTTTCAACTCTGTGTAAAAACTGGGAAAATCCATTAGCTGTTGAAAACGTGATTGCAATGCCAAGTGATCCAGGTGTTTATGGTTCAATCTTAGGGTTAATGGGCAACCCTAACATGGTGTATTGCGAATATTCTGGTGTTGCTGATGCATTAGAAAAAGTGACGATAAAAAAAGTCGCTAAATTGGTTGGTTACGATCCTGAAGTTGCCTCAGGTGTGTTCACTCAAGGCGGCACCATGTGTAACTTATATGGTTATCTCTTTGGATTACGCAAATCTATGCCTAATTCTAAACATTTAGGTATGGCAGCAGATCAAGATTATCGCATCATTAACTCCCAAGGCGGTCACTATTCAAACATGACTAACCTTGCACTGTTGGGGGTTGATGTTGATAACAAAACTATCCGTATTAAAGTATCTGAAGATAACACCATTAATTTAGAACACTTAGAGCGTGAGTTAAGAGCGTGCTTTACTGTTAAATGCAAAGTACCCACTATCATGTTAACCACAGGAACAACAGACACCTTTGGTGTGGATGATGTGAAAGGGGTTTGTGAGTTACGTGATCGTTTATGTGAAGAGTTCGAGATCCCTGTTAAGCCTCATGTTCACGTTGATGCCGCTGTGGGCTGGCCTATTATCTTCTTCTTAGAATATGATTTCAGCAGTAATCCACTGGCAATTAATGATGTTACCTTAGAAGGCTTACGTCAGAACGTTGAGAAATTTAAACATCTGAAATATGCCGACTCCATTACTATCGACTTCCATAAATGGGGCTATGTACCTTATACCTCAAGTTTAGTATTGGTGAAAAATGGCAATGACTTCGTGGCACTGGAAAACGATCCAGAAAACTTCACCTATTTTGAGCATGAATTAGAAGGGCAGACTCACTTACAATCTACTATTGAATGTACACGTAGTGGTGTGGGTATCTTTGGTGCTTATTCTGCAATGCACTATATGGGGATTGAAGGTTACCAAACCATTATTGCCCACTGTTTGCAAAACGCGAACTACATGCGCCATCAGTTGTTAGAGATGGGTAATGCGAAAGTGATTGTACCGCAAAACCAAGGCCCAAGTGTTGGTTTTAAACTGTATGATCCAAACCTAGTGAAAGATCCTAATGTTGCTTTTGATTTAGAGTTAACGTGCTCTACAGATAAAGAAGCATATGACTTTATGGTTCATAACACACAGTGGCATAGAAAACTTTTCTTACAACGTGGTAGAGACGGATTATTTACTAACTGGGTAGATTCTATTGCTTGCTCAAAATATGCGAAAAATAACCGTTACGTTTATCTTCCAGGTGAAAAAGCGGTATTTATGAATCCAAATACTGAACGTGCACATATTGACAATTTTATGAAGATTTTAACCGAAATGAGTCAAAATATGAGCTCAAAAAAGGCTGCGAAAATCTAATTAAATCATTGTTTGATTAAATAAAACAAACTGTACTTTAATCGAGAAAACTCGTATTAAGGTACAGTTTTTATTTTATATGATAACAATTGCAGATTATCTGAGTTGGCTATCTTTACTACCACGGCGATTATACCCACTAAAGGCATTATTCTTTTTATCAATAGCGTCTTGGCAGTTTAAACAATAACGTACACCAGGAACGGCTTTTTGCCGAGCTGGAGAGATTGGCTCGCCACATTCATCACAAAACTCTGCACTTTCACCATGTGCCATTTGGTTGCGAGCTCTTGCAATTGCATCATCAATGGTGGCATCTATTTGCTCTTGAACAGCACTATCATTAGCCCATCCACTTGCCATCATATTCTCCTATTTTAACAGTGAATATAAATACTATTATTAGGGCGATGGTGAAAAAATCAACAGAATAAAAGAGAATATAGATTGCGAAGATAGGGTGATAGAAATAAAAAACCCCTCATAGAGAGGGGTAAATTTCAGAGGCATAACGGTTGTTGTTATTGTTTTTGTTCTCTAATAAACAGAGAAATAATAAAGAAGAGAGCGACGAATACAATAATTAGGTTAAAGCCAACAGAAACATTATAGCTTTCTGAAACCTGACCGATTAATGAACCGGCTAATGCACCGCCCAATCCTGAAGCCACATAAATAAGTCCCATCACCGAGCCACTTTTACTGGTTAATTTTGTGGCAACCGCTGCGGCTGTTGGAAATAGAACAGATAATGCAAAACCAAATACCATAAACAGATAAACAATATCTTGCACAAAGATACGGCTAACAATAATGGCAATAAGCGAGAACAGTGAAAATAAAATCAATGTTTTGCGATCACCCAGTGCAAGGTTAATAAAGCCACCAATAAAGCGACCGATAGTAAATAAGAAAGCAAAACTAGAAATCACGTAAGCGGCGGTTTCTGCTTTTTGTGCGCTACTCATATTTCCAATATCCATAGAGGTATAGAAGATAGGGAAGAAGTTTAAGAAAGCGGCTTCAGCAGCAACATACAGCGTAATAAATAAGATAACTAATAATAGCGATTTTTGTGTCAGTAACTCTAAAAAGTCACTGAATTTCATATCAACTTGTGCGCTGTTTTCTATTTTTAATGTACTTAATACGAGAATAATGACCGCAACAATAACGGCAACACCTACATAAAAAGTACGCCATGAAATAGAGTGTGAAAATAGATATTGTAAAATTAGTGGAGTGACAATCATCCCTACGCCAAACATTGCATTGGAGACGTTAAACATCATGCCAGCTTTCTCTTTATAGAAAGTCGGAATAACGGTCACGATAGAGACAAGCATCGAGCCAATACCTAATCCAATAACCAGATAAAAGCCAAAAAATAGCATCACATTAAAAGCAAGGCTGGTTCCTGTTAAGCCAACAGCCATCATCAGTGAGCCAATAAACATCATGACTTTTAACCCTTTCTTATCGGTAAAATAGCCTGTTAATAAACTGGCAATTAAAAAACCGATTTGGAAAAAGGTAATTAATGAGCCAACTTGGCTCATATTTAATGAAATATCATGTTGAACTTGTTCGAGAATAAGCCCTTTTGTATTTTGAATGCCACCGAGTAAAAACATCGTGACAAACAGAAGGAAAAAGACTTTCCATTTTTGTTGTTTAGCCATAATTTTATCCTGATTTTCCGCGGTGTATTATTCTTTAATCGTGTTGTTATAGGCGTTATTGTTAGGTGTATTGTGTTCGCCAATGGCATCAAATAATTCTTGAGTTGCCCATCCATAGCAATAATAAAGTAAGTCATCACAAGCACTTTCTTCTGCTGCAATAACCGCTTCAATTAATTGAGAGGCAGGTAAATTCCACATTTGAATACCGCTATAAATAAAGGTATTTGGCTGTGAAAGCTGGCGAACTTTATTATTTTGTTCTGCAACAAAGTGAATAGGAAAACCTTGCTGTTTAAAGGTTTCGTATGAAATATCATAAGGTAATTCAAATAAGCGTTTGAACGCAGTAAATGCACGCTCTTGGCTTTCGTTATCATGGGCAAAATGATTAATTAACCCTTGAACATCTGCACCTCCCCCTAATTTATGATAAGGGAAATGTTTGAGTGTTGAAGAATAACGGGTTAATTCATGATAATTTTGACCTAAGATCCAACTATAAGCTGGTGGCCATAAGTCAAGCCATAACGTAATACCACCCGCAGTTTGTTTGGCATCAGACAGTAATTTTTCAACTAATTGAGTCACACTTTGTTGGCGAAATACTTGCCACGCTTTTAACAAAGGTTCTTCTTTTAATGCGCTAACAGGTGTTTCGAAATCCCCTTGTTTCAATGAATCAGCTAAAGCCGCCAGACGCTGTTTGATCTCATTAACAGGTAAACCTTGCTGTACCATTTTTTTTTCACAGTGAGGGCAAAAACAGGTAAATAATCCTGCTGGATTCACTTCTTTACCTGCCCAATCAGGGAAACGAATTCTGTCAATTAAAAAGGTGTCATAACCGTAGTTTTGTTTTAATGCTGTGAATGTCTTTTGCCACAATTGAGCGACATCAGGGGCGTTAGGACAGAGCCAATGTGCTTGCGGACGACCTTTAAAATCCACAACCTGATTGTTTTCTACATCCCCGGTGAAATCGCCATTAAGAATATTAGCCCATGGAATGACTTTATATTTTCCGCCATCAGTAGCTTTTTTTATCGTCATTAGCGGATCGGCACCCGCTAAAATGGTTGGATCAACACGTTGGCTCAGACGAGGGAAATCAGTATGAGTGTTGATGTGTAGTGTACCTGTTCCCATAACCACATTATGAATAGGGTTATGAGGTAAATCACCAACAGGGTAAGGGTTACGTTCAAAAATGGTATTAATTTCGACAAATAAATGCTCGACATGCTTCATGCCATCAAGGCGTTGAAGTATAGCGGACATACCTTCGTCTAAAATATCATGTGGGTGAAGATGTATTCCTGCCATGAGTTGCTCCCATCTCGTTTAGGTGCTTTTTTATTAGGGTTATCTCAGTTGGATCTCGGGCATAAATTGAATTGATGGATAAACCGTAGCCAAGGCAAGAATGGCAATGCCATAAAGCGGGCCTTTTTCCCATAATTCAGACAGCTCGATATTCACTTTGGTGTTAGCAAATAAATGTCTATCTAGATTTGCCTGAACACGCGGTAAAAAGGTGTCAGCAGAGCGAGTGATCCCGCCTGTTAATACCACTTTTTCCAGATTTGCAATGGCGACTAAGTTCATAATGCCAATAGCAAGATAATCTGCCATTTCCTCAACTAAGGATTGAGCCAGAGGATCGCCTTGTTGTGAGGCTTGAATAATCTCAATTGCACTAAGATTTTCTCCTCGTAAGTTTGCCATGCGCTCACTTAAACCTGAGCCAGAGCAGAAACTTTCAAAGCATCCTTTGTTACGCCAATTGCGAAAGAGATGGTCACGCGCAAACATCATGTAGCCGATTTCACCAGCTGCATTGTTTGCACCGCGGATAACTTTTCCATCCATCAGCAAGGCGGAGCCTAATCCTGTGCCGATACCAATCAGCGCACAACTATGTGTATGACGACAACGGCCTTTCCACATTTCACCCACAAGTGCTGCACGAATATCATTTTCGAGTACAACGGGTACATTGAGTTTTTCTGTAAGCTGTTGTGCTAAAGGCAAATTATCCCATTGAGGTAAATTAGGAGAGCCCTCTAGTACAACACCATTTTTGATATCGATGATCCCTGGTGTGGCGACACCGATAACATTGATCTTTTGACGGTCTACGCCGCTTTTTTCGATCACATTTTCAATACTTTGTGCAAATTGCGTAATAAAGTGCTTACGATCGTCAGTATCAAAGGTAGGCTCTTGATATTCATACAACAATTCGGCATCTAAGTTAAAAACCGCATAGGCGATTTTGGTTCCGCCTAAATCAATGCTGACACCTAAACTGTGTTGAGGATCGAAGTTAACTAAAATACCTTTTCTGCCTTGTCCTGCTGGCGAACTGACACCACTTTCATAAACGATTTTTTCTTCAAGGAGATCGTTAATAATTTCAGACACCGTCGCTTTTGTAATCCCGCTAATTTTGGCTATCTGAGCCCGTGACAAAGGACCTTGATGACGAATGACATTTAATACAAGCGAGGCATTCATTTGCCGTAATGTATTGGGTACGTTCGGTGTCACGTTACTACTCCATTTGTTTAGAAACAAAACTAAAAGATGTTTTTTTTATATAAAATCGTCTGTGTTTGATAGTTATGCACCGTTTTATTTACTTTGTAAAGTATAAAACGACTAATTAGTTTAGAAACCATCCTAAATGAGTTTGCGATCACAAATTGATGAGTCTAATTTGTACAATGAGATCTTCTAAAAGATCTTCAATGTATATATTCGTTGCACATATTCTTAATGCAATAAACCGACTACAATGAAATAAATCTATATTGGCTAAAGAGAAAGTTAGCATGAAAAAAGGAATGTTATTAAAAGGGTTAATAGGAATGTTATTGCTATTCCCTCTGTATTCGCAGGCAGTAACATTAAGCGGTTATCTTGAGGTAAAACGATTATTAGCCTTAGATCATCCTTCTAATAAACAACTAGAATCGGTGACACAAGCGTACCTGAACGGTATTGCGAATGGATTTAATTTTTATGCAGTGTCAGTAAGATTGCATAATGAAGGTAATGATTTTAAGCCACTTTATTGTCCACCCAAAAAAGTCATACAAAATGGCGATTTTATGGTAAAGCATATTGATGCTTATCTTGATAAATATCCTATTGCTAAGCAAAAATATAAAGATACATCAATAGAGCTAGTTTATATTGCCGCATTACAAGATGCCTATCCTTGCGATGAATAAAAAAGAAAAATAGCCACAATCCTTGTGGCTAAAATGATTTTGGTGTGCTCTTTTTCTTGTTATTTACTTCAGGTTGCCTCTCTCATAAGCCCCTTGATGGAAGACACTCAAGCTGTTGCTGCTTCAACTTGTTTTACAGGAACAAGATGACAGCAATCGCTTTCACCGGTTTTTTCAAAGGTTGATAAACGGGTGATTAAGAGTGAATTCATGTCTGTTAATAATCCTTCTGCTTGCAGTTTTTGCATGATGCTTTCATCACAATCACTATTGTTATGACGTTGATAAGCAACTGGTGTTACACCGCGTAATACGGTGAGCTGACCCGCAAGTGCTGGATTATCTGTTAATGCATATACGTTGTTGTTTGGCATAAAGCGTGACAATAAGGTCACTGATTTGCCGTTTTCTGTTAATGCGGCAACGCTTAAATGTTTGTCATCATGGAAGGCGGTTGTCGCAGCAGCCAGAGCAATCCAACGACCAGTTTGTGAATAGTAAGACGGTGATTGCCATGGGTTTTCAGCATTAGCTGCAAAAGAGCGTTCGGCTCCTTCAGCAACACGCGCCATTGCACTAACCGCCTCGACTGGGTATTTTCCTGCCGCAGTTTCAGCGGAAAGCATTACAGCATCAGTGCCATCACCAACAGCATTCGCGATATCCATTACTTCGGCACGGGTTGGCATTGGGCTTTCAATCATCGATTCCATCATTTGAGTTGCAGTAATGACAGGGCAACCTAATGCGCGACAACGTGCAATTAGTTGTTTTTGTGCGCCTGGTAAGCTGGCATCACCGATTTCAACGGCGAGATCACCTCGTGCTACCATAATGACATCGGATGCTTTAATAATGTCATCCATATTTTCTTCACAAGAAACCACTTCTGCGCGCTCAACTTTAGCAACGATTTTGGCGTGACTTCCTGCTGCTATTACTAAATCACGGGCATATTCAATATCCGCACCATTACGAGGGAATGAAACGGCAATGTAATCTGCTTGAATAGCGGCTGCTGTGTGTATGTCTTGTTTGTCTTTCTCTGTTAATGCAGGTGCAGATAAACCACCACCGAGTAAGTTAATTCCTTTACGGTTAGATAATTTTCCACCAACAGTAACGACAGTCTCTATTTTATTATTATTTACGGCACTGACTTGTAATTGAATATTACCATCATCAAGTAACAGAATATTCCCTGGTGTGACTTCCTGAACAAGTTGTGGGTAATCCAATCCAACTTGTTGCTCGTCGCCTAATGTGCTGTCTAAATCAGCATTTAGAATAAAGCTATCACCTTGTTTTAATTGAACTGAATCATGTTTAAAATTGGCAATACGAATTTTTGGGCCTTGCAGGTCAGCTAAGATCCCGATGAATATACGATGTTTTTCTGCGACCTGACGGATAGTTGCGGCTGTTGTTTGATGCTGTTCGCTAGTGCCATGTGAAAAGTTTAAACGAAATACGTTAGCGCCTGCCAAAATCAGCTTTTCAATCATCTGTTCTGAGCAGCTAGCTGGGCCAAGAGTCGCAACAATTTTTGTCTTACGCATAATGACATTCTCTTTTTAAGGAGGGATGCTTTATGGCATCCCTCAGTGACAACTTAATTTATTAATTTAAATAGTAACTTTTTTCGCATTCCAGACTAGCGTTGCTAAAATCATGGAAACGATGGCAGAACCAATCCAGAAATACTGCACTGTGGTGAAGTCGTAGTTAGTGATATCGCCAACTTGAGTCACTTTAATCAGTGATGCCGAAATCAGTTCTTGAGCGGATGCTGCAATATAAGCAAACAGTCCGATAAAGCCTTTTACTGCACCTACTGCGTTTTTCGGCATCAGGTCACAAGCGGTTAAACCTGCTAGGAACACAACCAGACCGCCCATTGCAAAACCAACCATACTTAGTGCAACAGCATCCATAACACGGCTTTGTGGACCCCAGAACATCAGCGCAAAACCTGCGATGTTGGCGATACCGTAAATTAGTGTTGGAATATGACGGTTAGCATTAAACAGTTTGTCAGAAGCCATACCCGCTAAGATTGCGCCGAAGAAACCCGCGATTGGGTAAGTAGACATGGCGAAACCTGCATCAATCAGTGAGTAACCTTTTGAACCTTGTAGGTAAAGGACTGCCCATGAACTGATTGCGTAGCGAGAGATATACATAGCCGCACAAGCCGCTGCGATGATCCACACTGTTGGTTGTTTTAATACGAATAACTGAGCGCGACGAGTTTCTTTAGGATCACTTGATTTAATCGCTTCTGATTCTTCGCCATACGCAGTTGCTGGATCAGGTAAGCCATAAGTACGAGGACGGTCTTTTAAAATCATCAGTAAGATGATACCCGCAGCAATACCTGCGATACCTGCACCGATAAAACCTGCACGCCAGCCGAAGAAGCTCACTATGGTTGCAGTCAAGATCCAGGTAATTGCTTCACCAATATTACGCGAGCCACCCCAGATGGAATAAACCGTACCGCGTTGCTTTGGTGAGAACCACTGGAAGATAGAGACACAAGAAGGCGCTGAACCAACAGATTGGAACCAACCGTTAATACCCCATAACAGGATAAAGAACAGGCTCGCGGTTGACATCCCCATAAAAATACAAATGAAGGATGAGGCAATTAACGAGATGGACATAAAGCGTCCAATATTGGCATAATCCGACAAGAAGCCGTTAGAGAACTTACCAAATGCGTAGGTAAAGAAGAACGCAGAACCCATTAAACCGAGTTCAGCGGTGGTTACGATACCTGCATCCAGCATAGGTTTTTTCACCACACTGAGTGCCATACGAACCACATAGAACATGGCATAACCAAGAACAAGACCAAAGAAGACCTGCCATTGGTGCTTTTTATATATTGCGCGGATCTTTTCACTTGACGCTTCTATTAGCGGTAGATCCTTTCTGGTTTTAAAGAAACTTAGCATAGAGATGACTCCGAATATTATTCATGTCTGAAGCTGATTTTGGTTTTCAGAGCTGATGCTATTCATTTAGGTCATCTTGGTGCAAAACACGGAATTTGAGTCATCGATGACACATTCGGCTGAATCGGTGAGTCAAATTTGTAACATCGCTATTAGGCGTTGGTTTAAAAATGAGTGAAGATATCGTCGTATCATTGTTGTAAATGGGTCATTAAGGACTCATTAGCCCAAAATAATAAATATTGCTAAATATCAGAAGTTTGAAGTTCGACACATTTTTATGTTTATTCAAAACAAAACCAGGGGTATGTCATGAGAATAAAAATAACACTAAGCCTCGTCTGTTTATTGTTTAGTTGGCTGTTTATCACACCAGTGCGTAGTGATGAGCAGCCACTTGTTATATTGACGACGCTTTCAGATACACCAATGCGACCACTCACAGAAGCTTTTAGTGCACGTTATCCTGATACCAAAGTGCAAGTGGTTTATCGTCGTGTCGCAATAGCAACACGTATGATGAAACAATATCCCACACAGCCTGTTGATATTGTGATGTCGTCCTCGGCTAACTTTTTTCATCATCTAGATAGAGAAGGGCTACTGGCGCGATTACCTGTTAAGTATGAAACGCCAAAATGGTTGATGCGTCACAGTGATATCTTAAACGATAAAATAACCACAGTTGGTTATTCCGGCATTGGTATTATGAGCAATACACAATACTTGCAAAAGTTGGGACTTCCTGCACCGAAAAGCTGGATTGATTTAAGTGATCCGATTTATCAAGGGCACTTAACCATGACCACACCAGCGAACTCTGGCACGATGCAATTGATGGTGGAAAATGTGCTACAAGAGTATGGCTGGGAGCGAGGATGGCAGATCTTACTAGAAACCAGTGGTAATCTTTCTTCCATTTCCGCACGTAGTTCACGTGTTAGTGATGCTATTGCCAGAGGTATTGTCGGTGCTGGGCCAATTATTGATAACTACGCTTTTAACCATCAAAAACGCTTTGATTTTGTTGAGTTTAGCTATTTTGATAAATCGATTATTTTGCCGGCTTATGTCGCCATTGTGGCAGAAAGCAGTAAAAGAGACACCGCGGCCAAATTTATTGCCTTTCTTTTATCGGATGAAGGACAAGAGATCATCTATAAGAGTGATATGGCAAAGATCCCATTAAGCAAAGAGATCTTAGGTAATAACGATGAACTTGCTAATAACACAGAGTTTATTTTAAACAGCAATGAGGCTTATCGTCGTAGTGAAGTGGTTAATGCGTTATTTGATCAAATGATCACGCATAATTTTCCTTTAATGCGCCAAGTTTGGAATGATATCCATGAAGCAGAAAGACAGGAAAATAAAACCCCAGAACGTATTTCTGCGATCAGTAAAGCACGAAAAATAGCAAGTTCAGTGCTTATTAGTGAAAAAGAGGCTAATTCACCGACATTACAAGCGTTATTTATGAAGGAAGCCGATCAGCGTGAATACTCTGATCAAGCGTTAGCTGTGCTATATCAATGGCGTACATTAGAAGCTGAAAGGCTTGAACAAGCACTGGTTTTATTGAAAGAAACAAAATCACCCTAACCGCCTTGTGGTTCAGATATACAGCAGGAAGCGCTGTTTTTATGAAAGGTATTACGGATGAAATTATTAGTGCCTAAACAATTTGGCAAACTAGGTAGACGCCTGTATATGGCGTTTATCTTTAGTTCTTTACTCACCTTATTGATTGGTGTGGTTATCTTTTTTATGTGGGGAAAGCTGGCGACACAAATTAATGCGTCAGTGGGAGAGTCTCTACCGATGTTAACCACCAGCTATAATATGGAGCGTTATAGCACCAATTTACAAATGCTATTAAAAGAGCGAGAGCAGACACAGAGAAAATCAGTTTCAGAGCAACAACAGCAGGAAATTCATCAGTTATTAGATAATTTACGTGAATTCCCTATTGAACAAACACCGCAACGTGATTTTTATACTCAACTTGTCGATGAATTATCAGAGCTCATTTATCAACAAGATGTATTACTCGATAAACGACGTGAATTAGAGAATCGCCTTGCTCAATTATTGGGACAATTGGCTTGGATGCATGATGCTGTTGGTGAAGATATTAAACCGCTACTTAATGAAATTGAGTGGCATGTCAGCCAAATGCTCAATGAAAAAAATGTGCAGGAAAATAGCTTACAACTGTTATTAGAATCAACGTTATTACAAGAATTATTTACCACTGAGAATGAATTAATTGGTTTAGTTGAAGAAATTGCTCATCAACGTTATAGCCGTGATATTGATGTCGCTTTTCACTATATCAGTGTCAAAATTGATGAAATTATTTCGTTAAATCAGAAACTAAAAAGCTATCCGTCAACCATTGCTCACCGACAGGTATTACAAGAGATTATTTCTATCACTCGTTATGATGGTGATATTTATCAAACACTGATTGATGATGTAGAAAACGAAAAAAAGCTTAAAGCATTAACCCCTGAATTAAATGAAAAGTTATCTCAGTTTGATAATGCCGTAAGTGGTAATGTGTTGGCGACCAGTGAAGTGTTAAATAAACTCAATGGCAATACCCGTAAACTGATGGCAACAGGGAAAATTGTTATTGTAGCGATCATTGTCGCTTCTTTATTACTCAGTATTATTGTGATGAAAATCTTAATTGATAGAAGACTTATCGCAAGATTGAATAAACTAAGTGATGACTTAGCGCATGTTGCCAAAGGTAATTTAACCGAGCCTGTATTGATTGAAGGACAAGACGAAATTGGTCTATTAAGTCGGCGACTTCGTAGATTTTGGCGTCAAATGAAAGAAGTTGAAGCTAGTAATGCGTTAAATCTTATTAATAACACTGATGCGAGTTTAATTACCTGTCACCACGATGGCAGGATGGAAACAGTTAATCCAAGTGCGGCAACGTTATTAGGAACAGGAAAAGAGCAAAGTAATAAGCCGCTTTGGTTACTATTTAGCGGTGAGGCGAGCACAATGCTTAAAGCGCAATTTAGCTCAACCAGTCAGCTTTACCGTTTAGGGCAGAGTGAATGTACTATTCGCATGGTAAAAGCAGGTGAGCCACATTTTTTACAATTTAATATTCGAGAGTATCCGCATAAAGATGAACATAAATATATTGTTACTATCACGGATATTACGCGCCAAGAGTTAAGTCGATTAGAGCTTCAAAGGCTGGTGGCATTAAAAACTCAAGATCTGCAGGATAAGAATCAGCAATTAAATGAAGAGATTGTGCGTCGTGAACAAGCACAAAAACACTTAATTCAAACGCAAGAAGAGTTGGTGCAAGCCGCTAAAATGGCGGTTGTAGGCCAAGCAATGACAAGTCTTGCGCATGAACTTAATCAGCCTCTTTCTGCAATTAATACCTATTTGTATAGCGCAAAACTGACCATGCAGATGGAAAAATACGATCAATTGCCTGATTCTATAGAGCGTATTGAAAAGCTTTGCGCGCGAATGAATCGAATCATTACAGCATTGCGTAATTTCTCTCGTAAATCATCATCTGAAATTAGTTTTGTATCAGCACCATTAAAAGAGCTGGTGGAAAGTGCGATGGTGCTGGTAGAGTCTCGTTCCAAGCGAGAGCAGTGCATCATTACGAATAATATTCCTGATGAATTAACCATTTGTGCTGACCCGACTCAAATCGAGCAAGTTTTGGTTAATCTATTTGTTAATGCGATGGACGCCATTGCGGGTATTGGTGAAAGTCAGATCACTATCGATCTCTTATCTGCTGATCCTAAAAGGAAATTAGTGGGGATCGCGGATAGTGGAAAAGGGTTCAATTCTGCTGTTTTACCAAAACTATTTACCCCGTTTACCACAACAAAAGATGTGGGGCTTGGGTTAGGGTTATCCATTTGCCGTTCTATTATGCAACGGTTTGGTTATGAAATTTATTTGGCCTCAGCGTTAAACGGTGGCGCTATGGTTGTTTTGGAGTTTACTGATGACACAATCACTCATGCCTGATATTGATGTTCTATTAATTGATGATGACGAAGATATACTTGAATCTTATCGTCATTTGCTTAACCTCGCGGGTATGGTTGCCAGAGTAACTGATTCGCCTGAAAAAGCACTTAGCCTTTTAACACCAGAGTGGCAGGGTGCTGTTGTGCTCGATATCTATATGCCAGCAATGAATGGTATGGAAGTGCTTGAACGTATTAAACACATTGATCCTCGTATCCCAGTTATTATGATCACTGGGCATGGCGATATACCGCTGGCTGTTGAGGCAGTAAAAAAAGGCGCTTATGACTTTATTGAAAAGCCAATTAATCCGCCATTATTCTTAGAGTTGGTGGCAAAAGCACATAAAGAACGACAGTCTATTCTTGCCCTTAGAAATGCGGTAATCAGCACAACTCAAGAGCGATTAGTGGGTGATAGCGCACAAATCACTGCGATTAGGGAGCAAGTACAACAAATTGCCGATATCGATAAAGACTTAATGATAGAAGGCGAGATGGGAACAGGGCGTCACCTTCTTGCTCAACTCTTACATGAGTTAAGCCCGCACAGCGATAAAGCGATCCAAACTGTGGATTGCCAGAATTTATCTGATATTAAACAGGTTATTGCTCAAATTGAAGCGGATGAAGTAGGAACGCTGATTTTGCGTTCTCCTTATGATTTATCCTCAGAAGCACAACGCTGGTTAAGTTCTTATTTGTTAGATATGGAACGCCAAGGAAAGCGCCATTTTAGAACGATTGCAATTTTAGAAAATAATACACAGCAATTGGTAACAGAAGGGCGGTTAATCCCTGAATTTTATTACTATTTTTCACAAATCACTTTTTCATTGCCTCCGCTAAGTGCGAGACGCCCTGATATTATTCCGCTATTTAGAGCGTTTTTGAGACAAAGTGCGCAGCGACTTGGTATTGCGGTACCGAAGATTGATCGTAATTATCTTGATATTTTAAAACGTTATGATTGGCCGGGTAATATTCGAGAGTTACGAAATGTGGCTGAATTGTATGCGGTAGGTATTGTGAAGATGGTGGATAGTGAACAACATAGAGCTATTATTCCACCAGAAGGCCCTTTGGACAACTTAGTTGATGAATATGAGCGCCGATTAATTGAGGATGCATTATATTTATTTGCAGGTCGTGTTAGTGATGTGGCGGATTATTTAGGTATTCCTCGTAAGAAGCTGTATTTACGGATGAAAAAGCACGATCTTGATAAAGATAGCTATAAACCGAAGGTTTGATTTAGATCCTATGGAATAACAAAGAAGCGCCATACCGGCGCTCTTTCGCATTTTTTCTTTTAAGATACATCGATTGAATTATCTTGCAGCGAGAGTTACAAAATCGCCTGACCACTTACTGGTAAATTCAATACGCAAAGCGCCTTCCCATAAACCTTCTGGTAATGATGCAACAGTTTGAGAACCATTGATAACATTAAATAAAAAAGCACTTTGAAGACTTTTTAACTCGCTTTTCTCTGATTCTTTATTCTCAGCCACCAGCCCATGATGAATACCTTTTTGATTATCGAGAATAACGGTTTCTTGATTATTTGATAATGTTTTACCGTTCCAGTCTGCTTTCACTGTTAATACAGAATTATCAGTCGCATTTTTAAGTTCATTACTAATAATTTTCGAAGTTAATTTAAAGTCTGTTGCCCCTTCGGCATCTTTAACAGTGATATCAAAAGTCCCATTTTGTGTATTAAAGCGGTTATTTTCTGTTACTTCAAAATGTAGGGCATTTAAAGGGGTAACACCTAATTCACTTTGTGGTTTTTTTACTGCTGTAGCATGCCAATTTGCAACAGTTTGTATAGAAGCACTGTTGTTTGCGTAAGTTGCAGTTGTGGTAAATGCTGTCAGTAATAGGCTTAGTAAGACGTGGTATTTTTTCATGGTTTATTCCTAAAAAATTATCGACGTTAATAGCAATATCGGCTAAAAAGTTTTTTTCATGAATTTATAAATAAAATTATGAGCATCCAAAAAAGATGAATCATTAGATAAATTATCGAATAAATTTGAAAAATAGTTTATTAAAAACGTCATAAAAAAATAGGAATAAAATGTAATAAAAATAACTTTATCGTTAATAATGTAAAATAATTAATTATCAATAACTTATATTGTTATTGTTATCTTTTTATGATTATTACTCAAAAGTTAAAAATGATAAATATGACAAAATATAAATTAATTTAATTAATTATGTATTTGCAAAAATTATATATTTAACAAAGTTACATTTTCTTTCAAATGAGAGGAAATAACAGGAAAGGTTATGAAATAGGTAGGATCACTTATTTTATAATAAAAAAGGTAGCTTATTAGGCTACCTTTATTTTTTTAATCAGCATTTATGTTAGTTTGTAGTGCAATTATTCTCTAATCCAATATAACGGTCAAAGGCAATAATAAACTGTTTATGCTCTTTCTTTAGCCAAGGATGTTGGTAACTTTCACCGGGTAACAGTTGTAATATTTTGGCATTTTCTTCGTCAGAATCGCATTTGTCATTTAACAGTAAACGGAAATAAGTATTGCCTGTGTTTCTGATGGTGCCAGCAACATTATTATGATCATAAGTGAATTTCATTTCACGAGGACGAATAACCATCACGGTGTTTAATCCAACAGTCGGAACGACTAAAGGCTGTTTACTGTTTTCTTGATAAGGTACTAAGTTAACAGGAGTTTCTTCAATAATAATTCGGTAATAACGCTCTTTATCGTCTTTGGCACCTTTATAAAATAATTTAAAAAACTCATGTTCATTAGGTAATAATACTTTTTGCAACGGTGTGTAAAGTATTTCACCATCATCGATAGGGAGTTGTTTTTCATCTTTTTCTTTGCCTCCCGGTTTTTCGATTTTATAGACATGAATTTTATAAAGATTCGTTCTGTCTGTATTATTAAGATAAGTGCGAGAGAAAAAGGTTTTATCAGATTCAAGAGTAAAAACTTCAGAACCTACATAAAGAGCATGGGTTGAAAATGTTAGTGCTGAGAGCACTAATATACTGATAAATTTTAATATTTTTTTCATTCTATCTCTTTAATTCGCTTTTTAATAATCAGTAATAAACCACACTATAATACTGTTAATCCAGATTACATTATGTAGGTTCAAAAGCAAAACGGGTATAAACACTAAATTTATACCCGTTGATTAGCCAACTTGACTGTTAGTAAATATCTGTGCCAGACCATTCAGCAAATACATTGACATAACCGCTGGCTTCTACCACGCCAATCCAGTCTTCCCCTTCCATTGAGAAAAGAGATGTTCCTTCATTCATCGGAAAGGTTAATTGCAAATCGGTACGATAGAAATAACCCTCTAATTGATAAGGATAAGGCCATGTGGTTTGTGTCCATAAGGCTTCTTTTATGGAGATAGGTACATTATCGCAAGCTGTGCGGGTTTTAACTTTTGAACCACTTTCATCGGTATAAGTCAGATAAGCTGAAAAGGGTACATTAATTTTTTTATCTTTAGAGCTAAATAAGCAGTAAGGCTGACCTTTTAATGTAATTTGAGGGCCTTCAACTGCGGCTGTAATTTTATTTGCTTGGCGAAATGCACTGGTGGTAACGATATAGTCAAAGGTTAGCGGTGGCTCTTTATCGCCCACTTTTCCTTCACGATAAGGATTATTTATCATCTCTTTAGAAACAATGCTAACACCATAATCACGAGGTTTTATAATTAAGGTATTGGAAGGCGTAAATTCATAATAGCCAGATTGAGATAATTTTGTATTATCAACGAAGAAAGTAAATAGCTCTTGGCTTTTTGCTAAATCAATTTTTTTTGTGATAACTTCTTTTAAGAAAGCTTGTCCCATAAAAAGGTAAATATCACCGTCACCATTATAAACAATTTTATCTATATCTATTATTGAAGTTCCACCTGAATTCCATACGTTCTTACCATCACCAATATAGAGTGAACTTTTTGATTTAAGCCCATCTATTAAAGGATTAAGTTTTAGAGCAATATCCATATTATTTCCTGTAAGACTACCTTCGAAATTGTAAGCGACAAGAGCGCACATTATACCTTGCTCTTTTTTAACAACGGCACTCTCACAAAGCTTAGAACCTAATCCTAATACCGCATTACCATTACTATCAACAAAAATCTCTTGTAAAGCATTGGTGGATTTTAAGGTTAAATGACCCGTTTTAGTTAAAGAGATCATGTCATTTTTTATATGATAATTCCCACCAACAGATTCACAACTCTGAGTATTAACGTCATAATCAATTTTAGTTGAACATGCGTTATAATTTAATGTTGTTGTATTTCCAACAGGAAGCTTTCTAAAAAATTGATATGCCGACATAGAAAGTACGCCAC
The DNA here is from genome assembly GCF_023100685.1 of Proteus vulgaris. Lineage (NCBI taxonomy): Bacteria > Pseudomonadati > Pseudomonadota > Gammaproteobacteria > Enterobacterales > Morganellaceae > Proteus > Proteus vulgaris. The sequence goes on along the minus strand of NZ_CP090064.1, from coordinate 3,680,436 downwards.
GTGCATAAAGTGCCTGTCCATCATTTGTATATAAATAAGATTTATAACTGCCATCACTTTTAATTCGTTCGGCATGAAGAGTAAAGTCATTAGGACAACCACTACTTTGCATACAGCGACTACCAATAAAAGGGGAGTCAATAGGGGAATCTTTTAGCCAAATATCCATATATTCCCCCTTTTTAGCAAATGAACTATCAGGTTTTTCTGATGGTCCTAAATAACCTAAACTCTTTTGCCCAACAGGATATTTAGTTAATATATTAGCACCAGAAAAACGAGGCTTAGATCTTGTTGGTGGTGCTATAAAATATTCATTATCGATATTATTTTCGATAAAAATATAATCAGTTTCACCTGCATAACTTGGCATTGAAAATAAATTTATTGCGACTGTAGTTAAAAGGCCAAGTGTTAAAAAAGAAGGCTTTATCATCATTATTATTCCTTTTAATTTCGAATCGCCAATGTAGTCTGCGGATCACAAATCACATCACCTACCCATAACACACCACGTGCAGATGAAAGATCTAATTCAGCTTCACAAATTTGTTTATCATCTTGTTGTAATGAAATGACTGGGTAGCGTTTATCAACATCCATTGCAAATTGGCCTTGGTGGTCGGTTTGAGTGCGACCGATATGGTTACGAACTTGCGCACTAGCTAACAGTGTGCCATCAGGCGATTTCATTCGACCAAATACGGTAACCATTTGTTTTAATTCAGGTTGATGTACTGCAACGTTACCCGGATAAAGCACTACGTTTTTCACTCGACCTGAGGCGATATCAAAGCTATCTTCACTGTTTTTATCATTGAGTAATTCGACCTTATATTCCGCGTAAGGAGAAAGCGGAATAAAGTTATTGCTACCGGATAAAACAAAGCGTTGGCCATTGACGTTGGCGGCAATTTGCCCTTCACCATCAATGCCTGTTTTAACAATTACCCCTGATGTTTCTTGTTTACCACTGGCAGAGAAATTCATATCACTATATGCCAATGAACCTCTAGCGGTTAACGTAGTATTTAAACGATCATTATTAGGGCGACTCATGGTTAGCGTACCAGTACTGTATTTGGTATCAAAAGAGCCGTAACCACTGACAGAGAAATCACTGTCAGTACCGTCTTTATCGTGTAATAAGGTTGATACCGATAAACCTGCGTTACGAATAGCCGAATCTTCAAAGCTTTTCGATGCAGATAACTCGCCACGCACATTACCATTACTAGAAGAAACGCCGGCACTAAGCCATGTTGCGAGTGGTAGTGAGAAATCCAGTGTGATGTATTTTTCGTTAGTGCTACTTTGGTTATCGTAGTGATAACGTTGAACACCGGTACGCAAACTCATGCTACCGTAACGTCCGTTATAGAGTGTGGTGGAATATTCAAAGTTATTCGATTTGTTTTTATCGCGTAAATCTTTGGTATAGGAATAGGTAAATGATCCGGCATATTCCCAAAATTGAGTCAAATTGAGGGTAGTACCAAAAGAGTAATTATCAGAGTCATACATCGGGAAATCATCTTTGATATTCCCTTTCTCTTTATTTACCCAAAGTGAGCCAAAACCCTTGGGCAATGAATAAGATGCGGTAATTATATTGCGATCACTACCATCGTTAGCAAAAAGTGATTGCCAACTAGTTGATATATTTTCACTTAATTGTAAATTAGCATTGGTTTCAAGTACGGTTAAATCATCAAATGCATAGGTTGATGCTTGTAAATTTAACCCTGAAAAAACGCCTAAAGTAACAGTCCCTGCGCCCCCAACAAGCCATGTATTATCTGAGTTCGATGTTCTATATTCATTATCTCTATTTTTAATACGCTTTTTATAATCGACATAGCCTGAGAATATTTCCCAACGAAACTCATTTAATGTTGCGCCTCGCATATTGAAGGTTTTATTCACTGTTTGAGCTTGTTTGGAGTGAACCTTACCGTCAATAACGACTTCGACTTCGACTTGATAAATACCAAAAGGGAGTGGCGCGGTATCAACTTCAAAGCTTCCCATTGGGAAATTTTGAATACTTAATAATTTACCATCACGATAAACACGCACTTCACCAGCACTGGGTAAAAAGACGGTGATAGGTGTTAAAGAGAGCTGTGAATGATTGACCTTGGATGAGGAATTATTGCCGTAGGTAATACCGTAAACTTTACTGCTATTGAGCGCCGACATAGAGGCGATAGATTGTAAGTTCCAAGTATTTAATAGACCAAAAGCAAAACGGCGACCATTAAAATCACGCTCAAACATAGCACGATAAAAATCAAAAGATTGCTCTGCGGTGCCTAGGCCATAAGCCGTGGCACTAAGATTCAAATGGTTTTCAGCAAAACTCCAGATACTATCAATTGAAAAATAACTATTGGTGTTATCTTTTTGCTGTTTAATTTGATTGTTATAGACGCCTAAATCATAGGTAGTTACTGCTGATATATTTCTTACTGTTGATTCGCCAAGCATTTCAGTGCGTGCTTTAACTTGTGTTGCAAGACCCGCTTCGCTGACATCCAATGTCATAATGAATGAGTTTAAATCAAACACAAGAGTGGCATCAGGTGAGAGTGTTATTTTCCCTTGTTGTCCAATTTGTGCATCTTTCAGTGATACAAGTGAGCTAATAATTTTTTCATTAATAGAAGCAACTTGAGAATCGTCACTCTCATAAGTTGGTGTGATGGAACTTATGGTAAGCTGATTGTCTTTAAGTACCACAAGTGCATCTGCAATTTTATTACGACTTTGTTCGTTTAATACAGATTGATTAGAACGGTCATAACGTAAATAGACAGGGATCGTCATTCCTTCTTCTAATGCAGTGGCAAAGACGCTAGGAATAATATAATTACCAATCTTTAAACTGGTTGGTTGGCTATATGTATTCTCGGACAATAGGAACATAGCAATGCCTAGTGCCACTACAGATTTACGCACAAGGAGTCCTTATTAAATTAATTTATAATAATAAAATCGTCGTTATGCCAAATACCAACAGTTGATTTTTTACTTTGAACATCCACTTGCTTTAACTTGACACCAAGACCTGGCATGACGTAATAGCGTTCACCACAACGATTATTTTCGTTTTTTGTCACAGCATCTGGCATGCAATCACCTGTAGCGACGGTACGAAACGAGCTATTTCCTGTGTTGTAGACAATGCGAGCATTTTTATCGAAACGGTAATCGAATTTTTCTTGGCGAGGAGCAACCACTAAAATGGTGCTTATCATGGCAGACGTTGTTGCCGTTGCAGCTTTTGCACTTTGCGTTGATCCCGTTTCAGTCACCGGATCGTCACGCCACACTAAGCGATAGTAACGTTCTTGATTATCACTAGGGCCTTTATAGAAAATTTTAAAATTTTCTTTGGTTTTGCCGGGCAAAATTAAGTTTGCTGGTGAGATCAAAATCTCGTTATTGACTAAAGGGAGCACTTTTCCATCTTCTAAAGGTGATGAAATACGCTCAATAGATAATCCGACTAAACGTGCCTGATCGACATTATTTTCAATTTCTTTGGCAAGAATAGTTTGGTCAGATTGCATAGTTTCGGTAATGGCACCGACATGAATGGCTACTGCAAATTGGCTATAAAAAACCAAAGGACTCAAACAGGCTAATATTATTTTTTTCATAGCGAATCCTTGAGGGAGAGCGAAAATTCGCTCACCCCTTAATTATTAAAAAACTAACTTTATGGCTTATGGAGTTGAAGTGAAGTCGCCTTCCCAAGTTGCAGTAAACTGAACTTTAACGTCACCATCCCAGTAACCATCAGCTAAATCAGAGAATTTAGCATCAGTACCAGCAATTTTTGCGGAAGCGATATTGAAGGTGAATTGGCTTTGGCCACTTACACGATCTTTACCGTTGTAAGCACCCTCTTGTGCTAAGAAATCAAGGCCAGCAGAAGTACCTGCTGCTACGTCAACCATTGTGGTTTCTGTAGAGTTAGTTAATTCAGTGCCATTCCATTTAACACCAACAGTTAATTCACTGTTATCAGATGCACGCGTTAATTTATCGGTGATGATTTTTGATGTCAGTTTGAAGTCAGTTGCTTTTTCTTGACCTTGGATTGTGATATCGAAAGCACCATCTTGAGAGTTAAACGCTTTAATACCTTCTGCATAATAGAAAGTTAAAGATTTTAATGGTGTAACCACTAACATACTTTTAGTATCTTTGTATGCTTTAGCATCCCATGAAGCAACAGCGCTTGCTTTACGAGTATCAGCTTGAGCAAGAGTAGTTGCACCCATAATAGCTACAGCAAGAACAGCCAATGTCAGCTTTTTCATAAAATATCCTTTGATGATTATCTATAATAGATTGCTTTTATCTTTCTATTAATGAAAGAAATTAAATACACTGATACATTCTTAAAATAAAAGAATTTCTCTTTAAATAATTTCAAGAAAATATTTAAAGAATAACTCTTTTATTGATTGGTTTGAGGTGGGTATTATTAATGTCTTTTATTAAGCCTCCATAAATAAAAAGCTTATTCTTTATATTTAAATAAAATCAATCTGATTGTTATTTAATGTGTTTGTTTTTTTAATTTAGATATAAATATAATTAAACATTATTTAATAGAATTAATTTAAACAATATAGGAAAATAAAGTGATAAGAATAATCCTATAAGTATTTTTTCTTAATTTTAATAAGTAATAAAATCTTATCAATTGTATCTATTTTTAACGAAATTTAGTTATTTATATGTTTATTTAATTAATTTATCTTATGCTTTATGGCTTTTTATAATATTTATTATTCAAAATTTTTAGTTTTTTTTGTATAAATACATTCGATAATAGACTATGCGTGTTATTTTATGCTGTTATGTTTGGTTTATTGGGTTATAGCTCTAATTATGACGATAAAATTACATGTTTACTCATTTTTTGAGTTACGTTGTTTTTTATCTATAAAGTTTTTATATTTCCTATAAATTAAAATCAATAAACTATCTAATTACGATTTGTATTTTTCATTCAGAGTGAAAAACAATTGCTTAATGTTTATTATACCGTCAAAAGAATATCATCATTAAAGGATAAGTTATCTTTTTTGGATGATATAAAAAAGATTTAAATTACAAGTTAATTATATATTGGTATTAAAGGAAAATTAGAAAATAGTAAATTTATTTTTATAGAATGGTTTGGATTTCTTATTTTAAAAAGGAAATAAGAAATGATCTTTATCAGGTTGCTAGTTAGTTTTTTACGTTGTATTAAAGGTAATCGTGTTATTTCGAGGGTTTACCCGCACATGATAGTGCGGGTTTTTTATGTAGTTAATTTAAAAAGAGGTTATGGTGCGATCGATTCAATAATCAGTTCACCTTTGTTTATATCTAGTTTTAGTTTCTGGGATTCAGTCACTTTTAATAGTGCAGGCCCTAAATTCACTAACATTGGTAAATGCATTTCAGTGGCTATAATGGCGCTGTGAGAACGACTATCACCTTTGGCTAAAGCAATACCAACTAATGGACTATCAGCTAATTGGATTAAGGTGGAAGGGAAAAGCTCGTTAGCTACCAAAATAGCCGGTTGTGATGGTGTAAATGCAGGGCGTGTTTTATCTTGCAATTGATAGAGGACTTGATTACGCAGATCACGGAGATCAAGTTCACGTGCCCGTAAATAAGGATCAGTAAGTGCACAATAAAGCTGTGTTCTCTCTTGCATTTCATCAGACCAGCTTTGTTGTGCGTTAATCTTTTCTTCTTTAATACGATCAACTACAGATGTGATTAATTCATCATCATCTAACATCATGATATGGCCATTAAAAATAGCCCCAATATGTTCACCTAAGGTTTGATTGGCTTTTTCTGCATACTGTTTTAGAACGTTTAATGTATTTTTGATGGCATGATTAAATTTGATGATTTGAGTGTCAACATCTATTGATTCAGACAAATTTTCTACGGGCGACAATTCAGTTTCGTGCCAAATAAAAGCTGGAGCTTTAATTTGGGCGACAGGGGTTAAAATGCCTTTTAAGGTTGTCGTGTCAGAGTCAGAAGGGAGCTCTTCGCCAAAGCCATTTTGAGCGAGCTCAAGAAAGGCTGCGATTGCTTCATCTTCTTGCTCACCAGAAGCAATTAGTGTTATCTCATCACCTTGGCGAATTTGTATTAATGAGAGTTGATTTAAACTCAGAGGATTAATTCGTCTATCACCTTTAACTAATTGATAATCAGAATGAAAGGTAGAAAGTACCTCTACTAAGGTGGCAGCAGGTCTTACATGTAAACCATGAGGATTACGCACGACCCAGCTTGCCTCTTTACCTTGGATTTTGACGGGAGCATTAATATCATTTTTAGGCTGGACGAAGTTTTCGCCAAGTTGAATTTTTTTGGGGTATAACGAGTTTGAAGCTTCTTCAATAACTTTTTCTAAAGAAGCGCCAGAAGAAGCGGCAACAACTGCTGCAAGTGTACCTTCAACTAATGGTGCAGAGCAGAGTGTCACTTTTTCAGCGAGTTCAGGATCAAGTAATTCAATCGCGGTTTCTGCACTTAATATTGCACTGCCTAAATCCATCATCACAACAATTGATTGTGCTTGAGAAAGCGATTCTATCGCCGTCATAATTTTAACGGCATCAGTACCAATTGCATGTTCTTCATCGTTGATACCTGCGGCAACTGCAAGTTGGCAATGAGCCGGATTAAGCATCTGACTGGCAAGTTCTGCCACACCATCAGCGAGATGTTTACTATGAGAAACAATAACAATATTTATCATGGTAGACCTTTATTGGTTGCTTGTATTGGTTTCTTGGTCAGTTATGCGTTAATGCTATTTGCAAGGGCTTGTATCATTAGCACAACAGATGCACTACCGGGATCTTTATGCCCAATACTGCGTTCACCTAAGTAGCTTGCTCGCCCTTTTCGAGCTTGCATTGGAATGGTATTTTCAGCGGCTTTTTCGGCCACAATGTGTGCTTGATCAAGGGCTTCTTTGATAGAAAGGTTTTGCTCATTAGATTGTTTTAATGACTCAACTACAGGCCACCAAACATCACACATGGTTTTGTCATTGGGCTGTGCTTTTCCTCGGCTCACAATACCTTCTACACCTTCAGTGACCATTTCAACAAGTTGATTGAGTTCTAAATTTTGTAATGAAGCTGTCGGTTTTGCGGCACGAATAAAGAAGGTACCAAAGAGAGGCCCACTTGCTCCGCCAATATTTGAGAGTAACGTCATGCCTGTGGTTTTAAGGATCGTACCAATATCTTGATTTTCAAATTCAGGCAGTTTTTCAAGCACCTTTCTAAAACCACGATTCATATTTAAGCCGTGGTCGGCATCACCTATTTCACGATCTAAGTCTGTCAGATAATCACTATTTTGTTCAAAAAGTGATGCACATTGTTCTAACCAAAGAATGATTTGAGTATGAGTTAAAGCCATTTCGTGTTCCTTTTTTTGTCATTAAAAACTTATTTCACCATCGCCGGTGTATTAACAGGTGCATCCCATAAGGTAAGTAATTCGTTATCCACTTTTAATAACGTAATGGAGATCCCTGACATATCGAGCGAAGTGCAATAAGAACCAATTAAAGAACGTTCGATGGTTAAGCCGAATTTTTCACAGCATTGGGTTAAACGGTTATAAACACCATAAAGTTCAGATTGTGGTGTGGCACCTAGGTTATTAACTAAAACAATGACACGATCGCCAGATTTTAAAGGCTGTTTTTCCTGATTTTCATCGATCCAAGTGCCGTTTTCACGATCCCAATTACGGATCACCCGTTGATAGTGGCCATTTTCAATTAAGGTATTAAACATGGCATCAACGGTATCATTCAGTGAAGTAAATTTACGGCGATCAATACCTGGCTCGCCATGGATCCCAACACCAAATTCCATTTCATTTTCAGGTAAAGTAAAAGAAGGTTTTCCTGCCGCAGGCACTGTACAGGCTTCCAAGGCAACACCGATAGAAAAACCATTGTTATTAATGTGATGGCCTAATTTAACCAGTTTATCAAGAGAGTCGCTTCTTTCAGCTGCCGCACCCAGTAGTTTTTCAATTAATACGGTATTGGCAACACCACGACGTCCTGCGGTATATAAGCTATCTTTTACCGCCACATCATCATCAACTAATATTGTGGCAATTTTCACACCATCGTCATGAAGCAGTTCTGTTGCCGTTTCAAAATTCAGCACGTCACCCGTGTAGTTTTTTACGATCATTAAAACACCTTCACCGCTATCAATCTCTTTGGCGCAGTCATACATTTTATCTGGTGTTGGTGATGTAAATATTTCACCTGGACATGCACCATCGAGCATACCTTTACCTACAAAGCCGGCATGCATGGGTTCATGCCCGCTTCCGCCACCGGATAGCAGCGCAACTTTACCTTTTATCGGAGCATCTTTTCGCGTGACATAAAAAGAAGAAGGATGAAGTTTGATTTCAGGATGGGCCTTTGCAAAGCCTTGTAGTTGTTCAGATAACACGTCATCAACTCGATTAATCAGCTTTTTCATCTTAAATGCTCCATTTGAAATTTGTGTTTAGTCTTTAAACCAGAAATCAATTTTCTGGTCTATGCGGCTGACAAATTATTAAGTAAAGGATAGGCAAACACGTGGTGTTTGTATTATTTAAAACATAAGAATTATTTTCATTTAGTATAAAAATAAATCTACATCATTTATCTTTCTATAAGAATAGGTTAGTCAAATAACCTGCCAGAATGGGAGCAAGATCATAAAAATAAATGAAAAAGAGAGTATCTGATCGTGATGGTTACATGCCTTGCAAAAGAGTGAGTGCTTTCTCTCGCTGCTCTGGAGAAAGGTTTTTAATAACATCTAATAACAATGTATCTTTGTTTTTTGCGCTTGGCATAAGAGTATGGCTAAACGTGAGATTTAACACAAAGGTATGTCCACATTCAGGATCACGACAAGCACAATAGAGATCGGATAACTCTTTGTGTTTACGATTACTTTTCTTTATAAGCGCTTTTTCACCGCATTCAGGACAAAAAATAGTTAACACACGCATCTCATTTTTCTCTTTGTTATGGGTATATTTAATACCTTCTATATTAGCTGAAATTTGTATTATAACCAGCCTATTTATTGTTTTTTTATATAAATACTTGTTTTCATGCCGTTTAAAGAGGCTTAAAACAAGTTTATTTGTTTTTGTTAAGGTGAATAATTCGGTTATTGTCGGTTAAGAGTTGATAGCCGAGGTTAACCGAACAAACTTACTAGCCTGAAATACAAACTTTGTAGATAATAGCTTCACGTTAAATCATACGGAGATGAGCAACATATTGAATTTATTATTTATTTATTTTGTTGGTTTTCAGTGTGAGTGAATAATTAGACAAGGATGTCTATCGTAAATTAACAAGGAAGTTAGCAGTAATATAACTGAATAGCTTGTTGTTTATCGCAAATGGATATTGCGCATAGTTGAAATAAAAGGAACTTATGTTACCTCAATCAGGATTTATTCAGTTACACAGGGTTGTGGTTGCTGCTAATTCTTTACAGATTATCTGATGAATGTTGGGAGGTGAGGGTTCTTTTTACAGTTAAATAAAAAGTGATCAGAGATGAGGTGTATTCATGGATGAATATGACAACACATTAATATCGTTGGTGATCGTAGGCGCATTTATTGCATTAGGGAAGATGCTCGTTGCGAATGAAACAATGACATTAAGATTGTTCATCGGCAAAATTATTTTAGGCTCTGCAGTTTCTGTTGTTGCTGGTGCGCTGCTTATTTTATGGCCTGGAATTAATTCTGTCGCAGTAATGGGAATAGGCTCTGCGCTCGGTATTGTGGGTTATCAATTAGTCGAAATCTGGTTACGTAAGCGAGGTAATCAATTTTTTTCAGGAAAAGAAAAAGATGATACCAAGTAAAAAGTGCAACACATTTTCATCATAATAAAAGTCGGTGAAGTCAATTTTGTCTCGAATGACTAAGGAGTTAGGTCATGTCCAACACACTAGCGGTATATGCATGGATTGCACTAATGGCGTTTAGTTTGGGTTGGATTGCTCAAGGATGGCATCGAGACAATATAACGTTAGAACAGCGGATGTTAATAACGGCTATCGAAGATCAAGCAAGCATGGATGCTTGCTTTGATCTTCAACTTTTTCCTTATGTATTAGAGGAAACTCATCCTTAATAGAAATAAAAAAACGCTTATTTCACTTAGTGAATGTCAGTCCCTGACCATTCTGCAAATACATTGACATAACCACGGGCTTCTACCACGCCAATCCAGTCTTCACCTTCCATTGAGAAAAGTGAGGCGCTTTCATTCATTGGAAAAGTCAGTTGCAAATCAGTACGATAAAAATACCCTTCTAATTGGTAAGGATAAGGCCATGTGGTTTGTGTCCATAACGCATCTTTAATGGAGATAGGCACATTATCGCAAGCTGCTCGATTTTTGACTTTAGAGCCACTGGCATCGGTATAAGTCAGATAAGCAGAAAAGGGGACATTCATTTTTTTATCTTTGGAGCTAAATAAGCAATAAGATTGACCTCGGATTGTTGTTTTAGGTCCTTCAACCGCCGCAGTGATTTTATTTGCTTGGCGAAATGCACTGGTCGTGACGATATAGTCAAATGTTAATGGTGGCTCTTTATCACCCACTTTTCCTTCTCTATAAGGATTGTTGACTAATTCTTTAGAAACAATACTAATCCCATAATCACGAGGCTTGATAATTATCGTGTTCGAAGGAGTAAATTCATAAAATCCTGATTGAGGCACCGCAGTATTGGTAAAACTAAAGGTAAATAAATCTTGGCTCTTAGAGAGATCAACGTTGTTTTTAATTAATTTTTTGAAAAAGCTTTTTGTAAAATGGACATAAACACCTCCATCGCCAGGAGTGACTAAATAAGAGGCAATGGTTGGTGAAGAGTAATAAAAGGTTCTTGATGTAGGGGTTGCTGAAAGAAGAATATCACTTGCTGCTGGCGTAAATGATAATGTCGTTGTATCTACTTTCATCGCCAGTCTCATGACATTTAAGCTTTCACCGCTTAGCTCATAATCGACCATCTTACAGACAACATTATCGCCAACAATTTCACAAAATTTAGAGCCTAAACCTAATACGGCATTGCCTTCACTATCGACAAAAATCTCTTGTAACGCATTGGTTGATTTTAGTCTTATATGCCCTTTTTTGGTAATTGCAAAACTTTGTTCAGTCACTCTACCGTTTACAGAGCGACATGTTTGACCTAATGCAGGGTTGTAGTCATCCTTGGTATAGCAGAAAAAATAACTAAAGTTTTCTATACTACCAACGGGTAGAGTTTGCATATATTGATAAAATGAATCAGAGAATATCGCCCTAGGAATACCCGCTTCACCACCATGAGTATTCATATAAGCACGATACATTCCATTGCTTAAAACCTGTTCAGGTCTTTGTATACCATCAGAAGGACAATCTCTATATGTTCGCCAGCAGCGGTTGCCAATAAATGGCATTTTAATTGGAGAGTTTTCTAACCAAATATCAAAGTAATTATTGATAGGCACTACGCCCGTATATCCCATGTAACCTAAACTAAGCTGGTCACTACTATATTTGGTAAAAACGTTAGCACCACTAAAACGGGGGTCCGTTTTTTGCGGTGTAATAAAATATTCGTTATCAATATTGTTTTCAATAAAAACAATATCATTGGTGTAGGTTACTGCATTACATGTGAATGTAGTAAAAAGGGCAAGTATTAATAATAGGTAATGTTTGAACATTATATGCTTTCCTTTAATTCCTGTTTACCAACGTAGTTTGCGGATCACAAATTACATCACCCACCCACAGCACACCCCGAGCTGATGACAAATCTAATTCAGCCTCACAAATTTGTTTATCATCTTGTTGTAATGAAATCACTGGGTAGCGTTTATCAACATCCATCGCAAATTGACCTTGGTGGTCAGTTTGAGTGCGACCGATATGGTTACGTACCTGCGCACTGGCTAACAGTGTGCCATCAGGCGATTTCATTCGACCAAATACGGTAACCATTTGTTTTAGTTCAGGTTGATGTACTGCAACGTTACCCGGATAAAGCACTACGTTTTTCACTCGACCTGAGGCGATATCAAAGCTATCTTCACTGTTTTTGTCATTGAGTAATTCGACCTTATATTCTGCGTAAGGAGAAAGCGGAATAAAGTTATTGCTGCCGGATAAAACAAAACGTTGACCATTGACGTTGGCGGCAATTTGCCCTTCACCATCAATGCCTGTTTTCACGATCACCCCAGATGTTTCTTGTTTACCACTGGCAGAGAAGTTCATATCACTATATGCCAATGAACCTCTAGCGGTTAACGTAGTATTTAAACGGTCATTATTAGGGCGACTCATGGTTAACGTACCTGCGCTGTATTTGGTATCGAACGAGCCGTAACCGCTGACAGAGAAATCACTGTCAGTACCATCTTTATCATGTAATAAGGTTGATACTGATAAACCTGCGTTGCGAATAGCGGAATCTTCAAAGCTTTTCGATGCAGATAACTCGCCACGCACATTACCATTACTAGAAGAAACGCCGGCACTAAGCCATGTTGCGAGTGGTAATGAAAAATCCAGTGTGATGTATTTTTCGTTAGTGCTACTCTGGTTATCATAGTGATAACGTTGAACACCGGTACGCAAACTCATGCTGCCATAACGACCTGTATAAAGTGTAGTAGCATATTCAAAGTTGTTCGATTTGTTTTTATCGCGTAAATCTTTGGTATAGGAATAGGTAAATGATCCGGCATATTCCCAAAATTGAGTCAAATTGAGGGTGGTACCAAAAGAGTAATTATCAGAGTCATACATCGGGAAATTATCTTTGATATTCGCTTTTTCGCGATTAACCCATAAAGCACCAATTCCTTTAGGTAAGGAGTAGTTAGCCGTAAAAATATTACGGTTACTACCATCTTTAGCAATTAATGACTGCCAACTAGTTGAGAGTGTATCTGTTAATTGTAAATTACTATTGGTTTCTAATACGGCAGTATTATCAAATGCATATGCCGAGCCTTGTAGATTTAGGCCAGAAAAAACGCCTAATGTAATGGCACCTGCGCCCCCAACTAAGACCGTATTATCGCCACTGGTTGTACGATATTCATTATTGTTATTTTTAATCCGTTTTTTGTAATCGACATAGCCTGAGAATATTTCCCAACGAAACTCATTTAATGTTGCGCCTCGCATATTGAAGGTTTTATTCACTGTTTGAGCTTGTTTGGAGTGAACCTTACCGTCAATAACGACTTCGACTTCGACTTGATAAATACCAAAAGGGAGTGGCGCGGTATCAACTTCAAAGCTTCCCATTGGGAAGTTTTGAATACTTAATAATTTACCATCACGATAAACACGCACTTCACCAGCACTGGGTAAAAAGACGGTGATAGGTGTTAAAGAGAGCTGTGAATGATTGACCTTGGATGAGGAATTGTTGCCGTAGGTAATACCGTAAACTTTACTGCTATTGAGCGCCGACATAGAGGCGATAGATTGTAAGTTCCAAGTATTTAATAGACCAAAAGCAAAACGGCGACCATTAAAATCACGCTCAAACATAGCACGATAAAAATCAAAAGATTGCTCTGCGGTGCCTAGGCCATAAGCCGTGGCACTAAGATTCAAATGGTTTTCAGCAAAACTCCAGATACTATCAAGTGAAAAATAATTATTGGTGTTATCTTTTTGCTGTTTCATTTGGTTGTTATAGACACCTAAATTATAGGTGGTGACAGAGGAAATATTATCAACCGTTGATTTTCCTAACATTTCCGAACGTGCTTTGACTTGCGTGGCAAGACCCGCCTCATTAACATCTAACGACATGATAAAGGTACTTAAATCAAAATTAAGTGTCGCATCAGGGGAAAGCGTTATCTTGTTATTTTGATCGAAGGGCTTATCTTTAAGCTCATTTAATGATTGAACAAGCTGTTCATTGATAGAAGCCGTTTGTGTTTCACCTTCATCAAGTGTGGGGGTCACAGAGTTAATGGTGATTTTATTATCTTTAAGCACTACCAACGCATCTGCAATTTTATTACGACTTTGTTCTTCTAAAACGGATTGTTCAGAAAGATCGTAACGCAAATAGACAGGGATCGTCATTCCTTCTTCTAATGCTGTGGCAAAGACACTAGGAATAATATAGTTACCTATCTTTAAATTGGTGGGTTGGCTATATGTATTCTCGGACAATAGGAACATAGCAATACCTAGTGCCACCACAGATTTGCGCACAATAGATCCTTATGAAATTAAAATTTAATTTACAATAATAAAATCGTCGTTATGCCAAATGCCGACAGTTGCTTTTTTACTTTGAACATCGACTTGTTTTAGCTTGACGCCAAGGCCAGGCATAACGTAGTAGCGTTCACTACAGCGGTTATTTTCGTTTTTTGTTACAGCATCTGGCATGCAGTCACCGGTGGCGACAGTGCGAAATGAACTATTCCCCGTGTTAAACACTACACGCGCTTCTTTATCAAATTGGTAATCGAATTTTTCTTGGCGAGGAGCAACCACTAAAATGGTGCTTATCATGGCAGACGTTGTTGCCGTTGCAGCTTTTGCACTTTGCGTTGATCCCGTTTCAGTCACTGGATCGTCACGCCACACTAAGCGATAGTAACGTTCTTGATTATCACTAGGGCCTTTATAGAAAATTTTAAAACTTTCTTTGGTTTTGCCGGGTAAAATTAAGTTTGCTGGTGAGATCAAAATCTCGTTATTGACTAAAGGGAGCACTTTTCCATCTTCTAAAGGTGATGAAATACGCTCAATAGATAATCCGACTAAACGTGCCTGATCGACATTATTTTCAATTTCTTTGGCAAGAATAGTTTGGTCAGATGGCATAGTTTCGGTAATAGCACCGACATGAATGGCTGCTGCAAATTGGCTATAAAAAATCAAAGGGCTTAAACAAGCTAATATTATTTTTTTCATCATGGATCCTAGAAGGAAGAGCGAAAATTCGCTCATCCTTTATTATTAAAAGATAATTTTGTGGATCATAGACTATGGTGTAGTAGTGAAGTCGCCTTCCCAAGTTGCAGTAAACTGAACTTTAACGTCACCATCCCAGTAACCATCAGCTAATTCAGAGAATTTAGCATCGGTACCAGCAATTTTTGCAGATGCGATATCAAAGGCGAATTGGCTTTGGCCACTTACACGATCTTTACCGTTGTAAGCACCCTCTTGAGCTAAGAAATCAAGACCTGCAGTTGTGCCTGCTTTAACATCAACCATTGTGGTTTCTGTTGTGTCATTTAACGCAGTGCCATTCCATTTAACACCAACAGTTAATTCGCTATTGTCAGATGCGCGGCTTAATTTGTCAGAGATGATTTTTGATGTCAGTTTAAAATCAGTTGCACCTTGTTGACCTTGGATAGTGATATCGAAAGCACCGTCTTGGGTATTAAACGCTTTAATACCTTCAGCGTAATTGAATGTTAATGATTTTAATGGTGTAACCACTAACATACTTTTAGTATCTTTGTATGCTTTAGCATCCCATGAAGCAACAGCGCTTGCTTTACGAGTATCAGCTTGAGCAAGAGTAGTTGCACCCATAATAGCAACTGCAAGAACTGCTAAGGTCAGTTTTTTCATATTGAAGTATCCTTTGTTGATTATTTTCACAGCATAGTGTTTTTAAATAACAGAGAGCTTTTCAACTATATTCAGTTATTTAGGTATTTAGTTATTTGATTGTTTATTAGTTAAATGCTTATTTAAAATAAAATTTAAATATACTAATTTTAAATAAAATATATTTATCTAATGGAACGTATTTTGAAGTTTGTGAATATCTATTTTCTTTATGTCTATTAATTAATATGCAAAAGAAGTAATGAATCAAAGCCAGAATATGCATTCTTTTCTTGATTGTTCGTTTATTTACAAACTTGATGTGAGGTCAATTTTACGAATAAAAACATTAATTAGGATAGGATTAATCTCATAGGGTTTTATGCTAAAAAAACAAATCATAAGCATTTTTTAACTAAAATTGCGTATTTTTACTCTAAACGCGAGTTTTTTTTCGATAATCAAATAAAAAATTTTATATGTTAATAAGTAATTAACGTTATATAAAAAAACATTTTTTTACATTTGTACACTTTTTTACACCGTTGAATTCATTTATTAAGAAATAATTAAATGAAACTCGTCTTTTTTGGACTTGTTTTGGTGGTTTGTACGAAAAATTACATAGCAGGAATAAAAAAATTAGAACTATTTTTAGTAATCATCTAAAAAAGACTAACCTATATTGATCTAAAACAATATATAATGGTCTTTGCAAGTAATTCTTATTTGAATAGAACTAAACTTAATAACAACATTATTTTGTTTTTATCAATTTAACGATTAAACAATGTAAATAAAAAGTAAAAAAATAATAAAATATTTGTTTTGTTACTTGAATAAATATAGTTAAAAAATTTATCATAAGATAACTATGTAATCAAAATGCGCTATATACAATCTTATATAAATTATAGTGTTTATAATGAAGATAGATTATTAACTAAAAATAGCATTTTTTAATAAAGCCAATAGCTGAATTGATGATGCTTTTTCTTGTTGTCGACTTTCTTTATTTTGTGTTTAGCCGAAAATAAATAAAAAGGTCTAATAATCGAATAATGTAGAAATAGCAAATACTATTTTTGAATGTCAGTGTATTTATATCAATTTTATTTCGTCATTTAATCGTATTTAATTGAGATAAAATTGACCATTCAGGGAAAGCTTTATTATTTTAATTAATAATAATAAAAATTATTTTCTAATAAATTATTTTTATTGATAAGCATTGTTAATATTTAATTGTTCATTCTTTATTGATATCTTTTGGGATGACTATCATTTCTTTCATTTAAACAGATGTTAAAAATTAATAATGCTATTTTAAAATTACTTTATACTTATTTCATTCTGTGGTGTTTGTTGTAATTAATTGATTTAAAATGACATAAATAAAATCTAAATAAAGTGGTGTTATTTCTAAACTTCAAAATATAATTTTGATTATAATCACTTTTAAAATATAAATAATTATCTTTGAATGTTATGTAATATAAAAATTTTATTTTTTATTTTTATAAAGAAATTGAATAAATAACGTGTTATATCAATAGTTCGTCAAAGATTAATCACTATACTTTGGTTTTAAGTTATTAAACGCCAACTCTATCATTATAATAAATCATAAAATGAACTTTAAACGCTTTATTTTTAAACGACTTATCCAAGTTGTTCCTATGCTTATTATTGTCAGTATATTGGCATTTATACTAAGTCATATTTCAGCAGGTGATATCGCAGAAATTACCTTACGAAGCAAAGGGATCATTCCAACTCCTGATAGTATTGCTGCGGTGAGAACAGAGCTTGGATTAGATAGACCTTTGTATATTCAATATTTAAGTTGGTTAGCACATACCTTACAAGGTGATTTTGGTACCTCTATTCAATCAGGTTTGCCTGTTAGCCAAGAAATTATGGATAGGTTTCCTGCAACGTTAAAATTAGCATTGGTGTCTACACTCTTTGCTATCATTTTATGTGTTCCTATCGCATTAGTATCGGTCCGTTTTAAAGATACACCGATTGACCATGGTATTCGTTTTTTAACGACAATGGCTGCGACCTTACCTGATTTTTGTCTCGGATTATTATTGCTGTATATCTTTGCTATCCAGCTACATATTGCTCCTGTTATTGCTGGTGACAGTATGCAAAATATTCTCTTACCCGCTTTAACGCTCAGTGCTGGTTATGCTGCTATGTATACCCGTATTTTACGTAATAACTTAATTGAGGTGAGCTATACAGATTATATTCGAGCTGCAAGGGCGAGAGGGCTGGGTAAAACAGCAGCCCTTTTTCGTCATGGCTTAAAAAATGCCGTTTTACCTTGTATTACGTTAATTGGCGTGAACTTTGGTAAGTTGTTAGGTGGACAATTTGCGTGTGAAACCATTTTTTCATGGAATGGTATTGGTAAATTTGCTGTAGACAGTATTCGCCTTAAAGATTTACCGGTTATTCAAGGTTATATTGTTGTTGTGGCGGTGACCTACATTGTTATTAACTTATTGATCGATGTGTTGTATGTGTTTATCGATCCAAAAATAATGATGGAGTGATCGCGATGCAACTGAATTTCCTACAGCGATTCTTACAACAACGTTTAGCTATGACAGGTGTTGTGATCATTCTATTTTTGGTTATTTTGGGGATCTTTGCGCCTTATTTAGCCCCTCATGATCCTTATCTGACTAATGTTAAATTGAAACTAATGAGTGCCAGTTTTGATTATCCCCTAGGAACCGATCAATTAGGGCGTTGTGTCTTTTCTCGCTTAATTTATGGTATTCGAACCAGCCTTTCTACAGCTGTATTAGCTACGGCATTGATGCTCAGTATTGGTATTCCGTTAGGAATTTTAGCGGGGTATGTGGGAGGTAAAATGGATAACTTGATCATGCGTCTTGTTGATATAGCCTCAACATTTCCATCAAGTTTGTTAGCATTGGCAGCCATTGGGATCACTGGCCCTAGTTTAATGACAATTTTATTGGTCTTTATTGCTCTGTGGTGGGCGCCTTTTGCCCGTATTATTCGAGGCTCTGTTATTGCTTTAAAAGAGAAAGATTTTATTCAAGCCGCCGTGTCTGTCGGTTCGCCTCATCGCCGTATTATCTTTCATCACATTATTCCTAATGCTATGTCATCCATTATTGTTCTTGCCACATTACGTATTGCGGCGGTTATTACCCACGTTGCGGCGTTTTCATTTATCGGTTTAGGCTCACAACCGCCCATTGCGGATTGGGGGGTGATGTTAAGTGATAGCCGACAATATATGACGCAATATCCCATGATGATTATCTATCCCGCACTCGCCATTATGTTGTCAGTTTGGGCATTGAATATGATTGGTGAAGGGTTAAATGATGTCTTACAAAACAATGCCAAAGCCTTAGATTTGAAAAAACAGGAGGAGATTTAATATGTGTATTAAACCTGTTTTATCCGTCAAAGGGCTAACAACTGTTTTTCAGCAACAAAAGAGTGAATTTGTGGCGGTGAACAATATTAATCTTGAGCTCTATGCTGGAAAAATAACAGCACTGATTGGTGGATCAGGAAGTGGGAAATCAGCCACTGCACTCTCTTTAATGAATTTAGTGGATAAACCTGGAAAAGTTGTCTCTGGTGAAATCACCTTATTAGGTGATGTTATTTCGAATAAAAGTGAAAGACAGTGGCGAAATATTCGTGGGCAGAAAATTGCCATGATTTTCCAAGAGCCAAGAAGTGCCTTAAATCCTACCATCAAAATAGAAAAACACTTTGCTGAATCACTATCTCCTTTATGGCGAAAAAAATCGAAAACAGAAAAGCGGCAACGATATAAAGATATTTTATCTCGGCTTGGATTAAGTCATGCAGATGAGTTGTTAAACAAGTATCCATTTGAGTTAAGTGGCGGTATGTGCCAGCGCATTATGGTGGGGATGGGGTTGTTATCGGAGGCGCAAGTGGTTATTGCGGATGAGCCAACGGCTTCTTTAGATCTCACCACGCAAGCCGCTATTTTATATGAAATTGATCGTTTGAAATCATTAGGGATCGCGATTTTGCTGATCACTCATGATCTGGGCATTGTGGCACAAATGGCTGATAACGTTTATGTGATGTATCAAGGTGATATTGTGAGTTCAGGCAGTGTGTCTCAACTTTTTGATGAGCCTCAACATGAATATACCCAGCGTTTATTTTCAACAATAAAGCAGGGGGAATAAGATGCCATTAATCGAAGTAAAAAATCTCGCTAAATATTATCAAAAAAAAGGGATCACGACCTGTGCCGTCGCTAATGCTTCATTTTGTATTTATCGGGGTGAAACGTTGGGTGTTGTGGGAGAGTCTGGATGTGGAAAAACAACGCTTGGTAAATTATTACTGAAATTAGAACAAAGTGATAAAGGGGTTATCACCTTTTCAAAGCAAGAGATCACGCATTTTAGTTTTAAACAAATGCGTCAAATTCGCCAAAATATGCAAATGATCTTTCAAGCCAGTGCAGATGCGTTTAATCCTTATTTTACCGTAGAACAAATTATTGCTGAGCCACTTATTAATTATAAAAATCTGACTCGCCAAGAGCGACAGCAACTTATCGGTAAAACATTAGAATTAGTTGGATTAGACGGCTCTTTTTTATCAAGACATTCTGATGCGCTTTCAGGTGGGCAAAAACAGCGTATTGGTATCGCAAGAGCATTAGTGCTGGAGCCAGAATTTGTGGTGTGTGATGAAATTGTCTCTAGTATTGATTTTGCGTTAAAACAGCAAATACTGACGTTAATTAATACACTTAAAAAGAAATTACAACTCACTTATCTGTTTATTTCTCATGATATTTCTGCGGTTAACTTTGTGAGTGATCGGATTATTGTGATGTATCTTGGTCATATTGTTGAAGTTATTCCTAAAATGGATAACTGTGTTCAACATCCTTATAGCCAGACTTTATTGTCTGCAGTATTGCCAACTCATCCTTCACAACGCACACCTTTTAAGCAACAGATCTACACCGATGCACCTAAAACACAGACAGGTTGCCCTTATTACCATCGTTGTTTAAATCGGCAAGATATCTGTAAGCAACAAAATCCTCCTTTGATAGAAATTGCATCTGACCACTGGGTTGCATGCCATAAAATAACGCATTAATAACAATAAGATGGAAAGAGAAAAGAATATGTTTAAACAATTAATACACCGAACTTTATTGGTTGGTTTTCTTTCAATAACAGCATTAACGGGCTGTAATGATGAAAAACCAACAGAAAACACCACTCAAGTTGAGCAGAAAAAAGAAGTCGTTGTTGCTATTTATCGTGATGGTGCGATGAATATGCTTGATGCTGCCAGTTATAACGGACCTCATTTTGTCTTTAAAATGATTTATGACGGTTTAACAGAAGATGGTGGTGAAGGTCAGATTATTCCAACATTAGCAACTAGTTGGGATATTTCAGAAGACGGCAAAACCTATACTTTTAAACTGCGTGAAAATGTGAAGTTTTCAGATGGTACCCCGTTTGATGCCGATGCAGTTATTTTTAATTTAAAGCGTTGGGTGAATAATCCTCGTTATAGCCAAATTACCGCCACATTAGTGGACTCAATGGAAGCCATTGATAAACATACGGTGCGTATTACTTACAAAAATCCTTCTTATCCTATTTTAATGGAAATGACCTATCCTCGACCTGTACGTTTTTTAAGCCCAGCTTCGTTAGGTGAGGATGGTAAAACCTTTACGAAACCAGTCGGAACAGGCCCTTGGATGCTAGAAAGCTATGAAAAAGATAAAAGCTTTACACTGGTACCAAATCCTTACTATTGGGGCGAAAAACCAAAGTTAGATCGCATTATCTTTAAAGTTGTTCCTGACGGTCAGGCACGTGTTTTTGCCTTGCAAAGTGGTGAAGTCGATATTATTGGCGGTGATTTGATTGGAAAAATTCCAATGGGAAATATTCAGGAATTGGAACAAGACAAAAAGTTTGAGACATTTACTGCGGATACGCTAAGTTCTCACTTTATTGCCTTTAATCAACGGACTCCTGAGTTACAAGACAAGCGTATTCGCCAAGCAATTAACTACGCTATTGATAAAAAAAGTATTGCAGAAGATCTCTTTAACCATATTGGTAAAGAGGCGACTGGTATGTATCAATCAGGAGTACCTTATGCTAATGCAAAAAATAACTACACCTTAGCGGGGGATAAAGATAAAGCACAGGCATTATTAATTGAAGCAGGATATAGCAAAAATGCCCAAGGTATTTTTGAAAAAGAGGGTAAGCCTTTATCGTTTTCTTTCTTACTGACAACCGATGAATTCCCTGAATGGAAAACCCTTGCGGAATTTATTCAAGCGGAATTAGCGCAAACGGGTATTCAAGTTAATTTAAAAATACTCGACCGTAATGGTTATACCCAATCTACATTGGAATCGAAAGATTTTGATATGGCTTTAATGCGTACCGCTTCTGACTCATGGATGCCTCATAGCTCTATGCTTGAGATCTACGATATCCAAGCGAATAATCAGCAAGCTAAAGCATGGTATGACGAAAATCTCTCTGCCATGATTTATAAAAACTTAGCGACATTAAATGAAGAAGATCGCCAAAAAGGCTATGACGGTATTATGACTTTTATTAGCGAAGAGGCGATCACTGCACCGGTTTATCACCCCGTCACCAATTTTGCTATTAATCCTAAGAAAGTGGCTAATTTTGAAGTCGGCGTGAACAATTACGCACCTGTTGCGTGGGAAAAACTCACTGTACCTCACACATCTGAAAAATAGTCTCTACGGCGCTCTTAGCTATCTTTATAAGATCTTTGCAGCGCCATGATTTTGTTTATTCATTTTAGTTTACATACTGATAGGTTTGTTATGCAGGACTCAAAAGATAAATTATTAAAAAATTGGACAGAGGGTGCTGAAAATTACAGTAATTTGATCCAACTAGAATTAAACGGTTTTCAGCGAGAAGCGTGGCTGAATATTATTCATGAATATTGCGGTCAACAAGGCAAATTAAAGGTACTAGATGTAGGAACGGGCCCTGGTTTTTTCTCTATTATTATGGCGAAAGCAGGACACAAAGTGACGGCAATAGATTGCACAGATGCGATGGTTGATGTTGCGAAGAAAAACTTTGAAGCCTACCACATTGATGTTGAAGTGATGCAAGGGGATAGCCATTGCCTACCTTTCCCAGATGATCACTTTGATTTGGTGATTAGTCGTAATGTGGCATGGACGTTATTAGATGCAAAACAAGGTTATAAAGAGTGGTTACGTGTCTTAAAACCGGGAGCAAGAACACTGATTTTTGATGCTAACTGGAATCGCTATTTATTTGATGAAGCCTTAAATCAGAAAAACAGTGAAGATATTGAAGCCTATACCGCACTGTTTAATGAAAAGCCTGCAGGTTATAGCGATGCGATGCTCGATTACCGTAAAAGTATGCCAATGTGTCAAAAAATTAGGCCTCAATGGGATCTTGATACATTAGTTACCCTTGGTTATTCAGAACTGACTTGTTTAACCAATATTAATGAGCGAGTGTATGATGAAAAACGTAAGGTCCTTTATCGCTCAACACCGATGTTTATGATCGCAGCCAGTAAGCCTTGGGTGAAAGTGACTTATTAATTGCGATAAAAATAAAGTCCTATCAACGCGATTAATAGTGGATAGGACTTTTATGATTTTTATAATTTTTTAGTACTAAGAGGCTGAAATAACAGTTTTAGGTGTGACTTTTCTTTGGTGATAATAAGCAGTAATCAGCAACATGGCATAAAATATTGCTCCCATCAACCATAGCAAACCATCCCAATAAGCGATGCTATAACTATAAATAAAGGCAAATAAGAGTGGGCCAATAATCCCCGTGATATTGGTTAAACTGACGAGTGTGCCTTGCAGTTTCCCTTGAGCATTATCATCGACAGATTTTGATAAATAGCCTTGTAATGCCGGTTGTCCCATTCCTCCCGCGGCCAAGCAGATCAATGCGGGTAATATCACCCAAACTTGGCTTACCCACGCTAATAATAAACAGCCCATCATATCAATAGACATACTGATCATAATGGTGGTTTTTTCGCCCCATTTCTGCGCTAATTTTCCAGCAACAACGGCCTGAAAGAAAATATGTAAGACACCCAGAGCTGCCAAAGACATACCGACCGATGTCGTATTCCAATCAAAACGGTATTGTGTAAATAACACCCAAATTGTGGCAGGGATTTGACCGATAAGTTGGATGATAAAATAGGCTGCCAGCCAAAAATAAAGGCTTTTCTTAATAAATCCCGTGACTGAATTTGATGTGGTTTGGTTTTCTGGCGTGTTATTTGCAACAAGCGCTTCTCTTTTTTGTGTTTCACGGAAAAAGAGCAAAGAGAGTATTAATAATATTGAGTGTGAAATAGCCGCAAAGATAAATGGCGTATGAGCAGTTATTTCACCTAATAGCCCACCTAACATAGGGCCAATAATCAGGCCAACCCCAAAAGCACCGCCTAAAAAGCCAAAATAACGAGTTCGATTTTTAGCAGGAGTAACATCGCTCATCGCTGATGCACATACAGCACCTGTTGCACCGGTGATGCCCGCAATAATACGCCCAATATAGAGCATCCAAAGCGTCGTTGAGAATGCCATTAAGAGATAATCAAGTGCTGCACCTAAAAGGGAAAATAGCAAGATAGGTTTTCTACCGTATTTATCAGACAGCCGCCCTAAAATAGGTGCAAAAATAACCTGCATGGTAGCATAGAGCGCTAATAGCACACCGTAATGAGTTGCGAGTGAATTTTCACTGACAAATTCATTTAATAGCGTAGGGAGTACTGGCATGATAAGCCCAATACCAATGGCATCTAATACGGTTATCAGCAGTATAATAATAATTGATTTATTCATTGAGATCCTAAAAAATCTATCAGTGATAGAGTGAGTGTAAAATATCTCTATCAGTGATAGATTGTCAAGGCTATTTTATTTTGAGGTAGATATGGCAAAGCTAGATAAAGAACAAGTTATTGATAATGCGTTAATTTTGCTTAATGAGGTGGGGATAGAAGGCCTAACAACGCGCAAATTAGCGCAAAAAATAGGGGTAGAGCAACCTACATTGTATTGGCATGTGAAGAATAAACGTGCGTTGTTAGATGCATTAGCAGAAACTATTTTGCAAAAACATCATCATCATGTTTTGCCATTACCTAATGAAACATGGCAGGATTTTTTGCGAAATAACGCGAAAAGCTTTCGCCAAGCCTTATTAATGTATCGTGATGGTGGCAAAATTCATGCAGGAACTCGCCCATCTGAAAGCCAGTTTGAGACATCAGAACAACAATTACAGTTTTTATGTGATGCTGGATTTAGTTTATCTCAAGCCGTATATGCGTTGAGTTCTATTGCACATTTTACATTAGGTTCAGTTCTTGAAACGCAAGAGCACCAAGAAAGCCAAAAAGAGCGTGAAAAAACAGAGTGTAATACTGTTCACTATCCGCCATTATTAACTCAAGCTGTTGCCATTATGGATAGTGATAATGGTGATGCTGCGTTTTTATTTGTCCTTGATGTGATGATTTCAGGACTTGAAACGGTATTAAAGAGCGCTCATTAAAGTTAAATTCGTTGACGCCCTTTTTGGCTAATTAATTGCCCTTGTATATCTGCGATACCAATATGCGCTATGCAGCCGGCATTAAACTGTAAATAGTCATCTTCGATGCCATCAGAAAAAATAACCCCATTTTCTGGCATCAAAGACTCTAATTGTAACGGTGAGTCAGGCTCAATAGTGCCAAAAGTCAGTGCAACACCAGTTGTTCTGCTAGGAAACGGCTCTCTGACACTAAATTGTAGCTTTCGAACACCCCAATCAAAACCTTGTAACAGAGGATGCGAAGCTTCTCCTGTTATTGCCATTGCACCTGCAAGAATGGATTGAAACCACCCCGTTGATCCCAATCCTGTAGACACAATGATGCCTGATGAGGATTGGGCTTCTTGAGCGCCGCTCCATTGTAAAATATACCGTGCGGAGGTGTGACTTTTAGGGCCAATAAATAAGTCATTAACGGCTAATAAAGATTGACCATCATTGGTTGTCGCTTGCGCGAAAGTGACCGTTTTAAATGGCATTTTTTGATTAATAGTATTAATGACTGTCTCTTTTAATTGTCCTATTTCAAAGGGTAATAATTTACCATCCCATCTTGATGGATCAGGATTTATTGCAATGATAGGCTGCCCGTTGAGATATTTCAGTGTATTAGCCACAAGCCCGTCTTGACCAATCACCACCACAATATCGTGGGGTGAGAATTGATAGCTAGGTAATAAATTTCGTTCTAATAGCTGAAATCGTCCTAGTGACTTTAAAATCAACTCAGCTTCTGTTAATTGTTTTTGGTATAGATTGTGTTCGTTGAGGTAATCCTTTACCTCAACATTATTGTGTTCTAAATAAAATTTGGCTTGTGACCAAGTATTGAAGCGCTCGATCAATTCCTGTAAACGGCTTTTTCTCATCACTAACACGAAGCGAAAATCGTTGTTACGTTGCATTATTTACCGCCTTTTTTCATAAATTGGCTAAATAAATCAGGAGTAATATTCAATTCGCCGATTTTCCCTGAATTAAGCGCTAAAGTTTCAAATGCCATTGCCATTAACTGTTGTGAGTCCATTTTTGCTAGCGCCATGGCTTTTAAGTTTTCAACTGGCAATTCACGGTAAGCACGCATGGTGGCTTCAATGGCGTAGGCATCAGCTTCTGATTGTGTTCGCTGATTTTCAGCACTTAACGCGACCAGCTCTTTGCGTTTTGCTTCTGCATTAACTTTGGCTTCAAGGCGTTCTTTTTCAATCTCAGCTTGTTCGCGTAATAATGTACGTTCGTTTTCTAAACGTGCTTCTTCAATTTCTTGTCGTTTACGTTGAACCGATAAGTCAGTTTCTAATTCTGCTTCTTTAATGGTGCGCTCTTGTTCAACGGAGAATTTACGACGCGCATAAATTGCATCATCGGCTTCTTTCAGTAAGGATTCTCTCGCTTCAGCTTCTAGTGCTTTTAAGGTTTCTGGTGATGGTGTGATCGCCGCAATGGAGACATCCAAAATCGCAATACCTAATGCTTCTAATGATGGATGTTCAACTAATTGTTCCATCACCAAAGTGACTAATGATTGGCTGAGTAATAACGCTTCTCTAAGTGGGGTACTTTGGATCTTTGCTTGAATTAAGGTTTGTGCAATACGTACAACGCGATCACTGAGTTTGAGTGGATCTTCTGAGGCATAAGATTTGCCGTTTTTGCTCAAGTTAAAGTTGAGTACTTCTGCGGCTTTTTCTGGAGATTTAACCTGAAATGAGATTTGCCCTTGAATGCGTAAACCCTGAAAGTCTGCGGTTTGGAAGTTAAAAATAAATGGTGCTTCTTGTGCATTTAAAGGTAATGCCGCAATGGAGGTTGTAGCTGAATTATACCAAAAACTTAAGCCTTTACCTTGTTGGCGGATTTTGCCATTCACGGATTTAATGATGAATGTTGATGAGTCAGCTTTAAAATAATTTAAGTTAAACATAGTATTTCCTTATTAAGTGTCTTTGTGACAATAATTGCATTGTGTCTTATAGACACTATTACTGTCAACTGATTTAGTGTCTTTATGACAAAATTTGATTTTTTACTGTTTAACCTTAAAATAGCTTTATCGTTTTCTAATAAAGCTTTCGCCATGAATGAACAAGATTTTTTAGCCAGTTATAACCGCCGTGATTTCCTATCCCCACTTATCACTGTTGATGCCGTGCTGTTTACTTATCATGAAGAGCAGTTAAAAGTGTTGTTGGTGAAAAGAGGGGAGCATCCTGAAAAAGGAAAATGGGGTTTACCCGGTGGATTTGTCGATGAGCTGCAGGACAAATGTCTTGAAGATACAGTGCTAAGAAAATTAAAAGAGAAAACGGGCGTGATCCCCCCTTATATTGAGCAACTCTGTTCAGTGGGAAATAGCCAGCGTGATGCAAGAGGTTGGTCGGTGACGGTTTGTTATAGCGCGTTGATTGCACATCAAGCCTGTGAAGCGCATATCGATACAGTGGATTCAGTAATGTGGTTGCCGATTGATGAGGTTACACAACAAAGCTTAGCGTTTGATCATCAAGAGTTAATTGCACAAGCCAGAGAGCGTTTAAAGCAAAAATCACTCTATTCAATTGTTCCCGGATTTGCATTACCCGAAGTGTTTACCTTGCCTGAGTTACAGCATGTTCATGAAATTCTGATTGGGAAAGAGATCCAGAAAAAATCCTTTAGACGACGCATCGAACAAGCAGATTTATTGATTGATACAGGAGAAAAACGGGCAGAAAGAGGACGCCCAGCAAGTCTGTATCGACTGAAAGAGGCGTCTGCGGATTATCGGTTTATTCGTAATCTTGAGTTTTAATAGGCTGACATTTTATAAAGATAACGGTTTACAAGATCAGCTGTTTTACAAAATAGTGAGCGCCATCTCGAATGGCGTCATCTGCCACTTTCATCATACGTGAGTAGTGTAAAAAGGCATGTAATGTGCCGGAATACATTTTATATTCACAAGGTAATTGATGCGCTTCCAGGGTTTTAAATAGCGTCAGACTATCATCAATAAGTGGGTCGTATTGTGCGCTGGCGATAAAGCAAGGTGGAATATCTTGCGTTAAATCGTTATTAAATAAGCAATAATAAGGTGCATCACGACTGCCAAGTGCGGTTAGATATGCATTATCATATTCTTCTAGATCTTGCTGGCGCAATCCATCCCATTCCCCCCCATAAAGTCGGCGGCTGGTGGAATCACGTAAGCCATATAATCCATACCAAAGTAAAGCTGCACTCACTTTGCCACAGTGAATGTGTTTGTCACGTAACCATAATACGGTGGCAAGTGATAACATGGCTCCCGCAGAATCACCAGCAAAACCAATATGTTGCGTATTAATATCATAGTGTTTTGCATTTTGATGATAATACTGACAAACCTGTGCTGATTCATCAATGGCTTGAGGGTAGCACGCTTCTGGTGATAGTGAATAATCAATACCAATAACAGTACAACCAGTATAGCTGGCAAGCAGCCGCATAATGCGATCGTGAGTATCTAAATTCCCTAAAATAAAACCACCGCCATGCAGATAATAGAGTGTTGCGGATGTTTTTTCTTTGGGTTTATAAAGACGCGTTAATACATTTCCATAAGAAGTACTAACCGAAATATCTTGTATGCTAAACATCTCTGGCGCATCTGCATTCCAATAACGCCTATCTTGATTATAAGCAAGCCGCATCGATGGATAGCCATCATTTTCTGGTGCAGGTTGCGGATTATCTGCATAAAATTGCATAACTTGTTTCATCTCTGGCGAAATAAGCTCTAGCACATTGATTTTATTTTTAGTTTTCATTCATGCCTCCAATTATCACTGTGGGGTATTGTAAATAATGGGGCTGAATAAACTGAGATCTTGATATCCAATATTGAACGTTAGCGTTAAATGGAAAGGGTGAGAGATAAATATGTGATCTGACTTGGATTTAAATAAAATGGCTAAAATAGGATTAATTGCACAGTTTTTCTTAACTAAATATAGATCTGAGAATAGAAATGATTATGAGATGTGTTATTGTGTTTTTATATTTAATCTTATTTTAGAAACGAAAAATGAAAATAAAATTAGCTATTTTAAGTTTACTTTGCAGCACTATTTTATTAAATGGATGTGCGACTCAACCAATGCAGTCAGATGAACAATCTCATTTGTTACTGAAACCAAAATTAGCTGATGAACCAGAGAAAATGACTCAAAGTGAAATAAAAGAGCCAAATCTTACGGTTAAAAATCACCCTAAGAATTTATCACGTCCATTACCTAATTATCCTGTAAAAGCTTATTTTCAAGGTATTGAAGGTGAACTAAAGGCGAAATTTGATGTTGATGAAAATGGGCATGTACAAAATATTAGGATGTTAGATTCACCTTTAGTGGATGTTTTTGGTTTGTCACTTATTCACGCTATGGAACAATGGCGCTATGAAACAGGAAAACCAGCAAAAGATTTAAATTTGGTTATGAAATTTAAGCTTTGAGCTCAAGATTAAATTTAATACCATGAAAAAAGAGAATAATCCGCGATAAATTAAACAGATTATTCTCTTACTTTATTAATTTGATACTAATTGCACCACAACAAGTCGCCCGCCTTCTTCTGTCGATAACACAAATTGCAACCCATCTGTTAGTGCAATTTTATCGCCAATCGCTATCTGCTTTTTCTCTGGTAATACCATTAATCCATCAATACGCTCATTAACAAGCCACCATGTTGAGTTGTGATAAACAAAATAGCCTACGCGCTTTTTCTGTTCATCTGTGGTGCGTTCATTAGGCGCAATAAGGCGATTAACATGCCAAGGAAACAGTGATTGATTACTCCAAACCATTAAGCGGTGATCGTCGGGTCTAAAGCTACCGGCTTTACGTGAAGAATAAAGATTTAAAATCGGTAATTGCCCTTTATATGGCGTATGACAATAAGGACAAACGGGCTGTGTTTTTCCTGAAAAAACATACCATTGCTGTTCACAATTTTTATTCTGACAAGGCTGAACTAAATCTACCGTTTTGACTAAAGCGGTTTCCCATTCATCTGCAGTAGGCCGTTGTGAAGGATCGTGTAATCCTGTAATAAAGGCTCTTTCAAAAAGAGGTGTTAGGTAAGGCCCCATAATCGTGTATGGGATTTTTTTAGGATCAGCCCAAGGTAGAGATGACGGTTTTACCTGATTCAATTTTACCGCATTGCTATGATCTGTTGGGTGTTCAATAAACAGCGCTTTTTCACCCATAGAGAGTGTCTCATCTCGCATTTCATCGTCAAGATCGTGAATTTTACCGCCACGTAATGGGTGGCGATAAAACAGATACATATAGATTAATACTGCAAGTGCGTGCCTATCGGTCGTAATGCTTGGCAAGATACGGTTAGGATCTTCTTTCGGTAAATGGCTGGTTTTTACCACTTCAGGTGCAATAAAATCAGGTGTTCCAACAACATCAGGCGGGTATTTGCCGGGCACCACTAAACCGTCAATATCAATGACACAGGCATGACCTTGTTCAGGATCGATAAGGACGTTTTTATAGCTTAAATCACTATGGCATAAGCCTGCTGCATGCATTCGGCGAACGGCACGAGAGAGCAATAAGCAGACTTTCAGGTAATTTAATAAATTGCCTCTTTCACGAGGATCGAGAAATTTATTTTGGTTGTTGGCACTTGCAAACCATTTACCTTCTTTTTCGCGGCCTTTTATCGCTAGAAAGTCGTTGTTTTTAGAGCCATATTTAAAGAAAAAGTGGGATTGATACGTCGGCACCACAATACCGATTTTACCTTGATGTTCAACAACATCAGTTGGCCAGCAGAAAAGGTTTTTCCAGTATTCACCGCCACTTTGCTCAAAGATATTATGACGATAAGAGCCTGTTATCATATCGATTCTATCTTTGGCTTGTGCGTTTTGTTTTGTCTTATAAAAGGCAACAACATAGGTTCTGTCAGGGGAAAAATAGACATCTTTCATTGAGCCAGAGCCAATAATTTCATTGACGTACTGAACTGTTTTTCCACTTTGCGTTGTACAGGTAATGATATCTGCCATGAAACTCACCTATTTTCTCTTTGATGATCACCACGCCACAACCAGAGTGCGGTCATCGTGATTGCCTGCTGAAAAGAAATTTAGCCATTCGGCCAGTGTTTGATCAGCGGTTTCTGGTGAGGCTAAACAAGGCGATATTTCATCAATAAGCGCTGCCCATTTATTGGGATCTTGTAAGCCGTTATCTGTTTCAAACTTCGGATCAGACACACCATCTGTCATTAATATCAGGTGTGAAATTTCGCTCCATTTACCAATAATAATGCGTCGATTAAATTCGATATCATTAAGCGCATTATCATCAAGAAAACGGGTTTGTCCTGCATATTCACCACTATCAGGAATACCTAAAACGCGGACTTTTCCAGCGGGTCCATAAGCGGCAATTGCACCATCACCCATCCAAAAGGCTGCTGCAAATAGCTCATCATTGATGCGTAAAGTCACTGTTGCCAACAGTGTAGTTGAAAATGATTTTACGGGTTCATTAATGCGAATGGCTTCATTTTTTAGGTGATTAATCGCAAGCTGTGACGCATTGTGAAATAGCTTAGAAAAAAAGTTGCCTACCTGCCTTTTCTCATTCTCATCATCCCATTGGTGAATGGTGTTGAGATAAGGGGCTAATGCTGGATTTTTTTCAATGTTCAATTGTTCTTGAAGGTATTCACTGACCACTTTGGTGACAATGCGTGAACCTTCACGAGAGTAGCGAGCACTACCTGCACCGTCAGCGACAATTAAAATATTCCATTGGCTTTGGCTATCGTGATGAATATAAAAATCGTCATCACGAAATGTACCTGCATGTTCGTGAGAGCGACCACGACGACTTGCTCCTGCAATACGAATACCGTCTTTAAGAATAAGTTTGCTATCAATATGTGCTTTAGGATAAGGGCTATTTGCGGGAGGTTCGTTAATTTGCCATAAGCTACGAGGATCAGGATTAATGATTAATAAGACGTCATTGTGATAGCAAATGGCATTAACAGACCAATGGACAACCAATGTGAAATTGCCACTTTTTGTTGGTGTGCCGACTAAACCACAACTTTCGGCATCAAAGGTTATGCCGAGAGCTTCCGGAAAATTCACAGACTCAATTTGTGCAGTATCAAGCGTATCTAATTCAATATTAATAGAAGAATTAAATTCGCTACCGACTTTGGCATTAGAAAGGGTGATTTTGGCCGTAGGGCGGTGAATAGTCGGTTTCTCTATTGGCATTGGTGATGAGTGTGTAGGAATTTGCCCTGGTTTTAATGGGCTTTCTTTTGGTAATGATGTTTCGTCAGAGGCTAAATTGCGCGCTGGTGGCAATAACAGAAGAATAGGTTGTACGTTGTCTTGTGGTGTTATTTTTTCTGCTGTTTTTGCTTTAATTTTATCAATAATAAAATCAATATGTTGAGCGATTTCTGTATCTTCATATAACGCAATAATCAGCTCTTCATGTACCGCAATGCGTTGCGAAGTTAGCGTATCATCAATAATCAGTTTTGTGAGTAGGGCTTTTTTATCCATTAGCCTTTACCTCGAGTGACATCAAAGTCAGATTGATTGCTGTTATTTCCAAAGGTGATGCTGTTATCACACCATGGGCAAATAACGGTTTCAGGGCCATTTACACAGAGTAATTTACCACATTGGCAAACGGCAAAAGCAGTGGCATTACCACAATAAGGGCAACCAGGAGTGCCATGAAGCTCACTGGTATTTACTTGATATGCCGTAGCGCTGAGATCGCTCCATGCAAAGTAATCTTCATTTAAGGTGTAGCAGCCCGTTAAATTAAATCCATTGAGGTTTAGATTAAAATCAAGTCCAGAGGCTTTCATGGGTGGGCGTTCATATTTCATTAAATAAGGCGATCGAGTGTGGCTACAACGGCCGACAAATGTGACACAAGATTCATCATAGGTACGAGCTACATCATCTTTGGCAAGGCGAACAATTTGCTCGGTTTTGCTTAAAAGTGGAGGTGTTTCCTCGCCAACACTGCGACTATGAGAAACCACAGACATTGTTATCCATTTTATAAAACGGGTGAAATCGCCTTCTTGTGCTTCAGTAAATAACAGCACATTTTCAGTTAATTGTGATAGCGCGTGTAAGTCAGCACTTAAGCCTAATCCAATCGCAATTAAGTTAACTTTGTTGGCGTAGTGGGCTTTCCAGCGTTTTATCTCTTGTGCGTAATCATCAGTTGGTCTACCGTCAGTAAGAAGATAAACAACAGGTTTCCAATCACCTTTTTGCTCAATCGTGGTTTTTTTAACTTGAGTATCGATTTGGTGAGTGAGTTCTCGTAACGCACTGCCTAGTGATGTGCCACCACCAAGAGGAAGCTGAGGGGGATAAAAAGAGACAACTTCAGTGAGTGGAACAATGGTTTTCGCTACGCCAGCAAAGGCAATGACAGAAACCCAAGCAGTTTCAAGAGCGTGAGGATCTCGCCTGAGATCACTAATAATAGTCGTAAGACCGTCATTCATCTTTTTTAGGTTTTCACCTATCATCGATTCTGAGCAATCTAACACAAAGAAAATAGGTAGCCTTCTCATTGTTATACCTTATCACTTTATAGTGGCTGTTATATATTTGTGATGGATAAACCAAAGCCTAAATAAAATAAAAGCAAAGCCTGTTTTAGCGCTTTGCTTTTGTGGATCACAGTACTAACTGAATTTCAGGCGGTGGTGGTGGTAATGTGTCTTTATCGGTGTTAATGCCCGCACTGGAACTGCCAGATGCGACACTAGCAGAAACCCATTTGAAAAAGCCTGAGAAGGCGTTAGAGTCTAATGTTTCTAATGCCACCACTTGAGATGTAAGCTCTTTAAGGTGGTCATGTTTGGCTTTTGGACCAACTGCACAGGCGATGATCGAACCAAATGAGCGTTTTTTCACTTCTTTAATGGCTTCACCATAGGCGTAAGCATCAGAAGGGGTGCCATCTGTCATTAAGAAGACCAGTGGGCGCCAGTCACCTTTTTGATCACCATCAGAGCGTTTAATATCACGATCAACACACTTGATTAAACATTCAAGAGCTGCACCAGTAAATGTGCCACCAGAGCTAGGAACGGTGATATCAGTGAATTGGAAATCTTCTAATGCCGTTAAAGGAATAAATTCACGTGCTTCATTATCATAAGTGATAATTGAGATATGTACGCTTTCTAATGCGTAGGGATCTTGTCTCAATGCATTTAGCATTGTTTGTATTCCTACGTTAACGGCATGAATAGATTCACCTCTCATTGATCCTGATGTGTCAATAAGTAGGTAAACAGGAAGTCTTCTCATTAGGTAAAGTCCTTTAAGTAAGAAACAAAACTATCTGAACTTGAAGGTTCACCAATAGCGTTAAGTTTCCAGCCATTTTCTTCTCTGACTAATTCAGCAAATAACATTGAGCGTTGATTATTGAAGGCTTCGCCTCCTGATAAATCAAAACGAGCCATTTCTACATTTTTAGCATCAACGGCGCGGATAAAGGCATTTTGTACTTTACCAAAGTGTTGTTGTAGCTCACGCCCATTGTAAATCTGAACAATAAAGACGATTTTGGTAAATTTAGGATCTAGGGTATTTAATTTTGCAATGATCTGTTCATCATCCCCATCACCAGCACCTGTACGGTTATCACCTGTTAACCAGATTTGCCCAGATTTATGTTTAAGGCTATTAAAAAAAATAATATCGCCATTAACAAGAGAAGGTTGTCCACCTTCAATTTTACCCAGATCATTGACCTTGCCGTTTTCACCACATAAAAAGGCGATAACGTCTAAATCGTATTCTTCGCTTTTTTTGCCAAAAAGCCCACCAAGGAATCCGCGTTTTTCTTCGTTGATATCCCAACCTAAACCGATAGTGACAGAGGAAAGGTCATATTCATTTTTCTTTAAACTAATACCTTGTCCTTTTTTTAAACTCACTGACATATTCATTCCTTTTTTATTTAAAGTACAACGTTAACCTCAGGAGGAGGTGGTGGTAAGTCATCAAGATCACTAATATCTTTTTTGGTTAAATCGACTTTTTGGCTACCGACAGAAATACTGGCTGAAACCCACTTAAAGAATGATTTTATGGTGTTAGAATCCGCCGTATCTAGCCGTAATACAATCTCAGTAATATTTTTGAGCACATCCGTTTGTGCTGATTGTCCTGCTGCGCAAGCAATCACAACACCAGTACGGGCTGCTTTAAATTTCTCAACGCCTTTTTTCCAATCGTCAGTTGGTGCGCCATCAGTCATTACAAAAACAAGCGGACGCCAATCACCTTTAGTTTCAGCGGTTGTTTTTTGTACTTCGTTTTCAATACGATCAGAAACTAATGTGAGCGCCTCACCTAATGCCGTTGTTCCACTTGCTACTAAGTCAGGTACGTTAAAGTTAATTAAATCAGTGAGTGGAACAATTTGTTGTGCGGTTGAATTAAAGGTGATGATAGAAATATAGGCGGTTTCTAATGCGTAAGGATCTTGGCGTAATGTTGATAAGAGCATTTCAACGCCATTCTTTACTGCTTCAATAGGTTCGCCATACATAGAACCCGATGTATCAAGTAAAAGGTAAACTGGCAATCTTCTCATGCATTTATCCTGTTAGTGAG
Source organism: Proteus vulgaris (assembly GCF_023100685.1). Classification (NCBI taxonomy): domain Bacteria; kingdom Pseudomonadati; phylum Pseudomonadota; class Gammaproteobacteria; order Enterobacterales; family Morganellaceae; genus Proteus; species Proteus vulgaris. The sequence continues at coordinate 3,644,330 of NZ_CP090064.1, read as the reverse complement.
ATAGGAATAAGCGGTTAATATACTAACCGACTGATGAACGTGTTGAATTGAGATTATGCTTAGTTTAATTAAATTAGGCAAAAAACGCAGTGATGATTGTCCGATATTATTAATCTGAAATAAGATCGCATAAAAAGTAAAATAAAAGAGAATTTAATCCACGCTCACTCTTATTTTGTGTAGTTAATGGGCATTTATTATTAAAGATATTTTTATTGATTAGTCTTAATTGGAGTGATCTAAAAAGAATGGCTAATAAAGATTAGGTATAAATACTTTTCATTTATATAAAATCAAATAATTAAATAAAAAACAAGTGAATTCAATTGATTACGTTTATTTTAATTTTACATTAAAAATAAGTAAAAATAAAACAACAACTCATTAATTATATAAAAAATATTAATTTAATAAGTATTTTATTTAATTTATTATTGATTGTGAAAATAGCTTGATACTAATGTATCAAGCTATTTCTTAATATATATTATTGTTTTTTTAAACCTATTTTTTGTCTTTTTCTTTTTCAGCTAATTCAGTAAGTGTTGATTGAATTAAATTTTCAATATAATGGTCAACCAATAATTCAACCGCTTCACTGCGTGTGGAATTATTTAAATAAGATAATCTGTCAATTTTGCGTAATGCTGACATTTTTAATGAAAGTGAAACCGATTTCTTCTTATCTTTATCAAGATAAACTCGGCTTGTCATTCCATTATGACGAAGATCTTCACTGGCTGATAATGCCTCACGCATACGACGTAAGGTTTTATTATCAAGTTGACCACGTTCAGTCATTTGATAAGCTCGAGACGCTTTACTGTACTTTATTTCAGCGTCATAAGAATCTCTTATCTCTTTTAAAACGCGAGTTAACGTTGGCTCTGAGCATTCAAGAGCAGAAATAATCTTAATGGTTGGAACCTTTTTTCCCGAGCTTAAAAGGGTTGCCAGTGTAAAGACTCTGACCTGACGAGTGCTTAATTGCATGCTTAGTTACCACTTATTCTGTCATTCGTGTGTTAAAATATTCGGCTGTAATTTTTATTATTCTTGTTCTTACACTTTATTTACAAGTATCAGAAACATTACAAGTATAAATAAAATAAGCGTCCTATTAAATGTAGTATAAAATAATAATTCAAATGAAAAAAATGACTTTTTAAATAAAAAAGTCGGTTTTGTTTTTATAAGTTCTAGTTAAAGATAACATGTTTTGACTAGAAACTTATAAATCAAAATCAAGATAAGATAATTATTTTATCTTATCGAGTTCATCACCTGCTATAGAGTGTTTTATGTTGCATTAAAACGTTGAGCATTATTTTGTTGGTTAGGAATAATGCCATAAATTTTAGCTCTGGTTAAAATACTCAATGCCCAGCGACGATGTGTTGCAGGTTCACACATCGCACCTTGTGATTTAAAGACGGCTTGCGTTGAGTTTAAGATACGCAAAGCATCTGAGTGATCGGATTGAGATACCATGAGGGCTTGTTCAATCTTGTGAATTTGCTTTGGATGTATCGCCGTTTTACCAACAAGACCATTAGCAATATCAAGAGCAAGCTCTTTATCCATAATATGGTGATCATCAATATGCTCACAAACTGGCGCGGTGAGAGCAAACTGACGAGCACCAAATACAGCAACTAGCATTTTTATGACATAACCCATTGGGCCATCATAAAGTGTTAACTGGCGATTACGTCTTAGCGAAATCACATTCATTAAGTCATTTCCACCAATACGTAACGCGATAATTCTGTTATGACAAGGGTGAGTCAGTAGGTGGTTTGCAAGCGCTGTCATTTGAATAACATCAAACACCTCTTCGGTTTCAAGAGTTGGCATCATACATAAATGCGTGTTCTCAATGATATTCCACCAAACTGGTAAAGAGGCTTGAGTAAATTTAGGCAATACAAGACCATCAATAGCACTGACATCAAGGTTTTCAGTGATCCATTGGCCCATTTCCGTATGGCGAGGGCGAATAAATAGCAAAGGCCAATGGCTACAATCATGGTTCTTTTTATGCTCTGCCAACTTAGTTAATAACGTAGCCAAATTTTCTAATGCCACCGGAATATCAGCATCGCTAACCGCATCTTCTAAACAGATAATTAAAGAGCGTAACCCTTCAATTTTCTGATCGATAATTGTTGTCGCAATATCTGTTCGAGTTGCTGGCATATAAAGCGTTGCCCCTAAATTCCACGGGGATAATCGTTCAATCATTATTTCACCTTTTTAATGATAGTCACTGCACGATATTGACCAAGCGCTTGCCCTGCTTCAATAACAGCAATATTTTTTTCTTGCGCAAGATAAACCAGTAATGCCACATCAGGATCAGTTATCTCTCTCACAAGAACATGGTCAGGTACACGGCGTAAAACAGCGCGTGTGGCTTCAGCAATACCGGGTTTTATACGATTGATATTTGAAATATCATATTTTTTTGCAAGTGAACTAACGACGTTTTCGCTTAGCTTTTTTAAGTCTGATTGTTGTTCTTTAAATGTGGCATGTGGAATATCGTTATCAATCAAGCGATCAACGACTTTTCCTACAATATCAACAAGGTATCGACTGCATTCATATTGTTTTAAATGTTGGCAATCGACAAAACCATGAAAACCTTTTTCTGTCCAAATTGAACGTGAAATTAATCCTGAAACGGGGGCGCCCATGATCCCAAAGGGGATAAGCCAATCTTCATCACTGGCACTTAGCCATGCGCAACCACAAGGATCTGCAAGGACGACAAGACGTGGTTGTGGGGGATAGCCTTCGCGTCCGGTTAATGAGCGAATTAACTCACCTGTAATAGCGCCTTTTCCCGTCCAACCATCAACAAAAACAATTCCTTCTGTACCGTGATGTTGTTCAATCCATGAAAGCGCTTCGCTATCAATGCCTCTATCTCGAATAATGCTTATTCCATAGTGATAAGAGGTTTTTCCCATTTTGCGCAATGTTTGTTGCAACATTACGCCTAAAGGAACACCTGCACGTACAAGGCTTGTTAGAATAATCGGGGTATCACCAAAGCGTTCAATAAGGGATTTTGCCAACATAATCACTTCAGTTGCTAAGCGCGTCGCACCGGTTTCTAGCGCTTTTTCAAAGAGATCAAGATGCCATGTTGTGGGTTCTGGCTCTTGGCTTAGCATGTCAGAATAGTGACGTTTACCTGATTGTATTAGCTCTTCCTTTAACTCAACCGGCGTCATTTCAATATTGACGGGTTGAAGTAGAAAATCGACATCACCTGATACATAAGATCCTGAAAACGGTTTATGATCCATCATGTTTATTCTCCAAAAATTTTTGTGTTGATCGCATCAGCAAATTGGCTTTGGCGAGGAAGCCCATACCAACTGCACAATTTCATAAAGCGATGATCACTCAGACTATCGCCTAAACCAATGACAGGAAAAACGCCACGTTCTGCCTTTAATTTATTAAGCAAATAGGTGACGGCTTTACCTTTTTCAATAGGCTCAGGTAACCAAGCAATATTGTTACTGTTGCGATGAATATAAAAACCTTCTGTTGAGAATGTTTTTTCTATCTCATCACCTATGGCGTATAGCTCTTCTAGTCGGGTGCTATCGTTATGCTTCATCACTAAATAAATAGGCAAATCACCATATTCATAGTTAATTCGTGCCCAACCATCAATATGTCGTTCCGCCATTAATTGCGTAATGGATTGTTGTAGTGCGAGCAAACGTTGTGTATAGGTCGCTAAGCTTTGAGTGATATAGCTTTGCCATTGCGCATCTGCTGTGCCTTCAGGGGTTAATACCACAGCACCATGTGTGGTAATTACCCATGAATGAAAAGGGATCGTGACTCGGCTTATTTCTTCTGTACCCCGCGCGGTAACAGGAATTAAGTCAGCATGTTCTAGCATCCAATCTACCAGCATGGCTTGTTCTTGCGTCATAAAGCTACGAGGCTCTAAGCTTCTGTCTAATGCCCCTGTTTTATAGGGTTCTAGCGCTAATTCATCTATCATTTTGCGACGCGTTTGAAATAAGGTGTCGTCGAGATCAGTTAAAATAACGGGCTTAGTCATAACTAATTACCTCAACAATTGGTGCAACTTTATTAAGGGCTTCCATCAGTTGGTTATCAATACTGTCAATCGGGGTTTCACAACAAAGTAAAATACGATCAAATTGTTGGTGTGCCACGTTATAGACAAAATTAGGAATGCCTAAACCATAATTATCAGTAAAAGTAATGGCTGACTGAATAGCAAAATTGGTTGAAATCGGTGAACGTGTTGTCGAGCTATATTTTACAATAGCACCTTGTTTTTCAAGACGTTCGGCCAATAAGAATGGTTCCCAGACAAATTCTCCCGACCCTAATACAAGAATTTTTTCATCAACTGATACTTTGATAGTTAAACCAAGATCATTTGCAGGCGTTGTCATCCCTAATCGTCCCCAGCTTTGTTTGCCTGTAATCGCAACTTGACCTGATGCCGTAATATTGACATTAGGCATAATAGGTAGGGGGGCATTAGGATCAGCATCCCATTGCCATTCACCTTGAACTAAAGAGAGAGTCTTAATCGGTAATGGGGCGCGTTCAGCGATAGATTCACCACTCCAATCCGTCAATGTGACAGCAATAACGTGTTCAATATGTGTTAATCCACCTTCTTCACGTAGTGCTGAAAGTAGGTTAATAAAGGTATTGCCCGTAGTGGCTTCATCATCAATTAATACAACGGTTTTTGCTTGTTGTACCCACTGACGTTGCTCTGCTGTTTTTGGCAAATAGAGTAAGTGATCGGTCGCGTGGCTGTGATTTTCTTTAAATTCACACAGCAGTTCACCATTATCAACAGGGTGACGTGTTGAGGTTAAATAAATCGCTTGTTGATAGCGACTTCTTACCTCATCAAAAATACCAGCGCCTAAACCTACGGCGGTTTCCGCCATACCAATAAACAAAATAGGGCCTTCAAGTGAAGGAGGAAATTGTTTGGCAAGTCTTTGGTAGGTTTCACGCATTTTTTGGGGTGAAACAGGAATATGACGGCCTAATACCTTACTGACAAATAAAAATGCACGCTTAGGATTGCGTCTTTCTGCAATATCAAATAATTCATCAAGTAACTCAATAGGGCAATTTGGCGTCACGCTCAATGTGCCACAACTAAGCTGGCGACGATAAACTAAAGAGTCACTCATGCTATTTTTCATTATTAATTATTATCCGTACTTATTACGTTTGTTAACGTTGAATTGAAAACAATAGAATCGGTGATTGAGCGTATTTTTGTCGGTGTAAAATAGTTATTTTGAGCTTGAGCCTCTTCAATACTCATCAATCCCATTTGGCGTAAAGCAAAAATACCAGCAAGGTTAATGCCGCAGTGTTGGGTATAACCGATGCCACCGGAAGGGCGCATATTAATTTCAAGTAATAATGGATGGCCTTGATGATCATTTCGAGTTTGCACATTCACAAGACCATCTGCTTTCATCGCTGTGGCACACGCTTTGCCTAATTCATAGGCTTCACCTGAAATTTCTAAATGTTGTATTGCACCTTCTTTGCGTCGAGCAACAGCAGCAATAACATTGCCTTGCTCAACAACCATATCAACAGAGTATTCAGGGCCGGGTAAATAAGGCATGAGCACTAATGGCTCAAAGTGTTCAACCGATTTTAATGCATCAACATATTGTTGTGGATTAACTTGGCGATTTTCTGGGTGGTTAAACAGCGCCATCGGCGAAACCTGATTATCAAAGCGCCAAAAACCCATTCCATAAATGCCTTTTACTGGCTTAATGCATAAAGGGATCTCACCAAAAGGTAGATTTTTTATTTGTTTTTCTAATTCATCGATTGAGTCAATATAAATGGAAGGTACAACAGGAAGACCGCATTGTTCCATAGCTTGTGCAAAAGCGACTTTATTATCAGCTAATTGAAGCTGTCCGAGCTCAGTTGCACCTGTGGTTAATTTTACCCCTAATGACTCAATTTCTTTGCGGTGTAATTCAAACCATGCACCATTGCGCCCAGTATGAATGGCTCTCACTTGATGTTGTTTTACAACATCAGCGATAAATTTTAAGCGTAATGTCTCTTCAATAGGTTCATAAAAAGCCCCATCAGCAAGCGATAAAATCTCATTTCGTGTATGGCGATGAGATGCGAGCACAAAAATTTCTTGGTGCTGCTGTTTTGCAAAGTCTTTAACACTTTGAATAATATCGCGTTGTGATGATAAACCTTCCATAAACCAAATCGTATTGTTCATTACGCTGTATACCGTGAAATAAAAGTGTAGGGTTCAAGTCCTATAATCATGAAGTTTTCGAAGAACTGTGTCAATCATAATATGATTTATTTGATTTTAGTTTAAATTAGACTAACCAATAACGTTATTATTATAATTATTTTGTATTTTTATAATTTATTTTTACAAAAATATTAATTATATCAATGGGTTTACAAAACTTCATGTTCGGGTGGTAAAAATAGTCTTGCTCATGTACTTCATCATGATATGATGATTTTCATGATATGGATTTAATCACAAATGGCATTGTTGTTTCACTCTACCTCTGAAGGAATTTAATTATGGTTTCATTAAGCAAGAATCAAACAGTTTCTCTCAGTAAACAAGCACCTACACTGAGCCATTTAATGTTTGGTTTGGGCTGGGATCCGATTAAGAAAAAAGGATTATTAGGCGGTCTTTTTGGTGGTGGTGGTTCTATTGATTTAGATGCAAGTTGCGTTTTACTTGACGCAAATGGCAATCAAATCGATACCATTTGGTTTCGCAAATTAAAATCAAGTTGTCAGTCAGTGGTTCACTCTGGTGATAACTTAACTGGAGACGGTGACGGCGATGATGAAACTATTTTCGTTGATTTAGACCGTTTACCAACAAATGTTGAATACTTGGTCTTCACTGTAAATAGTTTCCGAGGACAAACATTTAATGAAGTTGAAAACGCATTCTGTCGAGTTGTTGATAAAACAACTAATAAAGAGTTAGTGCGTTATACCTTAACAGAGCAAGGCACTCATACTGGTATTGTGATTGCGTCGATGCAACGTAATCATGGTCAATGGGATTTCACCGCGTTTGGTGCACCTTGCAAAGGCCGTGTTATCAACGACATGATGCCTGATATTGTGGCGACGGTGGTGCGATAAATGAATATGACTCCCGGTGGGAATGTACCCGTTCCTAATCAAACATTAATCGTTCGTATTCAATCTGGCGCACCTGTTGATGTTTCCGCTTTTAGACTTTATGCCTCAGGTAAAGTGAATGGCGATGCCGATATGGTGTTTTATGGACAAACAGCGAGTGATGATCGCACTGTTATTTATGCAACAGCAGGAAATAGCACTTCTTTTACCGTAGATTTAACACGTTTACGTCCTGATGTTGAAAAAATTGCGTTTACAGCGACTTGTGAAGGTCAACAAACTATCGCAAATTTACAACGATTATCGATTCAAGTTGAGGCTAATAATGAGGTTGTTGCGAATGGCAATGTTGATATTAACGGTCGTCCTGAAGCAGCACTAATTTTAGGTGAATTGTATCGTCGTAATGGTAGTTGGAAGTTCCGTTTTATCGCTCAAGGATTTAACGGTGGCTTAAAACCATTAGCTGAACATTTTGGGGTTGATATTGCAGACTCTGAACCAGCACCAGCACCAGCACCAGCACCGAAACCAGCTCCAGCGCCAAGTTCGGTGAACTTAAGTAAGGTTTCTCTAACCAAAGAGAAACCTGCAATCAGCCTAACGAAGAAAGATGATTTTGGAAAAATTCGTATTAATCTTGATTGGCATCGTGAAAGTAAGAGTGGTGGATCAGGGTTATTGGGTGGATTGTTTGGCGGAAATAAAGGTATCGACTTAGACATTGGTGCTTTTGTTGAACTTCAGCAAGGCCATAAATCGGTTATTCAAGCATTAGGAAACGGATTTGGTGATTTCAATCGTATTCCTTATGTTGAATTACAAGGTGATGATCGTACGGGAGATGTTGCTGGTGGTGAATGGATCTTTGTGAATGGGCGTGAATGGAAAAATATCAAGCAAGTGCTAATTTTCGCGTTTATTTATGAAGGTGTACCGAATTGGAGCAAAACAGATGGCGTGGTTACCATTCATGTACCTGATCAGCCACCTATCGAAACACGCTTAACTGATGGTAATAATGGTCGTGGCATGTGTGCTATAGCACGACTGGTTAATGAGAACGGCTCAATCAGAGTTGAACGTCTCAATGAGTTTTTTAAAGGCCACCGTGATATGGATAATGCCTACGGGTGGGGATTTCGCTGGACAGCGGGTTCTAAGTGATCAAGTTGATATAAGGAAAAGTAACATGAGTTTTTTTAACAAATTAAAAGAAGGTTTTAATACGGGACGTTCTGAGTTAGCAAAGCAAGTTGGCCGCTTTAAAAACAAAAAATTTATGCAAGGAACGGTAGCTGTCTGTGCGCGTATCGCTATCGCCAGCGACGGTGTGAGTTCTGAAGAAAAACAGAAGATGCTGGGTTTTTTAAAAGCATCGGATGAACTTAAAGTCTTTGATACCTCTGAGGTGATTGAATTCTTTAATAAGCTAATTACAAGTTTCGAGTTTGATACTGAAGTCGGTAAAGGCGAAACCATGAAGTATATTCTGGCAATGAAAGATCAGCCAGAAGCTGCGCAATTAGCTATTCGTGTTGGTATCGCTGTTGCGAAAAGTGATGGTGATTTTGACAATGATGAAAAAGAAGCGGTGCGAACTATTGCTGTTGCATTAGGCTTTCAACCCGCAGAATTTGATTTGTAATTAATTTATAGGGAACCGTTCAGGAATTATTATGGTATCCACACATATTGGTTTTCCGACAGAAACTGTCATTGTCTTTGTAGTACTTGCGGTTGGCGCTATTTTTATCGACTTATTCATGCATCGTGCTGATAAGCCGATAACGTTAAAGAATGCCATATTTTGGTCTATATTCTGGGTTGCTATTGCTATGGCATTCGCAGGATTCCTTTATATTCATCATGGTGCAGAAGTTGCGAGTTTATTCGTAACAGGTTATGCATTAGAGAAAGTGCTTTCCATTGATAACTTGTTTGTCATGATGGCGATTTTCTCGTGGTTTGCAGTGCCTGACCGCTTCCGTCACCGCGTTCTTTATTGGGGTATCATTGGTGCTATCGTTTTCCGTGGGATCTTTGTTGCCATCGGTACAGGACTGTTAAGTTTAGGACCATATGTTGAGATAGTATTTGCCTTAATCGTTGCTTGGACGGCAGTTATGATGCTGAAAAGTGGTGGTGATAGTGAAGAGATTGAAGACTATTCACAACATCTTGCTTATCGCTTAGTAAAACGATTTTTCCCTATATGGCCAAAAATCACTGGACACGCTTTTTTGTTAACACAAAAAGAAGTTGATGTTGAATTAGCGAAACCTGAAAACAAAGATGTCACTATCGGTCGTGGTACAAAAGCTGCTCTATATGCAACACCGCTTATGCTGTGTGTGGCAGTCGTTGAGCTTTCTGATGTGATGTTTGCTTTCGACTCGGTTCCCGCTATTATCGCAGTAAGCCGTGAACCCCTAATTGTTTATAGTGCAATGATGTTCGCAATCTTAGGCTTACGTACGCTTTACTTCGTGTTAGAAGCGTTAAAACAGTATCTCGTTTACCTCGAAAAAGCGGTTATTGTGCTGTTGTTCTTTATTGCTGCAAAATTAGGTTTAAATGCAACAGATCATATCTGGCAACATGGATACAGCATTTCCGCGACAACTAGCCTATTTGTAGTGCTTGGTGTTCTTGCTCTGGGGATTATTGCAAGTTTTGTATTCCCAGAAAAAAAAGATGATCAAGGTAAGACAAACTAATACATATTCTTGAAAAATAAGAATATTAAAAACAAAACTAAAGAGGTTGTAAAATGAGCGTTTCTCTTTCTAAAGGTGGTAATGTCTCTCTGAGCAAAGCAGCCCCAACGATGAAAAACGTCCTTGTCGGACTAGGTTGGGATGCCCGTTCTACAGATGGTCAAGATTTTGACTTAGATGCATCTGTATTTCTGTTAGCTGCAAATGGAAAAGTGCGTAGCGATGCCGATTTCATTTTTTATAACAATTTAAGATCTGCTGATGGCTCAGTTGTTCATACCGGCGATAACCGTACGGGTGAAGGCGATGGTGATGATGAAGCACTGAAAATTAAATTAGACATGATCCCGAATGATGTTGATAAGGTTATTTTCGTTGTCACTATCCATGATGCACAAGCACGCCGTCAAAGCTTTGGCCAAGTATCAGGTGCATTTATTCGTTTAGTTAATGATGACAACCAAATTGAAGTTGCTCGTTATGACTTAACTGAAGATGCATCAACTGAAACGGCAATGTTATTTGGCGAGTTATATCGCCATAACGCAGAGTGGAAATTCCGCGCTGTAGGTCAAGGTTATGCGGGGGGTTTAGGATCGGTTTGTGCTCAGTACGGCATTAATGCCTCTTGATAGTCGATTAGTAAGATACTAACCGCTGGCAGTCATAATATGTGATTGCCAGATTATTCAATAAAGTAGGAGCTTTGATATGGCAGTTTCCCTCGTTAAAGGTGGTAATGTTTCTCTGACTAAAGAAGCACCAACAATGTCGGTTGCTATGGTTGGTCTAGGATGGGATGCCCGCGTGACTGATGGCGCAGAGTTCGATTTAGATGCGTCAGTATTCATGGTAGGTGAAGATGGAAAAGTACTTTCAGACGCAAGTTTTATCTTCTTTAATAACAAAGTGAGTCAGTGCGGAAGCGTTGAACACCAAGGAGATAACCGTACTGGGGAAGGCGACGGTGATGATGAGCAAGTCAAAATCACTTTATCAAAAGTCCCTGCTGAAGTGAAAAAACTGGTATTTGCAGTCACTATTTATGATGCTGAAAATCGTAAACAAAACTTTGGTATGGTCAGTAACAGTTTTATGCGCGTTTATAACAACGACAATAATACTGAAATTGCACGTTTTGATCTTTCTGAAGATGCGTCTACAGAAACCGCAATGATCTTTGGTGAGTTATATCGCCATGGCGCAGAGTGGAAATTCAAAGCCGTTGGTCAAGGTTTTGCGGGTGGTTTAGGTGCGTTAGCATCACAACACGGCGTAAATATCTAAGACTTTATTTAGCCCTCGTATTAGCGGGGGCTATTTTTTCTGTGTTGATAGGAAAACAGTTAGCAACTAAGACTCTTTTTTTACGGCCACTTTAATGGGTGAGTTTTTAGCTTTACGACGACCAGTATGAAAGTGACGCCAATGAGGTGTTTGAGAGGCTAGTAGCAATTCATGATCTCCACGAGAATCTCCCCATGCTTTCATATGATATTGCGTTAGATCTCCGTAGACATCTTCTAAACGTTTAATTTTCTCACCACAGCGACAGTTATTCCCAATAATTTTACCTGTCAATTTTCCATCAACTACTTCAAGTGTCGTGCCTATCAGTTTAATCCCCAACCTATCTGCAAAAGGCTGTAGAACCATTGCTGGTGACGCAGAGCAAATAGTAACTTGGGCATTACTTTTCACTTCTTCTGCTACTGCTAATAAGCCAGTAGGGCGCATTAATTTAGCCCAATAAAGCTGACAAAATGCTTCTGCTTTTTCTTTTAACCATTGTTCATCGGTGTTTGTTAAAAAAGTTTTGATAAGCACTTCTTTTAATTCATCACGGGTTAATTTGCGTCTAAAACAACGTAATGTTGGTAATACCATCTTAATTAAACGGCGTGAAAATTTACGTTTACCGAAAGCAAACTTTAAAAAAGGAATAAAACTATCGTGGTAAGTTAACGTGCCATCAAAATCAAACACTGATAACGTTTTTACGGTGTTTTTTGAGTTTTCAAACTGGGGTTGCATAAAAAAGTAAGCTCCGTAAATCATCAGAGTTTTAAAGTCATTGCACATATTATATCATTGTTCTCAGAATGAGATAGTGTGTCTGTTACTCATTGAAAATAAAGCAATTTTTATACTTTAAATGTAAATAAATAAAGATTATTTATGTGATGAATAAAAAATAATATTTATCATAAAATAGAAATACTTATTTTTTTGATAAAAAATAGATTTTTTATTATTAATAATATTAGTTGAATTATTTTATAAAATAAGAATAAATTGAAAATTATTTAAAATATAGATATTGTTTATTGATAGATTAATATTTTAGAAATAAAAATCATTAACTTATAAATACCTATTGTTTTTAAATAAAAGAACAACTATGTCGATAAGGAAATAAATCTTATCGATATATGTGTATAGGTATTTTTATTATGAGCATTAAACGATCTGCTAAGATAGGTTCGTCTGTATTATTATTGGTTTTTATTTTATCTTCGGCATTATCTTCATTTTTTATTTATAAAATGAAAAATAATTTTACCCAAGTGGAAACGTTGTTAACACGTTACACAGATGTATTAATGGCACGCTATGAATTAGCAACGATGCGTTCTAATGTGAATTTCTTAATGCAGGATACTGCATTAACAAACGCAAAAGATGCTGAGATTATTGAAAAAAACAAAAAATTGGCTGACAGCGCTAAACGTGCCATGGAAGTGTGGACAAAAGAGAAAAAAGTAACTGTTGAAGCACAAAAAAGTGCCGATGCCATTGCAAAATTATTTTATAATTTAGTTGATAGATTAATTATCGCATCAAATACTTCAGGTTCAATAAATGTAAATGATGAAGAATTTGCTAATGATTTTGATAGATTAAATATTTTATTTGATGATTATATCACCATAAAAGCGAAGAATAGTGCTTCTCTTATAAATAACCAAGAAACCATGGTTAATTTTTCTATTTATTCAACCATTATTTCATTGTTAATTTTAGTAATTGTTTTATATTTTGTTATTCTTTGGGTAAATAAAACATTTATTTCTAATCTTCATACATTATCTGATATTTTAAATAAAGTTGGTCAAGGTGAGTTAGTTTTCACTTTACCTAAAATGAGAAAAGATGAATTTGGTGAACTATTCTCACATGTTGGCCATATGCAAAAAGCCTTAACTTCTACCATTCTTACTGTAAAGAGAGAGACTTTAGAGATAAAACGAGGTGCTTCTGAAATTGCATCGGGTAATCAGGAGCTTTCTTCTCGTACTGAAGAGCAAGCCAGCGCCTTGCAACAAACTGCGGCTAGCATGGAAGAGATTAAAACGGCTGTCGCCAATAACACCGAAAATACCCAAGAAGCCAATGTTATTATTAATCAATCCAATGATATCGTCATCGATGGCGCTAATGTGATGAAAGATGCGATGTTATCAATGAAGAAAATAGAACAAGGTGCATTAAAGGTTGGTGAAATTAATGAAGTTATTAATAGCCTTGCGAGCCAAACAAATATTTTAGCGTTAAATGCTGCAGTAGAGGCTGCAAGAGCAGGAGAACAAGGACGTGGTTTTACTGTTGTTGCTGCAGAGGTGCGAAATTTAGCCTCTAAAAGTGCAGATGCAGCCAAGGAAATAAGTCAGATATTAAAAGCATCTATAGAAGATGTGGCTGAAGGAACTGCTCTGGTTAATAAAACAGGGGAACATATGCAAGAAATTGTCACTTCAATTGCAAAAGTAAACAATATTATGCAAGGGATAAGTCTTGCTTCAGAAGAGCAACGTGTTGGTATTGAACAAATTGCGGTGGCAATTAATCAGATGGATACTGTTGTACAGCAAAATGCTTCTTTAGTGGATCAAGGCGCATCTTCAACGATGATGTTAGACGAAAAAGCGCAGATGTTGATGGATAATGTGGCCGTTTTTCAAATAGAAGAACAAGCATTATAACGATAAAAAACTCACTCTGAATTAACGTATCAGAGTGAGTTTTTATTTTATTCTGGTAAACAGAATAAGGGGTTAATAATATTCAATCATAAAGGTTGCAGCCCCATCCGCTCTACCTGCAGATATTCTGTCATCAACACGAATATATCGTGCACGTAATGGAACACTTACGACACCCGCTTTTTCAGTAATAGGTTGTACGAAGGTAGTTGGGGTGTTAAATTTAACAAAATCTTCGCCGACATCACCAAATGCAAGTTGGATCCCGACACCTGTTGCTGCACCAGGGACATCATTTACTTTAAAAGTACCCGGATATTCAGGAATAGCTGGATTAACAGGCTTTATTGTTACTCTTAGTTCGTTAGGATCGCGATCTGGGAAAGTCTGGCCGTTTTCACTGGTATATACATTTCCCTTGCCTCCTGAATAATAACCTCTAAAAGCAGGGCAATTGGTTAATATAATATCTGAGTTTATCCATTTTGTTGTACTGTTTTTATTGGGTAACTTAGATGTTTCATGCTTACCTAATTCCACTGTGTAATCTTGAGTTTTGCAACTTGAAGATGTGACAGTGATAGATCCTGTAACTTCTAAATATGAGTTAATAGCAGGAAACTCTGGTGAAATGACTTCATTTTTATCAGGAAAATTTACATCAAGTTGCATTCGCGCAATATTGGTTAAATTAAAAACGCCAGGTTGGATTGGTCCTATTTTAATTATCGAGTAATGTAAAACGGGTTTTGCCCAATAACCAAGCCCTGTCATATTTTTGTTGAGGTAACGCTGACCTTCCCAAGATAATTTGGGCACATTAAGTGGCAGTGTATTATTTTTATCTTTAGCTGCATAAAATACAATACCGAGACCAGGATTATTCGTTTTAAATACATTGGTTGGGATCCCAGCACCTGTTACTGGGGTGCCTGTTGTACTTAATAGTTTTATCTCTTGTCTTTCTTTAAAATAAACTGTCCTATCAGGATCTTTAGAGAAATCAGCACCACATTCATAATTAATTTTTGTGCTAGCGTAATCAAGCTGACCTTGGTATACGACAGCACCTATTGGCATATCAACACCAACATGAATAGCGCCATTTATTGTCATAAACTTATTATATGGAGCGCCTTTTAGAATACATTTGACTTCACCAGGGGCAGCCGCCATTACTTCAGTCACGGGTAAAAGTAGAAGCATTAAGGCTAATGAATTTTTAATAATCGGCTTCATACTTTACTCTCCACATACACTAGTAAGTTGAACAAAACTACTTTGGTTACTTTTATCTTGTGCTGGTGCACTATAGTTAATCGTACATTGCTGTATTTCACCTGGTCCCCACTTAATCGTTAAACGACCTGATGGATTTTTAACGCGGGCGTAGAGAAGTCCTCCCTGACCAATGCTACCCACTTCACTGTTCTGTTCATCGTAAGCGACACTACCAAATGGAATAGGTCCATTATTTCTTTGGATAGTAATCAACAATGGCGTACCCTTATCAGTTTCAAAGACAACTTTAGTTATTGCACCTTCAAATGGCGCGACAAAGGCTTGAGTATTTTGTAATTCAACGCTAGTGGTCATATTTTTAGGGTCAATGGTGATATCGTTTAATTGATACGGAGTTAAGTAAGGCACTAAAGCATAACCAAAGCTGTTAACTTCGATGCCTGGATAGCCACTCACCGCGGCCCCTTCTGCGCCATCAGCATCAACAATAGTGAAGGTGTTACCTTGATAAGGCGATGTAGCTAAACCACCTGACCAACCGACTAACGAACCACTCGCGCCAACTGATGCATTTTGATAGTGCTCACCAATACCGTAGGTTGCACTTAAGCTGCTAAAGTTTGTTCTTGCATTACCACTCATCGTCATACTTGAGCCAACGCCGTGGTTTGTATTCATTGCGGTTACACCATAAGAGTAACGGTTATCCGCACCCGCAGAGCCAGAAATACCGAGTCTTTCACCCACATAACCTCGACCATCACGAGTCACAGCGGCGGTTAGAGTTGGCATATGGTCAATACTGAGATCATACAATGGTAAGGTAAAGTTCATCTCAAAGGTGGTTTCTTTTTTACCTTCGGCATTACGGACTTGGCCTACGTTAAGACCGTAAGACAATCTACGCCAGTTGTTGTTATAACCCAATTGGTACTGTAAGTCGGTGGTATCATTATTCCAGTAGTTTTGGGTATAACCGGTGACATAAAAGTTCCCCCATCCCTCAGCTAACCCCTGATCGATGGTAACGTTAAAACGACTCTTTGGACGCCAGATATTACTAATACTTCTGCCATGTTTTTCTTCATTTATTGCCTGTACTGCAGAGGTATAGTCGTAGAAGTTTTCGGAGTTAAATTTATATGCCGCAATAGTCAAGTTACTGTTGGTATCTTGAATATATTTACTGTAACTCACCTGATAACTCTGTCCGCTATTAACAGCAGAAGCGGTCGTATTTAAATGCACTCGGGCTTGTGTGACGTCGGCAGAAAAGGCACCTAAAGGTGTACTTAATGCCAAACCAACTTGAACAGCGTAGTAATCTGCACCTGTACCCTGAACACCTGCATAGCCTGTAATAATATTGGTTAAACCACGGCGGTAGGTGGCTTGATATAGAGTAGGATCATAATCTACAGATTTGGAATTTAAATGACCTGCTGCAACAGTGTAGTTATGCTGCCCAGGGCGTAATAATTGCACTAGTGAAGCATAATAAACTTTGAAGTTTTGTTGTGAACCATCGGCTTCTTGAATGGTGACATCCAAGTTACCACCATAACCAGAAGGATAGAGGTCATCAATTTCGAATGGGCCTGGTGAAACCACCGTTTCGTGAATAACACGTCCATCTTGGCGAATAATGACTCGCGCATTGGTTTTCGCAATACCACGAATGGTTGGTGCAAACCCACGTTGAGAATCCGGTAACATTTTCTCATCACTAAAGAGTTGGATACCTCTTAGTGGTTGAGAGTCAAATAACTGGCCTGTTGTTAGCACATCACCAATTTGTACTACGCCTCTGATTGTGGTGATAATACGCTCTAAATAGTTATAGGTTGATGTGTAATCATGGCCATTGTTTTCGTCCCATGAGTAGTTACCAGTATGATGAAAACTCCATGTTCCCAAATTCACATGACTATCAATACCTGCAAACGCGGAATCATAATTTTTGCCGTTATTTCTAGATGTAAAATAGTTAGCATTATAATTCACTAATAGGGCATTGATCCCTCTATCCCATAGTGAAGGGCTTACATAACCTCTCGGTTTATAGCCAACAAGTGCTTGCGGCACTTCAACATTAAGGCGTTGTATTGAAGGATCATAGGTAACGGCTGTTGAAGGAACGAGATTGACTAATTCAATACATTCATGAAGCTCCATTGCACTTTTCAGCAATGGAGACTGTTTATCATTTTTGATATTGATAAGGCTCATCGTGTCTTTAGTGAGACAGGGTTCCACTTTTTGGCTAGCCATTTCTCTAAAAGTGATTTTTTGTTTAGCAATAAAATGATTATTAACGTAAACATCAACATCCCACGTACCAGGTAATATTGAGTTTTCCTTGTCAAAACGGCTGATATCAATATCACTTTGTGACGTATTCATAAAAATAGGGTTAAATGTGGTTGCGGTATTATTATTACCGTTTGTGGTAGGCAAATTATTGCCATTAGCACTTGCTGGTAAACTTTGTGTCGCAACATGCGCGGGTAATGTATTTACACCCGATAATGCATGATTACCATTCGGCAGCCATTTATTCTTCTCTGTTACTGTTATATTTTCTGCATAGGTATAGGGTGCGATTAGAAAAAAAGTCGCACCAGCAGATATTATAATAGTTTTTAAAATATAACTGCTCATTTAAATATTCCCGTATATTTTATGAAATCACTGGAGAATTAAAGTTTTGATTCAACTATTTTCATTGCGCCCCAATCGTTTACATATCGATAAACGACTTTATTTCCTATATTTGTTGATATGCCATTGGGTATAGCAAAATCATGGCTACCTAATGGTGGAACTAATTCACCATCAATAGGTTGTTTATCATTTCCATTAAGAGAAATAGAAACTAAAGAAACATAATAGGGGGCATTATTGATGACTTTTAACGTGTTACCTGAAACTGAAAACTTTAAGCCTTCAGCTGCTTCAATGGCTCCCATTTTGTCTTTTAGTGCTATTGGGCGATAAAATAGTTTTATTCTAGAGCGGTAAGCAATTTGTAATTTATTTTCTTCACCTGTTGCATTAGGTGGTATTTCTAATACGTTTAGCCAATAAATAGTTTCTTTATCTTTTGGTAAAGCAACGCCACCGGTATAACCAATTCTTAATGTCTGGGATTTAGTTGGTTCAATACGAAAAACGGGGGGCGTTAATACAAAAGGAACTTGAATAGTTTCTGGAGCTGCATCGACATCTCCGGTATCAAGCCAATTTTGAATTAATACAGGTACAGTTCCTTCATTAGAAACTTTAAGCGTTACTTCTTTTTCATTTTCATTATAAATAACACGAGTGCCACTAATAACAACGGCAGCATTTACCCATGTTGGAATAATAATTAATAAACTCAAAAAAAAGCTTTTAATTAATTTAGTGGTTTTCATATTTATCTTTATTCCATTAATAAAAAGCAAACAGGAGGGAGAAGCCTCCCCCCTGTTTATTTCGATTATTTATACTGCAGAGTATAAATAACGCTACTTGTTACTTTACCAGCCTCGGTTTTACCAATAGCGTAGTATTCAACAGCGTATGGCAGAGTGGCTTTTTCATCAGTAATTTGAACGTAAGCAGTTGCATCTACTTGAGAAGTATTACCAATTTTGATTGGTGCGAATGCATTGCTACCATCTAACAGTTGTAATTGAACCAGTTTTGCACCAGTTGCGGCGATATCCATATTGTTCAGACGACCAGCGGCTTGGTCAACTGTTGCACCAGTTTCAAAGAATGCAGATACTGTTTTATGACCTGCTTGACCGACTTTACAATCAGACAGGTTCATATTGAAACCAGTACGACCAGTTACTTGGCCAGCAGCTGTTAAAGTTGCAGTACTGACTGTGGGCAGAGTAATCGTTGCATCAGGGCCTTGGCCTTCGATATCAACTTTACAAGTTGTATCCGTTAATTCACCATTAAAAGTAATCGTACCAGTATTATCAACAGCAAATGCATTACCAGCCATCAGACCAAATGCCATTGCTAAAGATGCACCAATGATAGATTTTTTCATTCTAAATTCCTTCGTTTTATATTAGATAACTACGTTTTAATAAATCGCTAAATATAAATGATATTTAGTAATTTATTATTTGACTCGCTATTAGTGTAAAAACAAATAAAAGCTATCCATGGCGAATAAAAACACTTAATAAGTGTTTTTTATTTTCCTAATAATTATCTATTAATACGAAATAATAGTTTCGTCGGTTGTTAACACCCCTAACTTCATAAAGCTAATAGCTCATGAAAATAAAACATAATTAAATATCTTATTTTCATGGTTAATTGCTTATAGTGATGC
This sequence comes from Proteus vulgaris, assembly GCF_023100685.1. Taxonomy (NCBI): domain Bacteria; kingdom Pseudomonadati; phylum Pseudomonadota; class Gammaproteobacteria; order Enterobacterales; family Morganellaceae; genus Proteus; species Proteus vulgaris. The sequence goes on along the minus strand of NZ_CP090064.1, from coordinate 3,624,834 downwards.
TATAGTGATTTTTTTAAATATTTATTTTTAATTTAGTTGGCTAGCGGTTGTGCCACTAAATTCATAGTCTCTTTTTTTTGATTGTGTATTTGGCACCTTTTCGTTGTAGGTACTTATTACTTCACGATTTAAATCATCCCATGTTTTATCAAAAATAATGAGTAACTTATTTATTAAACTAAGTGACATGCTATTTTTGCCATTTTCATAACGAGATATTTGTTGTTGGCTAACAGAGATTATTTTTGCCAGTTCACGACCTGATAATTTCTTCTCTTTTCTCGCCTTTTTAAAAAAAAAGCCTACTTTAGTGTCTAGATCGTTCATAAATTAATTCCAATAACATGAGGTCTAATATTTAGAAGTTATCACATATTAAAATTAGCCATTTCGGTTTGAGTAACTATATTACACATAAATAAGTGCGTAAAAATGGTTTACCCTATGCGATATCACTATGTAATAGGTAATACCTATCAAGAGAGTAATTATTGTAAGGTTATACTTAAGTTTTAGTAAGTGATAGGCATATCAATATGTTAAGAAATTTAATGCAAACGCAAACTAATTCCGATACTCGTTTTATGAGTTTTTATTAGGTGAAAAATCTGGTTTGATAAGTTATATATTAAGTTATATTTCACTTTTAGTCTTTATAGGATGGATTGTATGAAAAGGTTAGGTAATGTAAGGAAGTATGTTTTACGCGTAAAGTGAGTATTTGTGAGAAAAGTAGAATGTAAGAATTCTCTGAATAAAATCAAAAATTGGGGTATATGATGAAAATGGATTATGTGTATTTATAAATAATCCATGAAATCCTTCTTTTTGGTGAATAAGACAGAAAATTAAAATTGATCTAACTCAATAATTATTGAGAGGAATATTCATATAAAGAGGAGTTGATTGTTTGATGCTAAGAAAATAACTTTTTGAACGCATTAATTGCAATGATGTTTTAGGCACTTTCTCTAAGGTTCGATTTATTCTTCTATATGAAAGTTAAAATAGCTTGTAGGTTCTATTTCTCCTTTCTTTCTAAAAGAAGCGATAATTTTTTATTAATAATATCCTAAGTGTTTATACCTTATCTGTGATTTTTTTAGAAGCTATTTATCTCTAATTTATGGATTGAGTTGTAAAAATACTTAAGATATTTTAATCGTTAAATGATGTTTATCATTTAATTGAGTGTGAAAAATGTTTGCTGTGTTTTATTTAAATGAAAAATGCGTTCAAAAAGCGACCAATTAATAACACTGAAATATTATTTCACAACGGTATATGATCAAGATTAACACTTGAATCTAAGAATAAAAAACTAATTGCCATCATTGATTGAGAACTGTATTAATCGTTTGTATCGATAATTCTGATTAATAAGTAAATAAAATCTATTTTGTGCCGATAAATGAATGCATTTGTATCATTTTATTATCGGGGAAGATTATTTCATGAGTATTGAAAGATCAGCAAAAGTAGGTTCCATCATACTGTTAACTATTTTCTTATTATCATCTGTATTGTCGTCATTTTTTATTTATCGCATGCAAGAAAACTTTGCATCATTAGATTCTTTGAATACAAGATTAAATAACGTTCAGGAAGCAAGGTACGAATTAGCCACTATTCGTTCTCATGTTAATTATCTGATGTTGTTAAAAACCATGACAGATGAAAACAAACAAGAAACGATTAAATCCATTGTTGCTGAAGCAAAAGAGTTAGCAACAAAATCAAAAGCGACTATTACACATTGGGTTGAAGTAAAGAAGATCAGCCCTGATGCACAACGCAATTCAGAGCAACTTTCTGTACTATTCTATTATCTTCTCGATGAACTTATTGCGCCTATAGATACACTAGATTATACAGAATCAAACCTTTCCAGTGATTTTAATCGCTTATCAGATCTCTTTGATGAATATCTCATAATAACTAAAGGTGTGAATGACGATATTAAATCGGAACAAGCTTGGATGGTGCAGTTATCAATTTACACAACCCTCATTGCTTTGGGGATCATTCTTGTTCTTCTTTATATTGTTATCCGTTGGGTAAATAAAACGTTTATCTTTAATTTGAATACTCTATCAGACATTTTGCAGAAAGTGGGAGAAGGGGATTTAAGTTTTACTTTACCTAAAAAACGAAATGATGAATTTGGAACTTTGTTTTCTAATGTTGGTGATATGCAAGTTGAGTTAACATCGACTATTCAACTTGTTAAAGAAGAAGCGTTAGAGATCAAAAAGGGCTCGGCAGAGATTGCTTCTGGTAATCAAGATCTTTCTTCTCGTACTGAGGAGCAAGCAAGCGCCCTACAACAAACAGCTGCGAGTATGGAAGAGATAAAAATTGCCGTTGTTAATAATACTGATAATGCGATTTTAGCAAACTCTATTACAGCAGAAACTCGTGATTTAGCAATTGATGGTTCTAATATCATGAATGATGCAATTAATTCGATGAAAAAGATCGAAGTAGGCACATTAAAAGTTGCTGAAATCAATGATGTAGTTAATAACATTGCAAGCCAAACTAATATTCTGGCATTAAACGCAGCGGTTGAAGCAGCGCGTGCCGGTGAACAAGGCCGTGGATTTACTGTTGTTGCAACTGAAGTGAGAAATTTAGCCGCAAGAAGTGCGGATGCTGCGCGTGAAATTAACCAAATTATCAGAGAATCCGTTGCCGATGTGGCTCATGGCCGTGAGTTAGTGAATAAAACGGGTGAGCATATGCAGGACATTGTTTCTTCTATTACTAAAGTCAGCGATATCATGCAAGGTATTAGTATCGCATCAGAAGAACAAAAAGTAGGTATTGAACAGATCGCAGTCGCCATTAACCAAATGGATTCTGTTGTTCAGCAAAATGCGGCTTTAGTTGAACAAGGTGCGACTTCTACGATGATTTTAGATGAGAAAGCACAAAATTTAACAGATAAAGTGTCAGTCTTTAAAATTAAAGAACAATATTAATCCGTTAAGTTAGTCAGTTAATATTGTATTTAAAACAAGCTCACTCTGAGAGTAAAATGAGAGTGAGCTTTTTTATTTAGTTAGGATTCCCCATTTTTATCTTCTATCTTTACTTATAGATAAAAAGCTGGAAGGTAAATAAAACTGCGCGTACTGTTTATCTTATAGTATAAGAACGGCTATTTTTTCTATTCACCTGCTTATCATGAGGTCATCGCATATCGACATAAAACAATTATTTTATTTAATCGCATTAGATAAAACTCAACATTTTGGCCAAGCTGCTGAAATGTGCCATGTCACACAACCTACTTTATCCATGCGATTACGTAATTTAGAAAAAGAGCTAGATGTTGTGCTTATTAAGCGGAGTTCTCGTTTTGAAGGATTTACAGAAGAAGGCGAGAAAATCCTAAAGTGGGCGAAAACAATGGAGTCTGCTTATAATGGATTACAGGCAGAAGCGGCTAATTTTCGACAACAGTTATTAGGACAATTGCGTATAGGCATTGTGCCATTAACTAATTTAAACCCAATGAAAATGTTGCAGAAAATCTCATCCGTTTTTCCTGAAATTCGCTTTCAGGTTATGTCGAGTGATAGTGAAAAGATAGTCGATTGTCTTAATAATAATAGCCTTGATATTGGTATTTGCTATTTAGAAAAAGCGAATACTCAACAACATGAAATTTATGCTTTAAAGCAAACAGAATTGGGGCTTTTATTTCATCGTAATCATTTTATGCCTTCGGCAAAAACGATTTCATGGAATGAAGCAGTTAAATTGCCATTGGCACTGCTTAATAAAGAAAATCATTTTAGACAATCCGTTGATCTGGCATTTCAGCGCTATAATTTGCATCCGAAAGTATTAGTTGAAAGTAGTTCTACACTTCATCTTATGCAATCAGTCGATGCAGGATTTTGTGCCTCAATTGTTCCTCTTTCAAAAGGAATTGAAAAATTGAACCCAAATCTTGATGTTGTTCCTATTGCTGATGCCACAATAAATTCTCCTCTTGGTATTATTATTCGGCGCGAAGAGCCTCGTTCGATACTGATTGAGAAATGCTTTACTGAAATGTGTACATATTTAGTTGATATGAGTTTGTAGATAAAAAGAGAAGCTGAGACTAAATATAGACTCAGCTTTTTATTTTTTAGTTGGATGAAACCTTAGGCAACTTGTGCTTTTTGGGCGTGAATTCTAACAGGTGTCGCTTTATATGAAGGTGTTCCACTTTCTTTATCAACATAGTCCAGTGGAATAAGGACATTAGCTTCTGGGTAATAAGCAGCAACAGTACCCGGTGCAATACTAAATGAAACAACAGTAATATCATTAAGCTGTAGCTTTCTATTTTGACTTACTGTTTCAATAGTCACTTTGTCGCCTTGTTTTAAACCTCTTGCGATTAAATCAACCTCGCTCATAAAGAGCACATCACGCCTACCGAAAATACCACGATAGCGGTCGTCTAATGCATAAATGGTTGTATTGTATTGGTCATGACTACGTATTGTGACGAGACGTAAAATATCATCTCCAGCGACTGGTTCATTTTCGTTAACACCCTCAAAAACAGAAAACATCGCTTTACCCGTTGGTGTATCCCAAATTCTTTCAACCGCAGGCAGTGGCATACGAAATCCACCTGGTACACGAATACGTTGATTATAGTTTTCGAAACCCGGAATGGTTTTTTCAATCATGTCACGAATGAGATCATAACTTTCCGTAAATCTCATCCAAGGTGTTTTGCTTTCAGATAACGTTGTTGCCGCCATTTCGGCAACAATAGATGGCTCTGATTTTAATAATGGAGACGCTGGCGTTAATTTACCTGAAGAGGCATGTACCATCGACATAGAGTCTTCAACGGTGATTGATTGGCGGCCTAATGCTTGTATATCTGATTCAGTACGGCCTAAGCAAGGCAAAATAAACGTATTTTTAGCAGTTAATAAATGAGAGCGATTTAATTTAGTTCCAATATGAACACTGAGGTCCAGTTTTCGCATTGCTGAAAAAGACAGTTCGGGATCAGGCAGTGCCACAGCAAAATTACCCCCTAAGCAAATTAATGCTTTTGCTTTACCTTCAACCATAGCTTGCATGGCATTAACAGCATCATGACCATGTTTATAAGGTGGTTTGAAACCGAAGATTTGTTCTATTTTTTGCAGAAATTCTGTAGAGGGTTTTTCAGTAATACCGACGGTTCGATTGCCTTGAACATTAGAATGCCCTCGTAATGGACATATTCCAGCCCCCAGTTTTCCAATATTACCTTTCATTAATAATAAATCGGCAATTAAGCGAACGTTAGCGGTTCCTTTATTATGCTGGGTAATACCCATACCATAAGTAATAATGGTGGCAGGGGAATTCGCGTAAAGTGATGCGATACTTTCAAGAGAATCTTGTGAAAGCCCACTTTCATTTTCAATATCTTGCCAAGTTGTTTGGTTTAAATCGTCAATAACGGCTTCAAATCCTTGAGTATGTTCTGCGATAAAATCATGATCAAGAATATCGCCACGCTCTAAATCCCAAGCTAATAGCGTTTTCATAATGCCTTTTAAAGCCGCAGCATCACCCCCCGCCTTAACCTGATAGTAAGATGATGCAATATTGGTTGAGCTATAAGTTGCCATCTCAATTATGCTTTGAGGATCGGTAAAGCGCTCTAATGCACGTTCTTTTAATGGGTTTAAGACGACAATGGGGACACCTCGACGAGCCACTTCATGTAATGTTCCCATCATTCTAGGGTGATTGGTTCCGGGATTATGACCGATAGCAATAATTAATTGTGTACTATCGAAATCATCTAAAGAAACAGTCCCTTTACCAATACCAATTGATTGTGGTAACCCTACGCTAGTAGGTTCATGGCACATATTTGAACAATCTGGAAAATTATTTGTGCCATATTCTCTAGCAAAAAGCTGGAATAAATAAGCGGCTTCATTTGAAGCTCTTCCCGAAGTGTAAAATTCCACACTATCTGGTGAAGGAATATCTCTTAATAATTGACCTATACGATCAAAAGCCTGTTCCCATGATACAGGAACTAGAGTGTCAGTTATTGGATCATAAGAAAGAGGGTGAGTTAAACGGCCATAACCTTCAAGTTCAAAATCTGATTTTTTTAGTAATTCAGTCACTGTGTTTTGTGCTAAAAATTCTGGTGTGACTCTTTTTTTCGTCGCTTCCCAAGTCACGGCTTTGGCACCATTCTCACAAAATTGAAAAGTAGAGTGATGCTCTTTATCTGGCCATGCACAACCTGGGCAATCAAATCCATCAGGTTGATTGGTATTAAGTAGTGTTTTAGGTGCAATTAAAGCATCCATTTGAGTACGTACTGCAATAGCTGTTGCTTTTAATGCTCCCCATCCTCCGGCTGGGCCGTTATAGGGTTTTACTCCAGGAATAAGCGATTTATTTTTACTCATATAGATATTCCTAAAAAACAAATAATAATATTTATTTATGAAAATAAATGGGCAGGTGAATATAAAAATCAATATGCTTATATAATTAAATATATAATGCTATTTGAGCGCAATAATATATTTAGACTTGTTAAAATTAAAATCTAGTAAATGGAGGATAATAAGATAATATAAACATACAAAATTTTTGTTATTTAAAAAGTTAAAACAATGTGACTTAGTTGTCAACGCTTTAAATACTCTCTATAGCCCTTTGTACGGATATATTGAGTGGCGATAGAGCATATCTATCACTCAATAAAATCAATTTATTTGACTAGCTGTTACGTGATGGTTAAAAATATTAACACGATAAAGAATGAAAATATTTTACTTCATTTACTTTTATTACTAGTTAAAAAATCAACCTAATAGGTATTTTTATCGATATATATAAAGCTATGTATCGATTTGTCTGTGTTGTTTTTTTATTCACTTACAATAGGGAGAGATAATCTTAATAATAAATTTAAATATGAATTAAATACTTTGTTGTTAATATTAAAGCAATAAAAGTAATGAGATTAATAATAAGAAGATAATAGTGATTTATTTGAGAAAAACATAAATAGGAAAATAGAAATGAATAAATTTATGATAAATAGATTTATACGAAGAGGGGCATTATGTTTGGGTTAGACGCTTTTCATTTAGCAAGAATACAATTTGCTTTCACGGTCTCTTTTCATATTATTTTTCCTGCTATTACGATAGGACTTGCGAGTTTTTTAGCGCTATTAGAAGGCTTATGGTTAAAAACTAAGGAGCCAAGTTATTTTACGTTATACCAATTTTGGATAAAAATTTTCGCAGTGAATTTCGGAATGGGTGTGGTTTCTGGGTTAGTCATGGCATACCAATTTGGTACAAACTGGAGTGGTTTCTCGCAATTTGCAGGTAGTATTACAGGCCCAATGTTGACTTATGAAGTGCTCACTGCATTTTTTTTAGAAGCTGGGTTTCTTGGTATTATGCTATTCGGATGGAATAAAGTTGGGCGGAAGCTTCATTTTTTTGCTACTTGTATGGTGGCATTAGGAACTCTTATTTCAACGTTTTGGATCTTATCTTCAAACAGCTGGATGCAAACACCACAAGGTTATGAAATAGAAAATGGTATTGTTGTGCCTGTTGATTGGTTACAAATCATTTTTAATCCCTCATTTCCTTATCGCCTATTACATATGTCAATCGGGGCATTTTTAGCCAGTGCTTTATTTATTGCTGCATGTGCGTCATGGCTTTTATTAAAAGGGAAAGATACAGCTGCAGTACGCAAAATGTTATCTATGGCATTATGGTTAGTGTTGATTATTGCACCAATACAGGCTTTTGTAGGTGATGCACATGGTTTAAATACACTAGAACACCAACCCGCAAAAATAGCGGCTATTGAAGGGCATTGGGATAATTCATCACAAGAAGCGACACCACTTATTTTATTTGGTCTTCCAGATATGGATGAAGAAAAAACAAAGTATGCAATAGAGATCCCGTATTTAGGTAGCCTTATTCTTACTCATAGTCTTGAGAAACAAATTCCTGCACTTAATACATTTGCACCAGAAGATAGACCTAATTCCACCATTATATTTTGGTCATTTAGAATAATGGCAGGCCTTGGTATGTTGATGATTTTCCTTGGCCTATTAAGTGTCATTTTACGCAAGCAAAAAAAACTCTATAACTCTCCATTTTTTTTACGATTTACATTATTAATGGGGCCTACGGGATTGATTGCTATCCTTGCCGGTTGGTTTACGACAGAAATTGGTCGCCAGCCTTGGGTGGTTTACGGCGTGCAACGGACTAAAGATGCCGTTTCAGCGCATGGGGATTTGCAAATGAGTTTGAGCTTATTAGCTTTTATTTTGGTTTATTGTTCAGTATTTGGTATCGGTTATTTTTATATGATGCATTTAATGAAAAAGGGCCCTGTTGAATTGCATTCAGTACCATTAATCGAAGGTGAAAAATAATGAATGTTGATTTTTCGATTATTTGGTTCGCCATCATCATATTTTCTACGCTGATGTATATTATCGCGGATGGATTTGATCTGGGTATTGGTATTATTTTGCCGTTTACGAAAGATAAAATACAAAGAGACACGATGATAAATAGTGTGGCACCAGTATGGGATGGCAATGAAACATGGCTTGTTTTAGGTGGTGCTGCGTTATATGGCGCATTTCCTTTGGCTTATGCTGTGATTATTGAGGCACTGACTATTCCATTAACATTAATGTTAATCGGTCTTATATTTCGTGGTGTGGCTTTTGAGTTTCGTGTTAATGCGTTACCTAAACATCGTCTGTTTTGGGATTCAGCTTTTATTGGTGGCTCCTTTTTAGCAACTTTCTGCCAAGGTATTACGGTTGGTGCAGTAATTAACGGTTTTGAAGTAATTGGGCGTAGCTTTAGTGGCTCTGCACTAGATTGGTTAGCGCCATTTCCTCTCTTTTGTGGTTTTGCCTTGCTAATTACTTATGCACTTTTAGGAAGTTCATGGCTAATAATGAAAACAGAGCATCAACTGCATCGTAAAATGTGTTCTATTACTGTTTATTTAGCGATTACATTATTGGTTGCGATTGCAATAGTCAGTCTATGGACACCTCTAGTACATGAAGATATTGCACAGCGCTGGTTTAGCTTACCTAATTTATTCTTTTTATTACCAGCACCTTTATTCGTATTAGCGTGTACATGGGGCATAGTGCGTAGTGCTTATAACTATGGGCATTATTTGCCATTTTTATTATCACTTTTATTGGTCTTTATCGGTTTTGCTGGATTGGGTGTGAGTATTTTCCCTTATATTATTCCACCAACAATTTCTATTTGGGATGCGGCATCACCCGTTTTAAGTCAGAAATTTATGTTGGTTGGTGCTGTGATTATTATTCCTGTTATTCTTATGTATACCAGTTGGAGCTATTATGTTTTTCGTGGAAAGGTAAACCCAAATGAAAGCTATCATTAGTCATTTTTTAACGATAAAACCCGTTCAAAAAAAAACATATTGGTACCAACAAATAGGATGGATGATAATTATTTGGAGTTTAAGTGTATTAAGCTTAGCTATTATCGCTTCTTTATTTAAATTATTAATGTACAGTGCCGGAATGAGAACACATTAGATTTTAGATGGTCATTAACAATAAAAAACAGTGTAATTTTTTGCACTGTTTTTTATATTTTTATTATTTTCGATTACAATAAATTATAATGTTTATCTGGTCTTACAGTTATCGGTAATGGGCTAATATCTTGTATTTCTAATAAGTTTCTTTCAATCGTATTACAAATAGCATTTAGGGGTAAGTCATTTGCAGATATACCAAAAGGATCTTCTAATTCCTCAGCTAATGAATCCCAAGACAAAAAGGTATAAGAGATAAACACGGATACAAATGGTGTCATGTAGTGGAGATCGGCTACTAAAGCAAAAGGCAATAATGCACAGAATAGATAAACAGTACGCTGTAATATCAAGGTATAAGCAAAGGGAACCGGGGTATTTGAGATACGCTCACAACCGCCTAAAACGTCAGATAAGTTATTAATATCTTTATTAATTGATTGAAAGATAACATCACTTATCATTTTATTATCTCTCAATTCGCCTATTTTTAAACCAATATGTAATAAGATACGATTGGTAGGATAAGGACTATTCATTATTTCATCAAATAAAGGCCGAGGTAATAAACGGTAGAGATCAACCATTGGATTAGTTTTTCTTAACTCGTGTTTTAAACTCCAACTAAAAGCAATTAATAGATTAGAAAAGTCTCGGTTGAATTGTTTATCTTCAGGTAATAAAGCCTTTATGTTTCTTAATATATTACGATGGGTAATTAACATATTACCCCATAAGGTTCTTGCTTCAACCAACCGGCTATAGCTTGCATTGTTTCTGAAACCAAGAAATATCGCAATGGCGATACCCAACAAACTAAAGGGAGCAACAGTTAAGTGTATACCTAATTGTTCATACCATTGATAAATTAAAATAGCGATAATTGACATGATAACATTAAGGCATAAGCGAAATATTATTTTTGCAAGCACAGAGCCATGCCAATCAAATAACCGAAAAAACCAGTGTTGATTAGGACGTATAACCATAATAGTAATAATATAAAACGAGGTTTGAATTTGTTGGAATATTATCTCAATAAAAGAAGTAATAAGCTAATTAATTCTCTTGAAAAATAAAGGGGTAAAAATCTGATTCATATCTGCATGTATGAATCAGAAAGATAAGTTTATAAATATTAAATATAACTATTGTTAATATAATAATATATGCATAGTTGATCTAATATATGCACCAAAGTAATGGAAGCGATTTAAATATACATGGGTAAGTTATTTTTAAAAATTTTTATCATATTGTAATGGTAAGATAATATTTACAATGTGAATGTGTTTTGGAAAACTTTATCTGGTGAAAATAAATAGAAATATAATATGTTGTTTTTTCTGAGGAGCAACGAGTTATTAATATTCTATTAATGAAAATGTAAAACTTGAGGTGTAGAAAAAGAGAGCCGATAAAAAATGAACCTAGTTAAAGATATCTGATGGGGCAAAAATAGGGCAACGATTTGTAAAAACAAAAAAGCCACTTGCTAAGAAGTGGCTTAATGCGCTGATTTAACAGCTAAAATGTGGTGGCCCCTACTGGACTTGAACCAGTGACCAAGCGATTATGAGTCGCCTGCTCTAACCAACTGAGCTAAGGGGCCTAATGGAGTGAGATTATACGTGCCATTTGGCACTAGGTCTAGCCTTTGAATGACTGTATGCGCAATTTATGCTCAATATAAACAATAAAAAGATAAAATAGAGAATAACTGTGATATCAATAACCTAGTGTAAGAATTGAGAGATAAGCATAGGCAGATGCGTAATATTATAAATAAAGAGGCTATTTTTTATAAATGTACATTGTAGAGAATGGTTGTTGAGAGGCTCTGAACAATAACCATTAAACGAGAGATAGGATCGTGATTAACCGATAAAAAAACGCCTGTGAATATCACAGGCGTTTGTTATAGCATAAATGAGTGTAAGCTAATTACTCGTCAAGGAAGCTACGTAATACTTCAGAACGGCTTGGGTGGCGTAATTTACGCAGTGCCTTCGCTTCAATCTGACGAATACGTTCACGGGTAACATCAAACTGTTTACCCACTTCTTCTAAGGTATGGTCTGTATTCATATCAATACCAAAACGCATACGCAGGACTTTAGCTTCACGTAATGTTAAACCAGCTAACACTTCGTGAGTTGCTGAACGTAAGCTTTCTGATGTTGCAGAATCCAGTGGTAATTCGAGAGTAGTATCCTCGATAAAATCACCTAAATGTGAATCTTCATCGTCACCGATTGGGGTTTCCATGGAGATTGGTTCTTTAGCGATTTTCAGTACCTTACGGATTTTATCTTCAGGCATCAGCATGCGTTCTGCAAGCTCTTCTGGTGAAGGCTCACGTCCCATCTCTTGCAACATTTGGCGAGAGATACGGTTTAGCTTATTAATCGTTTCAATCATGTGAACAGGGATACGAATTGTACGTGCCTGATCAGCGATTGAACGAGTAATTGCTTGGCGGATCCACCATGTTGCGTAAGTTGAGAATTTATAACCACGACGGTATTCAAATTTATCAACCGCTTTCATCAGACCGATATTCCCTTCTTGGATCAAGTCAAGGAACTGTAAGCCACGGTTGGTATATTTTTTTGCGATAGAGATAACTAAACGTAAGTTCGCTTCAACCATCTCTTTTTTCGCACGACGAGCTTTTGCTTCACCGATAGACATACGACGGTTAATATCTTTAACCTGTTCGATTGTCAGACCAGTTTCAACTTCAATTTGCTGCAGTTTTTGTAAGCTGCGTTGTACTTCTTCTTCAATACCTGCCAGTTTTTCAGACCAAGGTTTATTCATTGCACGAGCAGCAGTGAACCATGTGTCATTGGTTTCGTTACCTGTAAACAGCGTAATGAAGTTTTTCTTAGGCATTTTAACTTGATCAACACAAAGACGCATGATGTGACGTTCTTGAGTACGAACTCTGTCCATCATCTCACGCATGTTGTTAACCAGATAATCAAACTGTTTCGGTACTAAACGGAACTGTTTGAAAATTTCAGATAACAATAAGATCTCAAGTTCTGTATCTTTGTGATTACGACCTTTGGCCTTGATAGTCTGGCGAGTTTTCTCGTATTGTTCACGAAGCTCAGTAAATTTTTGGCGAGCTAATTCAGGATCGATGCTGTTATCATCATCGCTATCGCTGTCATTATCGCCATCTTCATCTTCGTCTTCATCTTCGTCTTCAGCATCGTCAACTTCATCATCACTTTTGCCTAAATTGACCACTTCACTCTCTGCCACTTCTTCGGCATTTGGGTCAATAAACGCAGTAATTAAGTCAGAAAGACGTGCTTCACCAGCTTCAACACGATCGTATTGTTCAAGAAGATAAGTAATTGCTTCTGGATATTCAGCAACAGAGCATTGAACTTGGTTAATACCATCTTCAATACGTTTTGCGATATCAATTTCACCTTCCCGGGTAAGCAATTCAACCGTACCCATTTCGCGCATATACATACGCACAGGATCGGTTGTACGGCCAATCTCAGATTCTACACTAGAAAGTACCTGAGCCGCGGCTTCTGCCGCATCATCATCAGTGTCATTTGAATTTTCTGCCAGCATCAGATCATCGGCGTCAGGTGCTTCTTCCATAACCTGAATGCCCATGTCGTTAATCATCTGGATGATGTCTTCGATTTGATCTGAATCGACGATATCTTCCGGCAGATGGTCATTGACCTCAGCATAGGTCAGGTAGCCTTGCTCCTTACCTTTAGTAACAAGTAGCTTCAGCTGTGACTGCGGGTTTTGCTCCATAAGACGGTATCCACACTTCAAAGTAATTTGGGTTGGTGTCGGTCGGCGATAACTGTTCAGCCAACAATAACTACGGAGGGGCATTTTCATTGTCGATTGCTACGGTCCCCTCAGCGTAGCAAATGTAGGTTTTTAGTACCTACCGATAGCGGCAATTAAGCCGTGTTTTTAATCTTAATTCTGTATTTACTTTTTAACGCGTGCCTGTATTATCAATTGGACTTCTTCGCGTTCATCTTGCGTTAGGCCTTCTGTTCTCTCTTTTGCAATAAGGGCGTTTAAACGTTCGTCCATTGCGGTTAGAAAAAGATGATCTAACGTGTCGGTAAAGGTTTTTTCTGCAATCTCATCTATATCTATATCGTTCCACATTGCCAATTTTTCAAGCTGTTTACCGAATTTATTCTCTCTGTAGAGTTCGATAATCTGTCCTGTATTAAGGCCAGGTTGTGCTTGGCAAACGGAAACAAGTTCACTAAAGAGTGACAAACCTGCAATTTTTTCTGTATTTAACCCCTCAAGAGGGGGTACTAATTTAGAGAATTCTGGGTTTTGTATCAATAAGGCAATTAATATACGCATTGGCGTTGGACGTAATATCGTTGGTTGATACGATAATTCGTGGCTCGCCGCTGTTCTACCAAATAAACGATCCATTTGCTCAATATCGGGATTTCCCGTTAAGCTTCCAAGTTCTCTTAATAAATATAGACGTAAAGTTTCACTTGGGATCTTATCTATTAATGGTCGAGCTAAACTGTATAACTTACCATTGCCTTCTTGAGTACTCAGATCCACCTGAGGAACGAGCGAATCAAATAGAAATTCTGATAATGAATGTGATTGTTCCATACGTTTTTCAAAGGCTTCTTTACCTTCACGACGTACCAATGAATCAGGGTCATCGCCTTCAGGTAAAAACATAAAACGTAAAGAACGGCCATCATTTAAAAAAGGAAGTGCAGTTTCTAGTGCTCGCCAAGCGGCATCTCGTCCTGCTCTATCTCCATCATAGCAGCAAATAATGTTATCCGTTGTTCTAAAGAGCAACTGAATATGTTCTGCTGTCGTGGAGGTTCCTAATGAGGCAACGGCATAATCAATACCAAACTGCGCTAATGCCACAACATCCATATAACCTTCAACAACTAATAGCTTTGTAACGTTATTATTAGATTGTTGTGCTTCATAAAGACCGTAAAGTTGACGTCCTTTATGGAATATCTCTGTTTCTGGTGAGTTCAAATATTTAGGTAAATCATCACCTAAAACACGTCCACCAAAGGCAATAACACGGCCACGTCTATCTCGGATAGGAAACATGACGCGTTGACGAAAACGATCATAAGTACGGCCATTATCGTTTGTTATTACCATGCCTGCTTCAAGAAGTAGGGCTTTATTATCGGCATTTTGACCAAACCGCTTTAGGATATTATCCCAACCAGTAGGAACAAACCCAATAGAAAAACGACTAATAATATCTTCACTAAGACCACGATGCGCAAGGTAATTTCTGGCTTCCTGAGCATCTGACTTATTGAGAGCACTACTATAATATTGGTTCAACTTCTCCATCACTTGATAGAGATTTTGTCTTATATGTCGTTCAATTGGGCTACTGCCAGTTCCTGATTCATAAGGAACTTCTAACCCATGCATTGCTGCTAACTCTTCAATGGTTTCGACAAAATCGAGTCTGTCGTAGTTCATTAAAAAATCAATAGCATTGCCATGCGCGCCGCAACCAAAACAGTGATAAAACTGTTTGTCGCTATTTACTGTGAATGAGGGCGTTTTTTCGTTATGAAACGGACAACACGCTGAATGATTTTTGCCTTGTTTTTTTAACGGCACACGAGCGTCGATAAGATCGATGATATCGGTTCGAGCTAGTAAATCATTAATAAATGAACGTGGAATTCGTCCAGCCATAAGCCCTTTTACGCCTGTTGTTGAACGAGAATAAGCCGCGCTCTCATAAGAAAGCACGGCCTTTAACTGCGACTACAGTGTCTGCATATGTTGCGGTATAAGCCGCAAAATATTAGTACAGACGAGTACGACGTGCGTTTTCGCGAGCTAATTTTTTAGCGTGACGTTTTACTGCTGATGCTTTAGCGCGTTTACGTTCAGTCGTTGGTTTTTCATAAAACTCACGACGACGAACTTCTGCTAATACGCCTGCTTTTTCACAAGAGCGTTTGAAACGACGAAGAGCAACGTCAAATGGCTCGTTTTCACGTACTTTGATTACCGGCATGTGCCTCTCACCTCAATAGAAATCGGTTTGCGCTGGCATTATTTAAGCCAGCCGACATTTAAAATGGTGCGGAATTTTACTTCAAAGCAGGGCACTTTGTAAAGAGATGCACAAAATTGAAACGCAAACTCCCACTTTTGTGTCTTTTTAGTGAGTACACAAAAAGCGAAAGTTGCTAACCACACATTTAAATCACTTAAAATAGGTGAATAATTATAGACCAGAAAAAGGAATTTGTCACATGCTGGTATGTAAAAGATGTTGCGAAGGCGTATAAAATCACCGAAATAATGGTACAATTGATTTATTACGCGAGTCTGCGAAGAAGAATTTGGAAGCGTTATGCGAGTTTTAGGTATTGAAACATCTTGTGATGAAACCGGTATTGCAATTTATGATGATAAAGCCGGTTTATTAGCGAATCAACTTTATAGTCAAATTAAACTGCACGCTGATTATGGTGGTGTGGTGCCTGAGCTTGCTTCACGGGATCATATCCGTAAAACAGTGCCTCTTATCCAAGCCGCACTAAAAGAAGCAAATTTAACGGCAAAAGATATTGATGCTGTTGCTTACACTGCAGGCCCAGGCCTTGTTGGTGCATTATTGGTGGGAGCGACTATCGGACGCTCACTCGCTTTTGCGTGGGATGTTCCTGCTATTCCAGTTCATCATATGGAAGGCCATTTATTAGCACCAATGCTTGAAGAAAAAACGCCTGAATTTCCTTTTGTTGCCCTACTGGTTTCAGGTGGTCATACACAATTAATTAGTGTGACAGGAATTGGTGAATACTCCTTATTAGGTGAATCTATTGATGATGCTGCGGGTGAAGCCTTTGATAAAACGGCTAAGTTACTGGGATTAGATTACCCGGGGGGACCTGTATTATCAAAAATGGCGCAACAAGGTACAGAAGGGCGATTTGTTTTCCCTCGCCCAATGACAGACCGGCCAGGGCTTGATTTTAGTTTTTCAGGCTTGAAAACCTTTGCAGCTAATACTATTCGTCAAAATGATGATTCAGACCAAACTCGCGCAGATATCGCTCGTGCTTTTGAGGATGCTGTTGTTGATACTTTGGCGATAAAATGTCGTAGAGCTTTAGAACAGACGGGCTTTAAACGTTTAGTGATGGCCGGTGGCGTGAGTGCAAATCGTACATTACGAGCCAAAATGGAAGCGGTTATGAAACAATTAGGTGGTGAGGTTTTCTATGCTCGCCCCGAATTATGTACCGATAATGGCGCGATGATCGCATTAGCAGGTATGATCCGTTTTAAAGGTGGTACAGAAGGCCCATTAAGTGTGACTGTAAGACCACGCTGGCCATTGGCAGAATTGCCTGCACTGGAAAATAAATAACGTATCAGTAAAAGAAAAGCCACTGTTGAAGTGGCTTTTTTGTGTCATTTATCTTTAAAACTGAGTGAAATTAGTCTTCTTTTTCTTGCTCTTTCGCTTCTTGAATAATTTCTTTTTCTGTTTTTTCAGTTTTCTTCTTTAACTTATGCCAGATCCGGCTCTCTTGACCTCGCCATAAACGTTGAATATTGTCATGATGACGGTAAAGTACCAGACATGATAGTAAAGCAACAGGATAAGTGAATTCTGGCTTAAACCACCATACATAAAAAGGGGCGAGCAATGCGCTGATGATGGCGCCAAGTGATGAATAGCCACTGAGTAATACGGTGAGTAACCAAGTTCCAGCAATAAGACCACTTAAATCCCAACCAATAGCGGCGATAGCACCAAAGGCTGTTGCAACCCCTTTTCCGCCCTTAAAGTGGAAGAAAACCGGGTAGATATGCCCAAGGCAAGCCGCAATGGCAACAATGCCAAGGTAAAAAGGAGGCACATTTAAGTAATAGGCGAGCCAAACAGGGATCATCCCTTTTAGGACGTCACAGATAAGAACTGCCGCAGCGGCCGCTTTTCCACCAATACGTAGGACGTTGGTCGCTCCGGGATTGCCAGAGCCGGATTTTCTTGGATCAGGTAATCTTGCCAATCGGCAAATCAATATCGCGCTGGAGATTGAGCCGCACAAGTAGGCGAAGATGATCATTCCAAGTGCGTTAGCACTCATTTGTATTCTCCAATGTTTATGTAAGTTCGTTAGGCATGTATGGATAATACGCATATTTCATCGGAAGTGGTATCCGATGAGCAGAAAAAATAAGAGATGACGTGATGGATATCGTATTTATTGAGCAATTATCAGTAATAACCACAATCGGTGTTTATGATTGGGAAAAAAACATAAAACAAAAATTAGTGTTCGATATCGAAATGGAATGGGATAACAAACGCGCGTCCCAAACTGATGATGTTGCTGATTGTTTAGACTATGCAAGTGTAAGTAGTGCAATTATTGATTATGTTGAGACGCGACGTTTTGAGCTGGTTGAACGTGTCGCAGAAGAAGTGGCACAGCTTTTGATAACGCAATTTGCTGTACCTAGAGTAAAAATAAAATTAGCTAAACCAGGCGCGGTAGCACAAGCGACAAGTGTGGGTGTGATTATTGAGCGTAAAGCTTAATTATTCGTTATCCTGATTAAGTCGCGATTTCCATTTTATAATCGCGACTTCTCGTTGTTTTGTTAATGCTTCTCGTATTGCGCTGCCCTTTAATCCACTTTCAATGATTGGCTTTATATCCACATTATTTGCTATAGCAAAAGCTTGGCAAAGAAAAGAACGTTGTGGATAAGCTAGGTTTTCTAACCCTAGACGTCCTCTAGCATCCGCTTCACTGACCATCGCTAATTGTTCAACACGTTCAGGTTTTCGCCATGCATCAATGGCATCAAATAAGCGGATAATTTTAGAAGGGCGCATTCTATCAATACGATGGATATGATCGTGAAATCTTGCCGTTAAGCGAGCTAAATCACGAATGTGATTTGGAATACGATATCGTTGACACAATGCTTCAACTAAAGGTACGCCAGCAGGACCATGCCCATGATGATGAGGCCATTTTTCAGGTGGGGTTGTTCCTTTTCCTAGATCATGACATAAGGCACTAAAACGCACAGCAATATCATCTGTTAATTGACTGGCGATACTAAGCACCATCATGGTGTGAACGCCTGTATCAATTTCAGGATGCCATTTTTCAGGGGCCGGTACGCCAAATAAGGCATCAATTTCGGGAAAAAGAACCTTTAAAGCACCGCACTGGCGTAAAACTTCAAAGTAAACCTGAGGAGCATGGCTCTCAAGGGCTTTTTCAGTCTCTTTCCAAACACGTTCTGCCGTTAGTGCGTTTAGTTCGCCACTTTGCGCCATTACTTTCATTAACTGTAGTGTTTCTGGTGCTACGCTAAAACCTAAAGGCGCAAATCGAGCCGCAAATCGTGCAACACGTAAAACTCTTAAGGGATCTTCTGAAAATGCGTCAGAGACATGGCGAAGTAATCTTGCATTGATGTCATCTATGCCGTGGTAAGGATCGATATATTCGCTATTAGCAGAATAAGCAATAGCGTTTATGGTGAGATCTCGACGGGCTAAATCATCTTCTAAGGTAACATCCGGTGCGGCGTAGCAGGTAAATCCCGTGTAGCCAGAACCCGATTTTCTTTCCGTACGCGCAAGGGCATATTCTTCATGTGTATCAGGATGAAGAAAAACGGGAAAATCTTTGCCAACTTGTTGATAGCCTTGTTGTAACAGTTCATCGGGTGTTGCGCCAACAACAACCCAATCTCTGTCTTTTACAGGTATCTGTAATAATTGGTCACGCACAGCGCCACCAACAAGGTATATTTTCACGGGATCATGATTCCTTTTGGCTGAATATTAGTTCATCCAACGATCGTTGCGTTTACGGCGACGAGGAATGATATGCGGAAGGATCAGACCAAAAATAAGACCCGCACCAGCAACACCACCACCATACATAAACCACTGTAAGATGATGTCACGTTGTCGATCATCTAACTGTTGATTAGCAAAATCGAGTTTTTTCTCAGCAACCGCAAGTTTTGTTCTCATCTGCTCATTTTCTTTTTTCAAACCGTTGATTATGTCATCGCTGTTTGAGACTTTATTTTGCATATCTATAGTACGTTGATTCCAGCTTTGGTCGATATTCGCTAGTTTATCGCGTAGTGTTTGGATCTCTTTTTCCATAGCAGGAATACGAGTACGCATACTTGGTTGGGCGCTTAGTTGGTTTTCTGGCAACCAGACAGTACGATCTTTATCATCTTTAATTTGTACATAACCTGTTGCCGCATTGCGAGAAAGTACGGTCACTGTTGAACCTGAATTTAAAGAGCCAACAATTCGGTACTGATTTCCTGGTCCACTATGCACATAAGTGGATAATTCATCGGAAACATAGCGAGTTTCTGCGTGTGAGCTCAGAGAAACACCTAAGCCAAGTAAGGAAATAAAAAGTAAGGGTAATTTTCGCATTATGTTTTCAACTTTTTTATCTATACAAGAGAATATTTTTACTGATACTAAAGAGTAAAGTTTGCGTAAGCAAATAGTAAACCAGAATGAGAACAGTCTTAACTGGTAGAATATAGGGGTAATCTGCCTTTTATTCATTATTGTTATTAGGCTATCACTTGCTAAATGAAAATGCGTCAAATATTTTACTAATCAATTGATTTACTTAAGGGAAATAGAATGAGCCAATTAGAAACCGAACTCAAAATGAGTGCCATACCTGCCGCTATTCCTCATATTATTCAGCGCATTCTGACTCTACCACATCAGCACTCTGCACCCAAAAAGCTGACTAATCTTTACTTTGAGACGACAGATAATCAAATTCGTCGTTGGGATATGGGGCTGCGTATTCGTGGTGTTGATGACAGTTATGAAATGACAATTAAAACAGCCGGCAAAGTTGTTGCAGGTTTGCATCAACGTCCAGAATATAATGTTGAGTTAACACAACCTAAATTAGATTTAGCTCGCTTTCCCGCAGAAATCTGGCCAGAAAAAACGGATCTAGCTTTATTAGAATCCCAGCTTAATGTGTTATTTCATACGGATTTTTATCGTGAAATCTGGCTTGTTGAGTATCAAGATAGTCAAATAGAAGTGGTTTTAGATCAAGGCGCTATTCGTACTGAGCAATATGAATTACCGATTGAAGAGTTTGAGCTAGAACTTAAAAAAGGTAAGGTGTCAGACGTTATTGCATTAGCGACGTATTTAGGTGAAAAAGGTGGATTACGTCTTGCCTCTCGCAGTAAAGCAGCTCGAGGTTATTATCTGGCAAAAGATAAACCTGCGTTATCGTTGAGTGTCGTGAATCTGTCTCCTAGTGATACAACGGCACAACAACTTACAAAATGGTTAAGTGCAATACAGGCATTAGAAGAAGCTATTTTTGCTAATCCAACACCTCCGACAATTACTATGCCAGCAATGTTGGCGTTATTTTCAGATTGGTGCAAAAAACAATCTGATCTGCCTGAATTTATGCAACAGTCACTCAATGCAATTTCACCGTTAACATTTACAACCGCAACCGACTATTATCACGTTTTATGGCTGAACTTTAAGTTATCTTCTACGTCGTGGTTACTGTCTATTGCTTAATTTCCTGACAACGTGAGAGTCTATTTATGTCTGTTATCAGTGTACTTCAATCATTGTGGGATAAAGCACAGTGTGGTTTTTCTTCTCAACTTAATGCGCTGGCACCTTTTAGTGAACAAGAACAACAATTTCTTGCATTTAGTCCCTTTGCCACCGAGCATTTTCGAGTTAATCCTCAATGGTTGACTGATATCAGGCAGAATCCACCCACAGGTATCGAATGGCAGAGTTATGAAACTCAACTAACAGCAATGTTAGCCAATGTTAATAATGAAGATGATGTTATGCGGATCTTACGTCAATTTCGCCATCAACAATTAGTGCGCATTGCATGGTTACAATTTTTCCAATTAGGCGATATCCCTTGTGCGCTAAAACATTTAAGTGTACTGGCTGAAACCCTAATTTGTGTCGCAAGAGACACGCTTTATCAGCAATGTTGCCAACAATGGGGAACACCTTGTGATAGTGAAGGTAAACCTCAACCATTTCTGATCTTAGGTATGGGGAAATTAGGTGGATTTGAACTTAATTTTTCTTCTGATATCGACTTAATTTTTGCTTATCCTGAAAATGGATTTACCCAAGGTGGACGTCGAGAGCTTGATAATGCTCAGTTTTTTACACGATTAGGCCAAAAGCTGATTAAAGTACTGGATCAACACACTATTGATGGCTTCGTCTATCGTGTTGATATGCGATTGCGTCCATTTGGCGAAAGTGGGCCTTTGGTAATGAGTTTTGCAGCGCTTGAAGATTATTACCAAGAGCAAGGGCGAGACTGGGAGCGCTATGCAATGATCAAAGCGCGCGTATTAGGGGCAGAAAAGAAAGCGTATTGCCAAGTTTTACGTCAAATGCTACGTCCTTTTGTTTATCGCCGCTATATTGATTTCAGTGTTATTCAATCGCTACGAAATATGAAATCCATGATAAGTCGTGAAGTACGTCGCCGTGGCATGATTGATAACATAAAACTCGGTGCAGGTGGCATTCGTGAAATTGAATTTATTACACAAGTTTTTCAGTTAATTCGCGGTGGCAGAGAGCCTGATCTACAGAGTAACTCACTATTAACAGTATTAAAGGCGATCACAACGCTTGAATTATTAACAGAAAAAGAAACAGCACAATTAGCTGAAAGCTATCTCTTTCTTCGTCGATTAGAAAACTTATTACAATCCATTGGTGATCAGCAGACGCAAACCTTACCAGATAATGAAGAGGATAAAGCGCGGCTCACTTTTGCAATGGGATATGATAATTGGGAAACGCTTTATCAAGAAATTAGCCACAAAATGCAGGCTGTTTCTGTTATTTTCACGCAATTGATTGGTGAAGAAGATGAAAATGATGAAGAAGAGGATATCTCTGAGTTTAAACGTCTCTGGTTACTTGGGCGTTTGCCTGAAACGTCGTCATTACTTCATCAATCACTTACGGTTGAGTCACTGAATGCGATTAATCAGACGTTACAGATATTTCGCCAAGATATTGGTAAGCGAACGATAGGGCCGAGAGGGCGAGATGTTCTTGATACATTAATGCCAAAATTACTGGCTAAGATTTGCCAACAACCTCAAACGTTAGTTACGTTACAACGAGTTACCCCGTTACTATTAAGTATTGTGAGTCGTACAACCTATTTAGAGTTGATGCAAGAGTCTGATGAAGTTCTCACTCATGTTATACGATTATGTGCAGCATCTCCGATGATAGCAGAACAGTTGGCACTTCATCCTTTACTGTTAGATGAATTACTTGATCCTAATTCACTCTATCAGCCACTACCTTTAGATGCGTATCGTGATGAATTACGTCAATATTTATTACGTGTACCAGAAGAAGATGAAGAACAACGACTAGAAGCACTGCGCCAATTTAAACAAGCTCAACTGTTGCGCATTGCTGCGGAAGACATCACGGGTGTATTACCCGTGATGAAAGTTAGCGATCACTTAACATATCTAGCGGAAGCCATCATTCATGCTGTTGTTCATCAAGCTTGGTCATATATGGTGAAGCGTTATGGTGAGCCTGAACATTTAGCCAATCGTGATGGGCTAGGTTTTTCGGTGATTGGGTACGGCAAATTAGGGGGATGGGAATTAGGCTATAGCTCAGATTTAGACTTGGTGTTTTTATTAGACTGTCCAATGAATATCGTGACAACTGGAGCAAAACAGATTGATGCTCGTCAGTTTTATTTGCGCCTAGCTCAACGCATTATCCATTTATTTAGTACACGAACCTCCTCTGGCGTCTTGTATGAAGTTGATGCGCGTTTACGCCCTTCCGGTGAATCAGGAATGTTAGTAAGTACGATCCAAGCTTTCGATGAATATCAGAAAAATGAAGCATGGACATGGGAGCATCAAGCCTTAATTAGAGCCAGAATGATTTATGGTGATGAGCAACTACAACAGATGTTTTCTCGTATTCGCCACGAAACATTATGCCTTTCTCGTGATGCTAATGTATTACAACATGAAGTGCGCGAAATGCGCCAAAAAATGGTGCAACATCTTGCACCAACACAAGCAGACAAGTTTGATTTAAAAACCTCATCAGGCGGTATTACCGATATTGAATTTATCGCTCAATATTTGGTATTGCGTTTTTCTCATCAATATCCTGCATTAACACGTTGGTCTGATAATGTGCGTATTTTTGAGTTAATGGCAAAATATCAAGTGATGGATGAAGAAGAAGCTCAGGCTTTAACACATGCTTATGTCACATTACGTAATGAATTACACCATCTTGCACTACAAGCGTTACCTGCGATTGTCGATAACAATTGTTTTATTGTAGAGCGAGAACACGTATTAAAAAGCAAGCAAAAGTGGCTTGGTGAGCAAGAATAAGGGTTTGTTAGCAGGAACGCTTATGAGTGTCTCTTTTTGCTTAACAAGTTATGGTATTATTTCGGCTTATTTTGAAAATAAATGTGGAGTATGGGATGAAAGTAACGCTGCCGGATTTTAATAAGGCCAATGTACTGGTTGTCGGTGACGTCATGTTAGACCGCTATTGGTATGGCCCCACAAGCCGTATTTCACCAGAAGCCCCAGTGCCAGTGGTCAAAGTAGATACCACAGAAGAGCGTCCCGGTGGTGCGGCAAACGTGGCAATGAATATTGCTTCACTTGGTGCTAATTCACGTTTAGTGGGTTTAACGGGTATTGATGAAGCCGCCAAAGCATTGAGTAATACATTAAATCAGGTCAATGTACGCTGTGATTTTGTCTCTGTTGCGACACATCCAACCATTACAAAATTACGAGTGCTTTCACGTAATCAACAATTAATCCGTCTTGATTTTGAAGAAGGGTTTAGCAATGTTGACCCTCAACCTATCTATGAACGAATTCAACAAGCCTTGCCTTCTATTGGCGCACTGATTTTATCAGATTACGCGAAAGGCGCACTTTCTCATGTTCAAGAAATGATCCAACTTGCAAAGAAAGCGGGTGTTCCAGTATTAATCGATCCTAAAGGGTGTGATTTTGAGCGTTATCGTGGCGCAACGTTATTAACGCCAAATATGTCAGAATTTGAACAAGTTGTCGGCGTTTGTAAAAACGATGATGAGCTAGTGGAAAAAGGTACTCAATTAGTTCGAGATTTAGAGCTTGATGCTTTACTGATCACACGTTCTGAACGTGGAATGAGCCTTATTCGAGCGAATGAAGCGCCATTACACTTACCAACACAAGCCCAAGAAGTTTATGATGTTACTGGTGCGGGCGACACTGTAATAGGTGTATTAGCAACCTCTTTAGCTGCAGGTAAACCTTTAAGTGAAGCCTGTTTCCTTGCAAATGCAGCTGCGGGTGTTGTGGTGGGTAAATTAGGGACATCGACAGTATCACCTATTGAACTGGAAAATGCCATTCGTGGTCGTGCCGACAACGGTTTTGGTATAATGGAAGAAGAACAATTAAAACAGGCAGTTGAATTAGCACGTCAGCGCGGTGAGCGCATTGTGATGACTAATGGATGTTTTGATATTCTTCACGCAGGCCATGTCAGTTATTTAGCAAATGCACGTAAATTAGGTGACCGCCTTATTGTTGCTGTAAATAGTGATGCATCGACTAAGCGATTAAAAGGTGAAACACGTCCTGTTAACCCATTAGAGCAGCGTATGACAGTGCTTGGAGCCTTAGGTGCAGTAGACTGGGTTGTTGCGTTTGAGGAAGATACACCACAGCGCTTAATTGCCTCTGTCTTACCAGATATTTTAGTCAAAGGTGGGGATTATAAACCTGAAGATATCGCGGGTAGTAAAGAAGTTTGGGCTGCAGGCGGTGAAGTAAAAGTGCTGAATTTTGAAGATGGCATTTCTACAACGAATATTATTAATGCGATTAAAAAGAAATAATGGCATAAATTAACGACGAAAAGCACTCTTTGGAGTGCTTTTTTTATAATAAAGGATCAACTATTATAAATTTTTAATGATACTTTTATTAATGGTTATTGTTCTCTTTTTAAATGATACTCAACAATATAATCTTGAGTGTTTCTATACATAATTGAATAGTTAATATAATCGCCCTGAGTGCTATATGATAATGTGCTGAGTCTTAATATTGGAATGTTAGTTTCTATTTTTAATAATTGACAAATATTGCTATCAGGCATAATAGGGTGAAAAGTTTCATAACTTCCTGATATTTTTATTTGGCAAATATTTTCAATAAAATCAAATTTAGAACCTTCTAAATGGGTTAAGGTTAAATTATGAAAATATTTAACAGGCATGTAACTGTCTTCAACAATAAGCGGTTTATTATCGACGTAACGTATTCGCCTTGAATAAAAAATACGTTCATTTGAGTTGATACGTAATTTACTGGCGATAGATAAAGGGCAGGGAATAACACAAAATTCTATGACTTCACTTTTTACATTGTGACCAGTATTTGCCATTAGTTCGACAAAACCTTTTAGGCTAGCATTTTCATGATGAACATCTTTTTCTTTAATATAAGTACCAGAACCATGTTTTCGTTCTAATAATCCTGCGTTCACTAATAAATCCACTGCTTTACGTATTGTCATTCTTGATACGTTGTATTGTTGTGCTAATGATTTTTCTGCTGGTAAAGGGTCACCAATTTGGTATCCAGCCGAATTTATTTGAATTCTTAGGCTTTTTGCAATGTCTTTGTAGATCACTTTTATACCTCTTTTTATTCTTAAAATCGGCTCTCTTTATTTAATCTATCTGAATATAATTTTTTGATATATAAGATAATCATTTATACCTCTGAAATGTGAACGTTATCAAAAAATAAAAAGTGATCTGCTTTTTGACTAAAAGTGAGATCACTTTGCCTGAAAGATTAGTATGAATCAGATCACGAATAACTCATTTCAGATGAGAGAATAAAGAGAAAAGAATCTAATCTGAATTTACAGAAAAAGAATGAATTAAATAGCATATCGTTTCAGTAGCAGTAAATAAGAGGATATTTTTATGCTCAGTCAAATACAACGATTTGGTGGAGCCATGTTTACTCCTGTCCTACTATTTCCATTTGCAGGTATTGTTGTAGGCATTGCCATTTTATTACAGAATCCATTATTTATTAGTGAAGATTTATTAAGACCCGATAGTTTATTTGCCCAAATTGTTCATATTATTGAAGAGGGGGGATGGACTGTTTTTCGTAATATGCCTCTTATTTTTGCAATTGGCTTACCAATCGGTTTAGCTAAAACTGCACAAGCAAGAGCTTGCCTTGCTGTAATGGTGAGTTTTCTCACTTGGAATTATTTTATTAATGCAATGGGAATAGTTTGGGGAAGTTATTTCGGCGTAGATTTTACAAATGAAATTGGCGGGAATAGTGGCTTAACAATGATAGCTGGAATTAAAACATTAGATACCAGTATTATTGGGGCGATTATTATTGCGGGTATAGTTACAGGTATTCATAATCGTTATTTTGATAAACAGCTCCCTGTCTTTTTAGGTATATTTCAAGGAACTTCGTATGTTGTATTAATTAGTTTCTTTGTTATGTTACCGTTAGCGTGGATAACATTATTTTTCTGGCCAAAAGTGCAAATTGGTATTCAATCTTTGCAAGTATTTATGGTTGAATCTGGCTCTTTAGGTGTTTGGATATATACCTTTCTTGAACGTATTTTAATTCCTACTGGCTTACATCACTTTATTTATGGCCCATTTATTTTTGGCCCAGCAGTCACTGAACATGGAATTCAAGTTGATTGGGCCCAAAATATGCAATATTTCAGTCAAAGCACTGAATCTTTAAAAACGTTATTTCCAGAAGGTGGCTTTGCACTACATGGTAATAGCAAAGTCTTTGGTTCTATTGGTATAGCACTTGCTCTCTATTTTACTGCTGCACCTAAAAATAGAGCCAAAATTGCAGGTTTACTTATACCCTCTGCATTGACCGCTGTATTTGTGGGAATAACAGAACCTTTAGAGTTCACATTCTTATTTATCTCTCCGCTATTGTTTGCCATTCATGCCGTGTTAGCCGCCACATTAGCGACAACGCTTTATCACTTTGGAGTTGTCGGAAATATGGGCGGAGGGATCATCGATAATTTCCTACCTATGAATTGGATCCCAATGTTTCATAACCATTACGGGATGATTATTACGCAAATAGTTATAGGTCTGATTTTTACAATGATTTGGTTTGTGGTGTTTAGAACATTAATTATCAAACTTAATTTAAAAACACCAGGCCGTGAAGAAGATGATGAAGAGATCAAGCTCTATAGCAAACAAGATTATAAAAATAAAAAATCACAGGTTTCGGATAGTTCAAAAACAGCAAAAGAAGATCGCAAACTCGCACTTCCTAAAGGCATTCTTGAAGGCTTAGGAGGAGGGGCAAATATCAAATCTTTAAATAACTGCGCAACACGTTTACGTATTGAAGTGATTGATAACGAAGTAGTTGAAACAGATGCCTATTTTAAAGGGCTCGGTGTACATGGTGTAGTGCGTAAAGGCCATGCATTGCAAATCATTATCGGGCTACACGTTTCTCAAGTGAGAGACAAAATTGAACAACTTATGAAAGAAGATCCACAAAAAATCACCTTGTCGGAGGCTATATAATGAAGAAGTTCTCAGTCGTAATTGCAGGTGGCGGTAGTACATTTACACCCGGTATTATTTTGATGCTACTGGAAAATTTAAAACGTTTTCCATTAAGAGCCATCAAATTTTATGACAATGATGCCGAGAGGCAAGAAACCATTGCTAAAGCTTGTGAAATAATTCTTACTGAAAAAGCACCTGAAATTGAATTTTGCTATACCACAGATCCTAAAACTGCCTTCACGGATGTTGATTTTGTTATGGCTCATATTCGTGTTGGTAAATATCCAATGCGTGAAAAAGATGAAAAAATTCCTTTACGCCACGGCGTATTAGGGCAAGAAACCTGTGGGCCTGGTGGTATTGCTTATGGTATGCGTTCTATTGGGGGCGTATTAGAATTGGTTGAATATATGGAAAAATATTCACCTAATGCATGGATGTTAAATTATTCTAACCCAGCAGCCATTGTCGCCGAAGCTACTCGCCGCTTAAAGCCGAATGCAAAAATCTTAAATATTTGTGATATGCCAATTGGTATTGAGTCACGTATGGCGCAAATTGCAGGATTAAAATCACGTAAGGAGATGCGTGTCCGCTATTACGGCTTAAATCACTTTGGCTGGTGGACGCAAGTTGAAGATTTACAAGGTAATGATTTACTGCCTATTATTCGTAAACATGTTGCTGAGCATGGGTATATTCCTAAAGTAGCAGGAGAGCCAGTTGAAGCAAGTTGGAACGATACCTTTGGTAAGGCAAAAGATGTTTGGGCGTTAGATCCAGCAACTATGCCAAATACTTATTTGAAGTATTATTTGTTCCCTGATTATGTTGTTGCACATTCTGATCCTCATCATACGCGTGCTAATGAAGTGATGGAGCACAGAGAAAAGAACGTTTTCAGCGCTTGTCGAGCCATTACAGCCGCGGGTAAATCATCAGCAGGTCATCTTGAAATAGATGAACATGCTTCTTACATTGTCGATCTTGCAACGGCTATCGCGTTTAATACCCAAGAAAGAATGTTGCTGATCGTTCCTAACAACGGATCAATTATTAATTTTGATCCTGAAGCAATGGTGGAGATCCCCTGTATTGTCGGAAGTCATGGACCAGAGCCTTTAGTCATGGGCAAAATTCCATTATTTCAAAAAGGGATGATGAGTCAGCAGGTTGCCGTTGAAAAATTAGTGGTAGAAGCCTGGATTGAAAAATCCTATTTGAAACTGTGGCAAGCCATAACGATGTCTAAAACAGTGCCAAGTGCGGCCGTCGCAAAAGCAATTTTAGATGATTTAATTGAAGCGAATAAAGACTATTGGCCAGAGCTAAAATAGTGAGTAATTGATTTATAGAGCACATAAAAAATAACCCTGTGTCTGGGTAAGATACAGGGTTTTTGCTTTATTAATAAAGAGAATAACTAATAAAGTAAATAGATTAAGCTTTATTTTCTGCTTGAGTTTCTACTGTAATTTCAACGTCTTCAGCTTGGATAACTTCAGCTTGAGGTTTTGCAATTAGACCAGCTTCTAGCTCATTTAAACGGTGTTCTAAGCGTGTTAGTTTTTCACGAGTGCGTAATAAGACTTGAGTCTGTACATCAAACTCTTCGCGATTAACTAAATCCAACTTGTTTAATTGAGATTGCAGAACAGTGCGGATTTTTTTATCAATATCATCACCAAAATCTTTGATGCCTTGTGGCAGAACGTTTTGGATTTGGCGCGCGACTTGTTCAAGTTTTTTCGGGTCCAACATGGGAAGTCCTCACAAATAAAATAGAAAGCTGAGGCTAAGTGTAATATGAGGGCTGAGGGAATAAAACTAGATATCAGGATTATTGTTACTTTTTTATTATAAATCGTTAAATAACCGTATGTCATAAAGTGATTATGTGATTAAACAAGTATTGTCACGGATTGATGATTGCCTCTTATAATTTTAAAGCGTATAGTTTCTTCGTTAATCTCAGGGCGGGGTGAAAGTCCCCACCGGCGGTAGATACTTGAAGATCCAAGTAAAGCCCGCGAGCGCTTTGTGTTGCCATTGTAATGCAAAGGTCAGCAGATCCAGTGTGATTCTGGAGCCGACAGTTAAAGTCTGGATGGGAGAGAATAAAATAGCATCAGTAGGATCATTGTATCCATTCCTGTTGTTTCTGCTTATGTTTTTTATTAAGCAGAGATCCACTCCTAAGACTGCCCTGGTTCTGGTAACTTTCATTAATTATTGAGGTTTTTTTACCATGAATCAGACGCTACTTTCCGAATTCGGTAATCCATTTGAGCGTGTTGAACTTGCTCTTGAAGCCCTTCGTGCTGGTAAAGGCGTGATGGTGCTCGACGACGAGAACCGCGAAAATGAAGGCGATATGATTTTCGCAGCAGAAACGATGACCACAGAACAAATGGCGATGTCTATTCGTCATGGTAGTGGCATTGTGTGTTTATGCATTACAGAAGAACGCCGCCAGCAACTTGATTTGCCTATGATGGTGGAAAATAACACTAGTCATTTCCATACAGCATTTACAGTAACGATTGAAGCGGCACAAGGTGTAACAACAGGTGTTTCAGCATCTGATCGTTTAACCACAGTACGTGCAGCTGCTGCTGACAATGCAAAACCAAGTGATTTAAATCGTCCAGGCCATGTATTCCCATTACGAGGCCAACCTGGTGGTGTATTGACTCGTGGAGGACACACAGAAGCGTCAATTGATTTAGCAACATTAGCTGGTTTTAAACCAGTTGCAGTGTTATGCGAATTAACCAATGACGATGGCACAATGGCAAGAGCACCTGAAGTGATTACTTTTGCTAAAAAGCACAATATGCCTGTGTTAACTATTGAAGATTTAGTGGCTTATCGTCTTCGTGAGGAGAAAAAAGCTGGCTGAAATTAACATGTTATAACCGACACTGAAAACACACACACACTTATTCAAGCCACTTAAGGAAACTTAGGTGGCTTTTTTCATATTTTTTGAATAACTATTTCATACTTCTTTGACTATATTTCAAGTAAGAAGGCGCTATGCTAACGCCATAAGATCACAAGCCATAAGAGGTGATTATGGACACAAAAATGATGCCAGCGCTGTTTATTGGGCATGGTAGCCCAATGAATGTATTAGAAGACAATACATATACTCGCCTCTGGTCAAAATTAGGGGAAACACTTCCTCAACCTAAAGCGATTTTAGTGATTTCTGCCCATTGGTATACCGATGGAACTTATGTAACGGCAATGTCGCAACCAAAGACAATTCATGATTTTTATGGATTTCCTGCAGAATTATATGCGATAGAATATCCAGCGCGAGGTTCGATAGGTTTAGCTGCGCTGATTGAAGATCTTATTGATCCGATTAAATTAAAACTCGATATGGATCAATGGGGATTAGATCATGGAAGTTGGGGGATACTCGAAAAAATGTATCCCAACGCGAATATTCCTGTTGTTCAATTAAGTATTGATGCACACCAATCAGCGCAATGGCATTATGAGTTAGGAAAAAAGCTGGTTGAATTACGTAAAGAAGGCGTCTTAATTATTGGTAGCGGTAATATCGTTCACAATTTAAGAATGATGGACTGGCAAAATAGCGATGCGACACCTTATCCTTGGGCATTGGCTTTTAATGAGACAGTCGAAAATAGTTTACAAAGCGATAAGGTACCAGAAGCGTTATTTACGATTTTATCAACAGAAGAAGGGAGATTGTCACATCCCACTCCCGATCATTTTTTGCCTGTTTTGTATCTATTAGGTTTAAAACAAGCGGGTGAAAAGGCAACAGTGCTGAATAATGATATTGTGAATAAATCACTAAGTATGATGACGTTTCAAATTGGATAAAACCATCCAATAAAACCTATTGATATAAATAAAAGGCCAAATTCATTTTATGGAATTTGGCCTTTTTTAAATTAAATATAATGTATCGACTCATTATATTTCCCTCGTTATTAACCTTTTCAATTTTCTATATAGATATAATTAATATACTTAACATTTTGTTTATATTGTGTGTTAGGCCTGAGATCCATACAGCAATAGTGTCTGCTATGGATATGATCATCTCTGGAATATAGTCTTATATTGAAATCATCAAAATAGAAAGCTATTTTGAATAAAAAAACACCTTACCGCTAACAAGCAATAAGGTGCTCAATATAATTTTAAGATTTCTATCAATCTAAAATAATATGCGGATAGAAGCGTGAGAGATCTTGTGTGATAAGCTCTCTATCTTCTCTGATGCATATACCCGCAGATTGATCATTAACCAGCCAGCTGCCAATTAAGGTATAGCTATCACCAAACTTCGGCAACGGATGAAAATCTTGGACAATAAAACCTTCTTCACCGTAAGGGCCATCTGCGACAGCGATATCCTTGCCGTTTTCAACAATACGAATATTTGCACCTTCGCGTGAAAACAGTGGCTTGATAACATAACGTGATAATGAATCAGGCGCTTTACCTTCATAGAAATAAGCAGGTAGCAGATTAGGGTGATTAGGGAACATTTCCCAAAGCATTGGTAATAATGCTTTATTTGAGATAATGCTCTTCCAAGAAGGTTCTAACCAACGAATACCAGCATCAGCCAGTTTAGTTGAGAAGTCTTCACGGAACATAAATTCCCAAGGGTAAAGCTTAAACATGTTGCTGATTATCTGATCTTGCAGATCAGTTAATTCACCACGCTCACCTAAACCCAGATCTTCAATAAAGACAAAATCAGTTGTTACTTGGGCTTCTTCGGCACAATCTTGTAAATATTGAACTGTACCGCGATCTTCTTCAGTGTCTTGGCAGCAAGACATATGCAGATAACGCATTCCGTATTGATCACGAAGCTCAGCAAAGCGATCAATTAACTTTTCTTGAATACTGTTAAATTGATCTGCATTTTGCGGTAAACGGCCAGCCTTAACTTGATCTTCAAGCCAGATCCATTGAAAAAAAGCAGATTCATACAGTGAGGTTGGAGTATCTGCATTATTTTCTAACAGTTTTGCTGGGCTTTTACCGTCATAGGCTAAATCAAGACGTGAATAGAGTGAAGGTTGCGATGATT
The DNA here is from genome assembly GCF_023100685.1 of Proteus vulgaris. NCBI lineage: Bacteria > Pseudomonadati > Pseudomonadota > Gammaproteobacteria > Enterobacterales > Morganellaceae > Proteus > Proteus vulgaris. Next base: position 3,591,372 of record NZ_CP090064.1, on the reverse strand, counting down.
TCCAAGAGTCACGCACAAAATCCCAGCAGTGACGCGGGATTTGAAAACGAGTTAGCAACTCTTCACTGTTCGCCACTTTATCCGCGACTTGTAAGCACATCTGATGAAGCTCTTCCGTGGTTTCTTCTAGAGTTTCAACTTCATCCATTGAGAATTGATAATAAGCATCTTCAGACCAATAAGGCTCGCCATACATGGTATGAAAGTTAAAGCCAAATTCCGTTGCTTTTTCTCGCCAATCCGGGCGTTCAATAATATTTTCGCGTTTCATGGTGTTAATTAGCCACCTGAACGGTAAGAAGATGAACCGGTTGAGCTACGGTTATTATTCGTTGCACTGGTACGCTGAGCCGCAGCTTGTCTTGATACTGTATTACCGAAGCCACCTCGAGTTACCGTTGAGGTTGTTGATGGTTTTGGCGTCATTGCTGTTTTTGGTACGTTCATTTGACGACCACCAACCGCAGGACCATAGTTACGGCCTGTTGCATCCACAAATTTACCGTTTGCAGGGCTTGTTGGATTACGCGAGCTAAACAGTGGTTGTGCTGGTGCGCCACCACCCATAAGACGACCCATCATATAGCCCGCCATTAATGGCATAAAGAAGCTACCACCTGAATTAGCTTGTGCCATTTGTGAGCTGTCTGGGTTTAAATTATTGGCATTTTCAGTACTAACAGGCTGTCCATCAATAGACGCAGTTTGAGTACATTGAGCATCACCGAATTCAGCTACGCAGTCTTCTAATGTGGCGTATTTAGGTGCTGTACGCTGCGCTTCTTGCAATGCAGTGCGATAAGAGTCTTCACACTGTGCCGCTTGTGACGGATTCGCTTGAGCACATTCTTGTGCGTTCATATACAGTGAAACTGTCTCGTCGCTCTCTTCACATCCTGAAAGCGCGAATACAGCAGTGATGGCGATTGCAACAGGCGCCAGACGATAAGGACGGAATGCTTTACGAAAAGCATCACGATTAATCGATTTGGTACGTTTCATTGGCATATTGGTAAGATCCATAAAAGGTAAAACGTTCAAAATAAAAGCTAGGATAGGTTAAATAGTCTAGAAAATAAATAAGAAACACCTAATCATCAAGGATAACCAGAAATTTGTGATCTTTATAAGGTTAAGAGTAATGAAATTAGGTAAATCCTCTCTTTTTAACCTAATTGTGATTAAGGTATTTGTTAATACAAGAATATAGATATTGTTGAGATCTTAATTTAATTCATAACACAATATCTTATGTGAAGAGAAAGCATAAAAAAAACCGCTTATCAGTTTATTGCTGAAAGCGGTTTTTTATTATAAGAAACTAATTAATTTCTTAATTCACGATCAAGGCGCAACGTTAAGAGCAGGGCTTGTTAACGGGCGAATAATGTTATCTGGTGAAGTTGAAACTTCTTCTCCTAGTGCATTATTAAGCTGAATTAAGTCATTCTCGTTTAATGTGCCACGCGCGTATTCAATATTTAATTGGTTAATTAAATAGTCATAACGTGCGTTAGATAATTTCTGTTTTGCATCATAAAGCGTTGTTGTGGCATTCAACACATCAACAATAGTACGAGTACCCACTTGATAACCCGCTTCAGTTGCATCTAATGAACTTTGTGCAGAAACAACAACTTGTTGATACGCTTTGATGCTACTGATTGATGCAGAAATATTGTTATAAGAAGAGCGCGCGATTTGGACAATAGAGCGATAAACCGACTCTAATTGTTCGCTTGCACTTGTAAAGCCATATTGTGCTTGTTCAACTTGTGAGCTTGTTCTGCCACCAGTATACAGAGGGATGCTAACAGACAAACCAATGCTATTTTGACCACTGTAACTATTACGGCTACTAACATCTGCTGGTGGTAATGCACTACCATGATTATGGCTATTTGATACGCCAGTTGATGCATTTAAGTCTACAGTTGGTAAGTGACCTGATTGCGCTAAACGAATATTTTCGCGAGCTAAATCTTGACCTAAACGTGCGCTCAATAAACTTAAGTTACGTTCTTCGGCATCTTTTAACAGTTTCTCAATAGAATCTGGTGAAGTTGTTGAAAAACGGCTGATGTTCAGTGATGCTAGATTAATATAATAGATACCACTAACTTGGCGCAGTTTCTCTAATGCGTTATCTAATTGATTTCGACCCGCTACTTCTTGTGCCAGTACGCTATCATAATTAGCACGCGCATTTTGTACGTCAGTAATTGCGACTAAACCTACGTTAAAACGTTGAGTTGTTTGATCTAACTGGCGGTAAACTTGTTCTTTTTGCGCTTCAATAAATGATAATGAATCAATAGCACGTAAAACATCAAAGTAAGCGGTAGCAGTGTCTAAAATCAGCTTTTGCTGACTTGTTTGGTAAGTGACATCACTCATGCCCGCTGTTTTTTCTTGAATGTTTAATTGGCGCCATAACGCCATGTTAAACACACTTTGAGTTAGCGTTAAACTTGCACCAATAGAATTGGATTCGGTATCTCTTGCGTCACGGTAGCCGCTTTTATAATCTGCGGATGCACCTAATCCTAATTGTGGTAATAATGATCCACGAGCTTCATTAATTTTTTCAAAAGCTTGATTTCTTTCAGCTAATGACTTGCGTAACTCAGGGTTACTGTCCTTTGCTTTTTGATAAACTTGAAGCAGATCCTCAGCCTGGCTTGCAGTGCTGAATCCTGCCAAACTCATCGTGACCAAAAGAGAGAGCAGTTTTTTCATTTTAATTCCTTGTTGCAACAGTTTCGCTGAGTTGCCTCTGTTAATCTTGATTGGGGATAATTCTAGCAGATTGTTTCCCTAAGTAGGGGTAGCCATTTGTGCCATATCCTTTTATTTTAGATTAACTTTACATGAATTGTTGGCAAATTTCTTTAAATCTGTATTAAACGTAAGCAATAAAAAGACTCTTAAATGTAACTTAAGGAACATTGTATGAAGAAAAGGGAAAATATACCATTTTTATACGGTCGTGAAGACGTGAAATTGCTCTCTCAAAGAGATTTATATAAAGGCTTTTTCCGTATGACTGAGTACCGCTTTAAACATCGCCTTTTTGAAGGTGGATGGAGTGAAGAAGTTAAACGTGAAGTCTTTGAGCGAGGCAATGCGGGGGTTTTGTTAGCTTATGATCCTAAACGTGATGAAGTTGTATTAATTGAGCAAATTCGTATTCCTGCGTATGAAACCAGTGAGACACCTTGGTTGCTAGAAGTGATTGCCGGTATGGTCGAACAAGGGGAAAGCCCAGAAGACGTTGTTAGGCGCGAAGCCCAAGAAGAAGCGGGCGTTATTGTTGGGCGATGTGAGCCAATTATTAGTTATCTTTCTAGTCCTGGTGGCACCAGTGAAAGAATGCATGTCTATGTTGGCGAAGTTGATGCAACAACGGCAAAAGGTATTCATGGGTTAGCGTGTGAGAACGAAGATATTCGTGTTCATGTAGTGAGCCGAGAACAAGCCTATCGTTGGGTTGAAGAAGGCGTTATTGATAATGCAGCATCTGTTATTGCTCTGCAATGGTTACAACTTCATCATATTGCACTAAGAGAGCGTTGGTCAGTAATTTAATGCATTAATAAACGGTTAAAGGGTGTTTTTAACGATATTATCAAGTAGAGTAACTATCTCTAAGTATACGATATCAAATGAATTAAATTGTAAAATGAAGTGAAAAAAACGTGACTGAAAGCGAGAATATTTCTCACTAATCTTTTGAAATGTGTATTGGTTGGCAGATCTTTACTACGAAAATACGTTAACATAACGGCTAATGAGAGTGAAACAAGGAAACCTTTTGGAAAGCCAGCTTGAATTATCGGTGAAACACAAAAACACCGTAAGAATATTACAGATCACAGACACCCACCTCTTCGCTAATGTGGAGGATACTCTGCTGGGCATTAATACCTATCGTAGCTACCATGCGGTATTAAATGCAATTAGAGAGCAGGGGCTTGAGGTGGACTTGATTGTTGCGACAGGTGATTTAGTTCAAGATCAAACCTTTGAAGCTTATCAGCATTTCGCTGATGGTATTGCAACACTAACACCACCTTGTGTTTGGTTGCCAGGTAATCATGACTATCAACCTGCGATGATTGATGCTTTAAATCAGGCAGGTATTTTGTCGGCAAAACAAGTGTTGATTGGTGATAGTTGGCAAATGCTGTTATTAGATAGCCAAATTCAAGGCGTTCCTCATGGTGAGTTATCAGATTGTCAGCTAGATTGGCTAACACGTTGCCTTGAAAGCCAAAAACACAGGGATACGATCATTTTGTTACATCATCATCCTATGCCTTCTGGATGTACATGGTTAGATCAACATAGTTTAAGAAACTCTCAAGAATTATCTGAGCGCTTAAAAGGCCATACTCAGGTGAAAATGATGCTTTGTGGTCATATTCATCAAGAAATGGATGAAATGTGGAATGGTATTCGTATGTTGGCAACGCCTTCGACTTGTATTCAGTTTCGCCCTCATTGCACAAATTTTACCTTGGATACGGTTTCTCCAGGTTGGCGCTATTTAGAAATGTCTCTTTCATCGGATGAAAAAGGTAAAGTTGAAACACAGGTATATCGTTTATCAGGCACTGAATTCTGTCCTGATCTTGATGCGGATGGCTATTAAGTCATGTCTCGTATTCTTTACTTACATGGCTTTAATAGCTCACCAAAATCCGCTAAAGCCCAAGCTTTTCGGCAATGGTTAGAAGCAACGCATCCTGAAATTGAATTAATAGTGCCTCAATTGCCACCTTATCCTAAAGAAGCGGCTCAATTAATTGAAACAATAGTCAAAGAAAGTGCAAATGATAAGCTTGGATTAATTGGCTCATCATTAGGTGGCTATTTATCGATCTGGTTATCTCAGCGTTTTAATTTACCTGCTGTTGTTGTTAATCCCGCTATTCGTCCTTTTGATCTCTTACAAAATTTCTTGGGTGAAAACGAAAATCCCTATACACATCAAAAGTATAAATTAGAACCTCATCATATGGATGAGTTACTTGCCTTACGTATTCCCGTAATTACATCACCCGAACTTATTTGGTTGCTTCAACAAACCGGAGATGAAATACTTGATTATCGTCAAGCTGTCTCATATCTTGGCGCGTGTAGGCAAACCGTAGAATCGGATGGAAATCACGCATTTGTGGGTTTTGAACGTTTTTTTCCGAAAATTATTCAATTTTTAAAGATAATTTAGCCTTTCGGTTAATTAACCTGTAAAACGTAGGTTGATGTATCTACCCGAAAATTAATATCATATTGCCGCAAACACCTGTTATTATAAACAGTATTTTCTAACAGCGAACCGCAGATTAAAACAATGACTCAATCAAGTTATAACGCAAAGGATATTGAGGTTCTTAATGGTCTAGAACCAGTACGTCGCCGTCCTGGCATGTACACTGATACGACTAGACCGAACCATTTGGCACAGGAAGTGATAGATAATAGCGTGGACGAGGCGCTTGCGGGACACGCATCGAAGGTCGATGTCATTTTATATGAAGACCAATCTATCGAAGTTATCGACAATGGGCGAGGAATGCCTGTCGATATTCATCCTGAACTTAAGGTCTCTGCTATCGAGTTAATTCTTGCTCACCTCCACGCCGGAGGAAAATTCTCTAATAAAAACTATCAATTTTCCGGTGGGCTACATGGTGTAGGGATCTCGGTTGTTAACGCACTTTCTAAGCGTATTGAAGTGACCGTTCGTCGTGATGGTAAGATTTATCAAATTGCTTTTGAAAATGGCGACAAAGTCGAAGAGTTACACGAAATTGGAACTTGTGCAAAGCGAGATACTGGAACAAGTGTGCATTTTTGGCCTGATGGCTCTTATTTTGATGTTCCTCGCTTTTCCGCCAAAAGCTTATCTCACGTATTAAAAGCCAAAGCCGTATTGTGTCCCGGTGTTAATGTCTCTTTTGTTGATAAAGTGAATAACACACAAGAAAACTGGTGCTACGCTGACGGCTTAACCGATTATTTAAGTGAAGCTGTCGCTGAATTTATTCGCCTTCCTGAAGAGCCTTTTACTGGAAAATTTGAAGGGGATAACGAAGCGGTTGAATGGTCTATGTTATGGCTGCCTGAAGGTGGCGATCTACTCACTGAAAGCTATGTTAACTTAATTCCGACAGTTCAAGGTGGTACACACGTAAATGGTTTACGCCAAGGTGTGTTAGATGCAATGCGTGAATTTTGTGAATTCCGTAATTTACTACCAAGAGGTCTTAAACTAACTGCCGATGATACATGGGAGCGTTGTGCTTATGTATTATCAGTGAAAATGCAAGATCCTCAATTTGCAGGGCAAACTAAAGAGCGACTCTCCTCAAGACAAACCAGTGCATTTGTTGCAAATGCTGTAAAAAATGCTTTTAGCTTATGGCTAAATCAGAATGTTCAAGTCGGTGAATTACTTGCTGAAATGGCAATTAGTAGCGCTCAACGTCGTATGCGTGCTGCCAAAAAAGTGGTGAGAAAGAAACTCACTTCAGGGCCAGCATTGCCGGGTAAATTGGCTGATTGTACTTCTCAAGATTTACGGTATACCGAACTGTTTTTAGTTGAAGGAGACTCTGCAGGAGGCTCAGCGAAACAAGCGCGTGATCGTGAGTATCAAGCGATTATGCCACTACGTGGTAAAATTCTAAATACATGGGAAGTATCTTCAGATGAAGTGTTAGCGTCACAAGAAGTCCATGATATTTCGGTAGCGATTGGTATGGATCCTGATAATGATGATTTAAGCCAATTACGTTACGGTAAAGTTTGTATCCTTGCGGATGCGGACTCAGATGGTTTACATATCGCAACCTTACTGTGTGCTTTATTTGTGCGCCATTTCCCTGCGCTTGTTAAGCAAGGGCACGTTTATATGGCGATGCCACCGCTTTACCGTATCGATTTAGGTAAAGAAGTTCATTATGCCCTTGATGAATCAGAAAAAAATGCCATTTTACAACGTTTAAGCCGTAAAAAAGGAAAGCCCAACGTACAGCGCTTTAAAGGTTTGGGTGAGATGAACCCAATTCAATTACGTGAAACAACGCTTGATCCTAATACGCGCCGTTTAGTGCAATTGGTAATTGATGATGAAAATTATCAAGAAACCCTAGGCATGATGGATATGTTGTTAGCGAAGAAACGCTCTGAAGATCGCCGAAATTGGTTACAAGAGAAAGGCGATGAAGTTGACATCGAAGTGTAATGGATACCACAAGAGTCTGAGGAAAAAATTGAATGAGTGAATTGACTCATGATGGTGTAGAGCGCCAAGCGCTCCACTTATTTACAGAAAATGCCTATCTCAACTACTCCATGTACGTCATTATGGATCGTGCATTGCCTTTTATTGGAGATGGGCTAAAACCTGTGCAACGTCGCATCGTTTATGCGATGTCAGAGCTTGGTTTAAGTAATAACGCTAAATTTAAAAAGTCAGCCCGTACTGTTGGTGACGTGCTAGGTAAATATCATCCACATGGTGATGGTGCATGTTATGAAGCAATGGTACTTATGGCTCAGCCTTTCTCTTATCGTTATCCGTTAATTGACGGACAGGGTAACTGGGGGGCGCCGGATGATCCGAAATCTTTCGCTGCAATGCGTTATACCGAATCCCGCCTTTCAAAATATTCACAAACTCTATTAAGTGAATTAGGACATGGTACGGTAGATTGGATCCCTAACTTTGACGGCACAATGCAAGAGCCGAAAATGTTGCCTGCCCGCTTACCTAATATCGTGCTTAATGGCACAACAGGTATTGCGGTTGGGATGGCAACGGATATTCCACCGCATAATGCACGTGAAATTGGACAAGCCTTAGTGATGCTTTTAGATAATCCTGATGCGGGATTATCTGAGGTGATGCAATATGTTCAAGGCCCTGATTATCCAACTGAAGCTGAAATTATTACGGCTCAAGACGATATTAAAAAAATCTATAAAACGGGTCGCGGTTCGGTCAGAATGCGAGCTGTTTGGCAAAAAGAAGAGGGATGCGCCGTTATCACAGCGTTACCTCATCAAGTTTCTGGCGCCAAGGTACTTGAGCAAATTGCAGCCTTGATGCGAGCAAAAAAACTGCCTTTAGTTGAAGATTTGCGTGATGAATCCGATCACGAGAATCCAACCAGACTTGTGATTGTTCCTCGTAGTAATCGTGTTGATTTAGAGCAAGTGATGTACTACTTGTTCGTAAATACCGATTTAGAGAAAAGTTATCGCGTTAACCTGAATATGATTGGGTTAGATAACCGTCCAGCAGTAAAAGGATTACTGACGATTTTAAATGAATGGCTGGTGTATCGTCGCCAAACAGTCACAAATCGTCTAAATCATCGCTTAGAAAAAGTGTTGCGTCGCTTAGAAATTCTCAAAGGTTTATTAATTGCTTATCTTAATATTGATGAAGTGATTGAGATCATTCGTCATGAAGATGAGCCAAAAGCAGAATTAATGCGCCGCTTTGAGTTATCTGATATTCAAGCTGAAGCTATTTTAGAGTTACGTTTACGTCATTTAGCCAAACTTGAAGAGATGAAACTAAAAGGTGAAAGTGATGAGCTTGAAAAAGAACGTGACAGTATTGAAAAATTATTAAGTTCACCACGCCGTTTAAATACGCTACTGAAAAAAGAGATTGAAGCAGACGCGAAAGAATTTGGTGATGACAGACGTTCCCCTATTCGCCCTCAGGAAGAGGCGAAAGTGGTTAATGAACAAGATATGTTGCCATCAGAGCCTGTGACCATTGTGCTGTCTGGAATGGGTTGGGTACGTAATGCAAAAGGACATGATATTGATCCTAGTGGTATGAGTTACCGTGCCGGGGATAGTTATCACAGTGCAGTCCGAGGCATGAGTAATCAACCTGTTCTGTTCCTTGATTCTACTGGTCGAAGCTATACGTTAAGCCCGAATGATATGCCTTCAGGGAGAAGTCAGGGGGAACCACTAACAGGAAAATTAACTTTCCCACCTGAAGCCAGCGTGAAATACATGTTAGCAGGCAGTGCTGGGCAAGAATATTTACTGGCAACAAAAGAAGGTTATGGTTCTGTTCTCTCTTATGATGAGATGGAAACAAAAAATAAAACGGGTAAAGGGTTACTGACAGTTTCAGAAGAAACAGAGTTACTAGAGCCTTTCTTAGTTGATCCACAGAAAAAGAATGATCAGTATTGGTTTATTATCATCACGGATAAAACACGCATTTTAGCTATTTCAGCAGAACAACTGAATGAAATGAACAAAAAAGGACGTGGAACTCGCTTAGTTGCGTTAGGTAAAGAGCAAGGTGATGTCATTGAACAAATGCTGTTTGCCCCTAAAAATGAGGCATTAATCTTTACTGTAGATGGTCAGCACGAAGTGCTTAAAGCCGAAGAGATTAGCTATTTTAGTGGTAATGCAGGTGATGAACCTATTCCATTAAAACATCTACATCCTGAAGCTGTTACGGTCATTATGTCGGAAAAAGGACTCATTCGTTGCCAGAAAGGCCATAATATTGATGCTCAATCTGTTGGTTTTAAAGCAGGTGATGATTATTTCGCTGCTATTGAAGGAATGAGCAATCAGCCTGTACACTTAATAGATACCACAGGTCAAAGCTATACCGTTGATGTTGATGCCTTGCCTTCTGGTCGTAGCAAAGGCGATGCGCTGACTGAACGATTAAAAATTCAGAAAGGTGCCCAGTTACGCCATGTTGTTATGGGCGAAAGCACTGATAAGATCTTAATGGCATCTGATGCTGGTTATGGTTTCATCTGCCAAGTTGATGATTTAACTTCTAAAAATAAAGCAGGAAAATCATTACTAACATTACCTGAAAATGCATTACCTTTACCGCCACAACGTTTGAATAATGAGTTAACTGATCTCATCATGATCATTACTAAAGGCGGTAGAATGCTGATTTTTGAAGCGGCAGAATTGCCAACGATGGTAAAAGGAAAAGGAAACCAGATGGTTTCTATTCCAGCTTCACAAGCTGCAAGTGGTGAGGATAATGTCGCTTGGTTACGTGTATTACCAGAAAATGCTTCAGTAACACTGCATTTTGGCAAGCGTAAACTGACAATGTCGATGAATGAGCTAGTTAGCTTTAAAGCGAAACGTGGACGCCGAGGAACTTCATTACCTCGTGGTGCTCAAGTTATCGATCATATTGATATTGAAACAAATTAAACTTAATACTTAATTGATATTTAGTGGGTCTATTGACCCACTTCTATTTAGGACGCTAAAACTTATGTTAGCCATTATTCGAGGCATTATTGTCATTCTTTACACCATTATTGTGGTGACGTTTGGAATAATTTATTGCATGTTTTCACCAAGAAATCCAAAACATGTAATGACTTATGGACGAGCATTTGGCAAGTTATCTCGTATTTTTGGGATTAAACTTGTTGAACGTTTTCCAAAAGATGCAAAAAGCTATGGCCCAAGTATTTATATTGGAAACCATCAAAATAATTTTGATATGGTAACAATGTCGAATGCAGTACAACCTAATACAGTGACTGTGGGCAAAAAAAGCTTAATCTTTATTCCTTTTTTTGGTCAATTATATTGGATCACGGGTAATATTTTGATCGATAGAGCAAACCGCTCTAAAGCACATGGCACAATTTCACAAGTTGCCGATCAAATTAAATCGAAGAAAATTTCAGTATGGATGTTCCCTGAAGGAACGCGTAGTCGTGGTCGTGGACTCTTACCGTTTAAGACAGGAGCGTTTCATGCTGCAATTCAAGCTGGTGTACCTATTATTCCGGTTTGCGTGTCGACAACACAAGGTAAAATTAAAATCAATCGCTGGAATAATGGCTACGTGATTGTTGAAATGTTGCCTCCGATTGATGTTTCAAAATACACCAAAGATCAAGTTCGGGAATTAGCCGAAGATTGCCGCCAAATTATGAAAGAGAAAATTGAAGAGCTAGATAAAGAAGTTGAAGAGATGAATAAGCGTGATTTTCCTGGCAAATTAAATTAACGTCTACACATTATCTATATGAGATATAAGCCTGATTTTCAGGCTTATACTCGTCATACTTCAAGTTGTAGCGTTGTCGTCTAGCTGCATCTTGAATGATTTAAAGTATATGTTTGTATGTATCTTACTTATCCCCTAACTACATCTCGAATTATTTAAAGTATAGTTATCAACTATTTTTAGGATTTATGTCACATCCGCGCTATTATGCTCCCGTAATTTCATTTAAGTCCTTTTGTCTTTAAATCACAGCAGCTTTTTTTCCTGTCCAATGTTTTTGATTATGCGGTAGGAATATTTGTATTTTGTTGCGGAGAAAGTATGTCATTTAGTCGTCGCCAGTTTATTCAGGCTTCAGGCTTAGCGGTATGTCTGGGCTCAATATCTTCTTCTGTTCGTGCTGGATCAGTCAATGATAAACAATTACCTATACCGCCATTGTTGGAATCTCGTCGTGGCCAGCCTCTGTTTTTGACTTTGCAAAATGTGCATTGGGCATTTAATGGTACGCAAAAAGCGGAAGTTTGGGGGATCAATGGCTCAACACCGGGACCGACAATCAAAGTTAGAAGTGGCGATGATATAAAACTTATTTATAGTAACCGTCTTAGTGAAGCTGTATCTATGACCGTAAGTGGTTTATTAGTTCCTGGTACACAAGTCGGGGGGGCTGCTAGATTAATGTCACCAGGCGCGTATTGGTCGCCGGTATTACCCATTCGCCAAAAAGCAGCAACGTGTTGGTATCACGCCAATACTCCCTTTAAAATGGCGCCTCATGTTTATAACGGGCTGGTGGGAATGTGGATTGTGGAAGATGAAGAGAGTCGATCCCTACCTTTACCCAAAGAGTATGGTGTAAATGATTTTCCGCTGATAATCCAAGATAAACGAATTGATAATTTTGGCACACCGCAATACGACAAAGAAGCTGCAAGTGACGGTTTTTATGGTGATACGTTGCTCGTGAATGGGCGTGAAGATCCTTATATCGAAGTTTCTAGAGGGTGGATCCGCTTACGTTTGGTCAATGCGTCTAATGCTCGTCGTTATGAATTAACCGCAAATGATGGTCGATCGCTTTATCTTATCGCTTCTGATCAAGGTTTATTAACATCCCCCGTAGAGTTGAAATCAATTCCAATGGCTCCGGGTGAACGACGTGAAATACTTGTTGATATGTCTGAAGGTGGTGAAGTCATCATTACAGCAGGGCAAAGTGCCGGATTTATGGACAGACTTCGTGGTATCTTTGAGCCTTCCGATTTATTACGTAATGCCAATATATTGACGATTAGACCGACAGGATTAATGTCATTAGTTACTGATAAAGCACCACAGCAATTAGCGCTGGATGACACTCAAATTACCACCTCGATTCAACCTAGAACCATTCAACTTCATAACAGTCCTCCAGGTATCAATAATGCTCGTTGGGAGCTTTCAAGAATTGATTTGGTGGGTAAACAAAATGGCTGGGAACGTTGGCTTGTCACTGTACCAACGCCTCAATCATTCCATATTGAAGGCGCTCGTTTTAAAGTCATTAATCATAATGGGCAAAAACCTTCACCTGCGGATTTTGGTTGGAAAGATACGGTTTGGATAGAAAGTCAGAGTGAGTTATTAGTGGAGCTAAAACAACCTTCTTATTCCCACTTTCCTTTCTTGTATTACAGCCAGTTACTAGAAAATGCAGATAAAGGAATGGTAGGACAAATGGAAATCACGCCTGTAGAATAATAGCTTAGTCATAGTGCTAAATTAAAATAAAAACAGTATTTTTAAAATAAAAATACTGTTTTTTTTTATATCTAAATAATGCAGATTATATTTTTTCGACTAAAGTTAAATAGAGAATAATATTCTCATTTTTAATTTGTTAATTAATTTAGAGTAATTGTTTTTTTATCTACACTCTCTTTATTAAATTGATTTAAATATTGATATTAATAGAAACAATGTTGATTAAAGTTGGTTTTAACTTTTTGTAATATAATGTATTGCGATCTAAATCTGTTTAATCTATCTGTTAATTTGTGATTACATAGTCAATCTATCTATTTTTCTGGCATGAAATCATATTTTTGAGATGCCCTTCAAGTAATTATTTCTCTAGAAACAAGAGAATCTTTGCGTCTTTTATTTTTGATCCTTAATAAATGTTATTAATTTAAATATAACTGAAGGTACAGAATGAACAAAGAAATAGCTTTAAGTCACCATCACAAAATGAATAAAAATAATAGAATAAATAAAAATATATTCCAACTATCCCTTGTTGCATCCGCGTTATTTTTTTCTGGATATTCCGTTGCATATTCAGAAGCTGGACAATTAGGTGATACAAAAAGTTGGGAAAGCCAAGAATATCAAAAAGACTGGGGCTTGGCGGCTATGAATGCCTCTAGTGCTTATGCACTTGGTTTCCATGGGCAAGGTGCCAAAATCGGTGTAATGGACTCTGGTGCATTATTATCACATCCAGAATTGAATGATGCTCGGTTTCATGCTGTGAAAGCCAAAGGCCAATATGGTTCAACGGGTATGCGTTACCCTCAGGAAATGGGGGGACATTATGAAAAAGGTCAGGCCTTTGATGTTGATGGAGGTTGGATCAAAGGAGTGAATGATACACACGGAACACATGTTACAGGCACCGTAGGCGCAAGCCGTGATGGCAATGGTATGCATGGGGTAGCGTGGGGAGCTGATGTTTATTTAGGAAATACAGGCGCAACAGACAGCAATAACTACGGGCCATATCAAGATTACACCTATTTCTACACTGGCTGGAAAGCCATGGTCGATGCAGGGGCTCAGGTAATTAATAATAGCTGGGGTACAAACCCTCGTATTATTAACGCAGATAAAACGGTAGGCCCTGATGGCGGTAATACAACAGTGCATATGCCAGTAGATACCACTGCACAAACTGAATATGAATATTTCTACTTTAAAAAAGTCTATGGCGATAAACCTTCCTTTGTTGATGCGGCTTATGATGCAGTAAAAGGCACTAACGTTGTACAAGTATTTACAACCGGTAACCGTGACTTTGCTCAGCCTTATTATCGTCCTCTTTATCCTTACTTTAATCCTGAAGCAGAAAAACATTGGATTGCGGTTGCGGGTCTGAAACAGAATGCGGACAAATCAGGTTATGAATTAGAAAAAATCTTTAATGAAGCGGGCAATGCGAAATGGTGGACGGTTGTTGCACCAGGTCGCAACATTTATTCGTCAGTTGTTGATGAAGAGGGAAATGCAGGTTGGAATACCTTTAGTGGTACATCAATGGCTGCTCCTCATGTTACAGGTGCCATGGGCGTATTGATGTCACGCTATCAATCAATGAATGCGATGCAAATACGTGATGTGATGTTTACAACAGCCAATCACCGTAATCCAGATGGCTCTTTATATGATAGCTGGACTGCGGCTGAAGGAACGCCTGATGTGCGTTATGGTTGGGGTACGCCGGATTTAGATAAAGGGATGTATGGTCCGGGTCAGTTCTTAGGTAAATTTGAATATAACTTAAGCATGACTCCACTTGATGTTTGGACAAATGATATTTCACAAACTGCGTTAGATCTACGTGAACAAGAAGATCTCGCATGGTTGAAGGAATATACAGATAAAGGCATTGCAGCTGGTGGTGATTACAATCTAGGTACTGATTTTGTTATCAACGATGGTAACCCTGATCCAACTTCCCATATTGTTAGCAAAGAAGATGCTGAAAAATGGCGTAAAGAGTATTACCAAAAACGAGCTGATGCTATTCAAGCTAAAATTAACGCTGGTTTGTATGATGGGGCTTTAGTTAAGAAAGGCGAAGGTACATTGGTTATGACTGGCGATAATACTTATCGTGGCGGTACAACAGTCGAACAAGGTACTTTATATGGCTTTACCGAATCGTTTGGCACTGAAGCTGTTAACGTTAATGGTGGTAAATTAAGTGTTATTGATCGCTATAACGATACCTTTACACAACAAGGCCAACTAGCATCAAACGAAAGCCACAAAGCTAATATTAATATCAACGATAAAGGCACGTACTTAGTTACCGTTGGGCATGATGTTAATGTCGGAGATATGGCCTTAAATAAAGGGGCAAGTTTAGATATTGGTGCTGATAGTGAAGGTCAATTAAAAGATATTTACCTTAATAATACCGTCACAATAGGTACCGTTAATGCAGACAATTTAGTTGATAATCGTACTAAAACTAAAATGTTAGCGAATAACAATCCAGGCAGTGATTATGCATTATTTGATAAAAATGTTTCTGTAAAAGACAACACAATTACAGGTACATTAAGTAAGAAAGAAAATACCTCTTTAGCCACATTTGCGAATAATGAAAATGGCCGTTCTATTGCTAATTCTTTAGATAGCACAGGTCGTGGCGATTTATTCAATGCTGTATTACCAATGAATGAAAGAGATCTGAATAAGACTTATGGATCATTGGGCAGTGATATGTACCTTAATGCTAACAGTGCAAGTGTAGTGAATGTGTTAGGTTTAACACGCACAGTGAAAGATCAAGCAATGGGTATTGGACAAGGCCGTTATGCTAAATTGGATAATAGTAATGCACGTATTTGGATGACGGGTATTGGACAATGGGGCAACATCGATTATGGTCATAGTAATATGGATGTTGATTTTTATGTCGGTTTATTAGGCGCAGAAATAGATGTGACCGAAAATACCAAAGCAGGCCTCTTCTTCGGTGCGGGTTCAACCAAATATAAAGGGAATGAACACGGCAAAATAGATAGCAACGATATCCATATTGGTGCTTATGGTGTGTCTAATTTATTTGATGTGGCTTCGTTAAACTATGGTTTTACACATACTAACCAAGATAGAGATGCTAAAAGAACACTCTGGGTAGGACAAAATGCAGGTTATAACTCTACAAGTTATGATGCAAAAATTACTCAAATTTTCTTAGAAGGTGCTTATACTCAATTTAATACGAATCAGTACTCTATTGAGCCATATGCAGGATTCAGTTGGTTACGTGTATCAACTGATGATATCAATGAAAATGTCGGTAATATGAAATTTATCACTAAGACTGATTCACAAGATATTCAAGTAGGTACTATCGGTTTACGTGGTGGATATCCATTTATGGCTGGTAGCGTTAATATGGCATTAAAAGGCGATATTTCTGCAAGTCATTTATTTGGTGATAACCGCCCTGAATCACGTCTTTTCTTATCTAATTCCGGTGATGCAACTTTACGTGGTGGCAAACTGGATAATCTGTTTGGTGTTGGTCTAGGTGTTGATGCACAATTAAGCAAATCAACAACTTTCGGGCTTTCTTACCAAGGTCAGTATAATAGTGATGTAAGCTCAAGTGGTATTAATGCAACACTGAAAATTAATTTCTAAAATTTATTTGTTTTTGACTAGTCCTGATATAAGTTGACAACTTTTCAGGCATAAAACGCTCGATGTACTTCATCGGGCGTTTTATAGTTTAACGATAAGTGTGGCCGTTTTTCATTATAGAGTTGAATTGATTCTTCTACTAATTTTCTTGCTTGTTCCAGATTACTCGGTTTTATCAGTAGATACTCCATTTTTAATATTCCATTAATTCGTTCTGCTAAGGCATTTTGATAACAATCATACCCATCAGTCATAGAACATTGAATATTATGCTCTTTATGTATCTTCTGATATTCCGAAGAACAATACTGTATCCCTCGATCTGAATGATGGATTAACGAAGTTGTCGAAGTCCGTTTTTTTAACGCCTGAACCAACGATTTCTTCACTGAACTTGTTTTCATATTGTTATCTAAATGATATCCCACGATTTTTCGTGAATACGCATCCGTAATTAAACTTAAATAAGTATCACCTTCATGCGTCGATAAATAGGTAATATCTGCCACCCAAAGCTGTTCTGGTTGTGTGGGGATAAACCCTGACTTAATTAAATTTGGATGCCGATGAAAACGATGATGGCTTAAGGTTGTTCGATGATAAGCCCGTTTATTAGGCACCAGTAACTGATGTTCTTTCAATAAAGAAAATAGCCGATCACGACCAATAACCATCTGTTTTTGCTTTAAAATAAAATGTAATTTACGCCCACCCAGTCGAGGTTGTAAGACTCGTTCAGATTTAACAACATCAATAATGGCCGAATCTGCTTTCTTTCGTTCCTCAGTTCTATCCAGCCTCTTGTAATAAGCCTGTCGGCTGATCTGCATAAAACGGCAAGCAATTGTTACGGTGAGGTTTTTAACCGTTTTTTCTTTAATAACTCGGCTTTGCGCTTTTTTGACAAACGAACTCCAAAGTCTCTATCCATGACTTTAACCACAGCTTCGAAAAAATCGGATTTAAGCCGAGCTTCTTCAAGTTCCTTTTCAAGGATCTTAATGCGTTGTTCCGGCGTTTGTTGTTCAGAAGATTGGGTCATAGCTGAACCTCTATAAAAAGTATCAGGGGTACCGTTTGACCAATCTAACCTACCATGCTTACGAAGCCAAACTAAAACAGTAGAGCATCCTTGTATACCATAGTGATCTTGGGCTTGTTTATAGGTTATTTCGCCTTTTTCAACTTGGTCAACAAGCTGTAATTTAAAAGCGAGAGAATAATCGCGTTGAGTTCGTTTAGTGATTGGTTTCATTACATTCTCCAATTTCAGATTGGAAAAGTGTCAACCTTATTTAGGACGGGTCATTTTTTATATTTAAAGCCCTTAGTAATAAGGGCTTTTTTTTGTATTAAAATATAGATAAATAAGGGATTGTTTTATTATGAGATAAGGAGTCATCATGAAAGTAAACAACACTCGTTTTCAAACTAATTTAATAAAAGATATCGATATAAATAAAAAAGAAAATCATAAAATAAAAAATGAAATTAATAGTATTTTAAATAACTTCAATAATTTTTATGTGGGAGAGAAGAGTAAAACTTTTTTATCTAAGTTGTCTTTTTTTATAAAGAAAATATTTAATTTAAAGACTGATTTGACTTTTTTGTTAGATAAAGGACAACATGCTAAGATAAATAATTTATCCACTCTTTTTGACAGAGATGGGCAAATAAAAACTAATAAATGTAGACTAATAAAATCTGACTTTGTTAGTTTTAAGAAAGAGACATTAGAATCATTCTTTTTAAGTTTAAATATAGCAGTGAAAAATGATTCTTATGATATAGCTAAAAAAATAATACAAAAATATCTTTATGAAAAATCCAAAACAAAAGAAGACTTCATTACTATAATGAGTATCTCTTTAGATGTGATTAATAATTACGAAAAAGAACAATTTGAACAATTGAATATACATAATCCAGAATGCTCTAGTATGTTAAATTATATTAACTTTAATTATAGACAATGTATTGACACTGCAATAGATTATGTTTGTAAAGAGCTTGATGGAAAAATATCCCATAAAATGAGTAATTCAATAATGTATTTAGTTAATACAATACATGATATTTACTCGATGGAAATGGAGAAAAATCTAATTATAAATATAACTAAAATTTTTATTGATAAAGCAAAAAAGTATAATGTTGGAAATTATAATAATGATGGTTTTATAAAATCAATATTAAATCTCTTGGAAAATAAATTGAAAAATAGTGAGGGCGTAAAAGAATTTGTGGATAGTATGCTTGAGTCAGGATTATTAGAGTCCAATGATATTATTAAATCGGAAGAAAAAACAGCAGGGGATGAATATTTTATATCTGATTTTAATCGAAAAATGAAAAGTTTTTTTAGTAAGAATAACTATGATGATGAAATAAAAAATAATATTGCCAATGTTATTAGAGATAATTATGAAACAATTTTAGATAAAATAAGAAATAAATCTAATCGTCTTGAGAATGAAATGGTTTTGCTGGATATTATTGATTATTTAAAGAGTGATAATGATTTAAGTTTAAATTTACTATAAATAAGTTATTCCTCTTTAATAAATTTTATTAAAGAGGTTTTTTATTTAACTCAATGCGACTTTAATACCTAAACCAATCAGTACTACACCTAACACTTTATCAATTCCTTTTTGGATTTTATTAAGCACTCTTCTGACAGGTGCGCTTTGGATTAATAAAACCAATAAAGGCCAGTAAACTATGGCTAAGCCCCAAATAATAAAGGCATACCACAGCTTTTCTCCAATGCTTGAATCAACACTTAATACCTGAGTGAAAACGGCAAGAAAAAACAAAGTAGCTTTAGGATTGAGTAAATTACAGAGAAAGCCTTGCATAAAGGCTTTTTTAAAGCTGATCTGCGAATGCTTATCTGAGTTTTCATCAATCGAATGATTAGATTTTGACAGCAAACTCTGAAAACCAATCCATAGCAAATAAGCAGCACCAGCATATTTCAAAATGGAAAAGAGCCAAGGTGTTGTTGTGATAAGAACGGCAATACCTGCAACACAATATGACATATGCACAAGTAATGCTGCCACAATTCCCATTGCAGTCATCATTGCTGCAGATCGTTGATAACGCGCCGCATTTTTTACAACGAGAAAAAAGTCTGGGCCCGGTGAGATCATACCAAGTAAAGCAATTGTAAAAACGACTAAAGAAGTTTCAAGCATAATAGCGCCTTGTATATAACAATATTATAATGATTGAATCTTATATGATTAAGTTAACACTTCGAGTATAAAGCAATTATTTATTATCTAGGAAGCATAATTTGTATCGACTCAGGTTTTAGCTTTACGTATAGTGTGAGCAGTTTTTTTCCCATCTTTACCCGTAGGTGTGTAAATGAATATTAGTTTAATCGCAGCATTAGCGATGGATCGCATTATTGGTATGGAAAAGGCAATGCCTTGGACATTACCAGGTGACCTCGCATGGTTTAAAAAGAATACGCTAAATAAACCCGTTATTATGGGCCGGGTGACTTATGAATCTATTGGGCGTCCTTTACCGAATCGTCTCAATATTGTGTTAAGTAGCCAACCAGGAACAGATAGTGAAGTTGTTTGGGTGAAGTCTGTAGAAGAAGCTTTGCAAGCTGCTGAAAATCATGATGAAATTATGGTTATCGGTGGTGGTAAAGTGTATGAGCAGTTTTTACCTATGGCTAATACACTCTATCTAACACACATCGATGCTGAAGTAATTGGTGATACAACATTCCCTGATTATGAGCCTGATGAATGGAATTCTACCTTTATGGAATATCATGAAGCTGATGAAAACAACTCTCATAACTACTGCTTTGAAATATTAAAAAGAAGAAAATAACAAGAATTAAATAAAAAGGGAGATTAAATATCTCCCTTTTTATTATTCCTATTTTATTAATATAAGAATAATAAAAAATAAGAGTTATTATACTAACTAAGAATTTTATTTATAAAAGTTTATTATTTAAAAGTAATCATTATTTATATTTTAATAAACTCACTTTATAAGAATAATATATGAGACATTAATCAATATATAGATTTTTTATTCTCAATATTGTGGTTTTCCCTGCTTATTTCGCATCGAAAAAAAATAACATATTGATTAATAACGATTAGTTTTTATTATTTTTTATGGTGTTCGTTTTTATACAAGAAATGTTCTTTTTAGTATCAAAAAATAAATTAGGTAAAAATAAGTAGGGTGGAATGAGTAAAGCGCAAAAATTGAGTTTTTACTTTTTGCGCTTGAAATGAAGATAATGAAAAGGGTTACTTAGGTGCAGATAGACTAGCTTGAGTGAAATATTGTTTATCTTCCCAGCGCAAGCAAGTGAGGTTTCCTCCCCAGCAACACCCAGTATCGAGAGCATAAACATTATTAGGGGTGCCTTTTCCTTCAAGAGAGGCCCAATGGCCAAAAATAATGCTATAACCTTCCGGAAGTTGACTCGGCAAATCAAACCAAGGTTTTAATGGTGCAGGGGCTTCTAATGGCTTGTCTTTACAAATCATATCTAATTGACCATTAGGGAAGCAGTAGCGCATTCGAGTGAATGCATTGGTACTAAAGCGTAATCGTGCTAAGCCAGTAAGTTCAGGTGACCAATTATTGGGTAGATCGCCATACATTGAATTAATAAATAAAGGATAGCTATCACTACTTAAAATGGCTTCGACTTCACGGGCACACATTTTTGCAGTTTCTAAATCCCACTGTGGTGTGATCCCTGCATGTGCCATAATAATTTTCTTTTCTTCATCAACTTGAAGTACAGGTTGGCGTCTTAACCAATTAATTAACTCATCGACATCTGGGGCATTGAGTAATTCATTAAGTTTATCTCTTGGTTTATTCCGGCTAATTTTTGCAAATACACCTAAAAGATGAAGGTCATGATTACCCAAAACAAGTTTTAGAGAAGAGCCTAAGCTTTTTACAAAACGTAGCACTTCAAGTGAGTCTGGTCCTCGAGCAACAAGATCACCGGTTAACCATAATGTGTCCTGTGTAGGATCAAAATTCACTTTATCAAGAAGGTGGCGCAGTTCATGGTAACAGCCATGAATATCACCAATTAAATAAGTTGCCATAATTAATTTATCAATGTTGGAAGTGCAAGGCGGAAAACAGGGATCTCTATTTGAAATAATCGACCGTCAGTATCAATCATTTCATAATGGCCTTCCATTGTTCCCATCGGTGTTTCAAGAACGGCACCACTGGTATAGCTGTAATGCGTACCAGGTTCAATCAGTGGTTGCTCACCGACAACACCTTCACCTCGAACTTCTGTCGTATTACCTTGTGCATTGGTAATTAACCAGTAACGGCGCAGGAGGCGAATTGCACATTTATTCAAATTATGAATTGATACCGTATAAGCGAACACATAGCGTTCATCTTCAGGAGATGATTGGCTTTCAATGTAAACACTTTGTACTTGTATCGCCACTTTTGATGAGGTGAACATAATGCCTCCTGTCTCTGGCTTTATCTTATGCCTGTGTATCTTGCTTTTGCGATAACCAGTTTGCCACTTTACAGTATTGCTCAACAGAAATATTTTCTGCGCGAGCAGTCGGATCGATCCCCAGAGCAACCATATCTTCTGCTGTTAGCAATCCACCTAGACTGTTACGCAACGTTTTGCGTCGCTGGTTGAATGCTTGTGAAGTAATACGGCTTAGCATTGCAATATCCGTAACTGGATATGGCTTTTCTTTGTAAGGGATCAAGCGAACAACGGCTGAATCAACTTTGGGTGCGGGTTTAAATGAAGTTGGTGGAACTTCAAGTACAGGAATGATTTGGCAATAATATTGTGCCATCACACTCAAGCGACCGTAAGTTTTGCTGCCATGACCTGCAACAAGGCGGTTAACCACTTCTTTTTGTAACATAAAAGTCATATCAGAAATGGCATCAGCAAAACTGAAAAGATGGAACATAAGTGGTGTGGAAATATTATAAGGCAAGTTACCAAAGACACGCAGAGGCTGTTGACGTTCTTTTGCTAATTGTGCAAAATCAATCGTCATTGCATCTTGCTGAATAATGGTCAGCTTGTCTTTTAATGTAGGATGAACTTCTAAACGAGCAGCTAAATCACGGTCGATTTCAACTACTGTCATTTTATCCATTCTCGCGCCAACTGGTTCTGTGATAGCACCTAAACCGGGGCCAATTTCAACAATGGCTTCACCGGGTTGTGGATAAATAGATTCAACAATACTTTCAATAATATAGCTGTCTGTTAAAAAGTTCTGCCCGAAGCGTTTGCGGGCAAAGTGCCCCTGATGGACTCTATTATTCATTACAATTTTGTATCATATTAATGGCTAAATTTAATGCGGTGCAAAAACTGCCAGCATCTGCGCTTTTTGTACCTGCAAGCTCAAGGGCTGTGCCATGATCAACAGAGGTACGAATAAAGGGAAGACCGAGTGTTATATTCACTGCACGACCGAAACCTTCATATTTTAGCACAGGTAATCCCTGATCGTGATACATCGCAAGTACAGCATCAGCATGTGTTAAATATTTAGGCTGAAAAAGGGTATCAGCAGGATAAGGTCCATGGAGACAAATACCTTGCTGACGTAATTGTGTTAATGCAGGCTCAATAATATCAATTTCTTCACGCCCCATATGACCACTTTCCCCTGCATGAGGATTAAGGCCACAAACGTAAATTTGAGGTTCTGCTATGCCAAATTTAGTTTTTAAATCATGATTTAAAATGGTGATAATTTCATGCAGTAGTTCACCTGTAATTGCATCAGCGACATCTCGTAGAGGCAAATGTGTGGTTGCCAATGCGACTCTTAATGTGTCTGTTGCTAACATCATGACCACTCGTTCACAGTGACTACGATCGGCAAAGAACTCGGTGTGTCCTGTGAAATGCACACCCGCATCATTAATAATTCCTTTATGAACGGGGCCGGTTACTAATGCAGAGAATTCGCCATTAAGACAGCCATCACAAGCACGAGCTAATGTTTCTACAACGTATAATCCATTGCGCGCATCTAATGTACTTGGAATAACATTGGTATGAAGGGCAATAGGGAGTACACAAATTTGGCTTGGTGTGTGTGCTTGAGGAGGTGTTTCCCGATCGTATTCAACTAATGAAAGAGGCAGGTTTAATAATTCTGCTCTTGTTTTAAGTAACTGAGGATCAGCACAAACAACCCAAGGTAAATCCCAACTCATTTGTGCTAATGAGATAATCAGGTCAGGACCAACCCCGGCTGGTTCGCCGGGGGTGATAACAAGTGGTTTTATTTGCTTAGTTTGCATTATTCTCGTTCATTATTTTCACATAAGCCCCTACTCGTAGCTCTTGCATCCAGTTTTGTACTTCTTCATTAAACTTACGATTAAAGAGTAAACGGTATGCTTGTTCTTTATTAGCGGCATCTGTTTTATCAACACTACGTGTGTCTTCTAATTCAATTAAATGCCAGCCAAAATTTGAACGAACAGGTTGGCTTAATTCGTTTTTATTTAAGCGCATTAACGCATCGCGGAATGCTGGATCGTAAACATCAGGCATTGACCATCCTAACTCACCACCACGTAATGCTGAACCAGGATCTTCAGAGTACTCTTTTGCTGCATCAGCAAAGCTCATTTTGCCACTACGAATATCGGCAGAAATTTGCTGTAATTTGGCATAGGCTTGCTCATCATTCATGATTGGAGAGCTTTTCAGCAGAATATGACGACTTTTAACTTCAGTAACAGAAAGGGTATTAGTTCCACCACGAATATCGTTTATTTTGATAATGTGTAAGCCAACACCTGAGTGAAGAGGCCCTACAATTTGCCCTTTCTGTGCATTAGCTAACTCTTTCGCAAACAGTGTTGGTAATTCATCAATAGATGCCCAACCCATATTACCGCCATTTAAAGCTTGTGGATCAGCCGAATAAGTTGCTGCTAACTTACCAAAATCAGCACCATTTTTAAGTTGATTCATTATGCGAGTAATGACTTGCTTTGCTTTTTCCATTTCTGCTGGAGCTGGGTTTTCTGATAATGGAATTAGGATATGGCTCAGATTAAGATCAATACTTTGACTTGCTTGGCTTTCAATTTGCTTAGCAAGAGAATCAACTTCTTGAGGCAAAATAGTAATACGGCGGCGAACTTCATTGTTACGTACTTCTGCCAGCATCATTTCTTTACGAATATCTTGGCGATATTCGTTGTAAGAAATGCCATCAGCTAAGAGGCGTTTTTTCATTTGATCAAGTGAAATTTTATTTTCAGCAGCAATACCTTGAATGGTAGATTCTACCGCAGCATCAGGAATATCAATTTGCATTTGCTGTGCCATTTGCAAAATGATGTTATCCATCACCAAACGCTCTAGAATTTGTTGGCGAAGAACTTGCTCATCAGGCATTTCCTGGCCCGCACTTTTTGCGTTCATTTTGACAGTCTGTAGCATTCTATTGACGTCACTTTCTAGAACGACACCGTTATTGACGATAGCCGATACACGGTTTAATTCTTGTGCAGCAAATGTTGTTGAGCTGGTAGCTGCACCGACCGTGATCATTAAGCCGATAAACAGCGTTTTCCAATTTTTCATAAGTTTCCCATTATGTGTTTTCCGCATCTTGTTGCGGGATGACATATTTATTCAGCCAATTCCGTAGTCTGATTAAATCAGAATGCTCTTTGATAAGGTAAGATACCGCGTTCAAGCATTTTCTGGCTACCCAAACTATGATTGTTACTTAGGCCTCTGAGTTCCACGTTGATTGACCATTTATTGTCAATATCACTGTGGTCAACTTTCCAGCCAACAATTTTTCGTTCATAACCGACGTTCACAGCCCAGCAACAGGTATTATATTGCACACCAACCATCTGGCTAACAGGTTCGGATTCTTTAGTATCAAAGTAATAAGCACCCACAAGACCCCAGCGTTCTGCTAATGGCCAACTGCCTACAACACCAACTTGCGAAATACCTTTTTGGTATTCAGGAAGTTTATTAATACCACCATCGTAAGGACGAACACGTGTTGCTTGGATATAATCACGATCAACATAACGATAACTCAACTGTAGAAGATGATCGCTATCGGCGCGATATTCCATAATCGCATCACCCATTGATACGCTACCTAAACGACGGTCATATTGTAAACCACCACGCATACCTACGGTATCAGTGATCCGCCAGTAGGCATCACCCGCCCAGACCATTGAACCTGTCTCATCTTTACTATTAATGATTTCATTACCAGTAGAAGAAGGACCTGTTCTCGGGCGCTCAAAGAAGTAGATTTGACCTACAGAAATGTTAAAACGTTCAACCAATTCGCTATCATAAAAACGAGAAGTTACACCGGTTGTTAATTGGTTTGCAGATGCAATGCGATCTAAACCACCATACATTCTATCGCGGAAAAGTCCGCCATAGTTTGACTGTAATAACGCAGAGTCAAAGTTATTGATATTGGATTGATCTTTATAAGGAACATAAAGGTACTGAACCCGAGGTTCAAGGGTCTGTGTAATATCATTGGTTTGATATTGACGCTCAAAAACCACTTTCATATCAGATTTAAACTGTGGTAATACACGATTAACACTGTCATCTAATTGGTTAGGGTATCTTTTCTTATAAGCATCAGGAATGTCCTGATCGTAATGGGTTGCCATCACTTTCAGTTCATTATTAAAGCTAGCCCAACCTGTAGATGCAGGGAGTGAAATCGTTGGTTCGATATGGAAACGATTTGCTTCAGGTGTATTTTCACCCACGCTGGTAAAACGCACAAACTGAGCATAAGTTCGGAAATCAAATGGCCCGATATCATTCTTATAATAATTCAGATCAAGCTGTGGTTCGGCACGATAAGCTCTTGCATCTTTATTATCAGAGAAAATTTGGAACTGTTTAGTGGTTAATGTGGCATTCCAGTTCTGTTGTGCATAACCCGTACTAAATTTCTGAGTTGCATAACCATCAGTGGTATTACCGTATTGAGAGGTAAAATCAGTGAAGTATTTGTTGTCACTTACTTTCGTGTAATCGATATTAAATCGCCATACATTGTTCATGACACCACTGTGGCCCCAGTAGAATAACCAACGTGTGGCGGTATCACGAGGAAGATAGCCTGCTTTATTTTCTTCTTTGTCTTTATTGTATTGGCTATCGTGATTAATCCAATCTACAGCAATCGTACCGCGTCCTGGTGTTGTTAAATAACGGAATTCGTTATCTAATTTTAAACCACGGCGGCTGATATAGTTAGTTGTAATAGTGGCATCATAATTAGGGGCGATATTCCAATAGTAAGGGAGTTGGAAATCAAATCCTGAACTACGAGAATAGCTTCCGTTTGGAATTAAGAAACCAGAGCGACGTTTATCACCGATAGGTAATTGAAGGTAAGGGCTGTAGAAAATAGGAACATTAGCAACGCGAAAGCGTGCATTCCAAATTTCAGCAACTTGTTCTTCGCGATCTAAAATGACTTCAGAGCCGACAACGCTCCAGCTATCATCGCCAGGTAAACAAGAGGTGAACATCCCTTTATCCATAATGGTATAGCGGTTTTCGCCACGCATTTGCATCTTATCGGCATAACCACGGCCTTGGCGGCCAACCATCTGGTAATCACCTTGTTCAATATCCGTATCTTTATTATTAAGATTAGACCAAGCACGAGGGCCTTTTAAGATGATTTGAGGATCATCATAAGAGACATTTCCTGTCGCGGTCACCATTCTTAATGGCGTTTCTCCCTCAGTTTGTGTCAGTTCAACACTGTCTGCACTTAAGGTTTGGTTTCCCTGTTTAATATCAACATCACCTTTATATTTGATCATGCGAGGATATTCACCTTGCATATCATTTGCAGTGATAGTGACAGGCAAGTCATTAGGATCGCCTTGTACTAATGGTTTGTTATAAACGGGAACTCCCAGTAAACATTGGGAGGCAAGATCAGCATAAGCAGGCTGACCGTATATTGTGGCCCAAACTAAGGTGGCCAGCAGTGTGGGATAACTTTTTTTCATAAGTATTTATGTGCTTCCGTCATCAGTGGCTTCATGCTGATAAACAGCCAGAAACTAACGCAGGGAGTTATGCGACACCAGCCCAACGTTCTGAACATTGTTCTAACGGTAACCGAAAAGTAGGCGTAAACCTCATTTTTTCGATGTTTCTGTGTTGAAATAGGGTTATAGCCTTATTAGAAACAAAAAAACACCGCGCTGATGCGGTATTTCGTGCGGTCTAATAACGCTAAAGTTATTCGTTTGGTCACTCATTTTACTTTAACACAATTTAAACGAAAACAGCATTACCTCTGTCCAAAGAGAAACAGTAAATATCTTCATTTTAAGAAAAAGTCTATTTAGACGTCGCTTGGTGTTAGGTGTGCAAGCAAATGAATAGTATGATAATGCAAAATTGCAGGCAGAGCATTGAAGATTTGAGGAGTCTATGCGCTATTGGGGAAAATTATTAGGCCTTATCATCGGTAGTTTTGCGGGGGTAGGCTTCTGGGGCATTGTTATTGGTGTTTTTCTTGGACACCTCTATGACATGCAACGAGGTAAATTAGGAAGTGGTGGGCGCTATACTCGTGATAGACAAGCTTTTTTCTTTGCTGCAACTTTTCAAGTTTTAGGACACCTAACAAAATCAAAAGGGCGAGTCACTCAAACGGATATCTCACTTGCAAGTGAATTGATGGATAGGATGAATTTGCATGGAGTGGGGCGTCAAGCAGCTCAGCAAGCATTTAGAGAAGGTAAATCACCCGATTTTCCCTTAAGAGCTACCTTGCAACGTGTTCGACAAATTTGTGCTGGTCGTCGTGACTTACTTCAGATGTTTCTGGAAATTCAGTTACAAGCGGCTTTTGCCGATGGCCAATTGCACCCGAATGAAAGAAAAATGTTGTTTATCATTATTGATGAGCTGGGTTTTTCGCGTGCGCATTTTGAACATATATTAGCAATGATGCAGGCTGGTCAAAATTTCCACTATCAAAATAGGCAAGGATATCAGCCTCAACCTCAAGGCCCAACACTCGCTGATGCGTGTAAGGTACTTGGTGTTAATGAGACCGATGATGTTAAAACCATAAAAAGGGCTTATAGAAAATTAATGGGAGAACATCATCCAGATAAACTTGTAGCGAAAGGTTTGCCACCAGAAATGATGGAAATTGCAAAACAAAAAGCACAGTCTATACAAGTTGCTTACGATTTGATTAAAAAAGAAAAAGGATTTCGTTAACATCTTGTAAAAGAAGATGAGAAAAGAGAGAATTATTTCGTGATAGAGATAACTTAGGTTGAGTTGAGTTTATTATTTATCACGGTAAAATATAAGTGAAATTTAATTATTTCATTCTCTCTTCTCTTAAAAAAGGAACTATATCCATGTCAAACGTCCGTGTTCTTGTTGGGGTTATGGGATTAGCGCTTTGCCTGCTCCTTGCTTCATTGAGTTCAGTGACTGTTTTAGTGTCATAAGACATTAAAAATCGGCAAGGCATTCAAAATGTATCGGGGATCGAAAAGCAGGATGCGTAATAAATAATTCCTGAGCATGTAACTGCAGGCGAGGTGCCATCGCTCTTGCCTGCGGATGTGCATAAAAGCGATCCCCTAAAATAGGATGCCCCAACGCTAACATATGTACCCGCAATTGATGTGAACGCCCCGTAATTGGCGAGAGTTTGACTCTTGTCGCATTCTCTTCATACTCCAGCACCTCATAAAAAGTTTGCGCGGCTTTCCCTGTTTCATGACAGACTTTTTGTTTTGGTCGATTTGGCCAATCACAAATTAATGATAAATCAACCAATCCTTCTTCTTTTTCGACATGGCCCCATACACGAGCAATATAGGTTTTCTTCGGCTCACGCTCACGAAATTGACGTTTTAGCTCACGTTCAGCTTCTTTATTTAGTGCAACAACAATGACGCCACTGGTTGCCATATCTAAACGATGTACACATTCGGCATTAGGAAAATCAGCTTTAATGCGCGACATAATACTGTCGTTATGCTCTGGCGCTTTGCCCGGCACAGACAGTAATCCACTGGGTTTATTGACGGCAATAATATGCTCATCTTGATATAAAATATGTAACCAAGGATCAGTCGGCGGGTTATAAACTTCCATCATGGTGGGTATCTCATCAAAACAACGGGGAGTAAAAGACTCCCCGCTTTAATGGTAATTATTGGTGGGTAACAACAATTAAACGTATTGAATCTAAACGCCAATTTGCTTCATCTAAATGATTAAGAATATGGGTACGCTCATTTTCAATCGCTTCAACTTCATCATCACGAATATTTGGATTTACAGCGCGTAAAGCCTCTAGGCGTGATAATTCATGTGTTAATACGCGATCAGCTTCTTCTTTTGCTTTTTGAATAAGCCCTTTCGCTTCGATTTCCATTAACGGTTCAGAAGCTTTGAGTACATGGTGTACTTCACTTTGTACCGCATTGACCAGTTTGCTAGAAGTATGGCGGTTAACCGCATTTAATTGGCGATTAAAACTTTCAAACTCAACTTGAGAGGCTAGGTTATTACCTTTTAGATCAAGTAATAAGCGAACGGGTGTTGCTGGTAAAAAACGACTTAAGTGAAGATGTTTAGGCGCTTGCGCTTCTACGACATAAATTAGTTCAACTAACAATGTTCCCACTGGTAATGCTTTATTTTTTAATAAAGAAACGGCACAACTTCCTGTATCGCCAGACAAAATTAAATCTAAGCCATTACGGATAATGGGGTGTTCCCAACTGATAAATTGGGTATCTTCACGAGATAGTGCTTGCTCTCTATCAAATGTGATAGTGCAACCATCTTGTGGTAAGCCAGGGAAATCAGGCACTAACATATGATCGGATGGCGTTAAAATAATTAAGCTATCACTGCGATCTTCTTGATTAATACCGACGATATCAAACAGGTTCAACGCAAAGTTAACTAATTCAGGATCATTATCTTGAGCTGCAATTTCACCCGCCAATTCAACGCCCACTTCACCACCATTAGAGTGTATTTCTAATAGACGGTCACGGCCTTGCTCAAGTTTAAGTTTCATTTCATCATGCTGTTTACGACAAGCCGTAATAAACTCGTCAAAGTTAGCTAATTCATTGGGTTGAGCAAGATAATTAACTAACGCATCATATTTACTGTCGTAAATAGTACGGCCAGTTGGGCAAGTATGTTCAAATGCATCTAATCCCTCATGGTACCAACGTAACAATACAGATTGTGCTGTACCTTCCAGATAAGGAATGCTGATATCAATGTCACGATTTTGACCAATACGATCAAGACGACCAATACGTTGTTCTAATAAATCAGGGTTAAACGGCAGATCAAACATAACCAGTTGGTTTGCAAACTGGAAGTTACGTCCTTCTGAGCCGATTTCAGAACACAATAAAACTTGCGCGCCTTCTTCTTCGGACGCGAAATAAGCTGCAGCGCGATCGCGTTCAAGTAAAGACATTCCTTCATGGAAGACAGCCGCACGAATAGCTTCACGCTCGCGTAAAACTTGCTCTAATTGCAATGCAGTTGCCGCTTGCGCACAAATAACCAGAACTTTTTCATTGCGATTTGCAGTTAAGAAACCGAGCAACCATTCAACACGAGGATCAAAGTTCCACCATGTTGCGTTTTCACCTTCGAATTCTTGGTAAATGCGTTCAGGGTAGAGCATCTCTTTCGCACGAACTTCGAGACTCTTTTTCGCTGCCATAATTTCAGCAACTTTAATCGCTGTTTGATATTGTGTTGGCAGTGGCATTTTAATCGCATGAAGTAAGCGATTAGGGAAACCTTTCACACCAGAGCGTGTATTACGGAATAACAGACGACCCGTTCCGTGTCTGTCCATTAACATATGGATAAGCTCTTGGCGAGATTTAGTGCGTTCTTCGCCTTGGGTATTTGCTGCTTTCAGTAATGGCTCAACATCTTGCTCACTAATCATTTCACTGATGATATTTTGTTGTTCGGTATTTAAATCATCTTCTGATAGCAAAATAGTGACAGCATCGGCAACAGGGCGGTATTTTTGTTGCTCATTGATAAATTCGTTGTAGTCATGGAAACGACTCGGATCAAGCAGACGTAAACGAGCAAAGTGGCTTTCTTGGCCTAACTGCTCAGGCGTTGCGGTTAATAGCAACACTGAAGGAATAGATTCAGCTAATTCTTCAATTACTTGATATTCACGACTTGGTGCGTCTTCACTCCACACAAGGTGATGGGCTTCATCGACAACTAGCATATCCCATGTTGCTTCAACGAGATGTTCAAAACGTTGCTTATTTTTACGCACAAAATCTAAAGAGCAGATGATCATCTGTTCTGTTTCAAATG
The DNA here is from genome assembly GCF_023100685.1 of Proteus vulgaris. Classification (NCBI taxonomy): domain Bacteria; kingdom Pseudomonadati; phylum Pseudomonadota; class Gammaproteobacteria; order Enterobacterales; family Morganellaceae; genus Proteus; species Proteus vulgaris. The sequence goes on along the minus strand of NZ_CP090064.1, from coordinate 3,559,450 downwards.
GGTTATCGCTATCTAACAAGGATTCGCTATAACGGCTATCATCAAACAGTGAAAAACGCAGATTGAAACGACGTAACATTTCAACTAACCACTGATGTTGTAAGCTTTCAGGCACGATAATTAACACACGCTCAGCACGGCCATCCATTAACTGTTGATGGATAATCATACCGGCTTCAATGGTTTTACCCAGACCCACTTCATCAGCTAATAAAACGCGAGGGTTATGACGTTTACCCACTTCATTGGCAATGTAAAGCTGATGAGGAATAAGGCTTGCACGAATACCACGTAAACCGCTTTGTGCTTGTTTAAATTGTTCGCTTAAGAATTTACGTGCACGATAGCGTAAGGCAAAGCGATCCATACGATCAATTTGGCCTGCGAAAAGGCGATCTTGTGGTTTATTAAAAGTGAGTTTGTTATCTAAGAACACTTCACGTAATTGTGCGGGCTCTTCGGTGTCTAAACGTGCACCTTGATAGATAAGAAGGCCATTATCTTCTACAACGTTATCGATGGCGAGTTTCCAGCCTTCGTGACTGGTGACGGTATCCCCCGCATTGAACATCACCCGCGTTATTGGGGCATCATGACGGGAGTAAAGGCGGTTTTCGCCACAGGCAGGGAAAAGTAAGGTCACCATGCGGGCATCAACTGCCACAACAGTACCCAGTCCAAGCTCGCTTTCAGTATCGCTAATCCAACGTTGACCAAGAGTAAAAGGCATATATATAAACTCAGCTCTCAAATATATAATTTAGGAATTATTAATGAATGCAGTATTGCGGTGTTGTCATTAAAATTTGTGGGATAAAAATGCCTATTCTTGAAACAAGAAAAGTTAATTATCACCAAAGGGGCGTTATGTTAATAGATGCAAAGCAAACCGTCACCTGCAAAATGACACATCTTAAAATGTGAGCGTCATTTGTCCATTTAACAAGGTTGAAAAATCATCTTGTATAAAAGGCAGGATAGCATCTGCAATCGGCATTAACTGCTTATTGATATAGTGTTCGTAATCAGGTGCAGCGGTAATGTGCTCTAATGGTTCAGGTCCCAAGAGGGTAATTATATAACTAATCCAACCGCCTTGCTGATATTGTTGAGGTCTATTTTGGGATAAATTATATTCGTCAGCTTTACGTGCAGCTTTAACATGAGGGGGAACGTGGTGCTGATATTCTGATAATTTTCGACGTAACCGTTTACGATACACTAATCTATCATCATGTTTTCCCGCAAGCGTATCCGCGACATAATCACGAATAAACTGCTGGTAAGGTTGTTGATGAAAAATACGAGTATAAAGCTCTTGTTGAAATTTCTGAGCAAGGGGAGTCCAGTCTGTTCTGACGGTTTCTAATCCTTTAAACACCATCTTATCATTGCTTAATCCTGCATAACGCTTTTTACTGCCTGTTTCCATCCCTCGAACCGTTGGCATTAAAAAACGACGATAGTGTGTTTCATACTCCAGCTCTAATTTGCAATCAAGTTGATAGGTTTCAAAAAGGTGTGTTTTCCACCATTGGTTAACCTCTTGTACTAACTGATGCCCAATTTGTTGGGCTTGTTGTTCAGTATGTGGCGATTTAAGCCAAACAAAAGTAGAGTCTGTATCACCATAAATAACTTGATAACCTTTAGCTTCAATTAATGCCCGAGTTCTTTTCATAATCTCATGACCACGTAAGGTAATTGAAGACGCTAGACGAGGATCAAAAAAACGACATCCCACGGAGCCTAAAACACCATAAAAAGCATTCATAATAATTTTGAGTGCTTGAGAAAGTGGGGCATTTTTATGTAATTTTGCGTTATCTCTTTCGTGCCAAATTTGCGACACAATAGTGGGTAAACAGTGCTTCTCTCGCGAAAACCACGCTTGGCGAAAACCTGGAATAGCCAGTTTTTCATCGGGTTGATGTGTTCCTTCAATCATTCCAACAGGATCAATTAAAAAAGTACGAATAATTGAGGGGTAAAGGCTTTTGTAATCAAGCACAATAACCGAATCATATAAGCCGGGAGCTGAATCCATAACAAAACCACCGGGGCTATGTTCTTCGGGTTTTTCTCCTTGGTTAGGCGCAACATATCCAATGCGGTGCATTGAAGGGAGATAAAGGTGTGTAAATGCAGCTACAGAGCCTCCACTTCTATCAACAGAAAGTCCTGTAACACAAGCTCTTTCTAATAAAAACGCCATAAGAGATGTGGCATCAAAAATGCGGTTTACTAAAACACAATCTTGCCAGTTATAGTAGGCTAACGCAGGCTTATCTTCTTTAAAACGTCGATTAATTTCATCCATTCTGGCATAAGGTGTATCAATGGCTTTACCTTCCCCTAACAGGCTTTGCGCGACTGATTCTAGGCTAAATGAGGGAAAATTCCATGTCGCCATTTTCAGTGCTTCAATACCATCAATAATTAAACGGCCTTGTGCAGAGGCAAAAAAATGTCCTTTTTTAAATCCATGCTCGCGCCACTCCAATGGATTGTTTTGGCGGCCTAGTAGCAAGTTGACGCCATAACGTTGCGCATGGGTATGTAAAATACGTAAATCGAATTGAATTAAATTCCAGCCAATAATGGCGTCGGGATCGTAATGTTGTATCCACTCATTAAGTTTTTCAATTAAACGCAATCGGCTACTGACATAACATAATCGATAACCTTTGGATTGCTGACTCTCATTCTCTGTAGATAAATTATCTGTCAGCATAAACACAACATTATCGCCACAACCCGCAAGTCCAATAGAGTAAAGTTCACCGAATTCGCTGGTTTCAATATCTAAAGACACTGTTCGCAGTGTAGGGCGATAATCAGGTGCGGGTTTTAGTGTCACGGTATTGTTTTGTTGATAACGAAACCAAATTGGTGCGGTGATAAAACGTTCCATCATATAACGTTCATGAGGACGTATATCGGCTTCATAAAGACGTATGTGATGCTCTTTGAGTTGCTGTTCTAGTTGAGTGAGTTGTCGGTGTTGTTTGCAGTAGACGCCAAAAACAGGCTGTCTTTCAAAATCTTTTAAATCGAGAGGGCGAATTTCTATATCAGGATTTTTATTCACAAGTGAACGTAAAACGGTTTCATGTTGACGAGCAACAAAGCCAATCGCTTGTTGCAAAGGAACTGTGACTTTACGAGGGCCATTTTCTGTCGCTAACCAATAGGAGACGACGATACCTTTTGGGGTGTCGCTCCAGTGGCGAGTGAGAATAAAGCCTTGTTCAGTATGGTCAACCATGGGCACCTAATACACACAAAAATTCGCTAAAGATGTGTTTATTATAGCCAAAATAGTGGTTATTTATACAGTTAATTTAGGGCGTATTTAATTAGAGGGAATACCTAAAATAAGTGATTGATCCACTTCACCATTTATCAACGATTGTGTATTACCATCATACACAATTGTTCCGTTATCAATCACAATTGCTCTTGAGGCAATCTTGATAGCATCTTCTAAGCTATGTGAAACCATCAATAAGGTCAGTTTTTTTTCTTCACAAAGTTGTTCTAGTAAAGCCAACATTTCAATACGCAAAGCGGGATCGAGTGCAGAAAAAGGCTCATCGAGCAATAAGATAGGTTGTTCACGTACAAGGCAACGAGCAATGGCAACACGTTGGCGCTGACCACCTGATAATTGTGAAGGTAAACGGTCAAGATGTTCATTTAAAGAAACTTGTTTGGCTCGGTTTTCTAACAGTATTTTTTGTGTATCTGTGAGTTTTAACCCCGGATCTAATCCCAAGCCAATGTTTTGTCTAACTGTTAAATGAGGAAATAAATTATTATCTTGAAATAACATAGAGATAGGGCGTTTTGCGGGCGCAGTTTTAGTGTGATCACAACCATTAAGAAAAAGGGTTCCTTTTTCAGAAGGTAAAAATCCAGCAATTAAGCTGAGTAAGGTACTTTTCCCCGCGCCACTTGGGCCTAATACGGCGATACGTTCACCGGTGTTTACAGCTAAGTCAAACATAAGGTGTTGGTGTTCATAGGTATAAGCAAGGTGCTCTAATTTAATCATGAGATTTTCCTGCCAATCGTTCTATTAGGCTAAAAAGAGAGAAGCAAAGTAGTAATAAGATCATGGCTGTGACAGCACCATCTTGCGTGTGATAAGCCCCAATTTGCTGATAAAGATAGAAAGGAAGTGTTCTAAATGTTTCATTACCAAATAGAGCAACAATACCAAAGTCACCAATAGAAATAACACAAGCAAAAGCAAGTGCTTGTGAAATCGGTTTTCTTAATGCTCGTAACTCGATCCAACGAAGTCGATTGATACCCTGAATATTAAGCGATTGACATAAAAGTCCATAACGTGAAGCAATATCATTCATTGGATTTTCGAGCACTTTTAAAGCATAAGGAATGGCAATTAATGCGTTGGTTAAAATCACTAATGTATATGGTGATTCAGGGAGTCCGATTGTATTGTTTAATAACAAGAAAAAACCTGTTGCCAATACAATGCCCGGCATTGCCAGAATAATCAACCCACTCATTTCCATAGCTTGCCCCGCTTTTTTAAAGTGACGTAGGCGAAGTTCTCGGCTACTCCATAGCAACATCATTGTTAATACAACACAAACAATACCTGCGCCAATCGCAATAATGAGAGACGTTGTAAAAGCCCGCCAAAGTATGGGTTGTTGTATCACTCGTATTAATTCGCTGTTAAGACCATCTGTTATCACCGCTAAAATAGGGGGGACTAAAAAAAGGATCGCGAGCATAATAATCAGAGTATCGGTTATTTTGCTAAAGAGAGGATCATTGGGATCACGCCAATGCTGTTTTTGGCTATCTCCGACAAAGAGTGTACCTTTGAGTTTTTGGCTGATAAGCACTAAGCCTAAACAGCAAAAGAGCTGGATCAGTGCTAAAAGTGCAGCACGATGTAAATCGTAGTCATAACTTAATGCTTGATAAATTGCTAGCTCAACGGTTGTTGCCGCAGGGCCTCCACCTAACGCCAGTACAGTAGCAAAGCTTGCAAAACAGAGCATAAAAATCAGTGACGCAGTGGGAAGTATTTGTCGCCATAAATAGGGAAATTCCAGAAAGCGAAAACGCTGCCAACCATTCATGCCTAATTGTGAGGCTAACTGGCGTTGTTCTGGCGAGATACTTTCGAGAGCTTGTAACAGCATTCGGGTTGCTAATGGCATATTGAAGAAGACGTGTGCCAATAAAATGCCTTGTAAGCCATAAGGGGTAAATTGGTAATTAATCCCCAGCCATTCACAAATTTGAGCAATCCAACCGACTCTTCCATAAACCGTTAAAATACCAAAAAGTGCCACTAAAACGGGTAGAACAAGGCTCATGGCACATAAACGTAAGAAAAGTGTTCTACCTTTAAATTGGCGTCGATAAAGTGCTTTAGCGAGCCAAATGGCAGGTAATATTGAAAATAAGGCAGATAAAAAGGCTTGCCAGAAAGTAAAGCGCACGACATGCCATAAATAGTCATCAGCAAAAATAGAGGATAATTCGCCACTTGGCGCATTAAACCATAATGCACCAAATGACAATAAAGCCACAATAAGCAGTAAACCCGAGGCACATAGCCCCGGGATAAGCCATCTTCTCATTAGCGACTAACCGCAGATTGCCAATTACGCGTCCATGTTTGGCGCTCTTTAGCGACAACATCTGCATCAAATTGCAATGATTTTTCTGGTTTAGGCATCACCGAATAGACATCTGGTAATGGCATATCTATTACGGGATACATCCAATTGGTGGTAGGAATTGTTTCTTGGAAAGCCGGAGTGAGCATAAATTGCATAAATTGCTGAGCTAATTCAGGTTGTTTACTCGATTTGAGTTTAGCTGCAACCTCGACTTGTAAATAGTGTCCGTCAGAGAAAATAGCCGCTGCATAGTTATCTTTTTTATCCGCTAAAATATGATAACCCGGAGATGAAGTATAACTTAGCACAAAATCACCTTCACCTTTTAAGAATAAGCCATAAGACTCACTCCAACCTTTTGTAACGGTAAGGGTTTTCTCAGATAATTTCTTCCATTGAGAGGCGGTGTTTTCAGGATAAAGTGATTGCATCCATAGCATTAAGCCTAAGCCTGGTGTACTGGTACGAGGATCTTGATACAGTATTTTCCACTTTTCTTGGCTATTTAGTAACTCATCCATGCTTTTGGGTGGGTTAGCAATACGGTTTTTATCATAAATAAACGCAAAGTAACCGTAGTCATAAGGTACAAAGGTGTCGTCAGTCCATTTTTCAGGTAAGGCGAGTTTTGATGTATCGATATTACTTGGTGCAAAAAGCCCAGTTTCTTTGGCCGCATGTATCAGATTGTTATCCAAACCTAAAATAATGTCAGCTTTACTCTTGCCACCTTCCATACGTAAGCGATTTAGCAAAGAAACACCATCAGAAAGGGCAACAAGCTTTAATTCACAATCACACTGTTGTTCAAATGCTTTTTTAATGGCAGGTCCTGGGCCCCAATCTGCGGTAAAAGAATCATAAGTATATACAGTGAGTGTCGGTTTTTGAGTATTAGCTTGCGCTGAGAACGTGCTTATTACACTCAGTGCACCCAGTAGGAAAGTAAAGCGAAGCGATTTAGTTAACACATTTAGTTCCTCAGTAAAAAGTCAGGAAGGATCTGAGGAGTGAGGACTGCAAATTATAAAATATTGCATCATCCTGACTCAAATCCCTACGCCAGTATTAGCTGGATCAGGTTCCACGGGTTTTTCTCAGCCTAAAAAGGCACCCCGTTGAGACTTTCCCATTGTAGATAAATCCACGCGTTGTGCAAAGTCTGTTGATAGAGGTTTACCGTCTGTGAGTAGTATGAAACAATGAGTTATCTTTCAAATTTGGTTATTGAGGTAGTCTAGTGATCGATGATGATGGCTACCGCCCGAATGTAGGGATTGTAATTTGTAATCGGCAAGGGCAAGTGCTTTGGGCTCGTCGCTATGGGCAACATTCATGGCAGTTTCCTCAAGGAGGAATTAACCCTGGAGAATCGCCAGAGCAGGCAATGTACCGAGAGTTGTTCGAAGAAGTTGGGTTAAGTCGCAAGGATGTTAAAATTCTTGCCTCCACACGTAACTGGTTACGTTACAAGTTGCCTAAGCGTTTGGTGCGTTGGGACACAAAACCTGTTTGTATTGGACAAAAACAGCGTTGGTTCCTTTTGCAGTTAACAAGTAATGATAAGGACATTAACGTTCAACAAAGCAAAACGCCAGAATTTGATGGCTGGCGTTGGGTGAGTTATTGGTATCCCGTTCGACAAGTCGTCTCTTTTAAACGCGATGTTTATCGTCGTGTAATGAAAGAGTTCGCACCAGTAGTCATGCCATTGCAAGAACAAATGTCTTTACCTCGTCCATCGTATGGATATCGGCGTAAAAGGTATTAGATAACACTATGCTGACACGTTTGCGAGAAATTGTAGAAAAAGTGGCTATGGCAGCAGGGCTTCCAGAAGCACTTGAACTCTTAGTCAAGGAAACGTGTCAGGCAATGCACACGGATGTGTGTTCTATTTATCTTGCTGATAAGCAACGTAGTTGTTTTTATCTAATGGCCACAAAAGGACTTAAAAAACCCAGAGGACGTGCCGTTAGCCTCTCGTTTGATGAAGGCGTTGTTGGTGAAGTTGGACGCCTTTCTGAGCTTATCAATCTCGCAGATATTCGCGAGCATCCTAGTTTTAAATACCTTCCTCAAGTAAAAGAAGACGATCTGCGTGCTTTCCTTGGTGTACCTATTGTTTATCGTCGTCAACTCCTTGGTGTTTTAGTTGTTCAACAAAAAGAGCGTCGCTTATTTAACGAGAGCGAAGAGTCTTTTATGGTGACGTTAGCAACACAATTAGGCGCAACATTATCGCAAGTACAAACTAAAGGGCTATTTGGGCAATATCGTCAAAGTCGCATTAAAGCATTATCAGTTTCGACCGGAGTGGTAATGGCTTATGGTTGGCAAGAAATTTCCCAGCCAGTTCTTGAAAATGTATTTAAAGCTAGCGCGCTTGATATTAAGGCGGAATTAAATCGACTCACAGTGGCTTTAGAAGATGCCACGGCAGAATGTCGCCGTTTTAGTAAACGTTTTATGGCGAATGCACAAAAAGAGAGTGCCGCCATTTTTGATCTCTACTCGCATCTACTTAATGATCCCCAACTTAAACACAAAATGACAGCGATTATTACTCAGGGATATGTCGCAGAATGGGCTGTAAAAGTGGTTGTTGAGAAAGTTTCGTCACAATTTTCTAGCCTGAAAGATGGCTACATGAGAGAAAGAGCCTCTGATCTAAAAGCATTAGGACGGCGTTTATTATTTCATTTAGATGATGAAGTCAGTTCAACCAATATTTGGCCTGAGCGCTTTATTTTGGTGGCAGATGAATTAAGCGCAAGTTTATTGGCAGAATTACCTGAACAACAACTTGCGGGTGTGATTGTGCGAGATGGTGCAACACACTCTCATTCAGCGATCCTTGTTAGAGCAATGGGAATTCCCGCGATTATGGGCGCGGATATTCAACCTGAACTTTTACATAATCGTATGCTTATTCTTGATGGTTATCGTGGTGAGATTTTTATTGAACCAGAGCCTTTTATTACTCAAGAATATAAACAGATTATTGATGAAGAAAGTGTATTAAGCCAGATTGCAGAAGATCAATTAGAACAGCAAGCTGTTCTCAAAAATGGTGAATCGGTTAGTGTTCAATTGAATGCGGGATTAAATATTAAATACGAGCAACGTATTAGCGTGGGAATAGACGGTGTTGGTTTATATCGGACAGAGATTCCTTTTATGCTACAAAGCGGTTTTCCATCAGAAGATGAACAAAAAAATCGCTATCGTGAAATACTCTCTTTTTTCCCTGATAAACCCGTTGTGTTACGTGCATTAGATGTGGGTGCAGATAAACAACTTCCTTATATGCCCATTAATGAGGAAAATCCTTGCTTGGGTTGGCGAGGAATAAGAATATTACTCGATCAACCTGAAATTTTCCTTATTCAGCTTCGTGCTATGCTAAAAGCAAACCTCGAATTTAAAAATTTGAAAATATTGTTGCCGATGGTGACAAGTATTGATGAAATTGACGAAGCGAGAACATTGCTATTACGTGCATGTGATGAAGTGAGTCGAGAGTTAAAATGTGAATGTGCTCTACCACCGTTAGGTATTATGCTTGAAGTTCCCTCGTTGGTATTTATGTTGTCACAATTAGCTAATCGGGTTGATTTTATCTCTATTGGAACAAACGATTTAACTCAATACTTGCTTGCAGTCGACCGTAATAATACCCATGTTGCATCACTCTATGATAATTTGCATCCTGCATTATTGCGTTCATTGAGTTTGATTGCGACACAATGCCAATATTACCAGTTACCAATCAGTGTTTGTGGCGAAATGGCAGGAACACCTATCGGGGCATTGCTGTTAATAGGGCTTGGTTTTAGGCAGTTAAGCATGAGTGGACGTAGTTTACCTAGGGTAAAATACTTATTACGCCATCTTGATCCTGTGGTGTTACAGCCTTTTATGCAACAAGTGTTGCAAGCTGAAACAGCAACAGAAATCAAAAAATTGTCTTCTGAATTTATGGAAAGGCAGGGATTAGGTGGATTAATTCGCGGAGGTATCTGACATGCCTTTGTATAAGCCTTTTCTGTGTTGGTGATAAAGAGCAAACACAGAAATTATTAATTAAGTGAAGTAGGGAATAATGAGTATAAGCTACCTTAAATTTCCAGAGATTGATCCCGTTATGTTTTCTATCGGGCCTGTGTCATTACACTGGTACGGTATGATGTATTTAGTTGGATTTGTCTTTGCCTTATGGCTTGCAAATCGACGAGCCGCAAAACCGAATAGTGGTTGGAATAAAAATGAAGTTGAAACATTACTTTATGTCGGTTTTGTTGGTGTGTTTATCGGTGGTCGCTTAGGTTATGTTTTATTCTATAATCTGCCAGTCTTTTTAAATGATCCTCTTTACCTCTTTAAAGTTTGGGATGGCGGTATGTCGTTCCATGGTGGTTTAATTGGGGTAATTTGTGCCATGATTTGGTTCGCAAAACGTACTAAACGTGGATTTTTTCAAGTGGCTGATTTTGTCGCGCCTTTAATCCCGTTTGGTTTAGGATTAGGTCGTATTGGTAACTTTATTAATGGTGAGTTATGGGGTCGCGTCACATTAGATACACCTTGGGCCTTCTTATTTCCAAACTCTCGTTCTGAAGATCTTCAGCTTGTTGCTCAAGATCCATCAACGCTGCTACCTATTATTCAAGAATATGGGGTTTTACCTCGACACCCTTCACAACTTTATGAAATGTTGTTAGAAGGGGTAGTGTTATTTATTATTCTTAATATTTTTGTGCGTAAAAATCGTCCAGTAGGCAGTGTATCAGGTCTATTCCTGATAGGTTATGGTGCATTCCGTATTATTGTTGAATTCTTCCGTCAACCTGATGCGCAATTAGGACTATTTAGTGGTGTGAGTATGGGACAATTACTCTCAATTCCAATGATTTTGTTGGGCATTATTTTTATGGTATGGGCTTATCGCCAAGATAAAAAAACACCACAAAACCCAACACCAACTCACAAATAGTGTGAGATAAATTTTTATTATTAGCTAATTAACAAGAGAGACAACATGAAGCAGTATCTGGCATTGTGTCAACGCATTATCGATGAAGGACAATGGATTGATAATAAACGGACAGGAACCCGTTGTTTAACGGTGATTAATGCCGATCTGGAATATGATGTTGCGAATAACCAATTTCCGTTAATAACGACACGAAAAAGTTTTTATAAAGCCGCAATAGCAGAACTGTTAGGGTATCTGCGAGGCTATGATAATGCAGCACAATTTCGTGAAATTGGTTGTAATACATGGAATGCCAATGCGAATGAAAATAGTGCATGGTTGAATAACCCTCATCGAAAAGGTGAAGACGATATGGGTCGTGTTTATGGCGTTCAAGGACGCCAATGGCAACGCCCTGATGGTTCTCATTTTGATCAACTGCGTAAAGTAGTAGATAACCTGACTAAAGGTATAGATGATCGTGGTGAAATCATTACATTTTACAATCCAGGTGAAACGGAACTAGGTTGCTTACGCCCTTGTATGCATACGCATACCTTTTCACTTGTTGGTGATACCCTTTATTTAACCTCTTATCAGCGTAGTTGTGATGTGCCATTAGGTTTGAATTTCAACCAAATTCAGTGCTTTGTCTTATTAGCGCTGGTGGCTCAAATTACAGGACATAAACCGGGTAAAGCATTTCATAAGATAATCAATGCACATATCTATGAAAATCAATTACCTCTAATGCGTGATGTGCAGTTAAAAAGAGAGCCTTTACCGTTACCAACGTTGCATATCAACTCAAAAATAAACACATTGGAAGATATCGAAACATGGGTAACAACGGATGATTTTACTGTTGAAGGCTATCAATGTCATGAAGCAATAAAATATCCATTTACGGTGTAATTTCTCCTTTGCTTTTAAAGCCCCTGTTTAGTGATAAACAGGGGCTTTTTTATTGGTTTTTTATTTAAAATTTAAAGCATTGTCAGTATTTATTAATCATAAATACGTTTTATTTGTATTTGCTCTGAAAGTATTGTTATTGCGTACCTATTCGAGAAAAACGCTTATCTTTGTTTACCTTTAAGGCTGTGGTCTGCATGCTCATTACCGACTAAAAAGGAGAAATAAATGAACAATAATAGGGAATTAAGCCTAAATAAGGAGTTTCAGAAAAAAAGTGAGCAAGGTATCAGTTTACTCGAAATACTTATCGTGATGCTGATAGTCTCTATTTTAAGTTATCTATCAATTTCTTCTTATCAACATTTTATTAAGCAACGCCATTTAATACAGAGTGTGCGAGAAACCATAGTTTTTCTTTCTTACCAGCAACAGCAAGCGTTGCTGTTTAATGTCAAAATTAAAATATCACTTCATTTATCGCCCAGTAACAAAATAGTCGCTATTCCTTTTTCTCTACGATACTTACCTGAAAAACAAACGATTTATCAATTAGCCCTAGGTATTCAACTTAAGCAATCAACAGTCTCAAATTTTACGTTTGGTGGAATTCGCCAAACGTTAAAACCTATGAGTTTTGTGCTTAAAAATGAAGAGGATGAAGTGAAAATTATTATTTCATCTTTAGGCAGGATAAGAGCGTGTAGCCAGAATATAAAGGTGTTTTCATCATGTTAAAACGATCTGTATTTTCTTTTTCATCAGGAATGATATTGATGGAATGTCTCTTTGCTATTGCGATAAGTGGGATTTTATTTCTCTGCATCAGCAGAGCTTACCCCCAGATAATAAATACGCTATTCCATTCTTATCAGCAATATCAATTAGATATTTTTTTAAGAGAACGATTATTGGTACTAGAAACGCAATTAAGGCGTACAGGGTATTGTTATGGTGATTGTGTTAATACGTTGAAGGCAGATGGCCTGCAAATATCGCCTTTAAAAATAGGGCAGTATCCTAATCAAGAAAAAAATTCCTGCGTTATTTTTGCTTACGACATAAATAGCAATGGTCGATGGGAGTCACCTTTGTCAAAAGAGAGTGATTATTTTGGATACCGTCTTAAAAAGGGGCAATTAGAGCAATTAAGAGGAGTAAAAGATTGTGCTTCTTCAGGGTGGCAACAATTTTTCGAAAATAACGAGATTGAGGTAACTGAGTTTATTTTACAGCCTTATGCTAAAACGTATTCTGTGAAAGAAAATCTGTATTTTTATCTTTCTATTTCTTTAAAATTTCATTTAAAACAAAAGCCTGAAATAAAATCACATTATCAAAATATCATCCGTTTAAGGAATGTGACTGCACTATGAATATTTATTTCACTCTCAGGAGCAATGAACAAGGCTTAGCGGGTATATTTGTCGTGATAGGTTTTATTGGCATGAGCTTATCTATGCTTGGAAATTTTTCTTACCATTACAGGCAATCTGAACAAATAGTGATGCAAGAGTTACAAGCAAGACAGGCCTTTTTATTTGCTGAATCTGCACTGCAATGGGGGATAACACAGGATTGGGACCTTTCATCAATACAATTAAACAAATGGCAATGCCGTCCTTTTTATGCTGATCCCAAAATAAAGAGCTGCTTATTTTTAATCTCTGCAGATAAGGCCTTACTTCAAGGTCAAGCAGAAAGCTTACTAGGTTATAAAATATATCATTATCAATGGATTGGTTTTAAAAAAGGAAAAGAGAAAGCTATTGTGTCTGATCCAAATGGATGGCTAGATTATTGCCCATTCGTGCATAAGGAGTGTGTATCATAAAAAAAGGTCAAAATAGATCAGAAAATGGTTCTATCTTACTTAATACAATGTTTGTATTACTATTTTTTAATATTAGTTTTGTCGCTATTATAGGGTATAGTCAATCATTAAAAGCTGATTTTCAGCGGTTAATTCAATTACAGCAAACAGGGCAAGGGATTTTTGTTTTATTTGAAAAATTGCCTGATAAATCACCTTACTATTTTGCTGATAACCAGAAAATAATGATGCATTCTCTTTCATATTCTGAAGGCTGTCAGCAAATGGAAGGTTATGCTGCTAATAATATTTTACCCACGATAAATTTATACTATTGGTCATGCAATCCATAAGATGAGGATCTGATGTTTCATATATATCACTCAAATCAGTTGTCATTATTAAAGTCACTTATGGTGCACTTTATGCAGACCAGACCACTCTCTTCTCCTTTTGAACAAGAAGTGATCTTAGTACAAAGCCCCGGCATGTCTCAGTGGTTGCAAATTCAGCTTGCTGAAAGTTTAGGAATTGCAGCAAATATTCGCTATCCATTACCTGCAACATTTATTTGGGAAATGTTTACGCGGGTGCTATCAGGTATACCTAAAGAAAGTGCTTTTTCTAAAGATGCCATGACATGGAAATTAATGGCATTATTGCCTGAATATTTATCCCATGAAGAATTTAAACCGCTACTTCATTATCTTGATGATGATGAAGATAAACGTAAATTACACCAATTAGCAGGGCGTGTTGCCGACTTATTTGACCAATATTTGGTATATCGCTCAGATTGGTTAGCCTCGTGGGAAAAAGATGAATTGATAGAAGGGCTGAGTGAAAATCAGCGTTGGCAGAAAATATTGTGGGTAGCATTACAGCAATACACGAAAGATCTCAATCAGCCTCAATGGCATCGTTCTAATCTTTATCAGCAATTTATTTCGACATTAAATGGTGCAAAAGAAGGAGAACTTCAGCATTGTTTTCCACCCCGTATCTTTATTTGTGGTATTTCGGCATTACCGCAAGTTTATTTGCAGGCTCTGCAAGCTATCGGGCGTCATACAGAGATCTATTTACTCTTTACCAATCCTTGCCGTTACTATTGGGGTGATATTCAAGATCCTAAATTTCTTGCTCGGCTTAATAGTAGAAAACCTCGCCATTATCAGCAATTACATGAATCACCTTGGTTTAAAGATGAAAAAAACGCCTCTTCGTTATTTAATGAAGAGGGAGAGCAAAATATTGGTAATCCTCTATTAGCCTCATGGGGAAAATTGGGTAAAGATAACCTCTATTTTCTTTCTGAACTTGAGTATACCGATGTATTGGATGCTTTTGTTGATATTCCAAGAGATAATTTACTTCATCAATTGCAAGCAGACATTCTTGATTTAGAAGATTTTTCACAACTAGGTACAACACTTAAAACCTATGAATGTAGTGAAAAAAAACGTATTATTTCACTAGATGATCACTCGTTGACCTTTCATGCAAGCCATAGCCCACAACGCGAAGTGGAAGTATTACAAGATCAATTACTGCATTTGCTTGAGCAAGATCCCGAATTACTACCAAGGGATATAATTGTGATGGTTGCGGATATTGATAATTATACGCCCTATATTCAGGCCGTTTTTGGTAATGCACCTGCTGAACGCTATCTCCCTTTTGCTATTTCTGATAGAAAAGCACGTCAAGCACACCCAGTATTACAAGCCTTTATTACGTTATTAGAACTTCCTCAAAGTCGTTTTACAGCAGAACAAGTATTAGCTTTACTTGAAGTGCCTGCGTTAGCTGGGCATTTTTCTATTTTTGAAAGTGAATTAAAACTGCTACGCCGATGGGTGGATGAATCAGGCATACGTTGGGGATTGGATGATGAAAATGTAGCTTCATTTTTACTTCCTATCACTGGTAAAAATACCTGGGAGTTTGGTTTACTGCGTATGCTGCTTGGTTATGCGATGGAAAGCGACAATGGTCCTTGGAAAGGAGTGCTTCCTTATGATGAATCTAGTGGGTTAGTCGCAGAACTTGCAGGGCATCTTGCTGATTTTCTTTACACATTAAGTGAATGGCGTACACGTTTAAGTGAAACTCGTTCCTTAGAAGCATGGTTAGAGATTGGACAGCAATTAGTTGATGCCTTTTTTGAAGCTGATGAAGAGACTGAGTTAGTTTTAGCGTTGATCACACAACAGTGGCAAAAAGTGATTGAAAATGGATTGAAAGCGCAATATCAAAATGAAATTCCATTAGTGCTTATTCGAGATGAATTAACGGTACGATTTGATGATGAAAAAATCAGTCAGCGCTTTTTGGCGGGAAGCCTAAACTTTTGTACGCTAATGCCTATGCGCTCAATTCCTTTTAAAGCAGTGTGTTTGTTGGGAATGAATGATGGCATTTATCCTCGTAATATTCAGCCATTAGGCTTTGATTTAATGGCAGAAAAACGACGTCGTGGTGACAGGAAACGTCGAGATGATGACCGTTATTTATTCCTTGAGGCACTTAGTTCGGCCGAAAAATATCTTTATATCAGTTATATCGGCAAATCGATACGTGATGATAGAGAATGTAATCCATCAGTCTTAATTAAAGAGTTACAAGACTATATCGGTCAAAATTTCCGTTTACCTGATGATGGAAAACTTAATGTTGATGATAGTGCAACTCGCATTAATCAGCATTTATTAACACAGCATAGTCGTGTTCCTTTTGCTCAAGAAAACTTCCACATTGAGGCTTCCTCTCGTTCTTATGCCTCAGAATGGTTACCAGCTGCCAGTGGGCAAGGGGAGGCTCATCAAGGTTTTACTGAGTCATTAGATGATGATATATCAATAGATAAAGTCTCCGTTGATGCACTTTCTCGTTTTTATCGTCATCCGATCCGTGCATTCTTCCAACAAAGATTAAAAACAAACTTTGTTATCGAAGAGACAGAATTACCCGAAGAAGAGCCTTTTGTGATAAACGCACTTCAACGCTATCTATTAAATCAATGGCTATTGAAAGCATTGATTGATGAAACGTCAACAGGAGCACTCTTTGAACGTATTAAAGCAGCAGGGCAACTTCCAGCAAGTGCATTTGGTCAAATTTATTGGGAACAACAAATAGAAGAGCTACTCCCTTTAGCTGAAAAAGTGAGAAGTGAACGATTAGCGTCGTATTCTGTCACATTAGAGCAAAGTTTTAGTGCGATGCCATTGATTGGACGTTTAAATGAAGTGCAAGCAGATGGCTTATTACGTTGGCGACCTGCGAGTTTAACGGCTAATGATTTATTGCAACTATGGATTGAACATCTGGTTTATTGTTTAAAAGAGGGAACTGGCGAAAGCCGGTTTTATGGCAGAAAAGAGACGCAATGGTGTTTATTGCCAGTTGATCCTGAATTTGCTTATTCGACTTTAGATAATTTAATTCACGATTATAAACAAGGGCTAAATAGCCCATTAGCGTTATTTGCGAAGAGTGGCTGGGCTTGGTTACAAGCTTGCTATGATAAAAAAACACAAGAATTTTTACTTGATGATGAAGAGACACTCGCAAAAGCGGAGTTAGTGCTGCTACAACATTTAACGGATAGCTATAATCGAGATGGCGAAATGAGTGATATGTATGTTCAGCGTGCATTCTCTCAATTAGACGAGCATTTTTTACAAACAGTAAAACAGACGACATTAACGATATTTAAACCAATAATTCCATTTTTAAAAAAATAAGGGAGCTCATATCAGATGAGAAAATACTTATCGCAACTATGGATCATGTTGCTATTGATGCTAGTGAGTATCAACAGTTTTGCTGCTGATCCACTTTGGCAAGTATTGCCAGATAGCATTGAAAAAAGTGAAAGCGATCCTCGGCAATATCAAGCGATTAAATTGCCTAATGATATGACTGTATTACTGGTTTCTGACGAAAAAGCCGTTAAATCATTAACGGCAGTTGCGTTACCTGTTGGCGCATTAGAAGATCCAGATAGTCAGCAAGGACTTGCGCACTATTTAGAACATATGGTGTTAATGGGATCGGCTAAATATCCTCAATCTGGCAGTATGTCAGAGTTCTTACAAAAGAACGGGGGATCTCATAATGCGAGTACCACTACATATCGTACAGCTTTCTACTTAGAAGTAGAAAATAGCGCCATTAATGAAGCGGTCGATCGTCTTGCAGATGCTTTAGCTGAACCTTTACTTGATCCTAAAAATGCCGATCGTGAACGTAATGCAGTTAATGCCGAGTTAACCATGGCGCGTGCGCGTGACGGTATGCGTTTTTGGCAAGTTAGAGCAGAAACCTTAAATCCAGCACATCCAAGTTCTCGCTTTATGGGCGGAAATTTAGAAACGCTGAGTGACAAGCCAAACAGCAAACTTCAAGATGAACTCATCAAATTCTATCAAACACACTATTCTGGCAACTTAATGAATGGAGTGATTTATAGTAATAAATCACTTGATGAATTATCTAAATTAGCCGCAGAAACCTTTGCTCGTATTCCAAATAAAAAAGCAGATATCCCTGTAACCACAGTGCCTGCGATGACGGATAAAGAAAAAGGGTTAATGATCCATCTAGTGCCTGCTTTACCGCAAAAAACCTTACAAATTGAATTCGGTATTGATAATAACGTTGCCGATTTTCGTAGTAAATCTGATGCATATATCGGTTATTTAATCGGTAATCGTAGTTCTGGAACACTTGCAACATGGTTACAAGATCAAGGTTTAGCTGAAAGTATTAGCGCATTTTCAGAGCCGTATATCGATCGTAACCAAGGCTCCTTTACGATTTATGTTGCACTAACAGATAAAGGTTTAGCGCAAAAAGATAAAGTTATCTCAGCCATCTTTTCATATCTTCGTTTAATTGAGTCACAAGGCATTAGTCAGCGCTATTTTGATGAAATTGCGAATGTTTTAGATCTCTCATTTCGTTATGGTTCTATTGTAAGAGATATGAATTACATAGAAGGCATTTCAGATATGATGTTGCGTTATCCAATCAAAAATATCCTGAATGCTGATTATATTGCCGATAATTATGAACCTTCAGCAATTCTTTCTCGCCTAGGATCACTTACGCCAGAAAAAGCACGTATTTGGGTGATAAGCCCTAATGAACCGTCTAATAAACAAGCTTATTTTGTTAATGCACCTTATCAAGTTGATAAAATTACAGCTAAACAATTAGAAACATGGCAGAAGTTGTCGGATGATATTTCATTATCCTTACCGACACTTAACCCATATATTCCTAATAATCTGTCGTTGATTGACGCTGATAGTAAAATCACTAAACCACAATTATTGTGGCAAGATAAAAGTGCTCGCTTGTTCTATATGCCATCACACTATTTTTCTGATGAGCCAAAAGCCAGCGTTACATTAAGTTTAGTAAATAAGAAATCAGACATTACGGTTAAACAGCAAGTTACACAAACCTTAACTGATTATCTTGCTGGTTTAGCACTTAGTGAATTATCTTACCAAGCTTCTGTTGCAGGTATGAATATCTCATCCTCATCAGGACAAGGCATTGATTTTTCAATGAATGGTTATACACAACATTTACCAGAATTAGTTAATGCAACATTAAAAAGCTATATGAGCTTTGAATCAACGCAAGAAGAGCTTGAACAGGCTAAATCTTGGTATCGTGAACAACTTGAAGTAACTCATAACCTAAAAGCGTTTGAAGCAGCTATGCTGCCAGCTCGCCGATTAAATACTATTCCGTATTATGAAGAAGCTGACAAACTCAAAGCATTAGAGTCAATTACACTACAAGATATTATTGATAACCGCCGTGAAGTGATTAAAAACGCAGCACTTCAAGCACTGATTGTTGGTAATTTAACGCCAGAGCAAAGCCGTGATATAGCGAAATCTGCACATGAGTTATTAGGTAATCAAGGAACAGAATACTGGATTGGTGAAACACTAGTATTCAATAAATTAGATGCCGTTGAATTTCAAAATAAATCAAACAGTACAGATAATGCTTTAGGCGAACTTTATATCCCTACTGGGTATAGCCGCCTTGAAGGTCAGGCTATTTCTTCTGTGTTAGCTTCAGTTATTAAACCTTGGTTTTATGATCAATTAAGAACAGAAGAGCAACTTGGTTATGCTGTATTTGCTTATCAAGGCACTATGGGTGAACAGTCTGGCCTAGGTTTCTTATTACAAAGTAATGCTAAACCTCCGGTTTACTTAAATGAACGTTATAATGCATTTTATCAGCAAGCCTACGAACGTTTGAAAAAAATGAGTGAGGCTGATTTTAATCAGTATAAGCAAGCAATTATTACTGAAGTTAAACAACCACCTCAAACTTTCTATGAAGAAGTCTCTCTTTATCGAAATGATTTCCATCGTAATAATTTAAAATATGATGGACGAGAGAAATTCTTAGCTGAGCTTAATAAAGTGACGTTAAAACAAGCTATTGAGTTTTATGAAAAAGCAGTAATAAAACCAAATGGTTTTGTGTTTGTTTCTCAAATAATTGGCAAAGATGGTAAAGATGCTGATTACGCGCAAAATAAAAAATGGAAACGTTATACGACAGTCAGTGAATTACAAAAAACGTTACCAGTTGAGGAAATTAAAGAGTGAGTGAAGCGATACAGGCACAGCCATTAAATCCTTATACACTTCCTTTGTACCAAAGGCGCCTTATTGAGGCGTCTGCGGGTACAGGTAAAACCTATACCATTGGATTACTGTATTTGCGATTACTTCTTGGTTTAGGGGGAGATTCTGCGTTTTATCGACCTCTAAGCGTTGAAGAGATCTTGGTTGTGACATTTACAGATGCGGCAACCGATGAATTACGTGCACGTATTCGTAAAAATATCCATGAGCTAAGGCTTGCCTGTATCCGTCATGATGTTGATAGTGGTGACAAAACATACCAAGAATTACTCAAACAAATTCCTAATAAAGAGTTAGCCGCGCAGTGGTTATTAGAAGCTGAGCGTCAAATGGATGAAGCTGCTATTTACACTATTCATGGATTTTGCCAGCGTATGCTGGCAAACAATGCATTTGAGTCAGGTGTATTGTTTGAACAAGTCTTGATCCAAGATGAATATGAGCTGAAAAAACGTGTTTGTGCTGATTTTTGGCGTCGCCACTGTTATCCCCTTTCTTATGATGTTGCTAATGCGGTTAGCCAGATTTGGTCTGGTCCAGAGCAGCTACTTTATGAAATACAGCCTTATTTACAAGGTGAGATGCCAGAAATAGAAGGTGTGGCATTAGACAGCGAAAATGAGTCGGTAAAAGAGCGACATCAAGCTGTTATTGAAGCCATTAATAAGGTGAAAGCGCGTTGGAATGAACATCATCATGAAGTTGAAGCGTGGATAACGGCCTCAGGAGTGGATAAACGAAGTTATAGTAGCCGTTTTTTACCTAAATGGATTGAAGAAATCACGTTATGGGCCGCAACGCTTGAAACAAAAAGCTATCAGTTACCTGATTGCTTGGTTCGTTTTTCTCAAGAAATTTTAAATGAAAAAGCGACCAAAGGCCCTGCTCCTGAGCATATTCTTTTTGTTGAAATTGAGAGTCTAACAAAACAAAGCTTAACACTGCGTGATGTTATTTTAGTGAATGCTATTCCCGAAATACGCCAAGGTATTGAAAATGAAAAAATGCGTCGGGGTGAAATGGGATTTGATGATCTCTTAACACGCTTAGATAGAGCATTAAAACGTGAAGGGGGAGAAGCATTAGCACTGGCTATTCGTGAGCGTTATCCCGTTGCAATGATTGATGAATTTCAAGATACCGATCCTCAACAATACCGTATTTTTGATGCTATTTATGGTGAGCATCAAAACAGTGGGTTACTTTTTATCGGTGATCCTAAACAGGCAATTTATGCTTTCCGTGGTGCTGATATTTTTACTTATATTCAAGCGCGAAAACAAACAACACACCATTACACTTTAAATACTAACTGGCGTTCTGCTCCGGGAATGGTGAATGCGGTTAATAAACTTTTTATGCGTTCTAGTGCTCCGTTTTTATTTGAGCATATCCCTTTTATTGAGGTGAGTTCTGCTGAAAAAAACCAAGATATGGCTTTTATTTACCATGGTAAATCGATCTCACCTTTTAACTTTTGGCTTGCTGAAGGTGAAAGCCTATCAACGGGAAATTATGAGCAAATTATGGCAACGCAATGTGCAGCTCAAATTCGTGATTGGTTATCAGCAGGCGATCAACAGCAAGCATGGCTCCTAGAGCAAGGTGAAAAAAAATCACTGACATCGGCTGATATTATGGTGCTGGTTCGTAGTCGTAGAGAAGCATTACTTATTCGTGATGCACTAAACTTACTCTCTATACAATCTGTATTCTTATCAAACCGTGAAAGTGTATTTGAAACCAATGAAGCTAAAGATTTGCTTTGGTTACTGCAAGCAGTTGTAACGCCAGAGAAAGAGCGTGTTTTAAGAGCCTCTTTAGCTAGTCGGTTATTTGGTTTTAGTGCAAGAGAAATTGATAGCCTAAATCGTGATGAACAACGCTGGAATAGTTATGTAGAGAAATTTGCTGACTACTATGTATTATGGCAAAAACGTGGCGTTTTACCGATGTTGCGTAAGATTATGATGGATAATCAGATTGCCGAGGATCTACTTGCCAGTATTGATGGTGAAAGGAGACTCACTGATATCATGCATATTGGCGAATTATTGCAGGAAACCTCGTTACAGCTTGATAGTGAACATGCGCTTATTCGTTGGTTAGCACAACAAATTTCTCATCCTGATGCGCAATCAGAAAGCCAACAAATGCGTTTGGAAAGTGACCGAAATCTTGTGCGAATTTGTACTATTCATAAATCCAAAGGCCTTGAATATCCTATTGTCTGCTTACCTTTTGCTTGTAACTATCAAGAGCAAAAAGGGGCGCTTTATCATGACAGAGAAAAATTTTACGCTAAGTTAGATATTTTTAGCAGGCCTGAAAGCTTGCGTTTAGCGGATGAAGAACGTTTAGCAGAAGATTTACGCCTACTTTATGTAGCATTAACTCGTTCTAAATTTTGTTGTTATGTGGGCGCTGCGCCATTGGTGAAAGGGAATAAACGTAAATCGGGACTGACTGATCTTCATAAAAATGCTTTAGGGTATTTATTACAGCAAGGTGAAGAAGGGAATAGCGAATTATTACATCAATCAATCCATGCATTACTCGATGAAAATATTAGTGTGATCACGCTCGATGAAGTTTCAGCACAACGTTACCAACCTCAGTTAGTCAATGAGGCAAAATTAGAGGCTGCAGTATTTAAACGTAAAATCCATGATAATTGGCGTATAACCAGTTATTCAGGACTAACTTATCAACATTCAAATCGCGGATACCATTTCGATTTGGGCGATATTGAGGCTTTAGTGCAATCTATTGCTCCTGGATTGGATACTGATGCCAAAGGTGAGAAACAACGAGAAGAAACAGATGAAAATTCGATTCATCATTTTCCTCGTGGTGCGGTTGCGGGAACATTCTTACATGGCTTGCTTGAAGTCTTAGATTTTTCTCAACCCATTGATGAACAATGGATGCAAGAGCAATTAACGGCTCAAGGATTTGATGAAAAGTGGGCGCCATTATTAGTAACATGGATGGAAACACTGTTTTATACCCCTCTTAATGATGATGGATTATGCCTTGCTGATATCCCTAAAACACAACAACTTGATGAGTTACAATTTTATTTGCCAATTGAACAAGAAATAACATCATCTCAGTTGACTCAATTAATAAGTCAGTTTGATCCCTTATCAAAACGTTGTGCTGCTTTACAATTCCAGCAAGTAGAAGGCATGTTAAAAGGTTTTATTGACTTAGTGTTTTGCTGGGAAGGGAAATACTATGTGGTGGATTACAAATCAAATTGGTTAGGTGAATCGAGTGAAGATTACACTCAAGAAGCGATGGTCAATGCAATGATAGATCACCGTTACGATTTGCAGTACCAACTCTATACATTAGCATTACATCGTTTTTTACAGCAACGCATTCCAGATTATGATTACAAAAGCCATTTTGGGGGAATTTATTATCTTTTCTTACGTGGTATAGATAAAGCACACCCTGGAAATGGAGTTTATGCTTATTTACCTGATGAGGCGTTTGTTTTGGCGCTAGATGCGTTATTTACAGGCAAAAGTATGAAAAGTAGCACTCCTGATGTAGTCGATGAGAAATAAAAATGATCAAACTATTAGAACAAGCGATTACACAAAATGTATTACGACCGTTAGATCTTCGATTTGCACAAATGCTGGTGGAAGATGAAAATCCGATTTTACTGTTTATCTTTGCTTATTTAAGCACTCAAACAGGAGCTGGACATGTTTGTTTGCCATTAAATATTATCAAAGAAAATCAATTGTTTGATGGTAGGCAAGACGAACTTGCTCGCGCTATTTGGCAAAGAATGGGAGAGCCTTCTACTGATCAAATAATTGAAGCGTTAATACATAGTCATTGTGTTAATCAAGGTGGTGATAATTCTCCATCACCTATCATTTTAGATAATGGGCTTCTTTATCTGCAAAGAATGTGGAGCTATGAAGAAAAAGTGGCTCAATTTTTTAGGCAAGAACATCCGGTGGTTGATATTGATGAAAATGCATTAATTAAAGCACTCAATCAGCTTTTTCCAACAGCAAAAGAAAATAAAGAAACTAATTGGCAGAAAGTAGCTGCCAGTGTTGCTATCACTAGCCCTATCTCTATTATCTCTGGCGGTCCAGGAACAGGAAAAACCACAACGGTGGCAAAAATCTTGGCTGCTTTTGTGATGCTTACTTCGAATGAGAAACCCATTATTCAATTAGCAGCACCAACTGGAAAAGCTGCTGCCCGATTAACAGAATCCCTAGGTAAAGCACTTGCTCAACTTGCTTTAAGTGAAGAAGAAAATAAGTGGATGCCAAAGCAAGCACAAACTATTCATCGTTTGTTAGGGGCTCAGCCGGAAAGCCAGCAAGTGCGTTACCATAAAGATAATCCATTACAACTTGATATTTTAGTGGTTGATGAAGCGTCAATGGTTGATTTACCTATGATGGCTCGCTTAATTGATGCACTCCCACAGCAATGCCACGTTATTTTCTTGGGAGATAAAGACCAACTCGCTTCTGTTGAGGCTGGAGCTGTATTAGGGGATATTTGCCGTTTTGCGGATGATGGTTTGAGCCAAAAGCGATTTGATAAAATTGATTATTTAACACAAGGTGAGTTATCAAAATCTGCAGATATTATCTCTGTTTCTAACACACCCGTTTCAGTTGTTAGTGATTCACTTTGCCTATTACGAAAAAGCTATCGATTTGGCTCGAATTCAGGAATTGGTCAACTTGCTTTTGCTGTAAACCAAGGACAGACTAAAACAGCGCTGACATTGCTGAAGAAGGCAGTAATTACGCCTCAACAAATTGAAATGGCACTAGATACTCAAGATGTGAATTTTATCCCATTAGAGAGTGATGAAAACTATTTACTGATGATACAAGATGCAGCACAAACCTATCGACAGTATCTCTCATTGATAGCAGAAAAAGCCACTCCTGATGCGATCCTTAACACATTTAACCAGTATCGTTTATTGTGTGCATTAAGAGAAGGGCCATTTGGTGTAAGTGGGTTAAATGATCGAATTGAAATGCTATTGCACCGTCAACGATTAATTCGTCGCCCTACAAATAGCTACCAGAGTGACTACATTGGACGTCCGATTATGATCCAGAGAAATGATAGTACACTTGGGCTGTTTAATGGTGATATTGGTATTATGCTCAATAATGATGAAGGCGAAATGAAAGCCTTTTTCCAATTGCCAGATGGTACCTTAAAAGCCATTCAGCCTAGCCGGTTACCTCAACACGAAACGGCGTATGTTATGACAGTGCATAAATCACAGGGATCTGAATTTACACATACAGCATTAGTATTACCTGAAAAATTTTCGCCAGTGGTCAGCCGTGAATTACTGTACACCGCCTTAACTCGCGCTAAACAAAAACTTTCTCTTTATGCCTGCGAATATATGGTGAAAATGGCTATTCAAACACGTATTCAGCGTCGAAGTGGTTTAGTCGATAAGTTACGTTACTAATCTCTATCAGATAAGACAAAAACAATAAAAGACAGATATTGAGAGGGATACCTGTCTTTTTGTTTATATTTGATAGTTACTCTTTATGTAAATCTAAAATCAAAATTTTGGAGCGACGCTGATAATTGTAGAGCGCCTGCTTTTCAATGGGTAATTTATCAATTTCAGCAGGTTCAAATCCTTTTTCTTGAAACCAGTGAATACTGCGCGTTGTTAAAACAAATAGTTTTTCTAATCCTAATTGCTTAGCATGGGCAGAAATTCGTTGTAGTAATACCTCACCACGACAAGAGCTACGATAATCAGGATGAACAGCAACACAAGCCATTTCACCAATTTTTTCTGATTGATAAGGGTAAAGAGCAGCACAGGCTATAGTCATATTATCGCGTTCAATAATGGTGAATTGATCTATCTCCATTTCTAATTGTTCTCTTGAACGTCTGACTAAAATACCTTGTTGCTCTAATGGGCGAATAAGTTCGAGTATGCCACCAATATCATTGATATTGGCTCTACGAACTTTTTCTGCACTTTCCATCACGATTTGAGTTCCTATACCATCGCGAGAGAATAGCTCTTGAATAAGCGCACCATCAGATTGATAACTTAATAGGTGACTGCGCTCTACGCCTCGGCGACAGGCTTTAACGGCACCTCGCAAAAATCTGACTGTACCTGAGTGGTAATCGCCTTCGGTTTGTAGCTCTTGGATTTTATCTTCGGCTTGATTAGGTAGTAATTCAGAGACAATGTGTCCATCTTCATCGACAACACCCTGGAAAGAGCAAAAACCAATAATTTTTTGCGCTTTAAGTTTTATAGCAAGTTGTGTCGCTACTTCTTCAGATGTGAGATTAAAGCTTTCACCAGTAACAGACACTGCAACAGGGCCAATTAATACGATGGCGTTACTGTCTAATTGACGGTGAATAGCTTCTTCATCAATACGACGAATTTTTCCGCTATGACAATAATCCACGCCATCATCAACTCCCAAGGGTTGTGCAATGACAAAGTTGCCACTAACGACATTAATATGCGCACCTTGTAATGGTGTATTACTTAAACTCATTGATAAACGTGCAGTGATGTCGAGCTGTAATGTACCCGCTGCTTGTTTAACAATTTCTAAGGTTTTACTATCAGTAATACGAGTATATTTATGATAAATTGGTGAAACTTTTTGTACTTCAAGTGCCATATCAATTTGTGGTCTTGCGCCATAAACAACCACTAAACGGATACCTAAACTGTGTAGTAATCCAATATCGTTAATGATAGATGGAAAATTTTCATGTGCGATAGCTTCGCCACCCAACATAATGACAAATGTTTTGCCTCTATGTGCATTAATATACGGAACCGAGTGGCGGAATCCATCGACCAATTCGGTGCTACGCTCTTTCATAAAACCCTCTCAAGTGAATTTTTATTCGCATTTAATGTATTTTTATTCTTTTTGATGAGGAATGGCAAGTAAAATCCTATCTTATTGTTTTGCATGAGGGCAGAATATTCGTGTAAATGTGAGTAATTGTGCTGTTTTTAAGTGACAGTAGAGTGTGGATTGGGTAAAGTTTTTCGTTCTTAACTTTTTTTATCTCTTTTTAGAGTTTATTGACGTTAATCGTTTTTTTGGAATATTTTCATGAGTCATTCTGAGCACAATCAAACTCGTCGTCGTCTTATTAAAGGAATTGGCGCGTTATTATTGTTAAGTGTTAGTCCTGTTGGCTTTGCTGCGACAGCATCTATTGTTGCTGTCAGGGTTTGGCCAGCCTCGACTTATACTCGCGTGACTATAGAATCAAAAACACCACTGAAATATCGTCAGTTTGCATTATCAAACCCAGAACGTATTGTGGTGGATTTAGAAGGTATTCAGCTTAATAGCGTATTAAAGGGTATGGCTAATCAAGTTCAGACTAGCGATCCTTATTTAAAGTTGATCCGTGTTGGTCAAAATACGCCTAAAACAGTGCGATTAGTTTTTGAAGTAAAAACACCAGTACAACCACAAATGTTTACTCTAAAACCTGTTGCGGAATTTAAAAACCGTTTGGTGTTAGATTTCTACCCAAGCCATGGTGCAAATGCTGAAGATGATCCACTCTTAGCACTGTTACGTGAATATAATGATGGTGATTTACAACAAGCGGTACCAGCCCAAACAGACACCCGAAAACCGGGTAGGGCAGGGAGAGACAGACCTATCATTATCATGATCGATCCTGGGCATGGTGGGGAGGATCCTGGTGCCATTGGAAAATACAAAACACGTGAAAAAGATGTGGTATTACAAATTGCACGTCGCTTAAGAACATTAATTGATAAAGACGCCAAAATGAAGGCGTATATGACACGTAATGAAGATGTGTTTATTCCATTAACGGTGCGTGTTGCTAAAGCACGAAAAATGCAAGCTGACTTGTTTGTTTCTATTCATGCTGATGCATTTACGAATCGTTCTGCCAGAGGTTCATCTGTTTTTGCGTTATCAAAAACAGGGGCGACCAGTAACACTGCACGCTATCTTGCACAAACACAAAATGAGTCTGATTTAATCGGTGGTGTGAGCAAAAGTGGTGACCGTTATGTTGATCATGCGATGCTTGATCTTGTACAAACGGCAACTATCAATGACAGTTTAAAATTTGGTAGTGAAGTGCTTAAGTTGTTGGGAGGGATTAATAAACTACATAAGAATAAAGTTGATCAGGCAGGGTTTGCGGTATTAAAAGCCCCTGAGATCCCCTCTATTTTAGTAGAGACTGCCTTTATCAGTAATATCGAAGAAGAGAAGAAACTGAAAACGGCTAAATTCCAGCAACAAATTGCAGAATCTATTTTTAAAGGGATCAAAGCTTATTTCGCTAATGGCGGTGAATTAACCTTAGCTGACCGTAGCTAATCTCTTCCTATACCCTTTTTTATATTCCAGTAGAAAGCTAAGATCATGTGTTTTCTATTGGAATTTCTATTGTATTTTCAGCACAATAAATTTATCCAATATGTTATTGAAATAAAAGAAAATTGATGTAGTAAATCTATGATTGATAAGATCAGCTTTTTGAATTAAAAGAGAAAATAAAAATGAGAGGAAATCTTGAAGAAAAATTGGTTGCGGGAGCTGGATTTGAACCAACGACCTTCGGGTTATGAGCCCGACGAGCTACCATGCTGCTCCATCCCGCGACTGAATTTTTATTTATAGAATTGGTTGCGGGAGCTGGATTTGAACCAACGACCTTCGGGTTATGAGCCCGACGAGCTACCATGCTGCTCCATCCCGCGACTGATACTATAAACTTACTGCTTTGTGAATTGGTTGCGGGGGCCAGATTTGAACTGACGACCTTCGGGTTATGAGCCCGACGAGCTACCAAGCTGCTCCACCCCGCGTCTCCACAGAGGGGCACTATACTCAGGATCTGCTGAGTTGCAAGTTTTTTATGAAATTTTTATCGTTTTCTTTTAAAAACGGTCAGAAATAATACATGAGGATGCAATTTTAGGCAGTTATACTCGTGGTGCTTAAAGTTGTAGGAGCTGACTATACTCATTGGAGTCACATCGTTTATCTAAGTTTCTCTCTCTATTTCCACTTGTTGTGACTTAATGTTTAAAAGTCATATTGATTAGGGGATAATAGAAAACCTTAACTATCAGTATATCCATATTCATATCTTTATTGATTTGGCTTTGGTATCTTTTTAATTCAAAATCAACACTCAAATTTAGTCATTAAGCGGGCAAAAAATGATTACTTGGCGAAAATCGTTAATTTTAGGTATGTTAGCGCTTGCCTTGACAGGATGTCATCGTCCTACAGAGCAAGGTCAGCAATATAAAGATGGGAAACTTAAACAAGACTTGATCGAAGTCAGCTCGCCAAATACACAAGGCACACCGATTAATGGCCCAGATTATCTGCAACAAGTTAATCAGATAAATCAAACATCATCTCGTTTGTATAATAGTAACAAAGAGACTTATCAAGCAGTTGAAAACTGGCTACGTTCAGGGGCTGATACTCGCCAATTACGTCAATTTAATCTTTCCACCTTTCAAATGGAAGGTGTTGATAACTATGGTAATGTTCAGTTTACAGGTTATTATACGCCAGTCCTTGAAGCTCGTTTAACACGACAAGGTGAATTCCAATATCCTCTTTATAAAATGCCCGCCAATAGTCGCTCGAAACTTCCTTCACGTGCAGCTATCTATAATGGTGCATTAAGCCAATCTTTAATTGCGGCTTACAGTAATTCCATTATGGATAATTTTATGATGGAAGTTCAGGGAAGTGGTTACGTTGATTTTGGTGATGGAAAACCACTTACCTTTTTCGGTTATGCAGGGAAAAATGGGCATGCTTATCGAAGCATAGGTAAAGTGCTAATCGACAATGGTGAAGTAGAAAGAAAAGATATGTCGATGCTTGCTATCAGAGAATGGGCTGATAAACATAGCGACACTGAAGTGAGAAAATTATTAGAAGAAAATCCTTCATTTGTTTTTTTTAAACCTGAGCCTTTTACACCAGTAAGAGGAGCAAGTGCTATTCCATTAATTGCACTTGCATCAGTGGCTTCTGATAGAAGTATTATTCCTGCGGGAACTGTATTACTGGCTGAAATTCCTGTGCTTGATAATTCAGGTAAGTTTACAGGCGAATATCAAATGCGTTTGATGGTGGCATTAGATGTAGGTGGCGCAATTAAAGGGCATCATTTCGATATTTATCATGGGATTGGTAAAGATGCAGGTCATATGGCAGGTTTTTATAATCATTATGGACGTGTTTGGGTATTAAAAAAATCACAACTTAACTTGCTAAATCCTTCGTCATAAAACGATTTACTATTTATCAGATTATTATTAACGGTAAAATCAGGCAAACGACATGGCTATTGATATTAATAGCCATGATTATTTCTGTTATTTAGGTTGTTATCGCATTATGCAAAATTCATTATCAGATTCATATTTACAACGCTTTTCTGGAATAGGACGACTTTATGGGCAAAAAGCGTTGTCTTATTTTGCTCAGGCTCATATTTGTGTCGTGGGTATAGGTGGAGTAGGCAGTTGGGCTGCGGAAGCGCTGGCACGCAGTGGTATTGGTTCTATCACCTTAATTGATATGGATGATGTTTGTGTAACTAATACAAATAGGCAAATACATGCATTAAAAGAAAATGTGGGTCAGCCTAAATGTGACGTTATGAAACAGCGTATTTTAGAAATCAACCCAGAATGTAATGTCACTAGTATTGATGATTTTGTCACGGTTGATAATGTCGCTGAGATGATGAATAACGATTTTGATTATGTGATTGATGCGATTGATAGTGTTAGACCAAAAGCTGCGTTATTAGCCTATTGTCGCCGTTATAAAATTCCTGTGATCACAACGGGAGGGGCTGGTGGGCAAATTGATCCAACCCAAATCCAAGTGGTTGATTTAGCAAAAACAATTCAAGATCCTTTAGCAGCTAAATTAAGAGAACGTTTAAAATCTGATTTTAATGTTGTAAAAAATAGCAAAGGTAAGTTAGGTATAGACTGTGTTTTTTCTACTGAACAACTGGTTTATCCACAAGGTGATGGTACAGTTTGCGCAGCGAAAAGTACTGCTGACGGTGTAAAGCGAATGGATTGTTCTGCAGGATTTGGCGCAGTAACGATGGTAACCGCTTCTTTTGGTTTTATTGCGGTGTCTCATGCGTTGAAGAAGATGTTAGCGAAGGCTCAACGTACTTGTCATATTTCAAGTTGAAGCGTTGTTGACGGCGTTCATTCGCACTAGTCACATACTTATGTATGTGACTAGCGACTCATTCCTTTGTCGCCTAGCTGTGACTTGAATTATTTAAAGTATCAAACTTAATACTGGGATGTGAGTGATTTTAGCCGTGCGATAATCGCATTAACTCCGTCTGTACGAGATTGGCTAATCTGATTAGCCAATCCTAATTGATCGAAAATCGCTAATATATCGATATCAGCTATTTCTTGTGCCGTTTTATTTTCAACTATCGTTAAGATAATCGTCAGTAAGCCTTTTACAATACGACCATCACTATCGCCATAAACATGGTATTTGCCGTTATTATTTAACTCGACACCAAGCCACACTCTATTTTCACAACCCTTGATCTCTTTTTCTGTAGTTTTTAATGCATCAGGTAATGTGGGCAATTTTCGTGAGAGCTGAATTAATTGACGATATTTATCTTCCCATGCTTTTGATTTTTGAA
The DNA here is from genome assembly GCF_023100685.1 of Proteus vulgaris. Classification (NCBI taxonomy): domain Bacteria; kingdom Pseudomonadati; phylum Pseudomonadota; class Gammaproteobacteria; order Enterobacterales; family Morganellaceae; genus Proteus; species Proteus vulgaris. Next base: position 3,527,623 of record NZ_CP090064.1, on the reverse strand, counting down.
AATCATTAAGCAATACCTCTAAGGTAATTTCATGACCAAAAGGGTGTTGCGTGGTGAGATGATGTGTGTTGTTCATTATGATTATTCGTCTTTTAAGAGTGTTAAAGCAAAATTAATGGCATTAATAAAAGCATCAATATCAGCACGTTGATTATAAGGCATAAAAGAAATACGTAAACAGCCTGAAATATTTAATGAATCAATAAGAGGCTGTGCACAATGTTGTCCTGTACGTAATGCTATGCCTTTCTCTGTGATTAATGTTGCTAAATCACTATGGTGGATACCTGCAAAATTAAAAGAGATGACGGATGAGTTTGGTGCGCGATAGCTGATAAATCCATCTAACTCACGTAGGCGCCTTTCAGCTTCATCAGCAAGCTCCAATGTATATTGGTTAGCCTGATACATATCTTGTGTTTCTAGCCATGCTAATGTTGCTGAGAAAGCGATAACACCCGCAACATTAGGTGTTCCGGCTTCAAAACAATGAGGAATAGCGGCAGGTGTAAAACTATTAAAGGTTGCATTTGTTAGCATTTTCCCCCCACCATGCCAAGGTGCCATCTGGTATAAAAGCTCACGTTTACCATAACAAATACCTAATCCATTAGGGCCATAAAGCTTGTGTGCGGAGAAAACATAAAAATCAATATCAAGTGCGATCACATCCGTTGAGTGGTGTGCGATACCTTGTGCGCCATCAACAACCAATAAGCAATTATGATATTGGTGAACACATTGAGACACTTTATCTAATGCGATTTGAGCACCTGTTACATTCGACATTTGGCTAATTGCCACAATACGAGTTCGCTCACTGATCAAGCGATTTAGATCCTCAATTGAAGGCAAAAAATCATCTTCAATAGCCCAAGGGATCACCTGTGCACCTGTTTGTTCTGCTAGGATCAACCAAGGTATAAGGTTGGCATGATGTTCTTGCTCACTCACTATTATTTCATCACCTGCCTGTAACCGTGGACGAAAATAGCCTTGAGCAATCAAGTTGAGTGATTCTGTGGTGCCTTTTGTCCAAATAATAGTATCACTATCAGCACTATTAATTAATTTGGCAACTTGTTGACGAGTCGCTTCAAACTGTTGTGTGGTTTCTTTAGCGTGTTGATATTGGCTACGATGAACCGTCGCAAAATTGTGGCGATAAAAATTATCTGAGGCTTCTATCATTGCAAGAGGCTTTAATGCCGTAGCTGCGCTATCAAGATAAACTGTGTTTGCTTCAAGAGCAGGAAATTGTTGTCGAAATAATTCAGGGGAAAATACGTTCATAATTATGCTGTGTTAGTAGATGAATAATGTTTCGTAATTTGTAGTAAAAATAGGGCGTATAGATTATACGGTTAATTATATTTATTTATAATAAAAAACTAAGAACATCCGTTTATAGCATGATAGTGCGCCCATAATAACACGACAAAGATGGCGAAAGTTCACTCAATAAAAAATCACAGATAGCAGATTTATCATGTATTTTTTCTTTAATTTAATCATTTTAAAGAGAATATGATGCATTTTTCAGAACATTGACAATAAATTTATTGTAAAGAAAAGATGAAAACATCAAAAGTGAGTGTATAGAAGATGAAAAGTTAGATAAAAATAGGGAATAAAAAAAGCACCGCCTTGGCGGTGCACTATAAAATCACTATGGACAGACAGGGTAAATGTACAGGAAGTGAAAAAAAACAGTAGCATCAGCTACTAAGTCTGGAATTTCCAGACAACTTGCAAACACAACATCACAACCACAAAGCCAAAAGTTTTGCAGTATTACTACTACACAACTTTTCGTTCCGGCTTAGGAAGTGCGCTTACTATAGGTATTTACTGGCTAATCATCAAGGGACAAATTATAATGCTTCGCATAAAAAAAACTAATGATGAAAGTTAGGGTCTACTAATAGCCAAAATAGGGGTTTAAGAGCCGAATATGTCTAAACGTTTACCACCATTAAATGCGCTTAGGGTTTTTGATTCAGCTGCACGTCATTTAAGTTTTACTAAAGCTGCTGAAGAATTATTTGTGACGCAAGCAGCAGTGAGCCATCAAATTAAAACACTAGAAGAATTCCTTGGGCTAAAATTATTTAGAAGACGTAATCGCTCGCTTTTATTGACTGAAGAAGGGCAAAGTTATTATCTCGATATCAAGGAAATTTTTTCATCAATTAACGAGGCAACTCGCAAATTATTAGCGAGAAGCGCGAAAGGTGCACTGACTGTTAGCCTTTCTCCAAGTTTTGCGATTCAATGGCTAGTACCTAGGTTATCTGGATTTAATCAAGCTTATCCGGGGATTGATGTACGAATTCAGGCTGTTGATAGAGAAGAGGATAAGCTTGCTGATGACGTTGATGTGGCAATTTTTTATGGTCGAGGAAACTGGACAGGGCTACGAACAGACCGTCTTTATGCTGAATATTTAATTCCTGTTTGTGCGCCATCTTTACTTACAGGTGAAAAACCACTAAAAACCCCATCAGATCTGATTTATCATACGCTACTACATGATACATCTCGTCGAGACTGGCAAGCTTATGTTCGCCAATTAGAGATACAAAATCAGATCAATGTGCAGCAAGGCCCCATTTTTAGTCATAGTTCAATGGTGATCCAGGCCGCTGTACATGGGCAAGGTGTTGCATTAGTTAATAATGTCATGGCACGTAGTGAAATAGAATCAGGTCGGCTAGTTAGACCTTTTCCAGATGTCCTTGTCAGTAAAAATGCATTTTATTTAGTTTGCCAAGATAGTCAGGCTGAATTGGGTAAAATTGCGGCTTTTCGCCAATGGATTTTATCACAAGCAGCGAATGAACAAGAAAAGCTGGGTTTACTGACATCATCTTAATATTATGATTGGCAAAATATCTTCTAAATTAGGAAGGAATAAACAGTGAATAGTCGTACATTGCTTATGTTTTCCGCGATTAGTGGCTTTTTTTATGTCGCTTTTGGTGCATTTGCAACGCATAAGTTAGCACCTCATTTATCGCCACAACATTGGGAATACATCCAGTTAGCGATGCGTTACCAGATTGTACATACCTTGATACTTGTCGGGATCGCAGCAATATTAATGCGAAAAACCATCTTATGGTTTTATTGGGCGGGTATTTTCTTTAGTGTTGGTATTCTACTTTTCAGTGGTAGCCTTTATTGTATGGCGCTAACACAAGTTAGATTGTTATCTTATTTTACGCCAATTGGTGGGTTTAGTTTTCTTATTGGTTGGACTTTAATTTTTATTGGCGCTTTGCGTCTAAGGGCACCGGCGTCTCGCCATGAATAAAGTTGCATTATATTGTCGCCAAGGTTTTGAAAAAGAGTGCGCGGCTGAGATTACGGATAAAGCAGGTCAAATCGGCGTTTATGGCTTTCCTCGTGTTAAAGAGGGAAGTGGCTATGTGATTTTTGAATGCTACCAAGAAGGTGAAGCAGACAAAATTGCACGTGAAGTAAATTTCCGTGAATTAATTTTTGCTCGTCAGATGTTTGTGACAGGTGAATTACTTAAAGATTTACCGCCAGAAGATAGAATTACACCAATTGTTGGAATGCTAAAAGGTGCTGTTGAAAAAGCGGGTGAACTTCGAGTTGAAGTTGCTGATACTAACGAAAGTAAAGAGCTATTAAAATTTTGCCGTAAATTTACGGTGCCATTACGTAATCATTTACGTAATGAAAAAATTTTGCTGAAAGTAGAGAATTTTAGCCGTCCTATTATCCATGTGTTTTTCATTGCACCGGGATGTTGTTATGTTGGTTATTCTTATAGCTTTAATAATTCCGCATTCTATATGGGTATTCCTCGATTAAAATTCCCATCAGATGCACCAAGTCGTTCGACACTGAAACTTGAAGAAGCATTTCATATCTTCATTCCTTATGACGAGTGGGAAGAGCGCTTAGCTAGTGGAATGAAAGCGGTAGATTTAGGAGCATGCCCCGGTGGTTGGACATATCAATTAGTGAAACGCAGTATGATGGTACATGCTGTTGATAATGGTCCAATGGCACAATCTTTGATGGATACAGGGCAAGTTCGTCATCACCAAGTTGATGGTTTTAAATTTGAACCTACATCTAAAAATATCACATGGCTTGTCTGTGATATGGTTGAAAAGCCAGCTAAAGTTGCTGCGTTAATGACAACTTGGGTTGCCAATGAATGGTGTCGTGAAGCTATCTTTAACCTAAAATTGCCAATGAAAAAGCGTTATGAGGAAGTCTCTCATATCCTTGAAAAAATAAAGTCAGAGTTAGCTGAAAAAGGGGTTAACGTTAAGATCCAAGCTAAGCAACTTTATCATGATAGAGAAGAAATAACTGTTCATATTCAAAATATTTGGGCTGCTTATCGACCCGATCGTGAATTCTAAAAACGTTCAAAGCACATCGATTTATTGATGACAATAAAAAGCTAAGCTTATAAATTGAAGCTTAGCTTTTTTAATGGGATCTCGTTATTTAAGGATATCTGCTCGTTGAATTTTAATAATAGAGAGCTTAGCTATTTTAAACGTAACTGTTGTAGATTACCGTTTAATTGAATATCAGTGCGTAATGTTGTGATTTTCCGACTGATAAATGCAGACTCTTTATGGGTAATAAGTTTGTTTTGCCATTTAGTAGGAACATCATCAATATGCTGATAGAGCGATTCTAGATCTGGGTGAATTTGTAAAAGCTCGGTGGCACTTTTAGGTCCAATACCAGGAACGCCTGCAACCTTACTGCTGCTTACGCCTGTTAATCCCCAATAATCAGTAAGCTGAGATGGCTCGACACCAAATTCTGCTCTGATAAATTCTAAATCTAACCAACGTCGTTGAAAATAATCGCGTATACGAATAGAGGGTGAAAGTAATTGGCAATAACCTTTATCCGTTGAAATAATCGTGACTCGAAAACCCGCACTCGCCACTTTTGTTGCCAATGTTGCAGCAACATCATCCGCTTCATCACCGCCAGAGTGCCAGCTTTGTATTCCTAAATTGAGTAACATTGCTTTAATTTCTGGCAATTGTTGACGCAGGTCATCAGGCATTGGTGTGCGACCTGCTTTATAATCAGGTAAGAGTTGATGTCGCCAACTACCGTCTCTGTCATCTTCATCAAAGACCGCTACGGCATGAGTAGGTTGGGTGTGACCAAGCAGTTGGTTGACGCTCTGTTCACACACAGTCTGGCAGGAAGAACCTGATGCCGCATGAATGCGGCGGATCAGGTTTAAAGCATCAATAATCAGCAAATGTATCATAATAAATTAGCTGATAATCTCATAACATGGTTGGTAAGCTGTACCGCCTGGAAGTTTCATACGATGTTGCTCAACAAAGCCCGCTAATAAAATATCCATGCGCCGCATAATTTCACGGTCACCATGAATTTTATAAGGGCCGTAAGCTTCAATCGCCTTCATACCTACTTCTTTTACGTTACCTGCAACAATACCAGAGAATGCACGACGTAAGTCAGCGGCTAATTTTTCAGGTGATTGATCGGTGCTTAAGTTAAGTGATGCCATATTTTCATGTGTTGGTTCAAAAGGATGCTGTAAGTCAGCATTGATTTTCATTGACCAGTTAAAGCTATAAGCATCACCAGTACTACGACGATTATCTTTTACCAATGGCATATATTTTTTCATAATGCGAGCCACTTCAGGCGCATCATCAATAATAATTTGGTAATGGCGTCGAGCCTCATCACCTAATGTATTTGCGATAAAATCGTCGAGTACATTAAAGTAATCAGCACTCTCTTTCGGGCCAGTTAAAATCAGTGGTAATACTTGATCTTGGTTTTCTGGAGACATAAGAATACCAAGTAGATACAGTAATTCTTCGGCAGTTCCCACACCACCAGGAAAAATAATAATACCATGTCCAATACGAACAAAGGATTCCAGACGTTTTTCAATATCTGGCATGATAATCAGTTCGTTAACCAATGGATTTGGTGGCTCAGCCGCAATGATTGAAGGCTCTGTCATACCAATAAAACGGCTATTTTTATATCGTTGTTGAGCATGGCCGACCGCAGCACCTTTCATTGGTGCTTCCATCGCTCCTGGACCACAACCTGTACAAATATTAAGTTCTCGTAGCCCTAATTCGTTACCCACTTTTCGGCCATAAAGATACTCAGTTTCATTGATAGAGTGGCCACCCCAGCACACAATCATATTAGGATCTTCATCGATATGAAGGGCCCTAGCATTACGCAAAATAGAGAAAATAGTGTTAGTGATATGAGTGCTATTTTCTAAATTAAGGTGCAGGTCACGTTTGGCTGTTGTGATTTGTCCATGAACAAACAAAATGTCACGAAGTACAGCAAATAAGTTAGCTTGCAGTGAACGAATAATTTTTCCATCAACAAAGGCGTCTTCAGGAGGATTGACTAACTCTAATTTAACGCCACGTTCACGGCGCAGTACGTTAATATCAAAATCTTGGTATTTAGATAACAGTTCTTTACTACTATCAGTAAGGCTACCAGAGTTGAGGACAGCAAGAGAACAATTACGAAACAGTTGGTAAAGATCACTGCTTGCGGTTCTCTTTAGCATATCAACTTCTAGCTGTGAAAGCAGATCCATGGAACCTAATGGGCTGACATGAGTTATCACGTAGGACTCCTTTTTCTCCTGAAATAACAAACTGAAGTGCAACTGATCTTGGTATAACACAGATCATATTAACATACAGGCATTATTCCTATTATTGTCTGGCTAATCGACTGACTTTTGGAACAAACTCACAATTACTACGCCAAGGATTGATATCTAATCCACCACGTCGCGTATATCTTGCATAAACAGTTAATGTTTCTGGCGCACAAAATTGCATGATGTCGTGAAAAATTCGCTCAACACATTGTTCATGAAATTCATTATGTTGCCTAAATGAGACTAAATAACGTAGTAATTTTTCACGATCAATTTTTTTGCCTTTATATTGGATAGCGACAGATCCCCAATCTGGTTGATTGGTAATAAGGCAGTTTGATTTTAACAGATGACTGACTAGAGTCTCTTCAACCAGTGTATCGGTTGTCGATCCGTTTAACCATTGTGCATCAAACTGATAATTATCGATTTCAATGTCTTGTTCATCAATACACTCTCCAGCAAAATCAACAATAGATTGTGATGTAAAATGTGAAAGTGGGTAAATAGTCAGATTCACTTTACCTTTAGCACAAGAAGTTAAATCTTTAAGTAAGGTTTTTTCAACGATATCCCAGCTTTCAAAGCGAGTTTGGTTAAAACTGTTGAGATATAGTTTAAAGCTTTTAGATTCAATGAGGTTTTCCGTCTTTGCATCTAATTCAACATGACCAATTGCAACTTGTGGTAACCCTTTGCTATTAAGCCAAGAGAGTTCATACATAGTCCAAATATCACCACCATGAAATGGCAAATTTTCAGCAGTTAAAGAAAGTGAGTCTCGGTTTAGGCTACGAGGAACGCCTTGTAATAATTCGGCATCATAGTGATCATGATATTGAGTCTTTTTGCCTAAAGATAATGTTTCAAGAGATTTATCACCTTGATATAAAGACATAATTTACATCCTAACTTTAACTGAAAATAAAAGAAGGTTAATTATACTATTGAAACATCAATAGTATACGAATGCTTTATTTTTGATGCTCTGAATTAATAACATAATCAGGTAACATAAAGGCTAATTTTTATTTAATAGATAAAGCTGATAACCGTGATTGAAAATATTTCCTCTGAATTAAAAGCCTTCACCCAAAAATATGTTGAGTTATGGCAAGAAAAATCAGGTTTACCTCCTGCGAGTGAAGATCTCTATGGTGTTCCTTCCGTTTGTATTTCAAGAACAGGTGATGAAGTCGTTTATTGGCTACCTCAACCTTTTGTGGGAACGGATAAACTAGAAAAAGTTGAAAAAGCGATGGGGATTATTATTCGCCCTGAATTACATAATTACTTTACCACTCAGTATGCGGGAGATATGCAAGTTCGCTTTAGAGATACACACTTGAGCTTAATCCAAGTTTGGAGCGAAGAAGATTTTATCCGCCTACAAGAAAATATTATTGGGCATTTGGTGACACAAAAGCGGCTGAAATTAACGCCAACTTTATTTATTGGTACAACAGATTCAGAAAACGACATAATTTCTGTATGTAATGTTTCTGGCGAAGTTATTCTTGAAACTTTTGGTCAAAAGAAAAGAAAAGTTTTAGCGGAAAATTTATCTGTTTTTTTATCAGAACTAGTCGTGGTGTATAGTGAATGATGTAGTCTTAAAACTATTCTTTGTGTGAGACATATCTTACAAAAAAGAGTCTGTTTTTTTAGATAATGGGTCCTTGTATAAGAGTAAATTTGATTTATTTAAGTAGAGCAATAACTTAATAACCTATTGTTTTTATTTATGGTTATTTCTATTTGATTGCTTTTATTTTGTGGGTTGTTTAACTAATCAATTATTGGCATTCTACGTTCACCAACTAAAGGACTGCTTGGTGGCCGATATAATGTAAAGTAATCAAGGGCACAGGAAATAGGATATTTCCATTAATGTGGATACAGACTTAATCACAGGGATAGATAAAACGGTCTTGCTTGGATGCATGTGTTGTACAGACAGCTATTTTTCTTGTCTAAAAGGAGTTTCGGCTCCTTTTATTTTTTTATTTGTTTTCTGCTATTCCATCCCAATGTTATCCTTATTCGTAAGTTTTATATAAGGAACACATGATGACAGCAGAACAACGTATTTTAGCGAAATTGCTCTTAATCGAAAAAGAGATGAAGAACATTGAGCTATGGCAATTAGGATCACCGACTGAGCAAGCATTTGAAAGTATTGAACCTTTTTGTATTGATACAATGAGTGCTCATGAATGGTTACAGTGGGTATTGATTCCACGATTGTCATCAATGATTGAAAATGAGATGCCATTACCTAATTCATTTGCAATCGCGCCTTATTACGAAGAAGCATTCAAAGATGATGAAAGTCGCGACTTTACTGATTTACTTAATCATCTGCGTGAACTTGACGCAATGTTTAAATCATAAGGTTGACAATGCTAGATATTATTTATCAAGATGAATATCTTGTTGCGGTGAATAAACCTGCGGGCTGGCTTGTTCACCGTAGTTGGCTCGATAGACATGAAACGGTGTTTGTGATGCAAACACTGAGAGATCAAATAGGGCAACATGTTTTTCCTGTACACCGTTTAGATAGACCTACGTCTGGTGTTCTATTAATGGCACTCTCTTCAGATGTTGCTAGGGCTCTTTCTCAATCTTTTGAACAACATAAGACAGAAAAAATTTACCATGCCGTTGTCAGAGGGTATGTTGAAGAAGCGTTAGTGATTGATAGTCCTTTAGTGGAAGAGTTAGATAAAATTGCAGACAAATTTGCAACTCAACCACCACAAATTCAAGAATGTGTAACACATTGCCAGCCATTAGCAACCGTTGAAAAAGAGGTTGCGATTGGGCGCTATCCTACATCTCGATTTAGTTTATTAGAATTGCGTCCTGAAACAGGTCGTAAGCATCAATTACGTCGCCATATGTCTCACATTCGCCATCCAATTATCGGCGATACTGCTCATGGTGATCTACGTCAAAACCGTGGTGTTGTAAATCATTTTCAATCTCATCGCTTGATGTTACATGCAAGCCATCTAAACTTAATTCATCCAATCACATTGCAACCGCTTAATTTAACGGCGAAATGGGATCTCCCTTGGCAACACCTTATTAATCAATTTGGTTGGCGTGGATTAAGATCTGAATTAGAGCAGTATGGCGAAGATTTATCTCATCACTTTTAATTCCTTTCTTATTCAAAATATTGATTTCTACATGTGACTATCAAGGCTTTTTTACTTAAGTCTTGATAGTTTGCGCAAATTTATAATCTCTATTAACTATTTGTAAAATATATAATTCTATAAATTGATCTGATCACATGCATTGAAACGTGACAGCTATCATGTATTCATTAAGCGATTTATTTTATGATGTGAAATAAATAAGGCTTATCATTAGATAAGTTTATGAAATAAAACCCACACTACTTTAAACAAATAAAAAACTTACAACATATAAAACCCACACTCCGGGAGTCTGCTTGATGTTTAAAAACCTATTTGTTGTTTTACAAAAAATCGGAAAGTCCTTGATGTTACCGGTATCTGTATTGCCTATTGCCGGTATTTTATTAGGGGTTGGTTCTGCAGATCTATCATGGATCCCCTCTTCTGTTTCTCAAGTTATGGCAGAAGCTGGTGGTTCAGTTTTCTCTAATATGCCGCTTATTTTTGCCATTGGTGTTGCATTAGGCTTTACCAATAATGACGGGGTATCAGCGCTAGCTTCCGTAGTGGCTTACGGCATTATGTCTAAAACCATGATAGTGGTTGCTCCTTGGGTTTTAGGGCTTTCACCAGCTGAAATTGAGGCACAACATCTTACTGATACTGGTGTGTTAGGGGGGATTATTGCAGGTATTATTGCGGCTTCCATGTTTAACCGCTTTTATCGCATCAAATTACCTGAGTATTTAGGATTCTTTGCAGGTAAGCGTTTTGTTCCTATTATTTCGGGATTAATTGCTATTTTTGTTGGGATTATCTTAGCTTTTATTTGGCCTCCTATCGGTACCGCTATCCAACGTTTCTCTGAATGGGCAGCCTATCAAAACCCAGCTGTTGCTTTTGGTATTTACGGTGTTGTAGAGCGTGGATTAGTACCATTTGGTTTGCACCACATCTGGAATGTACCGTTCCAAATGCAAGTGGGTGAATATGTAAATAGTGCAGGACAAGTATTCCACGGTGATATTCCTCGTTATATGGCAGGTGACCCAACCGCTGGTATGTTGTCAGGTGGCTTCTTATTTAAGATGTTTGGTTTACCTGCTGCCGCTATTGCGATTTGGCATTCAGCACGCCCTGAGAATCGTGTAAAAGTGGGAGGGATCATGATTTCTGCGGCATTAACTGCCTTCTTAACAGGGATCACTGAGCCTATTGAGTTCTCATTTATGTTCGTCGCTCCAATCCTTTATGTTATTCATGCTATTTTGGCTGGTTTAGCGTTTGTTATTTGTATCTTGTTAGGTATGCGTGATGGTACAAGTTTCTCTCATGGCTTGATCGACTTTATCGTATTAAGTGGTAATAGCAGTAAGCTGTATCTATTCCCAATTATTGGCATACTTTATGCCATAACTTATTACTCAATTTTCCGTTTTTTAATCGTGAAACTAAACCTGAAAACACCAGGTCGAGAAGTTGAAGATAAAAACGCAAAACAAGCGGATAAAAGCGCGATGGGGCAATCTTTAGTTGCTGCTTTTGGCGGTAAAGACAATATCAGTAGTTTAGATGCATGTATCACACGCTTACGCATTGGTGTAAAAGAGATCGATAAGGTTGATCGTGATGAATTGAAAAGATTGGGCGCTGCTGGTGTAGTTGTAGTCGGCTCTGGTATTCAAGCAATTTTTGGTCCTAAGTCAGATAATCTAAAAACTGAAATGGATGAATATATCCGGTCTTTGGACACGACTGAACAAGAATAAATTATTTTTGATTGAATTATAAAAACACTCTTATGTGTAAACAAAGAGTGTTTTTTTATTGAAATAATATAGATGATAATTATGTAATTCTCTTAGGTATTAATCTGAATCTAGGAGGAAGTATGAATTCAACATTATCGATAGTAAATAATAAAAAATTTGTACTCTTACTAGAAGATAGTAAAGAGGCCTATTTTGAAGAAAAAGATTTATTTTCATTTATAAAATATAGAGGTGAAGAACTAAAGATCTTCAATAAAGATAAGAGGTTTATATTTTCAAAATTTAGTTGTGAATTAAAAAGTACATTTGAAAAGTATATTTTAAATAATAAAAATAGATTGGAAAAATTAAATAAAATTATTATTGAAGAGGGGTTGGTTGATAAAATAAAGATCTTTGATGGAAAAGTAGATGTGTTAAACTTAAATAGTGGTGATGATCTTAATCGTTTGTTTTCTTCATTGTTGAGGAATAAAAGTAAACATAGTACACTCTTTAAAATGTTATTTAGTGATAATAATATATTAATTAATAACTTCATCTCCAAAGATAAAAAAGAAATTTTTCATAATATTGAAAAAATTGCAAATAATATAAATAGCAATGGGGTTTTATCATTATTTAAAAGTAGAAAAAAAACAGAAATATATGATAAAAAGATGTCAGTAATGTTGGAGGTTCAATCAATAAAGCCTGAAATTATGCGAACCGAAAATGATTACACTAGTAAACCAATAGATACTGGGGGTTGTAACAAAATAAGGCATAATAAAAAAGAAGAATGTAGTGATGACTTAAGGGAAATAAGAAAAGTAGATAATGAAAAATCAAAGATAATAAAAGAAGTTAATGAAGGAAAAGAAAGGTTAAATAAATTTTTAGACGTCTTAAATGAAGGGTCACTTAATGTTATTAGATCTATAATTCATATATCTCATTTTATTAATTGTAATGATAAAAATATTGACGAGAAATTTATTAATGAACTTGATATTGATGTCGATAAATTAATAGATAGAATTGATAATATTAATTTAAATGGTGATTTCTTTAAATTAAGCACTGAAGATTTGAAAGTGAAATTAAATGAATTAAATTTAATTTTTAGTGAGCTTGATAAAAATAAAAAAAGAATAGCTATGTTTAAAGAACATAAATTAAACACTATTTATGAAGGGACTAGTTCATATAAACTCTTTACAATTAATCAGAATGGCGTTGATTTTAAAAAATATTTTTTTGATAAAATAAGAGACGTTTCTTCTCAATTGTACCTTTATCATGGTTCATTAGAAAACCCTAAGGGACTCTTCTTTAGAATATATAAATATTTGTTTCCTAATAAGTATCTAGAAAAACAAAAGAAAAGTCATAATGCTTTTAATCAATTAAATATGTTATATAAAAATTTGTTCTGTTTGCTGCAATCTAAAGATTTTAAAAATAATTCAGTACCTAAATGGGCATGTAAATTAGTGGCTAAAACAATAAATGAATCTATACCTATGAATGATATTTTTTGGCAATTATCTAAAGAGCGAACAGAATGGAATAAAATTTATAAAGAATTTATTCTTGAGAAAGAAGGTGCATAATTTGTATATTGATAACGGTAGTATGTAACTTTCTATGTTTGTTGATAGATGGAATAGAGGATATTATGGCTAAAATCGGTATTTTTGTAGGTACAGTTTACGGAAATGCATTAGCGGTTGCTGAAGAGGCTCAACGTATTTTACTTGAGCATAAACACCAAGCTAATGTTTATGAAGAAGGAACTCTTGCGGATTGGAAAAAATATTCGACCGTATTAGTGATAACGTCGAGTACAGGGCAAGGGGATTTACCTGATACTATCGCACCTTTATTTCATGAACTGCGTGATAATTTGGGGTATCAGCCACACTTAAGTTACGGCTTAATTGCTTTAGGTGACAGTAGTTATGACCATTTTTGTGGTGCAGGTATGCAATTTGAAGCGCTATTACAAGAACATCAAGCCAAGCGTATTGGAGAAATATTAAAAATAGACGGTATGGATGTCGCAGAGCCAGAAGTATTTGCAATAGATTGGATAGAGAATTGGGTTAGTCAATTAGGTTAATTGAGAAAACAATTTAGTAAATCTAATTGGTCAATATGAAAATGAGTAAAGTGTCATATTTTAAATACCGCTTATTTCTATTTTATCAGAAAATAAGCGGTATTTTATGTAAAACTAACGTCTTAAATCGACTAAAATTAATTAGCCTTTGTGTCATATTATCAACGACGGGTTAGTTTTTCTAAATCAGCTTCAATTTCAGCAATCTTATTTGCAACAACATGTTCAAGATGGCGTAAATCGTCCAGAATTTTATGTTTTAAATCGACTTCTACTTGGTCTTGTTGGCAAATTTGATCTAATTCTTCAATAACATAACGTAAGTTAGTATTGATTTCATTTACTTCTTTAAAACCTTGCCCTGATTGACCATCAGAAATCGTTTTACGTTGACGCGGATATTTAAATTTTACGCTTTTTGCAAAAAATTCACCTTTATCTTTGCGAAAATAGATTTTTAAAATATCGTTGTTAGCTTCTTGGCGTAGGGTATAGCGGTCAATATCTTCAGGATGCGGGATCCCTAAATTTTTTAAATTATCGTACATATATTGGCACCTGATAGAAAAATGGGTGAAAGAATAGCGAACAGAATTAATTCTATCCGCTGTTCTTATATTAGTCGATAGTTCTTAACAATTCATTAATACCAACTTTTCCGCGTGTTTTAGCATCCACTTTTTTTACGATCACTGCACAGTACAGACTATAACTCCCATCTTTAGACGGTAAATTACCTGACACAACGACAGAGCCGGCGGGTACTCGGCCATAATGTACTTCGCCCGTTTCTCTGTCATAAATTTTGGTACTTTGGCCAATATAAACGCCCATTGAAATAACTGCACCTTCTTCGACAATTACGCCTTCAACAATTTCAGAGCGTGCGCCAATAAAACAATTATCTTCAATAATGGTTGGGTTTGCTTGTAGTGGTTCTAAAACACCGCCAATTCCTACACCGCCAGAGAGGTGAACATTTTTACCGATTTGAGCACATGAACCTACTGTTGCCCATGTATCGACCATGCTACCTTCATCGACGTAAGCACCAATGTTGACATAAGATGGCATTAAAACAGTGTTGCGGGCGATATAAGCACCTTGTCTAACGGCTGCTGGAGGGACAACACGAAAACCTTCTTTTTCAAAACGATCTTGGTCATAGTCAGCGAATTTCATAGGTACTTTGTCAAAATAGCGACTTTCACTGCCATCTATCACTTGATTGTGATTAATACGAAAAGAGAGTAGAACCGCTTTTTTCAACCATTGATGAGTCACCCACTGACCGTCAATTTTTTCCGCCACTCGCAGTTTCCCGCTGTCTAACTGTGCAATAACGTTATTAATTGCGTCACGAATATGAGGCTCAACGTTGTTTGGAGTGATATCGGCACGATGTTCAAAGGCGTTATCAATAATAGATTGTAATGCTTGCATCAATAGTATTTCCTATATGTATTGTCGTGGGTTCCTATATTTTATCCTTTGAAACTAGGGCTTTTGTCAACCTTTCTACGACTTCATCCTTCATTTTTTGGTTTAATGCCTTATTTTCGCTATCGGTTAATACGAAGAAATCCTCAACACGTTCACCTATTGTGGTGATCCTTGCGCCATGTAATGACAATGAAAGATCAGCAAAAACTTTACCAATAATTGCTAATAATCCTGGGCGATCTCGTGCAAATAATTCCATATAAGTGCGTTTATTATGATTAGACGCAACAAAGTTAATTTTTGTTGGAACATCAAAGTGGCGTAATTTTGCAGGCAGAGAACGTGTTTTCGCGTTGTTGTTATAAGGAGCTGATACAACTTGGATCAAAGCGTTGCGGATAGCATTATATCTATCAGTAGCTAGAGGCTTACCATTAGGCTCTAACACAATAAAGGTATCCATAGCCATATTATCGCGGTTAGTAAATATTTGTGCGTTATGGATGCTTAAATTACGTCTATCAAGTTCACCTGCAACGGAGGCAAAAAGAGAGGGTCTATCTGCGCACCAAATAAATATTTCTGTGCCACCATGTTCTGTTTGTTGGCTGATTAATACCATGGGATCAGCACTATTATGTTTAATTAAAGCAAGGGCATGCCATGCAATCTGTTCTGGTGTGTGCCGCAAAAAGTAATCGGCGTGACAACGCCCCCAAATTGCTTGCAATTTTTCTTCATCAACATGCTCTGTACGTAAAATAGTTAGTGCTTGCAAACGATGATGACGGATGCGTTCACGTAAATCAGGAATAGAATGCATACCTTGGCGTAATTGGGCTTCTGTAGATAGAAAAAGCTCACGTAATAAGCTCTGTTTCCAACTATTCCATAGACTACTGTTGGTTGCGCAGATATCAGCAACAGTCAAACATAAAAGGTAACGTAATCGACTTTCATTTTTTACTTCTGATGCAAATTGAAAAATGATGTCGGGATCTTGAATATCACGTCTTTGTGCTGTGACAGACATAAGTAAGTGATGACTAACTAACCATTCAACTAATGCTGATTCCCTTTGATTTAAACCATGTTGTTGGGCAAAGTGGGCAACATCTTGAGCACCTAGCACAGAGTGATCACCATGCCGACCTTTAGCTATATCATGAAAGAGTGCAGCTAAACGGAGCAATTCAAGCTGTGGCAGTTGTGGGTAAATATCAACACAGAGTGGGTGTTTTTCATGATTTTCTGGGGAACCAAAGCTTTCGAGCTTTTGTAAAACACGGATAGTGTGTTCATCAACAGTATAAGCATGGAATAAATCAAACTGCATTTGCCCCACAATGTTATTCCATTGTGGAAAATAAGCTGCGAGTACACTGTGTTTGTGCATAGGAATAAATGCACCAGAAACAGCATGAGGATGACGCAAAATCTGCATAAAAACTTGGCGTGCTAGTGGGTACTCACACAAAGGCTGAACTAAATGACGGCGCGCATAACGTAAATGGCGTAATGTTGTAGAATAAATTCCAGTGATCTCTTTATGCTCTGCCATACGCAAAAATAGGCGCATAATGGCGATAGGATCATCAAGAAAACAGCTATCATCGATAACATCAATCAAAGAGCCTCTTAGCTGGAATTCATTATCTAATGGTCGAGGTTTTACATTGGGTTGTAAAGCAAGGATGGCTTCATCAAATAACTGAAGCAGCATATCGTTTAACTCACTAACACGGCGAGTAACGCGATAATAATCCTTCATCATTTTTTCAACCGGCTGATTGCCTTCTCCTTGATAATTTAAGCATTGAGCAACGTTAAGTTGTCTATCAAATAGTAGGCGATTATCGTAGCGAGAAAGCACTAGGTGTAATGCAAAACGAATTTTCCACAGAGTGTATTGGCACTCTAGTAATTCTTGTCCTTCTGCGGGAGTTAAAAAGCCAAAGTTCACCATTTCTGAGATGGAGGTTGCACCAAAATGTCGATGAGCGACCCAAATTAAAGTATGAATATCGCGAAGACCGCCAGGGCTACTTTTAATATCTGGTTCTAGGTTATAGCTGGTACTATGAAATCGTTGATGTCTTTGTTTTTGTTCTTCTATTTTGGCTGCGAAAAAATCAGGTGATGGCCAAAATCCTTGGCTGAAAATATGATTAATTAACTGTTGATAAAGTGATTGATTACCACAAACCAAGCGAGCTTCTAGCAAATTTGTCGCTACCGTTAAGTCAGAGAGACCTTCTAAAAGACACTCTTCCATTGTTCTAACACTGACACCGATCTCAAGACGTACATCCCAAAGTAAGGTAATTAATTTACTGATTTTTTCGGCTATTTCTGGTGATAAAGCTGAATCACTTAAAAATAGAAGGTCAATATCAGAAAGGGGGTGTAGCTCTTCTCTACCATAACCACCAACAGCAATAATACTAAGGTCAGGATAATCAGATAATTGAGTATAACGCCATAATTGAGTTAAGAGTTGGTCAATGAAATGGCTACGGGCTTGAAGCAATAAAGTTACATCGACATTGTGGTGAAAAGCATCAGCTAACCAAGACTGAAATTGTTCGATAGATTGTTTTAGTTCAGTGTGATTTTGTGTGTTTTTCGTCAGCAAAAAAGGGGAAGGGGGCTGTGTTTGAAATACGTTATTAGTGGTCATCATTCGTCTTCTTACTCAATGTTTGCTTATAGCATTAAGACTAATGTTAAAACGATAACCTGACTAGCAATTCTGTTATTCCATTATAAATAAAATAAAAAAAGCGACACATCTCGAAAGAATATGTCGCCTTTACACTGTAAACTGAAGAGTATTATTCGTTAATTAAAACCGCAGAAATAAATGGTTCTTCTTCTTTGCGTAATGTCATGATTTCACAGCCGTTATCAGTAACGACTAAGGTGTGTTCATACTGTGCAGACCAGCCTCTGTCTTTGGTTTTAACAGTCCAGCCATCTTTCATTGTACGAATACGGTAATCACCAGTATTAACCATAGGTTCAATGGTGAATGCCATCCCTTTTTGTAACACCACACCACTATCATCTGCATCATAGTGGAGGACTTGTGGTTCCTCATGGAATCCTTCGCCAATACCATGGCCGCAGTATTCACGAACAACAGAAAAATCATGCCCTTCAACAAATTTTTGAATAGCTTTACCCAGTTCACGTAAGCGAATACCTGGTTTTACCATTTTAATTGCTAAATATAGGCTTTCTTGGGTGATGCGACATAAACGCTCACCTTGAATGGTCGGTTTTCCTACGATAAACATTTTTGAGGTATCACCATGAAAACCGTCTTTAATAACAGTGACATCAATATTAACAATATCACCATCTTTAAGGATTTTTTCTTCGCTAGGAATTCCGTGGCAAATAACATCGTTAACAGAAATACAAACTGATTTAGGGAAACCATGGTAGTTCAGACAAGCAGGGATTGCTTGTTGTACATTAACAATATGTTCATGACAAATACGGTCTAATTCAGCGGTATTTACGCCAGGTTTTACGAAAGGTGCGATAATTTCAAGAACTTCTGCCGCAAGACGACCTGCGACGCGCATTTTTTGAATATCTTCTTCTGTCTTGATTACAATAGCCATTTGAGTTCTTCGTCTAGATTAAGGCCACAATACGCATGACATAACACAAGTTGGTTGTTTCATATTTTGTATTGCAGGTTAAATGAATGATGATGAGAAATAATTCTGATTACCATTTATGATATCAGCAGAAAGTAGGCATGCCAATAAAGAGGATGTGTGTAATCTGTCTAATATCGAGAATAATTACGAACATTACGCCTTCTGAATCTGATTGTCTTTACATATTGCGCTTTTCTCTTTGGCTTTTTTTATAGAGATTTGATATTAGAGCAATATTCATAGTAATCACTTTAATAATCTCTTTTTTTCTCTATTTAATATCGCCAGTTTTATGTCAAATTCGCCATTATCAAACACAAGTAATAGTGGTTTCTTAAGGTTATTTATGGTATAAAGCGCGCCGGAGTTCTGTTATTGCATCACATCTAGAGCAGTAACAGTAAATCTGAACATTCAATTGTGTTAATTACACACACAAATCGGCACATAACGCCGGGGTGCTCTTATGTAAAGGTTAAACCTTTACAGCTGATGAGTCGGTCGTATGGGATTTGTGGACGAAATAACCCCAAATTTAAATTTATAGAGGTCTAAAATGGCAACTGTTTCAATGCGCGATATGCTGCAAGCCGGTGTTCACTTCGGTCACCAAACTCGTTACTGGAATCCAAAAATGAAACCATTCATCTTTGGTGCGCGTAACAAAGTTCATATCATTAACTTGGAAAAAACTGTTCCAATGTTCAATGAAGCTCTGGTTGAACTGAACAAAATTGCTTCTCGTAAAGGCAAAATCCTGTTTGTTGGTACTAAGCGCTCTGCCGTTGAAGCTGTTAAAGAAGCAGCAGAAAGCTGTGACCAGTTTTTTGTAAACCACCGCTGGTTAGGCGGTATGCTGACTAACTGGAAAACTGTTCGTCAGTCAATCAAACGCCTGAAAGATTTAGAATCTCAGTCTCAGGACGGTACTTTTGACAAACTGACCAAGAAAGAAGCGTTAATGCGTTCTCGTGAACTTGGTAAGTTAGAAAACAGCCTGGGTGGTATCAAAGACATGGGCGGTTTACCTGACGCTCTGTTTGTTATCGATGCTGAACACGAACACATTGCTATCAAAGAAGCAAACAACCTGGGTATCCCAGTATTTGCTATCGTTGATACTAACTCTGATCCAGATGGTATCGACTTCATTATCCCTGGTAATGACGATGCAATCCGTGCGGTTAAATTATATCTGACCGCTGCAGCTACAGCTGTTCGTGAAGGTCGTTCTCAAGATCTGGCTGTTCAGGCTGAAGAAGGCTTAGTCGAAGCTGAATAATAAGGCATGCTCGTAAGAGCCCTTATTTAACCAGGTATTGCTATATATTGGTTAGGGGGCCTCAATAGGCCCCCTTTACACATCTGCTATGAGAACATCTATGGCTAGTCCATAGAAAAGTCGAGGAAGAAACAAATGTCTGGAATTACCGCTGCATTGGTAAAAGAACTGCGTGAACGTACTGGCGCAGGCATGATGGAATGTAAAAAAGCGCTGGTTGAAGCTAATGGTGATATCGAATTAGCAATCGACAATATGCGTAAATCAGGTCAAGCAAAAGCGGCTAAAAAAGCAGGCCGTGTTGCTGCTGAAGGTATCATCCTTGCAGAAGTTGCTGCTGATGGTAAATTCGGTGCGCTGGTTGAACTGAACTGTGAAACAGACTTCGTTGCTAAAGATGCTGGTTTCATCGCTTTCGGTAAAGAAGTTATGGCTACTGTATTAGCAGACAAAACTGATGATATCGAAGCTCTGAAAGCTAAATTTGAAGAAGCTCGTACTGCATTAGTTGCTAAAATCGGTGAAAACATCAACATTCGTCGCGTTGCTGTATTAGAAGCTGAAGAATTAGGTACTTACCTGCACGGTGCTCGTATCGGTGTTTTAGTTTCAGCTAAAGGCGCTAACGAAGAACTGATCAAACACATTGCTATGCACGTTGCTGCAAGCAAACCAGAATATGTTCGTCCTGAAGATGTTCCTGCTGACGTTGTTGAGCATGAGCACCAAATTCAGATGGATATCGCAATGCAATCAGGTAAACCACGCGAAATCGCAGAAAAAATGGTTATCGGTCGCATGAACAAATTCACCGGTGAGATTTCTCTGACTGGTCAGCACTTCGTAATGGAACCAAGCAAAACTGTTGGTGAACTGCTGAAAGAAAACAATGCTGATGTTATCAACTTCGTTCGTTTCGAAGTAGGTGAAGGTATTGAGAAAGTTGAAGCTGATTTCGCAGCAGAAGTTGCTGCAATGAGCAAATAATAACGCTTAGCGTTAATAGAGCCGCCTAATGGCGGTTCTGTTTTGTTTTAATCTCCACTGACCGTTTGCTTTTTTTTGTTAAAAAGAGAAGCTATCTAAAACCTCCAATTAACTAATCTGCTTAGGACAGAACACCATGGCAACCAATGCAAAACCCGTATATCAGCGAATTTTACTAAAGCTGAGTGGCGAAGCTCTACAAGGCGCAGAAGGTTTCGGTATCGATGCGAGCGTACTTGATCGCATGGCTCAAGAAATCAAAGAACTCGTTGAATTGGGTATACAAGTCGGTGTCGTAATTGGCGGTGGTAACTTGTTCCGTGGCGCAGGTCTTGCGGCGGCAGGTATGAACCGTGTTGTGGGCGACCACATGGGAATGCTCGCGACAGTAATGAATGGCTTAGCAATGCGTGATGCATTGCATCGTGCTTATGTTAACGCACGGCTTATGTCAGCATTTCCACTAAATGGTGTCTGTGATAACTACAGTTGGGCGGAAGCAATTAGCTTATTACGCCATGGTCGAGTCGTTATTTTCTCGGCTGGTACAGGCAATCCATTCTTTACTACCGATTCAGCTGCGTGTTTACGCGGTATTGAAATTGAAGCTGACGTTGTATTAAAAGCAACGAAAGTGGACGGCGTTTATTCAGCCGATCCAACCAAAGATCCTGATGCAGTACTTTATGAACAACTAACTTATCAGGATGTATTAGAACGTGAATTGAAAGTCATGGATCTTGCTGCATTCACATTAGCCCGAGATCATAATTTACCTATCCGCGTATTCAATATGAATAAACCGGGTGCATTACGTCGGGTTGTAATGGGTGAAAGTGAAGGAACTTTGATTTCTCACGCTTAATACACAGAGACAACGGTATAATTTGGCGTTAACATCAAGAGTACGCCAATTCATTTATGTCGATATAGTTTGATATCGACTGGAAGATAACCAGTTCCCAAGGGTTTATAACGTGATTAATGAAATCAAAAAAGATGCTCAAGAACGCATGGATAAAAGCGTTGAAGCACTAAAAAGCCAGATTAATAAAGTTCGTACTGGTCGTGCGTCTCCAAGCCTTTTAGACGGTATTGTAGTGGAATACTACGGAGCGCCAACCCCATTAAACCAAGTTGCTAACGTTGTTGCAGAAGATGGCCGTACACTGGCAATTACGGTTTTCGACCGTACTTTAGCTCCAGCTGTCGAAAAAGCGATTATGGCATCAGATTTAGGTTTAAACCCTTCATCTGCTGGTACGATTATTCGCGTTCCACTGCCACCATTAACAGAAGAACGTCGTAAAGACCTAATCAAAGTTGTTCGTGGTGATGCAGAACAAGGCCGTGTTTCTGTTCGTAATATCCGTCGTGATGCTAACGATAAAATAAAAGCATTACTGAAAGATAAAGAAATCAGCGAAGATGATGAACGCCGTTCTCAAGATGACATTCAGAAATTAACTGACATGTTCATTAAAAAAATTGATGAAGCATTAGCACTGAAAGAAACAGAGTTAATGGAATTCTAATTTTATATCTTTTTTTGATAATGCCGCTTTTAGCGGCATTATTTTTGGTTATTTATTTGAAATTTCGTGCTTAATATCTTCTTTTTGTCACATTATTTATTAAAGTTTTCATCTTTCTCCCTCATTTACCTTGTCATACTGATATAATTCTCTTTAATTAAAACGTTGTAGACATACTGATTGATTAATAAATGAAACAAATAACTATATTAGGCTCAACAGGGTCTATCGGAACGAGCACACTTTCCGTTATTGAAAATAATCCTGGTGAATATCAGGTTCTTGCCCTAGCAGCAGGAAAAAATGCAAATAAAATGGCGCAACAATGTGTCACTTTTCAACCTAAATATGCTGTGATGTCTGATGAACAAAGCGCAAATCAGCTTAGACAGTTACTCGCCAATACATCCTGTAAAACAGAAATCTTATCCGGCTCCCATGCAATTAATGAGATAGCAGCACTCGATGAAGCTGATCAAGTCATGTCTGCGATAACCGGTGTTGCTGGACTAAAACCAACACTTGCAGCTATAGAGAAAGGTAAAAGAATTTTATTAGCCAATAAAGAATCACTGATAACCAGTGGGCGTCTTTTTTTTGATGCGGTGGCTAAATATGGTGCAACTGTATTGCCGATTGATAGTGAACATAACGCGATTTATCAAAGTTTACCTAAAGCTATCCAAGAAAATTTAGGCCATGCATCTTTAGCTGATGAAGGCGTGACCAGTATATTACTAACGGGTTCAGGTGGGCCTTTTCGTTATACCCCGTTAGAAGAACTAGAGGCAATGACGCCAGACCAAGCTTGTGCACATCCAAATTGGTCGATGGGGCGAAAAATCTCAGTTGATTCAGCAACAATGATGAATAAAGGGTTGGAATATATTGAAGCTCGCTATTTTTTTAATGCTTCAGAAGAAGAAATGGAAGTAATTATTCACCCTCAATCCGTTATTCATTCAATGGTTCGCTACCGTGATGGCAGTATTATTGCTCAAATTGGTGAACCTGATATGAGAACACCGATTGCGTACTCAATGGCTTATCCTCATCGTACTCAATCAGGTGCAAAAGCATTAGATTTTTTTGAGATTCAATCGCTAGAGTTTATTCGTCCAGATTATCAACGTTACCCTTGTTTAGCACTTGCCATTGAAGCATCTAAGCGTGGGCAAGCGGCAACAACAGTGTTAAATGCGGCTAATGAAGTCGTTGTTGATGCTTTTTTACACGAAAAAGTGAAGTTTACTGATATTGCTAAAATTAATCGCAAAGTTGTTGAACATTTTGACCTATCAGAGCCTCAAAGTATTAATGATGTTCTAGAAATTGATAAATTAGCCAGATTAGAAACTCATCAGATAATCACTCAATTTGTATAATGGTGATTATATTTAATATAGGGTGTTTGTTCGTCTTTCTGGCTAATGGTATAGTTGCCGAATCACTAAAGACAATAATGAAAATTAACAGTTCATTACTAAAGCTACTGCTTTAGCAACTTTGAGGCTTTGCCAAAGGCCGTGGGTGACACGGTTTTTTTTTGTGCATGGGTTATCCGAAGAGGACTGTCTGTATCAGTATCAGATTAGCAAAGGGTTAAATTGAGTGAACTTATCCAGTGACGATTCATCCGCATCAAAACCAAAGCATGTTGCTATCATTATGGATGGCAATGGACGCTGGGCTAAAAAGCAAGGGAAACTCCGAGTAACGGGGCATCGCGCGGGAATTAAAGCAGTTCGGGATGCGGTTAGCTTTTCCGTAAAACACAAAATTGAATCACTGACGTTATACGCATTTAGTAGCGAAAACTGGAATAGGCCTGAGCAAGAAGTCAGTTCTCTCATGGAATTATTTGTCTTCGCCTTAGACAACGAAGTGAAAAGCCTACATAAACACAATGTTAAACTTACGGTTATCGGCGATATCAGTCGTTTTAGCCGTCGTCTACAAGACAGAATTAAAAATTCTGTTGCACTAACTGCGAATAATACAGGACTTAATTTAAATATTGCTGCTAATTACGGTGGACGATGGGATATTACTCAAAGCGTAAAACAATTAGCGACCTCTCTCTCAAAAGGAGAAATTAATCTCGAAGATATTAATGAAAATGCCATATCTTCACATCTTTGCTTGCATAATCAACCTTGTGTCGATCTTGTGATCCGTACAGGTGGTGAGCATCGCATAAGTAATTTTCTTATTTGGCAGATAGCTTATGCTGAGCTTTATTTTACACAGGTTTTATGGCCTGATTTTGATGAACAAGTTTTTCAGAATGCACTAGATGCTTTTGCTAAACGGGAAAGACGTTTCGGTGGTACTACATCAGAAACAGATACTATAAATCTGGGAGGATAACTTGCTTAAGTATCGTGTCATCACCGCATTAATTTTAATCCCTATTGTTATTGCAGCACTATTTCTACTGCCTCCGGCAGGTTTTGGGTTAGTGATTATTGCAATATCAGGCTTAGCAGGTTGGGAGTGGGCGCAATTTATTGGCTGGCATTCTCAAGGTAAACGTATTGCAACAGGGATGGGTTTTGCTGCATTGTTGTTAATTATGCAGTTATCTTTACCCAATTATGACCACCTACTCGACACTCCAATGATAAAAAATGGTTTGTGGGCTGGTTTAATTTGGTGGGTAGCCGCAATTTTATTAGTTGTAAGTTATCCTAATTCAGCCAATATGTGGAAAAATTCAGTTTTTATTAAGCTATTGTTCGGTATATTGACGATTGTTCCTTTTTATTGTGGCATGATGGCATTACGCATGTTGGGGTATAGCACTGATACTTACACAGGCGCATGGTGGTTATTGTATGTCATGATATTAGTTTGGGCTGCTGACTCTGGTGCTTATGCATTTGGACGCTTAATGGGGAAACATAAAATGGCCCCTAAAGTGTCGCCAGGTAAAACCCTTGAAGGGTTGGTTGGTGGATTGATTACTGCTGGTGTGGCTTCGTGGTTATTTACCCATTTTGCACCCGTAATTGAAGTTCCCAATAATTTATTATTAATATCAGGTGTTGTTGTCATTGTATCGGTATTTGGTGATCTGGCTGAAAGCATGTTTAAACGTGTTTCAGGCATAAAAGATAGTAGCCAATTAATACCTGGGCATGGTGGTGTGCTTGATAGAATTGATAGTTTGACTGCAGCTATCCCAGTTTTTGCAGGATTGGTCTTCCTGATTTCTTCTGGCTTTAAACTATAAAGGTAAGTAATGGGTATCCTGTGGAATCTTGCCGCATTTATTATCGTTTTAGGTATTTTGATTACGGTACATGAGTTTGGGCATTTTTGGGTAGCTAGGCGTTGTGGGATCTATGTTGAGCGTTTTTCTATAGGTTTCGGAAAAGCTATTTGGCGAAAGGTAGATAAACACGGCACTGAATTTGTTATCGCATGGATACCTTTGGGTGGCTATGTAAAAATGTTAGATGAACGTGTTGGTGAGGTTCCTCCTGAGCGACGTCATCTAGCTTTTAATAATAAAACGGTAGGGCAGCGAGCTGCCGTTGTTGCTGCAGGACCTATTGCTAACTTTTTGTTAGCAATCGTCGCCTATTGGATTGTTTTTATGATAGGTGTTCCTGCATTAAAACCTGTAATTGCAGACATTCGTCCGAATTCTATCGCAGAACAAGCAAAATTAACGCCTGGAATGGAACTAAAATCCGTTGCAGGTATCGAAACGCCTGATCAGAACTCAGTTCGTTTAGCATTAGTCAGTAAAATTGGTGCCAAAGAGGTTTCATTCGTTGTATCAGATCCAAATTCTCTCTCAGAGAGTGAGAATATACTGAATTTACAGCAATGGAATTTTGATCCTGAGAAACAAGATCCCATCTTATCTTTAGGGATTATGCCTGTTGGCGCGAGATTGGACTCGAAAATTGTTGAAGTAACGGTGGGTTCTGCTGCTGAAAAAGCAGGTTTACAGGCAGGGGATCGTATCGTTACAGTTGATGGTCAGCCAATTGATACATGGCATCCATTTACTTATTTTGTTCGACAAAGCCCAAATAAAACATTGGCGCTTCTTGTTGAACGCAATGGCTCGTCATTGGAATTAATGATTACACCGACAGCTATTGCACTGAAAGACGGCACTGAAGTAGGGCAAGTTGGTGCGCAATTACAAGTATTACCTCCTGATGAGCAATACTTGATAATGCAACAATACAACCCATTTTCAGCACTGTATGAAGCTTCTGATAAAACATGGCAGTTGATGGGTTTAACTGTCAAAATGATTGGCAAGTTAGTGGTTGGTGACGTCAAACTAACTAACCTTAGTGGACCTGTTTCTATCGCGAAAGGCGCAGGAATGTCTGCTGATTCTGGGTTTGTTTATTATTTGATGTTTATGGCGCTTATTAGTGTCAATTTGGGGATCATTAACTTGTTTCCCCTGCCTGTCTTAGATGGCGGGCACCTGCTTTTCCTGGTTATCGAAAAGATAAAGGGAGGGCCGGTATCTGAGCGTGTACAAGATTTCTGTTATCGTATTGGTATTATGGCACTGATGCTTTTAATGGGACTTGCACTTTTCAATGATTTCTCTCGCTTATAATTGGTAAGCAGGGACCGGTTAGGAAAACACAAAACAACGATGGCGATGAAAAAGTTGCTTATAGCGTCGCTGCTGCTGGGCAGCGCCACTGCATACGGTTCAGACGGATTCGTAGTTCAGGACATTCAATTTGAAGGTCTTCAACGCGTCGCCGTTGGTGCAGCATTACTGAACATGCCTGTCCGGGTTGGAGACTCGGTTAGCAATGATGATATCAGTCGAACAATCCGTTCGTTATTTGCGACAGGAAACTTTGATGATGTCCGTGTTCTACGTGACGGAAGTACATTAATTGTTCAAGTAAAAGAGCGTCCAACAATTGCCAGCATTACTTTCTCTGGTAACAAAGCAATCAAAGAAGATATGCTAAAACAGAATCTTGAGGCTTCTAATATTCGTATCGGCGAAACGCTCGACCGTACAATGTTAGCGAACATCGAAAAAGGGCTTGAAGATTTCTATTATAGTGTTGGTAAATATAATGCAACTGTAAAAGTGGTTGTTACACCTCTTCCTCGTAACCGTGTTGATTTAAAACTCGTGTTTGCAGAAGGTGTATCAGCAACAATTCAGCAAATCAACATTGTTGGTAATAAAGCGTTTTCTACCGCTGAGCTCGTTAACCGCTTCCAATTACGTGACGATGTGCCTTGGTGGAACTTAGCTGCGGATGAAAAATATCAGAAACAAAAACTAGCTGGTGACTTAGAAACATTAAGAAGTTTCTATCTCGATCGTGGTTACGCTCGTTTTGATATTGAATCAACTAATGTCAGCTTAACGCCAGACAAAAAAGGAATTTACATTACCATTAACCTGAAAGAAGGTGATAAATACACGGTAGAAAATACCGAAATCAATGGTAATACGGCAGGCTATACCAAAGATATTGAAGAGCTTATCCAAATTGCTCCAGGCTCTCTTTATAATGGCGCACAAGTGACTAAAACAGAAAATGATATTAAAAATCTGTTAGGTCGTTATGGATATGCCTATCCTCGTGTTATGACTAACCCTGAAATTAATGATGAAAATAAAACGGTTAAACTGCATGTAAACGTAGATGCAGGAAACCGTTTCTATGTTCGCCAAGTACGTTTCGCAGGTAATGACATCACGAAAGACTCTGTTTTACGCCGTGAAATGCGTCAAATGGAAGGTGCATGGTTAGGTAGCGATTTAGTTGAACAAGGTAAAGAGCGTTTAAATCGTTTAGGGTATTTCGAAACGGTTGAAACAGAAACGCAACGTATTCCGGGTTCACCTGATCAGGTTGATATTGTTTATCGTGTAAAAGAGCGTAACACAGGTTCTCTTAACTTTGGTGTCGGTTTCGGTACTGAAAGTGGTGTGAGCTTCCAAGTGGGGGTTACTCAAGATAACTGGTTAGGTACAGGTAACGCAGTCGCGATTAATGCGAGTAAAAATGATTACTCAACTTACGCAGAATTGTCTGTTACTGACCCATACTTTACCGTTAATGGTGTGAGTTTAGGTGGTCGAGTTTTCTATAATGACTTCCGTGCAAATGATGCTGATTTATCAGGTTATACCAATAAATCTTATGGTGTAGATGGTACGTTAGGCTTCCCAATTAATGAATATAACTCAGCCCGTCTTGGCTTAGGCTATACTCATAATGGTCTGTCACGTATGGAACCTCAGGTTGCTATGTGGCGTTATCTTGAAAGTATGGGTGAAAACCCAGGCTTTGATAAGCGTGAATCCTTTAATGCTGACGACTATACTGTCAGCCTGGGTTGGACCTTTAATAACTTAAACCGTGGTTTCTTCCCAACTTCGGGTGTGAGAAGTAACTTAAGTGGGCGTGTGACTGTACCTGGCTCCGACAACAAGTACTATAAAGTAACTTGGGACGGTATGGCTTATTACCCAATTAATGAAAAAGAATCTTGGGTAACCCTGTTTAAAGGCCGTTTAGGCTACGGTGATGGGTTAGGTGGTAAAGAATTACCATTCTATGAAAACTTCTATGCCGGTGGTTCTGGTACAGTTCGTGGTTTCCGTTCAAATAACATTGGTCCTAAAGCGATTTATCTTGATGCAAATGGCAAGCCAAAACCAGGTGAACCATCAAGCGATGCAATCGGTGGTAATGCTATGGCCGTGGCAAGCTTTGAGCTGATCACACCAACGCCATTCGTAGATGATAAATATTCATCTTCAGTTAGAACGTCGGTGTTTGTTGATGCGGGTACAGTGTGGGATACCAATTGGAGTAGTACAAACTCTGCTTGGACCGCAGGTATGCCTGATTATAGCCGTGCAAGTGATATACGTGTTTCAACGGGTGTTGCGTTACAATGGTTATCACCGTTAGGTCCGTTAGTATTCTCTTATGCTAAACCAATAAAAGATTACGAAGGCGATAAATCAGAGCAATTCCAGTTTAATATTGGTAGAACGTGGTAGCGATGTAAGTAAGGTTGATGCCTGATTCACTTTGTTGAAAAAGGCATCCGATTTCTGACAAAAAATTATTTTTGGTTTTAAGGAGTTTAATCGTGAAAAAATTGTTATGTGCCGCTGCCCTAGGAATGGCATTGACCATGTCAGCAG
The DNA here is from genome assembly GCF_023100685.1 of Proteus vulgaris. NCBI lineage: Bacteria > Pseudomonadati > Pseudomonadota > Gammaproteobacteria > Enterobacterales > Morganellaceae > Proteus > Proteus vulgaris. Next base: position 3,497,797 of record NZ_CP090064.1, on the reverse strand, counting down.
GTGTTCAAGCCGCAGATAAAGTAGGTGTTGTGAACATCGGTCAAGTTCTCCAACAAATTCCTAACCGTGATGCGGTAGAGAAACAATTGGAAAATGAATTCAAATCACGTGATACTGAATTGCAAAACTTAGGTAAAGCATTACAGACTGCTGTTGAAAAATATCAAAAAGATGCACCAACCATGAATGCAACACAACGTGCAAATACAGAGAAAGATCTGGTTGCTAAACGTGAAGCATATGCACAAAAAGCACAAGCTTTTGAGCAAGACTTTAGCCGTCGTCAAGCTGAAGAACGTAACAAAATCATGAAACGTGTATTAGACGCTGTTGACGCAGTAGCGAAGAAAGAAGGTTATGATGTAATTTTAGATGCTAACACTGTACCTTATTTCGCAGACGGTAAAGATATTACTGCTCAGGTTCAAAAACAGGTTAAATAATAGATGTTTTCAATTCGATTAGCTGATCTTGCTCAGCAATTGAATGCACAGTTACACGGCGATGGTGATATCACTATCGCCGGTCTTGCTTCAATGAGCCTAGCAAATAGCGAACAAATTACATTTCTTTCTGATAGTCGTTATCGTGAGAAATTGACTGAATGCAAAGCAGCTGCCGTTGTATTAACAGAAGCTGATCTTCCATTCTGCCCAGTTGCCGCACTTGTGGTAAAAAATCCGTATCTTGCCTATGCTCAAATGGCGCAGATTATGGATACAACCCCACAACCAGCACAAAATATTCACCCAAGCGCTGTGATTTCTCCTGATGCTAAATTAGGAAAGAATGTGTCAGTGGGTGCAAATGCCGTTATCGAGTCAGACGTTATCCTTGGTGATAATGTTGTGATCGGTGCAGGTTGTTTTGTTGGTAAAAAAGCGCATATCGGCGATAATAGCCGTTTATGGGCAAATGTATCTATTTATCATGAAGTTATTATTGGTAAAGATTGCTTAGTTCAATCAGGAACAGTTATTGGCTCTGATGGTTTTGGTTATGCTAATGAACGTGGTAATTGGATCAAAATTCCACAATTAGGTTCTGTTGTTATTGGCGATCGTGTAGAAATCGGTGCATGTACAACAATTGACCGAGGCGCATTAGATAACACAGTTATCGGTAATGGTGTTATCATTGATAACCAGTGCCAAATCGCACATAACGTCATTATTGGTGACAACACCGCTGTTGCGGGAGGCGTCATCATGGCGGGCAGCCTAAAAATAGGCCGTTACTGTATGATTGGTGGAGCAAGTGTTATCAATGGTCACATGGAAATCTGTGATAAAGTAACGGTAACAGGAATGGGTATGGTAATGCGTCCTATCACTGAGCCGGGAGTTTATTCTTCAGGTATCCCGCTACAACCGAACAAAGCATGGCGTAAAACCGCAGCACTTGTGTTGCGAATTGATGAAATGCAAAAAAGACTTAAGTCGCTTGAACGTCAAGTAGAAAGTAGCGACAAGTAACAAAGTACGTCATCGACGGTTGTTACCTATTTTGCGACCTGCGGGTTAACTCACTTTTTTGAGTCACAGCAGGTCGTGTTATTATTAATTAGACGCAGTTTTATTAGACAGGAAGAGTATTGCAATGAGTGAGAATCATACTCTGCAAATCGAAGAAATTTTAGATTTACTTCCACACCGTTACCCATTCTTATTGGTTGATCGTGTCCTTGATTTTGAAGAAAAGAAATTTCTAAGAGCAGTAAAAAATGTATCTTTTAATGAGCCTTTCTTTCAAGGTCACTTCCCAGGAAAACCTATTTTCCCAGGTGTATTGATCCTAGAAGCCATGGCACAAGCAACGGGTATTTTAGCATTCAAAAGTGTAGGAAAGCTGGAACCTGGTGAGCTCTACTATTTTGCTGCTATTGATGGTGCTCGCTTTAAACGTCCTGTCTTACCAGGGGATCAAATGATCCTAGAGGTAGAATTCATTAAAGAACGCCGTGGTGTTGCTCGCTTTAAAGGCGTCGCTAAAGTTGATGGGGAAATTGCCTGCGAAGCTGAAATGATGTGTGCTCGCCGCCGTGAGGTCTAGCCTATGATAGATAAATCCGCAGTCATTCACCCTTCCTCAATTATTGAAGAGGGTGCGGTAATTGGTGCTAATGTTCGCATTGGCCCTTTTTGCGTTATTGGTGCAAACGTTGAAATTGGTGAAGGTACTGATATCAAATCTCACGTTGTTATCAATGGGCATACGCGTATTGGTCGAGAAAATCAGATTTATCAATTTGCTTCTATTGGTGAAGCTAATCAGGATCTGAAATATCGTGGTGAACCAACACAAGTTATTATTGGTGATCGTAACCTTATTCGTGAAAGTGTGACTATTCATCGTGGAACAACCCAAGGTGGCAATATCACAAAAATTGGCAATGACAACTTACTGATGATTAATACGCATGTTGCACATGATTGTATTATTGGTGACCGCTGTATTATTGCTAATAACGGAACACTTGGTGGTCACGTCACTTTAGGTGATTTTGTGATTATCGGTGGTATGAGTGCGGTTCATCAGTTTTGCCAAATTGGCTCTCACGTTATGGTGGGCGGATGTTCAGGTGTGGCACAAGATGTTCCTCCTTTTGTTATTGCACAAGGAAACCACGCAACCCCTTATGGGCTGAATATTGAAGGATTAAAACGCCGAGGTTTTGCTAAAGAAGATCTTCATGCAATTCGCAATGCTTATAAGGTTCTTTATCGTAATGGTAAAACTCTGGAAGAAGCACGTGAAGAGATTGGACAACTGGTTACTGATAATAATAATCCGTATGTTAAGTTGTTCAGTGATTTTCTGGAAAACTCAGCAAAATCTAACCGTGGCATCATTCGCTAATTAGGATATGACCTTGTCAGGCCAATTATCTACTGTTCAGCGTCCGTTAGTTATCGGCTTAGTCGCTGGTGAAACGTCCGGTGATATCTTGGGCGCGGGATTAATCCGCGCTCTAAAACAAATGCATCCCAATGTCCGTTTTGTCGGTGTTGCAGGGCCTCTTATGCAAGCTGAAGGCTGTGAAGCTTGGTATGAGATGGAAGAGCTTGCCGTCATGGGGATCGTTGAAGTTCTTGAACGTTTGCCTAGATTATTAAAGATCAGAAAAAATCTCACTCAACGATTTTCAGCATTAAAGCCGGATGTCTTTGTGGGAATTGACGCGCCTGATTTTAATATCACACTTGAAGGTCGTTTAAAGCAAAAAGGGATCAAAACTATTCACTATGTCAGTCCATCTGTGTGGGCTTGGCGTCAAAAACGTGTTTTCAAAATTGGTAAAGCGACAGATCTCGTCTTAGCTTTTCTGCCTTTTGAAAAAGCGTTTTATGATAAATATCAGGTTCCTTGCCGTTTTATTGGCCATACAATGGCGGATGCAATCGCTTTAAATCCAGATAAAAAAGCAGCTCGTAAACATCTTGGTATACCTGAAAATGTCTCTTGTTTAGCTCTCCTTCCTGGTAGTCGTCATGCAGAAGTTGAGATGTTGAGCGCTGATTTTATAAAAACAGCACAGTTACTAAAACAACAAATACCAACACTTCATATTGTTGTGCCTCTGGTGAATACTAAACGACGTATTCAATTTGAGCAGATCCACCAAGATATCGCTCCTGAACTCGACATTCAGTTACTTGATGGGCAAGCAAGAGAAGCAATGACAGCCAGTGATGCGACGTTGTTAGCGTCAGGTACAGCAGCATTAGAATGTATGCTGACAAAATGCCCGATGGTTGTTGGCTATCGCATGAAACCATTTACTTTTTGGTTAGCAAAAAAGTTAGTGAAAACACCTTATGTTTCATTACCCAATTTATTAGCTGGTAGAGAAATAATTAAAGAGTTATTACAAGAAGAGTGTGAGCCAAGAGCGTTGGCAGAACAACTTTTACCTCTTTTAACGGATGAAGAAAAAGTACATCAATTAAAAGAAGTATTTTCACAACTTCATAGTGCTATTCGTTGTAATGCGGATGAGCAAGCAGCAAATGCAGTATTAGAATTGGCAGAGAAATAATGGAATTTGTATATCCAAAAGCAAATCTTATTGCTGGAGTTGATGAAGTCGGCCGGGGACCTCTGGTTGGTGCTGTAGTGACGGCCGCTGTTATTCTTGATCCGGCAAACCCGATTGAAGGATTAACAGACTCTAAAAAACTAACAGAAAAAAAACGTAATGCCTTGTATGACGAAATAAAAGAAAAAGCATTATGTTGGGCAATTGGTCGTGCAGAGCCTGAGGAAATAGATGAGTTAAATATTCTTTGGGCAACGATGAAAGCAATGGAACGTGCGGTTGCAGGATTATCTATTACACCTGATATGGTTTTGATTGACGGTAATCGCTGCCCTAAATTACCTATGGCTTCTCAAGCTGTTATAAAAGGTGATAGCTTAGTTCAAGAAATTAGCGCAGCGTCTATTCTTGCTAAAGTCACTCGTGATAGAGAAATGGAAGAGTTAGATAAGCTTTACCCTGATTATGGTTTTGCTAAACATAAAGGGTATCCAACAGTTTTCCATATGGAAAAACTGGCCTTATTAGGGGCAACCCCTTATCATCGAAAAAGTTTTGCGCCTGTAAAACGAGCATTAAATTTAAAGTAATCCACAGAGTAATTAAATATTATGGCAGATCCTCGTTTTATCCATCTTAGGGTACACAGCGATTATTCAATGATCGATGGATTGGCAAAAACAGGGCCTCTTGTGAAGAAAGTGGCTTCGCTGGGAATGCCTGCTTTTGCGATTACTGATTTCACTAACTTATGTGGGTTAGTGAAATTTTATGGTGCCGCACATAGTGCAGGCATTAAACCTATCATTGGTGCCGATGTTTACCTCGAAACAGAATTATTAGGTGATGAATATGCACACCTCACTATTCTTGCCCGTAATAATGTAGGTTATCAAAATCTTACCTTACTGATTTCAGAAGCTTACAAACATGGGTATGGTGCTGCAGGGCCGATTATTAAACAAGAGTGGCTAACAACCTATAAAGAAGGACTCTTGTTGCTTTCGGGTGGAAGAATGGGCGATGTAGGCAAGTTCTTGCTTCGTGGAAATCGTGCCTTAGTTGATCAATGTCTTGAGTATTATCAAACTCACTTTCCTGATAGTTATTATTTAGAACTTATCCGAACTGGTCGCCCTGACGAAGAAAGCTATTTGCATGAAGCTGTAGCTCTCGCTTCTGAAAAAGGTTTACCCGTTATTGCAACGAATGACGTCTGTTTTCTTGATAGTGATGATTTTGACGCACATGAAATTCGCGTTGCAATCCATGATGGGTTTACACTCTCAGATCCCAAGCGTCCAAAAAATTATAGCCCTCAGCAATATATGCGCACAGAAGAAGAGATGTGTGAATTATTTGCTGATATACCTGAAGCATTAGAAAACAGCGTTGAAATCGCCAAACGTTGTAATGTTACCATTCGTTTAGGGGAATACTTTCTTCCTCAATTCCCAACAGGGGATATGAGTACTGAAGATTTTCTCGTTAAAAAATCTCAAGAAGGTTTGGAAGAGCGTTTGGCTTTTCTGTTTCCAGATCCCGAAGAACGAAAAAAAAGACGTCCTGAATACGATGAACGTCTTGATATAGAGCTAAAAGTAATCAACCAGATGGGATTCCCTGGTTACTTCCTTATCGTGATGGAGTTCATTCAGTGGTCTAAAGATAACGGTGTTCCTGTAGGGCCGGGACGAGGTTCGGGGGCTGGATCATTAGTTGCTTACTCACTCAAAATTACTGACCTTGATCCTCTGGAATTTGATTTACTTTTCGAACGTTTTCTTAACCCTGAACGTGTTTCAATGCCTGACTTTGACGTTGATTTCTGTATGGAAAAACGCGATAGGGTAATTGATCACGTTGCAGATATGTATGGTCGTGATGCGGTATCTCAGATCATTACATTTGGTACGATGGCGGCAAAAGCGGTTATCCGAGATGTTGGACGTGTTTTAGGACATCCTTACGGTTTTGTAGATAGAATTTCGAAGCTTGTACCGCCTGATCCTGGAATGACGCTAGAAAAAGCATTTGCAGCAGAACCTCAGTTACCTGAAATTTATGAAGCTGATGAAGAGGTTAAATCTCTTATTGATATGGCTCGTAAATTAGAAGGGGTGACACGTAATGCCGGAAAACATGCGGGTGGTGTAGTTATATCACCAACAAAAATTACCGATTTTGCGCCGCTTTATTGTGACGCAGAAGGAAATAACCCAGTTACACAATTTGATAAGAATGACGTTGAATATGCAGGTCTTGTTAAATTCGACTTCTTGGGATTAAGAACACTCACTATCATTAACTGGGCATTAGAAATGATTAATGCCCGCCGTGAAAAAAAATCACTGGAACCTATTGATATCTCTGCGATCCCATTAACAGATCAGCGTAGTTTCGATATGCTGCAACGTTCTGAAACGACCGCGGTATTCCAGTTAGAATCACGTGGTATGAAAGATCTTATCAAGCGTCTACGTCCTGACTGCTTTGAGGATATGATTGCGTTAGTGGCCTTATTTCGCCCAGGTCCATTGCAATCAGGTATGGTGGATAACTTTATTGACCGTAAACACGGCGTTGAAGAGATCTCTTATCCAGATGTTAAATGGCAACACGAGAGCTTGCAGCCTGTTTTAGAACCTACCTATGGCGTTATCTTATATCAAGAACAGGTTATGCAAATTGCGCAGGTTCTTGCTGGATATACGCTGGGTGGCGCGGATATGTTACGACGCGCAATGGGTAAGAAAAAACCTGAAGAGATGGCAAAGCAGCGCTCTGTATTTGAAGAAGGGGCTATCAAAAACGGTGTAGATGGCGAACTTGCCATGCGGATCTTTGACTTGGTGGAGAAATTTGCCGGTTATGGATTTAATAAATCGCACTCAGCTGCTTATGCTTTAGTTTCTTATCAAACGTTATGGCTAAAAGCCCACTATCCTGCTGAATTTATGGCTGCTGTAATGACGGCTGATATGGACAACACAGAAAAAGTGGTGGGATTAGTTGATGAATGTTGGAGAATGGGATTAAAAGTTCTTCCTCCTGATATTAATAGTGGTTTATATCATTTTCACGTAAATGATGAAGGTGAAATCGTTTACGGTATTGGTGCGATTAAAGGAGTGGGTGAAGGTCCAATTGAGGCAATCGTAGAAGCGCGTCAGCAAGGCGGCCACTTTAAAGATATTTTTGATCTCTGTGCTAGAACAGAAACGAAAAAATTGAATCGCCGAGTGATGGAAAAACTGATAATGTCAGGCGCATTCGATAAGCTAGGGCCTCATCGTGCCGCATTGATGTCTTCATTAGAAGATGCATTAAAAGCTGCTGATCAACATGCCAAAGCTGAAGCAATAGGGCAATCAGATATGTTTGGCGTGTTAGCAGAAGCTCCTGAACAAGTCGAGCGTTCTTATGCCAATATACCTAAATGGCCAGAACAAGTTGTTTTAGAAGGTGAGCGAGAGACATTAGGTTTATATTTAACAGGTCATCCGATCACACGTTATTTAAAAGAAATTGAACGATATGCAGCAGGAACGCGTCTAAAAGATTTAGTACCAACGCCACGCGGTCAAATGGTGAAAGTCGCGGGCTTAGTGCTCGCTTCTAAAGTATTTACGACAAAACGAGGAAATCGAATTGGCATATGTACCTTAGATGATCGTTCAGGTCGCTTAGAAATTATGTTATTTTCTGATGCATTGGACAAATACCAACATTTATTAGAACAAGACAAGATTTTAATTGCTACTGGGCAGGTCAGCTTTGATGATTTCAATGGTGGGCTTAAAATGACAGTCCGCGAACTTATGGATATCAACGAAGCCCGTGAAAAATATGCACGAGGACTTGCTATCTCATTATCAGACAGGCAAATTAATGAGCAATTATTAAATCGTCTTCGCGGCGTTTTAGAACCTTATCGTTCAGGCACGATACCGGTTCATCTTTATTTTGAAAAGCATGATGCCTGCGCACGTTTACGATTTGGTGCGTCTTGGCGTGTAACGCCAACTGATATGCTTTTAACAGATCTGCGAACTCTGCTGGGTAATGAGCAGGTAGAATTAGAATTTGACTAAAATAGGAATGTTATGAGTCTTAATTTTCTGGATTTTGAACAGCCAATTGCCGAGTTAGAAGCGAAAATTGATTCGCTAACCGCAGTTAGCCAACATGATGAAAAAATTGATATTAATATCGATGAAGAAGTTTCACGCTTAAGAGAAAAAAGCCTAGAGCTAACGCGTAAGATTTTTTCTGATCTTGGTGCATGGCAAGTTGCACAACTTGCACGTCATCCATTAAGACCTTACACACTGGATTATATTCATCGTATCTTTACTGATTTCCAAGAATTAGCAGGCGATCGTGCTTATGCTGATGATAAAGCGATTGTGGGTGGTATTGCGCGTTTAGATGGCCGTCCTGTTATGGTTATTGGCCATCAAAAAGGGCGTGAAACAAAAGAGAAAATCCGCCGTAACTTCGGTATGCCAGCACCGGAAGGTTATCGCAAAGCGCTTCGTTTAATGGAAATGGCACAACGTTTTAATCTTCCTATTATCACCTTTATCGATACTCCAGGTGCTTATCCAGGCGTTGGTGCAGAAGAACGTGGTCAATCAGAAGCGATCGCACGTAACTTACGTGAAATGTCACGTTTTGGCGTGCCAATCATCAGCACTGTCATTGGTGAAGGTGGTTCTGGTGGTGCATTAGCTATTGGTGTGGGTGACAAAGTGAATATGTTGCAATACAGCACCTATTCTGTTATTTCACCAGAAGGTTGTGCTTCTATCCTTTGGAAAAGTGCAGACAAAGCACCATTAGCGGCAGAGGCAATGGGAATTACTGCAAACCGCTTAAAAGAGCTTAAGCTGATCGATAACGTTATTTCTGAGCCTTTAGGTGGCGCTCATCGTCACTATGACGAAATAGCAGCTTCATTAAAAGCACAAATCCAATCTGATTTAAAAGAATTAGATGCATTTGATTCAGAAGAGCTGACTAATCGCCGTTACCAACGTTTAATGGAATACGGTTATTGCTGATCTCGTGATATTTGAATAAATTCTAATAAGCCTCATGTTGATTACATGGGGCTTTTTTATTGGTCCATTTTAAACTATCTCTATCGAAACAATTAGAATTTGTGATATTAACTATAATATATTATATATCAATGTGTTAACTCGATCTCAAAACTAATATTAATTCACTTTTTTACTAAAAGAATAATAAGTCATATCTATCATTTTATAGGGCATTAAATCTTTAATGAGGATAAAGTGATGATATCGTTTAGTGGCAAAGTGGGAATTATTACAGGTGGTAATAGCGGTATTGGTTTAGCCTCTGCGGAAAAATTTTTATCCTTGGGTGCATCTGTGGTTATTACAGGTAGTAATTTAGCACGAGGACAAAAAGCAGAAAAATATCTAAAAGTGAAAGGATTTGTCGGTGAATTCGTGCAAATGGATGTGACGAGCGAGAAAGAAAATAAACAACTTGTTGATTATGTTGTAAATAAGTATGGGCGAATAGATTTTGTGTTTGCTAATGCGGGGGTTTTAACAGATAACATTGCTGATAAATTAGAGTATGAAAAGTGGAAGGGTGTTTTAGATGTTAATCTAAATGGACTCTTTTTGATTAATCGAGCAGCAATTCAATATTGGCTAAAAAACAAAATATCAGGTGCAATTGTTAATTGTAGTTCAATTTGTTCTTTTGTTGGGCAACATGAATTTCCTGCCTATTGTGCATCAAAAGGTGGGGTTAAATTACTGACACAAACACTTGCTATTGATTACGCAAACAAAGGTATTCGTATTAATGCGGTTTGCCCAGGTTATATTGATACACCTTTGCTGGATGGTCGCGAATTAGATAAACAAAAGTTAGCGGCATTGCATCCTATTGGACGTCTCGGTACACCAGAGGAAGTGGCTAATGTTGTCGCATTTTTGGCCAGCGATGCGGCTTCATTTGTGACTGGGGCTTCTTATTTGGTTGATGGCGGTTTTACTGCTTAATGGTGTTTTTAATAAAAAGCAGAATAACGATTATTCTGCTTTTTACTTCTTTAATTTCTTTATAACCTCGTATTTATCTTATTTCTAATTTTTCTTGTTGTTTGTGTAATAGAGCTACACCTTGTTTTATTTATAGGATTACTTTGTACTCGTGCAAAACCAGCGAGAAAAGCTTAACATAATCACCTGAATTCACTGATAAATGATAAAGCGATGAAACAGGAATATGACTCACTTCTTAAAGAAATCAAACTGCGCATTGATCCTCACATTAAAATTTTGGTGGGCTTTAGTGGCGGAGTAGATTCCACCGTTTTATTGCAAGGGCTTGTACGTTTACGTGATGAATACCAATTACCTTTAGAATTAACGGCTATCTATATTCATCATGGATTAAACATCAAAGCAGATGACTGGCTTGCTCATTGTGAACAATGCTGTCAGCAATGGCATGTCGATTTTATCAGTGAAAAAGTGAATGTAGATCCTAAAGAAGGCGGTCTTGAAAATGGTGCAAGAGAGGCGCGTTACCAAGCCTTTCGTCGATATTTACAGCCACAACAAGTGTTAGTGACTGCTCAACATCAAGATGATCAAGCCGAAACTTTTTTACTGGCTTTAAAGCGAGGTAGTGGCCCATCAGGGCTTTCTTCAATGCCAGTAAAAATGGTATTTGAAAATAGCTACTTACTTCGGCCATTACTCAATATTACGCGTGAGCAAATCGAATCTTATGCTACTGAACAAGGGCTAGATTGGATAGAAGACGATAGTAATCAAGATGACCGTTATGATCGTAATTTTTTACGTTTACGAGTTATGCCATTATTAACGCAGCGATGGCCTCATTTTTCGCAATCGGTGACTCGCAGTGCGGCACTGTGTGGTGAGCAAGAAGCCCTATTGGATGAGCTTTTGGAGCCAGAACTTAATGCTTTAATGGATAGCGAGCACAGTTTAGACATCAAGCAACTTGCTCTTTGTAGTGTGATAAAGCGTAATGCATTATTAAGGCGTTGGTTTGCTCAACATAATAAAACAATGCCTTCAAGACAACAAATTTTACGATTATGGCAGGAAGTTGCTTTAGCCAAAGCCGATGCAGAGCCTAAGTTACAATTTTATCAAGATGAAGTGAGACGTTATAAACAACGCCTTTATCTTGTACCAATAATTGATGATCCTGTTAATAAAATTATTGAATGGCCACTTACTCAATCACTGTCTTTACCTAGTGGATTAGGGGTTTTATCACTAACAACTGCAACAGGCAAAAATACCGTTAGAGCGCCTTCAAAGGATGAAAAAGTTACCGTTCGTTTTGGTTTGACACAAACATCTTTGCGTATTGTTGGACGAGAACATGCTCGGCATAGTAAAAAGATTTGGCAAGAGCTTGACGTTGCACCTTGGCGTAGGACACGAATTCCTTTGATTTATTATAATGACACGTTAATTGCTGCTCTTAATACATTTGTGACTTTTGAGGGAAAAGCAACATCAGAATATGCGATTACTATTGAGTGGCGAGAGGCTCATTAACGAACAACCGCCGGTTGGCGGCTGTTCCTTATTCGGTTATTCCGATTTTATAACAATAGTCCCAAGTTCGGGATTAGAAAAACTGGCAATGATATCCAGTCGTAAATCTTTAGAGCCTTCAGACGTCTTAATTTTTAGGTATTCAACCTTTTTGCTTAAGAAAAGATCATCAGCAATGCCTTCAATAAGCTTACCATCATGTAATTCAATATGGAGTGCTAAACCACGTTGGCATGCTAACTCCAGATACTCGTAATCATCACAGTTAATTGGTTGATATTCTGTATTTGTTGACATATTCCCTCACCACTCTTTCGTGGCGGTGTAGCCGCCAGTGAATAATTCAGAATAAAATCATTATGCTGTTATTCGATGTGAGCACAATAGTTATTATAATAATTTTCCGAAATAGTTCTTTATTCGAAGTGATTTGAGAAATAACTGACAATTATAGGTGCATTTATCTTAAAGCGTATTTTATTACCCCCTTTTATTTTAAAAAATGTTAGAATCATATTGAGAATGATTTATTAAAAAGTACCCAGAATGTAGGGAGTCGATGATGGGGAAAAAATTTTTATTTGCAGCCGTTGCTGCTGGGTTATTTGTACTATCAGGTTGCCAAAATAATATTGGCTTATCACTTGATGGAAAAATTGTAGACCAAACTTACAACAGTATTCTGCCGTGTGCCGATTGTTCTGGTATCGACACCACAATTCTTGTTAATCAAGATGGCTCTTATGTCATGGAGCAAAGCTACCAAGGTTCACCTGATGATAAACGTAGTTTCTTTGAATCAGGAACATGGGTATTAGGTAAAGATAAGCTGACGTTGACTAATAGTTACGGTGAAAAGAGCTATTATTTACCTCGTGAAGATAAATTAGTCATGCTTGATATTGATGGCAACGTCATTAATTCAGAACTAAATTATACTTTAGCTAAGGTTCAGCCTAAACAGCTTGCTGGCGAGTTTACCTATTTTGCTGATGCTGGAACATTTAAAGATTGCCAATCAGGACGTGTTTACGCAGCAAATGGTATTGAATTAGAAAAAGGCTATTTCTCAACCGGTGTTGATGGTGGAACACCGGTTTACCTTGAAGTTAATGGTTATTACAGCATTCGTCCTTCAATGGAAGATGGTAAATATGATCGAGCTTTAGTAGTTACAGATGATAAGCCTCGTTTTAATCGCCATGGCTCTTGCGGAAACCATCGTGGTGGCAGAAGCTAAGTTTTAGCGGTTTTGTTTTAATAAAAAAATCGCTTATTGAATAGCCTTGCGTTTATTAGACAGTTAAAATGAGTTGAGTAAAGACTGAGTCCGGTATTGAGCTGAACTCAGTCTTTTTATTTTAAGTTTATCTGTGCAGTATTATTGTGCTTGATATATGCATAAAGTATTTTTCTAATTCATCTATCTCTTTAAATTACTTTGTATAAAAAAATTTTATTTTTAATATATCAAAGAAATTTCCTATTACTGTATTATCTAAATAATTTCCTTTTCGTAATGTATTTTAAATAACCTATTATTTTTAAAGATATTACAATAATAACTTATTTTGTATTGTTCTCTAGCCAGCGCTCATGAGTAGGAGAAACTGGAGAGGGGGGAGTGGAAGGCGTTAACGTTAAATGTTGCTGATCATCTGAGATACTTTCAGTTTCTTGTTTATGTCTATTGCGCTCTTCGGTGTGCGCCTTTTCTTTCTGGGTTTTTATCACATGATCAACGGGAAGAAGGGCGGTATCAAGGACAACATCAATAGGTAAACTGATAATTGAGAATATAGGGTATATTCCCAGAGTAACTAACCAAATATAAGGTTCATTAATAACTTCAACATCAGTATCAGTACCTCGGTAATAATCATTACTACTCTTTGCTCTATTTATTGTTCCACATCCCGATAATATAAAAAGAATACCAACTATTGCTCCAAGTCTTTTCATAATATTTCCTATGTAAATTTAAAATAATAGAAAAATAGTGAGTTAAAATCGCCATTTATATAACGAAATAATAAATAACATACTCGTTTTAATTTCTATTTATTACTAGATCATTCTGATAAAAACAGCTAACTGCGCTATTATAATGATTTGGGTCAAAGAACCTCAATATGTTGAAATGAGTGATTATCAGCGGTATATGACTTTGTTCGGGAAGTTAGAGCTGGAAGGAAACGTATAAAAAAGATGTAATCGGCGATTGATATATTATTCTGATTATAGTTACAAGCGTGTCTGAGAGGACACGCTTGTTATTTATCAATCAAGCCCCTTAAAGATAAGGAGCCTAATAATTAAGCGAGTTGCTCTTTAATAAAGGCAACAACATCGTCAACATTGACTAGTGATTTATCATCACTACGACGCGCTTTATATTCGATTTGATTGTTGTCTAGATTACGATCACCAATCACGATAGTGTGTGGAATACCAATAAGTTCCATATCAGCAAACATCACACCCGGACGCTCTTTACGGTCATCAAACAGAACATCAACACCTTGAGCACGTAATTCGTCATAAAGTCTGTCAGCAACTTCTTTAACGCGATAAGAACGATGCATATTCATTGGTAAAATAGCGACTTGGAATGGTGCAATCGCATCAGGCCAAATAATACCGCGAGCATCATGGTTTTGTTCAATAGCGGCAGCAACAATACGAGTTACACCGATACCATAACAACCCATAGTCACGATTTGGTTATGACCTTCTTCGTTTTGTACCGTTGCTTTTAATGCTTCTGAGTATTTTGTGCCAAGTTGGAAAATATGACCAACTTCAATACCACGTTTGATCAGTAATGTTCCTTTACCGTCTGGGCTTGGATCACCTTCAACAACATTACGGATATCAGCAATTTCAGCAACAGGCAGGTCACGCTCCCAGTTGATACCAAAATAGTGTTTACCATCAACGTTTGCACCAGCACCAAAATCACTCATTACAGAGACAGAACGATCCATAATAACTGGTAGTGGCAGATTAACTGGGCCTAATGAACCTGGACCTGCATTTACAGCTTGGCGAATTTCAGCTTCAGTCGCGAAAGTTAAAGGTGCCGCAACGATAGCGCATTTTTCTGCTTTAACTTCATTAAGCTCGTGGTCGCCACGAACTAATAATGCAACTAATGGGTGACCACTTTCTTTCGTACCATGAACAATCAGTGTTTTAACTGTTTTTTCAATTGGTAAATTGAATTGTTCAACTAATTCAGCAATTGTTTTAGCGTTTGGTGTATCTACTAAACGTAATTCTTCAGTCGCGGTAGCTCTTGGAGTTGCAGGCATTACTGCTTCTGCTAATTCGATATTAGCTGCATAGTCAGAGCCAGTAGAGAAGACGATATCATCTTCACCGCTGTCCGCTAAAACTTGGAACTCATGAGAGGCATTACCACCAATAGAGCCTGTATCTGCAAGCACTGGACGAAAATCTAAACCAATACGAGAGAAAATTTTGCTGTAAGCTTCGTACATTCTGTCGTAAGTCTCTTGTAAAGACTCTTGAGAGATATGGAAAGAGTAAGCATCTTTCATGATAAATTCACGAGAGCGCATAACACCAAAACGAGGGCGTACTTCGTCGCGGAATTTAGTTTGAATTTGATATAAGTTCAGTGGAAGTTGTTTATAAGAGGTAATTTCATTACGAACAATATCAGTAACAACTTCTTCGTGGGTTGGGCCTAAAACAAATGGGCGCTCGCCTCTGTCTGCAAAACGCAGTAATTCAGGGCCATATTGCTCCCAGCGACCACTTTCTAACCATAAATCAGCGGGTTGAACAACGGGCATTGAAATTTCAAGTGATCCTGCATTGTCCATCTCTTCACGAACAATTTTTTCAATTTTTCTCAGAACACGAACCCCTGTCGGCATCCAATCATAAAGACCAGAAGCGAGTTTACGGATCATGCCTGCGCGAAGCATAAGTTGATGGCTGACAATTTCTGCATCAGCAGGTGTCTCTTTTAAAGTAGAGAGCAAATAGTGGCTAGTACGCATTATTAGGTTCCATTAGAACAAAAATACTTAGGCTGACTGTCACGCCAGTCTACATCAATATAATTAGAGAAAGACTTTAGTCTACCAGTGACTTAGGTCTGCCAAAAGGGGCAAAGCATTTTTTTCAATCTGATTTGTTTAAAGACAACGAGAATGACGTTCAGATTGGATAATTCATGATAGCAATATCAATGAAGATAGTAGCAAGTTACCGCGGTTCAATATCAAGAACAAGTGTCTGTTGCCCATTCACTTGCCAGCGAACATTAAATTCAAGCAAATGCACCGCATAGATCCTATCACTTTGCTCATTTTTTTTATAAGCAGGGCGAGGATCTTGTTGTAATACTTGAGTAATAAAACGCGAAAGATGAGGATATTCGTTCGCATAATGTTGCAGTTGTTCTAAAGCGAGTTGTGAAAAGAAGACCGGCATTTCATTAGCTGGTGCTTCTTGTGCAAAACCAGCAATCGCATTTGGTCGAGACTCTGCAAAGGGTAAATAAGGCTTAATATCAAGAACAGGAGTTCCATCAACTAAATCAAGGCTGCCTAAGTCTAAAATAACAGACTGGTTCTGTGTGTTTACTTTTTTTAATTCGACTAAAGACATGCCGATGGGATTGGGACGAAAAGTTGAGCGGGTTGCAAAAATACCTATTTTGGCATTCCCACCAAGCCTTGGGGGGCGAACTAAAGGGTGCCAACCCTGTTGTGCTGTTTGATGAAAAACAAAAATCAGCCAAAGATGACTAAATTGTTCTAAGCCTCGAACTGCATCTGGGTGATTATAAGGTGCATGTAGAATAAGTTGGCCGCCGCCATCCTGGATTAACCCAGGTTGGCGTGGAACGGCAAATTTTTCTTTATAAGGACTTGATATATGCCCTATAGGATTCATTTGGTAGGTATTCATTTTGTAATGAGTAATGCGGTGCCTTCACAAATGGCAGATTGGTAGCAACCTAAACCAGTGACAATTTGGCATTCATGCAATAAAACAGCATTGGCATTTTTGTAAGCTGCTTTGGTCGCCATTCTTTTTTTAGCAATAGGTAAACTTGCTGGTGGATCTTGTAATGTTTGACGGCAAGATTCACCGGCAACAATACCGAGATCTTTAAACGGAGCACCTAAAAGGTCTTCTGTTTTTTCAACAATACGCACTGAAGGTAATGTTTGTGATCTTGGTTTTTGGGGTTGTCCTGGTTTATTTAAACGCATATCCGTAAATTTAGACTGATCAACATCAGATGAATTCTGCATTGAACAACCTGTCATAAACAGCGCCATGATGCCAATAAGTAGCAAGCGCATGTGCATGGGTTATATCCTCTTTATTATTGTCTATACAAAAATTAAACGGCTATAATTTAATGCAAATTAGCCAAGTAAAAAAGAGAAAGGCGAACAAATGTCCGCCTTTTTTATAATTAAGTTAAATATTGACGTATTACCAGCCTTTTACTGCACCACCGTTAAAAATTTTATTGGCAGCACTATCCACTTCATCAGTTTGATAGGCTTGAATAAATTTCTTCACATTCTCGCTGTCTTTATTGTCTTCACGAGCAACAATGATATTTACGTATGGTGAGTCTTTATCTTCAACAAAAATACCGTCTTTTGCTGGTGTTAAATTGACTTGGCTTGCATAAGTAGTGTTAATTACCGCTAAGTAGATTTTTTGATCATCTAATGAGCGAGGTAATTGTGGTGCTTCTAATTCAACTAATTGTAATTTTTTAGGGTTTTCAATAATATCAAGCTTGGTAGGTAACAGACCTACACCATCTTTTAATTTAATTAACCCAACTTTTTCTAATAACAGCAGTGAGCGACCTAAGTTTGTTGGATCATTAGGAATAGCCACTTGTGCTTCATCAGGTAAATCGGCTAAATCAGTGATCTTTTTAGAATAACCCGCGATAGGGTAAATAAATGTATTTCCTACAGCTGTTATTTTGTAATTACGATCTTTAATTTGTTGGTCTAAATAAGGTTTATGTTGGAATGCATTAATGTCGATATCACCGCGACTTAATGATTCATTAGGCATGACGAAGTCATTGAAAGTAACGAGTTCTACATCAAGACCATATTTATCTTTAGCAACTTGTTTCGCTACTTCAGCGACTTGTTGTTCTGAGCCTGAAATAACGCCGACACGAATATGGTTTGGATCTTTTTCTTTTTCACCACAACCAGCTAATGCCAATGCACCAACTAAAGCACTTACAACTGCGAGCGATTTAAATTTCAATGACATACATTTACCCTTATTGATCTGTTAATTAAAAGGTTTCGTTATTAATAATAGAAACCTTCAATCTATTTATTTATGTGTTGTCAGCTTCACTAAGCGATCGCCGAAAAACTGAATGATAAAAACAAGAATAACGAGTAGAACAATGACTGTATTCATTACTGTAGCGTTATAGCCAACGTAACCATATTGGTAGCCAATTTGACCTAAACCACCGGCACCAACAGCACCTCCCATTGCGGAGTAACCCACTAATGTAATTAAAGTAATGGTTGCTGCATTAATCAAGCCAGGTAAAGATTCGGGTAATAAAATCTTCTTAATAATTTGCATTGGCGTTGCACCCATAGATCGGGATGCTTCAATTAATCCTTGAGGGATTTCTAATAGTGTATTTTCTACCATACGTGCAATAAATGGTGCTGCGCCAACAGTTAATGGCACTATGGCTGCTTGCAAGCCAATTGACGTCCCCACGACCATACGTGTAAAAGGGATCATCCATACTAATAAGATAATAAAAGGGATTGCCCTAAAAATATTGACGAGTGCTGAAATAATCCGGTAGGCAGGTGGGTTTGCCATGATTTGTTCAGGACGCGTAACATAGAGTAAAACCCCCAAAGGTAATCCGATAACAAAACCAAAGAAGCCTGAAACAAAGGTCATGACTAAGGTTTCCCAGATCCCACTAATTAATAAATAAATCATTCCTTCAGACATAACCGAGAACCTCTACTTTCACATGATGCTCTTCTAAAAACGCAATCGACTTTTCCGTGTTACCATTCTTACCGTGTAGTTCTGCTAACATCACACCAAATTTCACACCACCGGCATAGTCCATTTGAGAACTTAAAATATTAATATCAGCGTCAAAACGACGTGCAACGATAGACATCAATGGTGCATCTACAGATTGACCGTTAAATTCAAGTTTCAATAATGGGAATAAACCTTCCTCCCACTCTGGCTTCAAGCGTTCTTTATAGTCTTCAGGAATATCTAATTGTAGTGTTGATTGAATAAAAGCTTGTGAAACAGGCGTTTTAGGGTGTGAGAAAACCTCACTGACGGCATCACTTTCAACTAATTCGCCACCACTAATAACCGCAACTTGGTCACAAATACGTTTTACAACGTCCATTTCATGAGTAATTAATAAAATAGTGAGGCCTAAGCGACGATTAATATCTTTCAATAATTCTAAAATAGAACGTGTTGTTGCCGGATCTAGTGCGCTAGTGGCTTCATCACACAATAAAACATTAGGTGAGTTTGCCAATGCGCGTGCTATTGCAACACGTTGTTTTTGTCCACCAGATAAGTTAGCTGGGTAATACTCTTTCTTATCAGATAAACCAACTAATTCTAGTAATTCATTAACACGCTTATTGATTTCAGCTCGTGGCGTATTATCAAGTTCTAATGGCAATGCGACATTATCAAATACGGTACGAGAGGACAGTAAGTTGAAATGCTGGAAAATCATGCCAATACCGCGGCGTGCTTTTGTTAATTCTTTATTTGATAATTTTGTGAGATCTCGTCCATCAACCAATACTTCACCTGAAGTTGGTTTCTCTAACATATTTACGCAACGTATAAGTGTACTTTTACCCGCACCTGACGATCCGATAACACCAAAAATCTGCCCTTGTGGCACATGCAGGTTTATATTTGATAGCGCCTGTATAGAACGCTCTCCCTGCTTAAATACTTTGTTTATATTCGTCAGTTTAATCATGTTTTTCTTTATATAAGTAGATATGGGACATAAAGACTATTCTGCCCGAGTTAAAATAGATGTTAAGGCGTCTAGACGGCCAAGTCAATAAAAAAGAGTAGAAGACTAATAAAGAAAGAAAGCCATGGATATCATTCTCTATATAAGAAAAAACATGCGATACTAATAAAAATATCTAAATGGAGTAATGTGCTGTGAGTAAGGGGATTTCAGCGATTTTCTTAGATCGCGATGGAACTATTAATATAGACCATGGTTATGTATCTGAAATTGATAACTTTGAATTTATCGATGGTGTTATTGAGGCAATGGCTGAATTAAAAGCTATGGGTTATGCCTTAGTATTAGTCACCAATCAATCAGGTATTGGTCGAGGCTATTATAGTGAAGATCAATTTTTACACTTAACAGAGTGGATGGATTGGTCTTTAGCGGATAGAGGCGTTGATTTAGACGGTATCTATTATTGCCCTCATCATCCTGATGCAAGTGTAGAAGAATATAAGAAAGCATGTGATTGCCGTAAACCTGCATCTGGTATGTTTATGGATGCTAAAGCGCAATTAAATATCGATATGGCTTCTTCTTATATGGTCGGTGATAAAAAAGAAGATATGTTGGCAGCAAAAAATGCAGGTGTTGGTCATAAAATTCTAGTTCGTACAGGAAAAGAGATAACAGAAGAAGCACAAGAGTGTGCAGATTTTGTTCTTGATAGCCTTGCAGACTTGCCAAAATGGCTAAAAAGCCACAAAAAATAAGCACTTCGTTTAATTTACCAACAAACGATCATTTTTTTTAAAAAAACTATTGCCAGCCTCAGAAAACTCCCTATAATGCGTCCTCGTTGTCACGGAACAGGGCGCTAAGCGAACTGACTGAGAGAACAAAGAAAAAAAGTGAAAAGCCTTGAAAATAAACGCTTGACACTGAATGAGGAAGATGTAGAATGCACCTCCTCGCAACAACGCAGAAGACCGGAAACGGCAGCAAATGTTGCACTGCTCTTTAACAAATTATCAGACAATCTGTGTGGGCACTCGCAGAGACGATATCTTCTAAAATATTAGATGTATCAAGTCTTGAAGAGTGAACAACAAAAGTAAATTCATTTATGAATAGCTAAGTTTTCGATTTCTTTGAGCATCAAACACTTTTAATTGAAGAGTTTGATCATGGCTCAGATTGAACGCTGGCGGCAGGCCTAACACATGCAAGTCGAGCGGTAACAGGAGAAAGCTTGCTTTCTTGCTGACGAGCGGCGGACGGGTGAGTAATGTATGGGGATCTGCCCGATAGAGGGGGATAACTACTGGAAACGGTGGCTAATACCGCATGACGTCTACGGACCAAAGCAGGGGCTCTTCGGACCTTGCGCTATCGGATGAACCCATATGGGATTAGCTAGTAGGTGAGGTAATGGCTCACCTAGGCGACGATCTCTAGCTGGTCTGAGAGGATGATCAGCCACACTGGGACTGAGACACGGCCCAGACTCCTACGGGAGGCAGCAGTGGGGAATATTGCACAATGGGCGCAAGCCTGATGCAGCCATGCCGCGTGTATGAAGAAGGCCTTAGGGTTGTAAAGTACTTTCAGCGGGGAGGAAGGTGATAAAGTTAATACCTTTATCAATTGACGTTACCCGCAGAAGAAGCACCGGCTAACTCCGTGCCAGCAGCCGCGGTAATACGGAGGGTGCAAGCGTTAATCGGAATTACTGGGCGTAAAGCGCACGCAGGCGGTCAATTAAGTCAGATGTGAAAGCCCCGAGCTTAACTTGGGAATTGCATCTGAAACTGGTTGGCTAGAGTCTTGTAGAGGGGGGTAGAATTCCATGTGTAGCGGTGAAATGCGTAGAGATGTGGAGGAATACCGGTGGCGAAGGCGGCCCCCTGGACAAAGACTGACGCTCAGGTGCGAAAGCGTGGGGAGCAAACAGGATTAGATACCCTGGTAGTCCACGCTGTAAACGATGTCGATTTAGAGGTTGTGGTCTTGAACCGTGGCTTCTGGAGCTAACGCGTTAAATCGACCGCCTGGGGAGTACGGCCGCAAGGTTAAAACTCAAATGAATTGACGGGGGCCCGCACAAGCGGTGGAGCATGTGGTTTAATTCGATGCAACGCGAAGAACCTTACCTACTCTTGACATCCAGAGAATCCTTTAGAGATAGAGGAGTGCCTTCGGGAACTCTGAGACAGGTGCTGCATGGCTGTCGTCAGCTCGTGTTGTGAAATGTTGGGTTAAGTCCCGCAACGAGCGCAACCCTTATCCTTTGTTGCCAGCGCGTGATGGCGGGAACTCAAAGGAGACTGCCGGTGATAAACCGGAGGAAGGTGGGGATGACGTCAAGTCATCATGGCCCTTACGAGTAGGGCTACACACGTGCTACAATGGCAGATACAAAGAGAAGCGACCTCGCGAGAGCAAGCGGAACTCATAAAGTCTGTCGTAGTCCGGATTGGAGTCTGCAACTCGACTCCATGAAGTCGGAATCGCTAGTAATCGTAGATCAGAATGCTACGGTGAATACGTTCCCGGGCCTTGTACACACCGCCCGTCACACCATGGGAGTGGGTTGCAAAAGAAGTAGGTAGCTTAACCTTCGGGAGGGCGCTTACCACTTTGTGATTCATGACTGGGGTGAAGTCGTAACAAGGTAACCGTAGGGGAACCTGCGGTTGGATCACCTCCTTACCTAAGAGATACGTGTTATGTGTAGTGCTCACACAGATTGTCTGATGAAGAACGAGCAAAAGCGCGTCTGCGAAGCTGACTGAAGTCCCCTTCGTCTAGAGGCCTAGGACACCGCCCTTTCACGGCGGTAACAGGGGTTCGAATCCCCTAGGGGACGCCAATTGCGCGGTATGAGTGAAAGGCGTACCACACTATGTCTGATGAAAATCAGAGAATAGTTAAGATAATTTTAGCAAGTTATTTTAACTATTATGCTCTTTAACAATCTGGAACAAGCTGAAAAATTGAAAACAAATCAATATATCACCGAGGTATATTGATGAGTCTCTCAAAATCTCAAACTTTGAATGTGTTTTTCGACATCGAAGTGGGATGAGCGAGCAATTTACAGTTCGAGGCGGCCAGCGCACAGCCAGCGCAACATACATGAGTATGTGAGCATGGCGAGCACTGCCCAACGACGAAATGTAATCTGCACAGCCATCACCACCCAGACGTCTTCAAGAAGAAACACCTTCGGGTTGTGAGGTTAAGCGAATAAGCGTACACGGTGGATGCCTAGGCAATCAGAGGCGATGAAGGACGTGCTAATCTGCGATAAGCGTCGGTAAGGTGATATGAACCGTTATAACCGACGATTTCCGAATGGGGAAACCCAATATCCAATGGATATTATCATGACGTGAATACATAGCGTCATGAAGCGAACCGGGAGAACTGAAACATCTCAGTACCCCGAGGAAAAGAAATCAACCGAGATTCCCCTAGTAGCGGCGAGCGAACGGGGAACAGCCCAGAGTCTTAATCAATGGCAGCATCAGGAGAACGGTCTGGAAAGTCCGGCAGTAAAGGGTGATAGCCCCGTATCTGAAGATGCTGTTATTGTGAACTCGACGAGTAGGGCGGGACACGTGTTATCCTGTCTGAATATGGGGGGACCATCCTCCAAGGCTAAATACTCCTGATTGACCGATAGTGAACCAGTACCGTGAGGGAAAGGCGAAAAGAACCCCGGCGAGGGGAGTGAAAAAGAACCTGAAACCGTGTACGTACAAGCAGTAGGAGCCCCATCACTCAAGTGCCTTGCACTGAGTGATTGGACAAACCACTCGAAAACAGCGAAGCGTTTACCTACAAAATGGGTTGATTATTTCAAGCCGTCGCGCAGTGTACATAGAAGTACACGAGCAACGGAAGTTAAAAAATCGAGCCAGTTTGACAGTAAAAGCAAGCGGGACATTTGAGGATGGGGTGACTGCGTACCTTTTGTATAATGGGTCAGCGACTTATATTCTGTAGCAAGGTTAACCGTATAGGGGAGCCGTAGGGAAACCGAGTCTTAACTGGGCGAATGAGTTGCAGGGTATAGACCCGAAACCCGGTGATCTATCCATGGGCAGGTTGAAGGTTGGGTAACACTAACTGGAGGACCGAACCGACTAATGTTGAAAAATTAGCGGATGACTTGTGGATGGGGGTGAAAGGCCAATCAAACCGGGAGATAGCTGGTTCTCCCCGAAAGCTATTTAGGTAGCGCCTCGTGAACTCATCTTCGGGGGTAGAGCACTGTTTCGACTAGGGGGTCATCCCGACTTACCAACTCGATGCAAACTGCGAATACCGAAGAATGTTATCACGGGAGACACACGGCGGGTGCTAACGTCCGTCGTGAAGAGGGAAACAACCCAGACCGCCAGCTAAGGTCCCAAAGTCATGGTTAAGTGGGAAACGAAGTGGGAAGGCTCAGACAGCCAGGATGTTGGCTTAGAAGCAGCCATCATTTAAAGAAAGCGTAATAGCTCACTGGTCGAGTCGGCCCGCGCGGAAGATGTAACGGGGCTAAACCATGCACCGAAGCTGCGGCAGCAATACTATGTATTGTTGGGTAGGGGAGCGTTCTGTAAGCCTGCGAAGGTGTACTGTGAGGTATGCTGGAGGTATCAGAAGTGCGAATGCTGACATAAGTAACGATAATGCGGGTGAAAAACCCGCACGCCGGAAGACCAAGGGTTCCTGTCCAACGTTAATCGGGGCAGGGTGAGTCGACCCCTAAGGCGAGGCTGAAAAGCGTAGTCGATGGGAAACGGGTTAATATTCCCGTACTGGTGGTAACTGCGATGGGGGAACGGAGAAGGCTAGGTTGTCCGGGCGACGGTCGTCCCGGTTCAAGCATGTAGGCAGAGTGATTAGGCAAATCCGGTCACTTAATGCTGAGGTGTGATGACGAACCACTAAGGTGGTGAAGCAATTGATGCCCTGCTTCCAGGAAAAGCCTCTAAGCTTCAGGTTACCAACAATCGTACCCCAAACCGACACAGGTGGTCAGGTAGAGAATACTCAGGCGCTTGAGAGAACTCGGGTGAAGGAACTAGGCAAAATGGTGCCGTAACTTCGGGAGAAGGCACGCTGGCGGTAAGTGAAGTCCCTTGCGGACGGAGCCGAAGCCAGTCGAAGATACCAGCTGGCTGCAACTGTTTATTAAAAACACAGCACTGTGCAAACACGAAAGTGGACGTATACGGTGTGACGCCTGCCCGGTGCTGGAAGGTTAATTGATGGGGTTATCCTTAGGGAGAAGCTCTTGATCGAAGCCCCAGTAAACGGCGGCCGTAACTATAACGGTCCTAAGGTAGCGAAATTCCTTGTCGGGTAAGTTCCGACCTGCACGAATGGCGTAATGATGGCCAGGCTGTCTCCACCCGAGACTCAGTGAAATTGAACTCGCTGTGAAGATGCAGTGTACCCGCGGCAAGACGGAAAGACCCCGTGAACCTTTACTATAGCTTGACACTGAACATTGAGCCTTGATGTGTAGGATAGGTGGGAGACTATGAAATGTGGACGCCAGTCTGCATGGAGTCAACCTTGAAATACCACCCTTTAACGTTTGATGTTCTAACCTAGGTCCATAATCTGGATCGGGGACCGTGTCTGGTGGGTAGTTTGACTGGGGCGGTCTCCTCCTAAAGAGTAACGGAGGAGCACGAAGGTTGGCTAAGCATGGTCGGACATCATGCGGTTAGTGCAAAGGCATAAGCCAGCTTGACTGTGAGAGTGACGGCTCGAGCAGGTACGAAAGTAGGTCTTAGTGATCCGGTGGTTCTGAATGGAAGGGCCATCGCTCAACGGATAAAAGGTACTCCGGGGATAACAGGCTGATACCGCCCAAGAGTTCATATCGACGGCGGTGTTTGGCACCTCGATGTCGGCTCATCACATCCTGGGGCTGAAGTAGGTCCCAAGGGTATGGCTGTTCGCCATTTAAAGTGGTACGCGAGCTGGGTTTAGAACGTCGTGAGACAGTTCGGTCCCTATCTGCCGTGGGCGTTGGAAGATTGAGAGGGGTTGCTCCTAGTACGAGAGGACCGGAGTGAACGCACCACTGGTGTTCGGGTTGTCATGCCAATGGCATTGCCCGGTAGCTAAGTGCGGAAGAGATAACCGCTGAAAGCATCTAAGCGGGAAACTTGCCTCGAGATGAGTCTTCCCTGTCACCTTGAGTGACCTAAAGGAACGTTTAAGACTAAGACGTTGATAGGCTGGGTGTGTAAGCGTAGCGATACGTTGAGCTAACCAGTACTAATGAACCGTGAGGCTTAACCTGACAACACCGAAGGTGTTTTGTCTGAGAGACGAAAAGTAGATGAAGTAAGCTTGTTTAAGATTGAATATTGCTGGTTATTGCGTAGAGATACAAAATAACGGGTGATTAAACAGAATTTGCTTGGCGGCCATAGCGCAACGGTCCCACCTGATCCCATGCCGAACTCAGAAGTGAAACGTTGTAGCGCCGATGGTAGTGTGGGGTCTCCCCATGTGAGAGTAGGGAACTGCCAGGCATTAAATTAAAGCATTAGTGTTGGAAAACATTAATCGCGAAAAGAATACGCGGAGCGGTAGTTCAGTTGGTTAGAATACCTGCCTGTCACGCAGGGGGTCGCGGGTTCGAGTCCCGTCCGTTCCGCCAACATTAAGAAACCTAAGTCTAATGACTTAGGTTTTTTTTTGCTTAAAATTTAAGAGTAAACAGACATTAAATCTCTAAAATTAAGTAAAAATAACTAATTTATATAAAAATAATTACTTTTGTTGATTATGGTGTCCTTTTAAAAGATGAGGGTAGCGCTAGGCTTTGGTATACTTAAGTTATAGCAAGAAATCTTGCTGCTTATCTGAGGTTGTTAATGGCGAAGAAACCGACTTATTCAGTACGTTTTGTGGCAGGTCAACCTGTAGAAAGGATTGAACCAAGCCCGCCTTTAAGTGAAAGAAAGGATACGTTACCTATTGGAATGCCTCTTTATACAGAAGGCACGCTAAAAATTGCGGTTTGGAATATCTATAAACAGCAACGACCCAATTGGCGCAATATGTTAGAGATCTTATCAACCGATACGCATTTACTTTTATTGCAAGAGGCTCAAACTACGCCTGAACTTGTTCGTTTTGCAGGAACCCATCATTTAATCGCAGATCAAGTACCTGCCTTAGCTTTTCAGCAACATCCAGCGGGGGTAATGACTTTATCAAGTTCTCATCCTATCTATTGTTGTCCTTTAAGAGAAAAAGAACCTTTTCTACGTTTATCAAAATCAGCATTAATTACGGTATATCCGCTGATCACGGGTGATCATCTAATGGTGATTAATGTGCATGCGATTAATTTTAGTTTTGGTGTTGATGTGTATCAGCGTCAATTAAGTAATTTATCTGTTCATATCATGCATCATAAAGGCCCTATTATTCTTGCAGGTGATTTTAATGCATGGAGTCGTCCTAGAGTGAATGTATTAAAGCGTTTTGCGAGAAGGTTAAGACTTAAAGAGGTTATTTTTGATAATGATTGGCGTACTAAAGCATTTGGTAAACCGTTAGATTATATTTTCTATCGCGGATTATCGCTAAATAATGCAGAAGTGCTGATCACTGATGCTTCAGATCATCATCCTTTAATTGCAACATTTTATTAGTGAGTGATGATAACGATAGTTAATATTAAATTTAAATATTTAAATTCGATATGATTATAACGATTATCAATTAGAATAATTATTTTAAAGATAGTTTATTTATCTATTTAATCTATTTGTTATATTAATGCCTTTTACTATACTTTTTTTGTCTATCTAATATCACTAGATATAGGAAATAAAATGCCAACAAAAAATATAGTTATTATTGGCGGTGGTACCGGCGGAACTATTCTTGCTAATATCCTGGCTAAAAAATTAAATGAAGAAATATTTTCAAATAAAATTAAAATAACACTTATTTCAGATAACCCTCATCATTATTACAAGCCTGCATTTATGTATATTGCATTTAATCTCTTTTTAAAAGAAGAGTTAATGCGATCAGAAAGAAGTTTATTAAGACCTGAAATTGAATTTGTTATAGATAAAGCTGAGCGTTTTGACTTTAACAATAAAGTTATCTATTGCGAGTCCAAGAAAAAATATAATTATGATTTCTTAGTTTTGGCAACTGGCTGTGTTCCTAGCCCTCATAGAATTGAAGGTTTAAAAGAAGCAGGTAGTCATTTTTATCAATATGAAGCAGCAAGAGCGCTCGCTGATAAACTTGCGACAATTGAAAAAGGGCGTGTATTTATTACAGTGAGTTTTCCTGAAACGCCGAATGTGCCTCATCAATGTGGTATTGCTCCAATGGAAACAACCTTGATGCTTGATGAACTATTACGTCAACGTCGAGTAAGAAACAATATTGAAATTGTTTATACCTATCCTACAGTTGCTCAACTTTTAAGAAACTGTTTGTTTATGCAACAAGAGGTTTGCGAAGTCCTTCCTGCGGTATTTTCAGAGCGCGATATTAAAGCTAAACGTGGATTTACATTAAGCCATGTTGATCCAGATAAAAAGATAGCTTACTCAAAAGAGGGTGAAGCAGAGCCGTTTGATATTCTGATGAGTACTCCGCCAATTACTGCGGTTGAAGCTATTCGTAACACGGGTTTAAGTGAACATAATAACGGTGAGGGGTGGTTACCTACAGATCCTGAAACATTACAAGTTTATGGATTAAACCAAGTTTATGTTATTGGTGATACCGTTGATTTACCGATCAGTAAAGCCGGTGGTAGCTGTCATAACCAAGCCGGTGTAATTGCTAATAATATCTGTGGTGAACTGCGCTATGGTTATCCTGCCACTATTTATGATGGTCGAGTACAAGCCGTTGCACAAATGGGGCTATCAGCAGGAATGCCATTACAATATGATTATAAGCACGACGTAATACCTACACCGCCAACAAAGTTAGGGGGATTATTACGTAATAGTTATAACAGAGGTTTATATTGGGCAACAGTTAGAGGATTATTATAGGGGATACAATAATGAGTGAAAATAATTTAAGCCCAGCAGATATTCAACTGTTAACGGATGAAGATAAATTACATCTTCAACATTTATTAGAAAAAGCAAGACCATTATTAGCATTAAAGCGGTTTGATAATATCGTCGATTTATTATCTTTAATATCAGATTCAATAGATATTATGGATAACGCAACGGTTGAAAAACTGTCGGTCGCATTTGAAGAAACATTAATTCCAGTATGGGAATTAAGTGCCGCTTATAATATGGCAAAGAAAGAATCTATTTATCAAGATAAAAAATATACTTTAGGATCAACTTTTGCGTTATTAAGAAATCCTGATACGCTTAAAGGAATTTCTATTATTCTAAGAACAGTTCAAATTATCGGGGAAAATAACCAACGAATAGAAAACTAATTAATAATTAGGTGATGTAATGACGCAAGGTAATAAACATTTTAATACTCAAGCAATACATTATGGTTATTCTCCGTTAGACTCTCAGGGGGCGTTAGTGCCTCCTGTTTTTCAAACGTCTACTTTTGTTTTTCCGACGGCTCAATATGGAGCTGATTGTTTTGCAGGGCGGCAAAAAGGACATTTTTATTCACGGATTTCTAATCCTACATTAGATTTATTAGAAAAACGTTTAGCACAATTAGAAGATGGTGAAGGTGCAGTTGTTTTTTCTTCAGGAATGGGCGCGATTACATCAACCTGTTGGTCGTTACTTCAGCCTGGTGATGAATTGATTGCAGATATGACACTTTATGGATGTACTTTTACTTTTTTTAATCATGGGCTTGCCAAGTTTGGCATTAAAATAAAACACGTTGATTTAACTAATCTAAAAAAACTGAAAGAAGCGATTACTGAGAAAACAAAAATAATTTTTTTTGAAACTCCTGCTAATCCTAATATGCGTGTCAGTGATATAGCAAACATATCAGAAATAGCTCATCAGCATAATATTTTAGTGATAGTGGATAGCACTTACTGTTCACCTTATTTACAACAACCCTTAAAACTTGGTGCAGATATTGTTGTGCATTCTATGACCAAATACTTATCAGGCCATGGCGATGTGACTGCGGGTGCAATTATTACTACACATGAATTAACCAATAAAATACGTGTTGAGGGTTTAAAGGATATGACAGGGGCTTGTTTGTCTCCTCACGATGCCTCGTTAATATTACGAGGTATAAAAACGTTAGGCATAAGAATGGAGCAGATCTGCGAAAATGCACAACGTATAGCACAATACCTTGAAGATAATCCTAAAGTCGAAACTATTTATTATCCTGGGCTGACTTCTTTTCCTCAATATGAACTAGCCAAACGTCAAATGCGGTTAGCTGGAGGTATGATAGCTATTGAGTTAAAAGGAGGCATTAAAGCAGGTAGAGAGTTTCTCAATCGCTTAAATCTTTTTAGTCGAGCTGTGAGCTTAGGAGACTGCGAATCTTTAGCTCAACATCCAGCGACAATGACTCATGCTACTTATAGTGTAGAAGAACGGCAAAGACATGGCATTAGTGACGGTTTGGTTCGTTTATCAATTGGCCTAGAAGATGTGGATGATTTAATTGCAGATCTAGAACAAGCACTGGCTTAGTAACAATCGCTATTATGTAATAAAGAAAAAGGCTGTGAAATTATCCACAGCCTTTATTGCCCAACTTAAATATTGGTTAACTCAGAAATATGATTTATTTCTGGTTCATTCTTGGTTTGATACCCACATAGTAGCCGATAGTTAAAATCGCTACCCATACCATACCCACAATCAATGCCATTCTAGTTGATTCAAAATACCCTAAGATTGCGATAACAAACGCCATAAAGACGATAGTTAGTGCTGGTGCAACAGGCCATAGTGGTACTGGGAATTTAAGTGTTTTTACTTCTTCAGCGCTCATCTTACGACGCATAGCGACTTGTGAAAGTAAAATCATTAACCAAACCCAAACTGTTGCAAATGTCGCAATAGAGGCAATTAAAACAAAGATTTGCTCTGGAATAAGATAATTAAGCACTACGCCAAGTAACAGTACCACTGACATTACTAGTACTGTCATCCAAGGCACGCCATTACGGGTAAGCTTCATAAAGGATTTAGGTGCTTGCCCTTCTTGAGCCATACCGTACATCATACGACCTGCCCCAAAGATATCACTATTAATTGCAGAAATTGCGGCTGTAATAACCACAAGGTTTAAGATATTTGCAGCTGAATTGATCCCTAGATTTGAGAAAATCTGTACAAATGGACTACCGTTATGGCCGATTTGTTGCCAAGGGAAAATACACATTAGAATAAATATTGTTAGAACATAGAATAATAAGATACGAAACGGTACAGCATTGATAGCTTTAGGAATGGTTTTCTCAGGATCTTTAGCTTCACTGGCAGTAATACCAATGACTTCAATCCCACCAAATGCAAACATCACAATGGCAAGCGAGGCGATAACCCCTTCAATACCATTTGGCATAAAACCACCAAACTCCCATAAGTTAGAGATACCAATAGGATGCTCAGTTTGTTGGCCAAAGCCATACATCATAATAACAACACCACCAATGATCATTGCGATAATAGCGGTGACTTTAATAATAGAAAGCCAAAACTCCATTTCCCCAAATATCTTCACATGGCAAAGGTTTAAGGCACCAATAAAGCAAACTATGCCTAATACCCATATCCATTGATCGACATCAGGGAACCAAAGTTTCATATAAAAACCAAATGCTGTGACGTCAGCTAGACAAACAATCAGCATTTCAAAAACGTAGTTCCAACCGGTTAAGAAGCCTGCTAAAGGTCCCATATAATGGCTAGCATATTGTGAGAAAGAGCCCGCAACAGGATGATGAACGGCCATTTCCCCTAATGCACGCATAACCATAAATACCGCAGCACCACCGATAAGGTAAGCCAATAATACTGCGGGACCTGCTTTTTCAATGGCTGCAG
Source organism: Proteus vulgaris (assembly GCF_023100685.1). Lineage (NCBI taxonomy): Bacteria > Pseudomonadati > Pseudomonadota > Gammaproteobacteria > Enterobacterales > Morganellaceae > Proteus > Proteus vulgaris. Next base: position 3,466,102 of record NZ_CP090064.1, on the reverse strand, counting down.
CTGAGCCATAAAATAGACCTGTCCCGATCGCAGAGCCTAGCGCCATGAAACGAATGTGCCGCCCTGATAATCCTCGTGAAAGTTGATTCTCTTTTTGCATCTAAAGTATTCCCATCTCTGTCCAACGGAGGAACTCTATCCTCTTTTTCAGTGTCTTCTCGCACGTTAGCTATTCAAAACAAACCATGTACCTTATCATAAAGCCTCTTACGGTGAGATAGTTATCTGTAATAATCATCAGCATTCATTGGATATCAGAGTTTCTTATGCAATACCCCATTAATGAAGTGTTTCAAACCTTACAGGGTGAAGGTGTTTTTACTGGCGTTCCTGCGCTTTTCGTTCGATTACAAGGTTGCCCAGTCGGCTGTAGTTGGTGTGATACAAAGCATACTTGGGAAAAAGAGGGCGAAAAAAAAGTTCCTCTTGGTGATATCCCGATTAAAACGCAAGAAAGCGATACTTGGGGCGAAGCCAGTGTTGCTGAAATTTTATCACTTTTTCAGCAACAAGGTTATAGTGCAAAACACGTTGTTATCACGGGAGGGGAACCTTGTTTATATGATTTGCGTCCTTTAACGCAAGGATTAGAGCAAGCGGGTTTTGCCTGCCAGATAGAAACCAGCGGTACTCATGACATTCTATGTAGTGAAAAAACATGGGTCACACTCTCACCTAAAGTGGGAATGCGAGGCGGTTTTAGTGTTTTATCAAACGCTATCAATCGTGCTAATGAAATAAAACATCCTGTTGGACGTGAAAAAGATATTGAAGCGTTGGATACATTATTGGCATTACGCACAGAACAACCTGCACCTGTTGTTGCTTTACAGCCCATTAGTTGTAAAGAGAGTGCAACTGCATTATGTATTAAAACTTGTATTGAACGTAATTGGCGTTTCTCAATGCAAACGCATAAGTATTTAAATATTGCGTGATCAGATTTTTAATATGAAAAAAATCAGCCAATAAAAGGCTGATTTTCTTTTAGGTGATAACGGTTTAATCTTAATACAGAGCTATTCACCGCGATAAATACATCCTGCTGTACACGTCTCTTTCACCATTACCGCAGATAATAATGGTAATACCGGTTTTACTTGCTGCCAAATCCATTTTGCGAGCACTTCGCTGGTCGGATTTTCAAGGCCTTCAATTTCGTTAAGATAGTAGTGATCAAGACGCTCAAGAGTGGGTTTAAATGCGGCTTTAACATCAGCAAAATCAATAAGCCAACCTGACTGTGTATCAACTTCACCTGTTAGCTCTAATCGAACCAAAAAGGAGTGTCCGTGCAGGCGCCCGCATTTGTGGCCTTCAGGAACATGCGGTAAATGGTGGGCGGCTTCAAACTGAAAATCTTTAAAGATGGTGGTTGTCATCAAAACTCTCTTGACTTAATTAGTAAAAAAAAGACACAAATAGAACGAAGTCTACCAGTGTAGCCGATTTAGCGTATCACGCCTAATCTCCCTTAATCTTAATGACTTGTTATGTTCCTTTTTGCTTATTAATTTTATTGGTAAAGGAAACCGATAAATAAATTTAGCATTTAAGGTTATTAGATAGAGCCAACAGGTCTTTAATTCACCTTCTAGTCGTGAGATACCCTCTCAATATTAGAAATATTATCAAAGAACAATAAAGCACAGATAAGTGCATCGCTTTTTTAAGGCAGGATAAATGAGCAATCAACCCCCATTATTATCAATGCTTCCATTAACACCAGAGCAATTGAATAAATTACAGGATGCAACAAAAGATCTCTCAACAGCGCAAATTGCGTGGTTATCTGGGTATTTATGGGGGCAGTTGGATCATGCTGGCGTACCCGTGTCAACAGCGGTTGTTTCACCACAAGTTCCTGAACAAGAGACTATTACATTAATCTCTGCTTCTCAGACTGGTAATGCCCGCCATCTGACAGAACAATTACGAGATAATCTAGTTGCTCATAAATTGAATGTTGAGTTGTACTCTGCCAGTGAATATAAATTTAAGCAGATCCATAAAGCGACAACTTTAATTATTATTGCATCTACACAAGGAGAGGGTGAGCCTCCAGAAGAAGCGATTGCTTTCTATAAATATCTGCACTCTAAAAAAGCAGCTGAAATGAAGGAAACGTCTTATGCGGTATTCAGTTTAGGCGATACTTCTTACGAACATTTCTGCAAGGCAGGCAAAGACTTTGATGAAAGAATTGCCCAACTTGGTGCAATGCGCTTATTACCTAGAGTTGATGCTGATGTTGAATATCAGGCCATTGCGGATGAATGGATAAAACAGCTTACAGAAATCTTAAAAGTAAAAGTACCTGCACAGAGTACGCAAGTATTACAGCAAACGCAGTCAGGTACAACAGATACGATAGAAACTTCTATTTATCATCGTGATGCGCCTTTTACTGCCACATTACTGACTAATCAAAAAATCACAGGTCGAAATTCGGATAGAGATATTCGCCATATTGAAATCAGTCTTGAAGGTTCTGATTTGCAATATCAACCCGGTGATGCACTGGGTGTTTGGTTTAATAACTCGCCTGAAAAAGTCGATGAACTTATCACGTTATTGTGGCTAAAAGGTGATGAACCTGTCACGTTAAAATCTCAAACATTCACCTTAAAAGAAGCCTTATTACATCATTGTGAATTGACTCAAAATAGCGCGCCTATCGTCAAGGCCTATGCGCAACTTACACGCCATGAAGATTTATTGTCACTTATTGCTGATAAAACAAAGCTTCAGCAATATGCACAAAAACACCCTATTAATGAGATGGTGCGCCAATATTGTGCTCAGCCAACGGCACAAGGTTTTGTGGATATTTTACGTCCTCTTACTCCTCGCCTTTACTCTATTGCATCATCACAACAAGAAGTGGAAGACGAAGTACACCTTACATTAGGCGTTGTGCGTTATGACGTAAACTCGCGTGCGTATACTGGTGGAGCTTCTGGCTTTTTAGCGGATAACTTGAAAGAAGGCGATACCGTCAATGTTTTTATTGAAAAGAATGAACATTTTCGCTTACCAAACAATAACGATGCACCCGTGATTATGATTGGGCCAGGTACAGGTATTGCACCTTTTAGAGCCTTTATGCAACAGCGTGAAAATGACGGTGCAACAGGTAAAAACTGGTTATTTTTCGGTAACCCTCATTTTGTTGAAGATTTTCTCTATCAAGTGGAATGGCAACGTTATGTCAAAAGCGGCCTGTTAACCCATATTGATTTAGCATGGTCACGAGATCAAGCACATAAAATTTATGTACAAGATAAATTACGTGAACGTGGTAGTGATATTTGGCAATGGTTACAACAAGGCGCTTATCTTTATGTCTGTGGTGATGCATCACATATGGCAAAAGATGTTGAACAAGCGTTGTTAGATATTGTGATGGAGTATGGCAATAAAAATAGTGAAGCAGCAGATGAATATTTAAGTGAGCTACGTCTAGAACGGCGTTATCAGAGGGATGTCTATTAAATGAAATCACATACTCAAGCGCCCTTAGTGGTTGAAGGGAAACTGGCCGATAGTGAACGCATGAAAAAAGAGAGTCATTTTTTACGCGGCACTATTACAGAAGACTTACAAAATGGTTTAACGGGTGGGTTTGAAGGCGATAACTTTCTATTGATCCGCTTTCATGGCATGTATCAACAAGATGACAGAGATATTCGTGCAGAACGTGCGGAGCAAATGTTAGAGCCTCGTCATGCGATGATGTTACGTTGTCGTTTACCCGGTGGTATTATCTCACCTAAACAGTGGCTTAGCATTGATCAGTTTGCGACAAAAAATACACTTTACGGCAGTATTCGAATTACTAACCGCCAAACTTTTCAATTTCATGGCATTTTAAAGGGTAATGTAAAACCTGCCCATCAAATGTTAGCCGCCACAGGACTTGATTCTCTAGCAACAGCGAATGATGTTAACCGTAATGTCTTATGTACTTCAAATCCAGTGCAATCTTCATTACATCAAGAAGCGTATGAGTGGGCAAAAAAAATATCAGAGCATTTATTACCACGCACTCATGCATATGCTGAAATTTGGTTAGACAAAGAAAAAGTTGCAACAACAGATGAAGAGCCTATTTTAGGAGAAACCTATTTACCGCGGAAATTTAAAACCTCGGTGGTGATCCCGCCTCATAATGATGTCGATCTTCATGCTAATGATATGAATTTTATTGCAATTGCTGAAAATGGGCGTCTTGTCGGGTTTAATGTGCTGGTGGGGGGCGGTCTTGCGATGACTCATGGTGATAAGAATACCTTTCCTCGCTTAGCCAGTGAATTTGGCTATATCCCTATTGAAAAAACCTTAGCAATTGCTGAGGCGATTGTGACGACCCAGCGTGATTGGGGAAATCGTACTGAACGTAAAAATGCAAAAACAAAATACACATTAGAACGTGTTGGAATAGAAACATTTAAGCAGGAAGTTGAACGTCGTTCAGGTGTTATTTTTGATGCTATTCGGCCTTATGAATTTACACATAGAGGCGATCAAATTGGTTGGTTAAAAGGCGTTGATGATAAATGGCATCTTACTTTATTTATTGAAAGTGGTCGATTGATTGATAAGCCTGATGCTCCATTGAAAACGGGTGTGGCTGAAATTGCTAAAATTCATCAAGGTGATTTTCGTCTTACTGCCAATCAAAATTTGATTGTGGCGGGTGTACCTGAAAATGAAAAAGCAAATGTTGAAGCTATTGCTCGTCAATATGGATTAATTGATGACAAGGTGACCCCACTGCGTGAACATGCAATGGCCTGTGTCTCTTTTCCAACTTGCCCATTGGCAATGGCTGAAGCAGAGCGTTTTTTACCCTCATTCACCGACACACTTGATAGCTTAATGACAAAACATGGCGTCAGTGATGAGCACATTGTTGTGCGCGTAACTGGATGCCCGAACGGTTGTGGTCGCGCTATGTTGGCAGAAGTGGGACTGGTGGGGAAAGCCCCCGATCGTTATAACCTACATTTAGGCGGTAATCGTATTGGTACACGCATACCTAGAATGTATCGTGAAAATATTACCTCGCAAGAAATTATAGCAATACTTGATTCATTGATTGGTGATTGGGCCATTTCTCGCCATAACAATGAAGGGTTTGGTGATTTCCTTATTCGTACCGATGTTGTTAAACCTGTACTCAATTCTGCCGTGGATTTTTATGAAGTGCAGGAGGCGGTATGAATATATTTCAGCTTGAACAACTAAGGTTATTATCGATAGAAGAACAACAAAAAACGTTAGCTGAAATTAATCAAAAACTTGAGCAACTTACCGCTATTGAACGTATTACTTGGGCTTTAACACATTTGCCTAAAGCTTATGTATTAAGCTCTAGTTTTGGTATTCAGTCTGCAGTCTGTTTGCATTTAATTACAAGGCAATATCCTGATATTCCTGTGATTTTGACAGATACGGGTTATTTGTTTCCTGAGACTTATCAGTTTATTGATACATTGACTCAACAGTTACAACTTAATTTAAAGGTGTATCGAGCTGAAATATCTTCATCTTGGCAAGAAGCCCGTTACGGCAAACTTTGGTTAGAAGGCATTGAGGGGATTGAACGTTATAACCAAATAAACAAAGTTGAGCCGATGGAGAGAGCATTAAAAACGTTACAGGCTCAAACATGGTTTGCAGGTCTTCGCCGACAACAATCTATAAGCCGTGAGCATTTACCAGTGCTTTCAATCTCAAAAGGGATCTTTAAGTTTTTACCGATAGTAGATTGGGATAATAAGCAAATTCATCAGTATCTTAAAGAAAATGATTTACCTTATCACCCCTTATGGGAGCAAGGTTATCTCTCTGTGGGTGATACTCATACAACCCGAAAATGGGAAGAAGGTATGAGTGAAGAAGAAACTCGTTTTTTTGGCTTAAAACGTGAGTGTGGGTTACACGAATAACGCCATTATTTATCAATAAAATAATTAGGGTAATAGTTCAATCTATTGCCCTATTTGTCGTTTTGAAAAAAAATAACTCATTGAAATTATTTTATTTTTCCTTATTCCTTTCTGTTCCATCACATAGCTTTTTGTCATTTCATAAGCCCTAAAGCACCTTTTATAGTCGTTACTCATAAAGTGAACAATGAAGGTGAGATACGCGTATGGATTACCTACCCTTATTTGTGGAATTAAAAGAACGCCCGGTGTTATTGGTGGGTGGTGGTCATGTTGCCGCGCGTAAAGCTTTGCTGTTATTAAGAGCAGGTGCTCGATTAAGAGTGATCGCTCCTCAATTATGTGACGAATTACATCTTGCTTATCAGCAAAATAAAATTGAATGGGTGTCAGCAAAATATCAATCTGAACATCTATTAGGAATGATGTTGGTTATTGTAGCTACAGATGACAGTGTACTCAATCAACAAGTTTATCTTGATGCACAAGCACGACATATTTTTGTCAATGTTGTGGATTCACAGCCTCAATGCTCATTTATCTTTCCTGCCATTATTGACAGAAACCCTATTTTGATTGCGATTTCCTCGGCGGGAAAAGCGCCTGTTTTAGTTCGTATGATACGTGAGAAGTTAGAAGCTTTATTGCCAAGTTCATTAGGCACAATGGCGACAATTGCAGGAAAATGGCGCCATAAAGTGAAACAACACTTAGATACTTTTCAAGCGCGTTGTCGTTTTTGGGAACAAGCCTTTGGTGGTAAATTTGCCACTCTAGTGGCGAGTGATCAATTGGTTCAAGCCGAGGCCCAACTTGAACAACAGCTAAAACAAAAAGAGAGCCAACAAGGTGAACTCGCATTAGTTGGGGCAGGCCCTGGTGATGCAGGTTTATTAACATTGCGTGGTTTACAGGTTATTCAACAAGCTGAAGTCGTCCTTTATGACAGTTTAGTAAGCCCAGAAGTTTTAGAACTGGTACGACGCGATGCTGACACTATTTGTGTGGGCAAAAGAGCTGGACATCACAGTGTTTCTCAAGAGGAAACAAATGCACTGATTGTGAAATATGCGCAATTAGGTAAACGAGTTGTTCGGTTAAAAGGGGGAGATCCCTTTATTTTTGGGCGTGGTGGCGAAGAAATCGAAATTGCTATCGCGCATGGTATTGCGTTTCAGGTTGTACCAGGAGTCACCGCTGCCAGCGGAGCAAGTGCTTATGCTGGGATACCGTTAACTCACCGACAATATGCTCAAAGTGTCACTTTTATGACAGGACATTGTAAAGCTGATGGAATAGAACCAGATTGGGCATCGTTAGCGCAAGCTAATCACACACTCGCTATTTATATGGGAACGGCAAAAGCAGAACTGATTAGTCAGCGTTTAATCAAACTCGGACGTTCTCCATTAACACCTATCGCTGTTATTAGTTGTGGCACACGCCGTGATCAGCAAGTTTTCACGGGTGATTTAACGCAATTAGCGCAATTGGCAGAAAAAGCGCCCACTCCGGCTCTATTAATTGTAGGAGAGGTGGCTGCATTGCACCATCAACTTGCGTGGTTTGGCGATAGACACGCTTATCCGTCTTTACCTTCGCACCATTCATCTTTGGTTCATTTTGCCTAAACGAGGTTGTTATGAATGAAACACAGTTAACGCATCTCCAGCAATTAGAAGCAGAAAGTATTTATATTCTGCGTGAAGTTGTCGCTGAATTTGCAAATCCCGTCATGCTTTATTCAATAGGCAAAGATTCCTCGGTGATGTTGCATTTAGCACGCAAGGCATTTTATCCCGCTAAATTACCTTTTCCTTTGCTACATGTTGATACTGGCTGGAAATTTCGAGAAATGTATGATTTTCGAGATAAAACAGCTAAAGAGTATGGTTTTGATCTTAAGGTTTATCGCAATCCACAAGGTGAAGAGCTTGGAATTAATCCGTTTATTCATGGTAGTGCAAAACATACGGATATCATGAAAACAGAAGGGTTAAAACAAGCTTTAGACAAATATGGTTTTGATGCGGCATTTGGTGGCGCTCGTCGTGATGAAGAAAAATCGCGAGCCAAAGAACGTATTTATTCATTTAGAGATAGATCTCATCGTTGGGATCCAAAAAATCAACGTCCTGAATTATGGAAAAACTATAACGGCCAAATTAATAAAGGTGAAAGTATTCGAGTATTTCCATTATCTAACTGGACTGAACTCGATATTTGGCAATATATCTATTTAGAAAATATCGATATTGTTCCTCTTTATTTTGCAAAAAATAGACCTGTTATTGAGCGTGATGGCACATTAATTATGGTTGATGACGACAGAATTGATCTTAAGCCGGGTGAAGTTATCACTCAGCAACAAGTGAGATTTAGAACTTTAGGATGCTGGCCATTAACAGGAGCCATTCCTTCACAAGCCGAAACGCTACCTGCCATTATTGAGGAAATGCTGATTTCCACCAGCAGTGAACGACAAGGGCGTTTAATTGATAGTGATCAGTCCGCTTCAATGGAGCTGAAAAAACGTCAAGGTTACTTTTAATTGGAGGATATATGGGACTTGCAGTCGTGAAAACAAATCAACTTATTGCTGGTGAGATTGCACATTTTGGTGGCGTGGAAAGCTATCTTAAAATGCAACAAAACAAAGGGTTATTACGATTTTTAACCTGTGGTGATGTTGATGATGGTAAAAGCACATTAATAGGGCGTTTGCTTCATGATACAAGGCAGATCTACGAAGATCAGCTTTCTACATTACAAACGGAAAGTAAAAAAATAGGTACTCAAGGTGAAAAGCTCGATCTGGCTTTGCTGGTGGATGGATTAGCAGCGGAAAGGGAGCAAGGGATCACGATTGATGTTGCTTATCGTTATTTTTCAACGGCAAAACGCAAATTTATTATTGCTGATACACCCGGACATGCCCAATATACCCGTAATATGGCGACAGGAGCATCAACCAGTACACTTTCTATTCTGCTGATCGACTCTCGTAAAGGCGTACAAGAGCAAACGCGACGTCACAGTTTTATCAGCACACTTTTGGGGATACGCCATCTGATTGTGGCGATTAACAAAATGGATCTAGTGGATCACCAACAAGCTATTTTTGACTCGATCAAACAAGATTATCTTAAATTTGCCGATCAACTTCCTACAGATCTAACCATTGAATTTGTACCTATCTCTGCGCTTGATGGTGATAATGTCGTTTTACCTTCCTTGAATATGCCTTGGTATCAAGGGAAAACTTTGATTTCACTATTAGAAGACGCACCAGTTAAATTGGGATCATCTACACAATCGCTACGTTTCCCAGTGCAATATGTAAATCGCCCTGATCTAGATTTTAGAGGATACAGTGGCACGATTTCTTCTGGTGTTATTTACCAAGGACAACAAATCAAAGTATTACCTTCGGGGCAACGTTCTACTATCAAACGTATTGTTACTTTTGATGGTGATTTAACCCAAGCGAGTGCGGGACAAGCTATTACACTTGTTTTAACTGATGAAATTGATATTAGTCGTGGAGATATTATTGTTGATAGTAGTGATACAACTGCCAATATTAGCACTCATGCATTGATAGATGTGGTATGGATGTCAGAGCAACCCTTAGTTCAAGGGCATATACTTGATATCAAGATTGCAGGCAAAAAGAGTCGAGCAAAAATAGAGAATATTCATTATCAAGTAGATGTGAATAAGCTTACTCAACAAGTTACAGATAACTTAAGTTTAAATGCAATAGGTAGTGTTGAAGTCTCATTCGAAGAGCCTTTGGTGCTTGATAACTATCAAGCCAATGCCGATATGGGAGGGCTTATTTTTATTGATAGGTTAAGCAATGTCACGGTAGGGGCGGGGCTTATTCGAGAAACTCGCAATACGCTTATACAAGCTACGACACAATACGATGCTTTTGAGGTTGAGCTTAATCAGCTTATCCGTCGTCATTTTCCTCATTGGGGAGCAAGAGATCTTCTTGGAGGAAAATAAAGATGATAAGTGAAGATATTGTCTGGCATTCGCATAAAATTGGATTAAACGATCGTGAATCACAGCAAGCACACAAAGGATGTGTGCTTTGGTTTACTGGATTATCAGGATCGGGTAAATCCACGCTTGCTGATGCATTAGAGCAAGCACTTTATCAACACTCTGATTCGCCAATTCACACCTATTTATTAGATGGCGATAATTTACGCCATGGATTATGCCGTGATCTTGGGTTTAGCGAAGAAGATCGACATGAAAACATCCGCCGTGTGGGTGAAGTCGCTAAATTGATGGTAGATGCGGGGCTTATTGTCTTAACTGCTTTTATTTCACCTTATCGAGAAGATAGGCAACAGGTTAGACGTCATTTTGAGCAAGGTCGATTTATTGAGATCTTTGTCGATACTCCCCTTCATATTTGTGAGGATCGTGATCCGAAAGGGCTTTATCAAAAGGCAAGACGCGGTGAAATAAAACAATTTTCAGGTATTGATTCACCTTATGAACGCCCTGTTGATCCTGAATTACATTTAGATGGTACACTCTCTATTAATAAACTTACTCAGCAAATTCTCACTTACCTACAGCAACATCAAATCTACCGTGAGTTTTGAAGTAAAATTCAATTATCTCTACACAAATACCCTATGAAAGTAGGGATGTGTAGAGTTATCAATGTGTTATATGTATAAAACACATTTATCATCTCATCTGCTTAAATATCATTAAGTCTTTTCATCTGAAATGGATTTATTTATCAATTAAGCCCTAATCTGAATATTATAAAAGTGCCCCACGTTTATAGTGAGCTGAATACAAATAATAATGTAATATATTCCAGCGCTTTTGTGGCGTCTGTGGTTGAGTTGTGGGATGATTAGCCCATTAATCTTGGGGGTGGTAATGGGGAAATTAACAGTCTTACTTCTGATTTTACTTGGTTGGCTACAATATTCATTGTGGTTAGGTAAAAATGGTATCCATGATTACAACAAAGTAAGTCAAGAAGTTGAATCTGCATTGGCGCAAAATACGCAGTTAAAAGAGCGTAATGATCGTCTATTTGCAGAGATTGATGACCTCAATGGCGGGCAAGAAGCGTTAGAAGAGCGCGCTCGTAGTGAATTAGGGATGATTAAGCCTAATGAGACCTTCTTCCGTATTGTGAATGATAAGTCTCAACCACGTCGTTAATTTATTGAATTAATAGTGTGTCCTGATACAAATACCATAATGAATATAACAAACTCTACTCTTCCTATTGTTGCCGTTATTCCGGCTGCTGGTATCGGAAGTCGAATGCAATCAATCTGCCCAAAACAATATTTGAAGATTGGTGGATTGACTATTCTTGAACATACCATTAATGCTTTATTAAAACACCCACGCATAATGAAAATTATTGTGGCAATTAGCCCGGATGATCATTATTTTCAAGCTTTGCCTTTAGCTCAAGATGAAAGGATCATTACAGTTAATGGCGGAGGGGAGCGTGCGGACTCCGTATTATCGGGTTTAGAGTACGTCACTCAGCATTTTTCTGATAAGACTTGGGCTCTTGTCCACGATGCAGCTAGGCCTTGCTTGCATTTTGGCGACCTTGATCATCTTATTAAATTAATTGATGAAAACTTTTCAGATCCACAGTTTTGCGGTGGTATTCTTGCAACTCCTGTACGTGATACGATGAAACGTAGCCATCAACAAGATAATCATATTGAACAAACAGTAGAGAGAACAACACTATGGCATGCTTTAACGCCACAGTTCTTTCCAGCCTTGTTATTAAAACAAAATATAGAAAATGCACTCTCAGAAAAAGCAACTATTACTGATGAAGCATCAGCAATGGAATATGCTGGATATGAACCTCTATTAGTGAAAGGGCGTGCAGACAATATCAAAGTAACTCAGCCAGAAGATTTGGCGCTTGCAGAGTTTTTTCTTTCACGCCAAATCACCAATATAAGGAACACACAATAAAATGAGAATTGGACACGGTTACGACGTACATAAATTTGGTGGTGAAGGTCCTATTATTATTGGCGGAGTCAGAGTTCCTTATGAACAAGGCTTATTAGCTCACTCTGATGGTGATGTTGTATTACATGCGGTAACTGACGCTATTTTAGGCGCAGTGGCAATGGGTGATATTGGTACATTGTTCCCTGATACTGATCCGGCATATAAAGGTGCTGATAGTCGAGTATTACTTCGTGAAGCATTTTCACGCGTAAGAGCCAAAGGTTACCGAATTGGTAACTTGGATGTCACTATTATTGCTCAAGCTCCTAAAATGTTACCTCATACACCACAAATGCGTGTCAATATTGCAGAAGATCTTCATTGTCATATTGATGATATTAATGTGAAAGCAACAACAACTGAAAAACTTGGATTTGTGGGTAGAAAAGAAGGTATTGCCTGTGAAGCGGTTGTTTTATTAATAAAAGAGTTATTACCTGAATGAGTGAATTACCAGAACTCCATTGGTTACATGGAAAACCACAAGCAACAGGTTTATTGAAGTCAATTCCTGAAGATTTTATTGTCTGTGAAGATCTTGGTTTCACCCTTGATGGTGAAGGTGAGCATGTCATGGTGAAAGTCAGGAAAACAGGATGTAACACCGCTTTTGTTGCTGAAAAACTGGCAAAATTTGTGGGGATTCACCCTAAAGATGCAAGCTATGCTGGACTAAAAGACAGAAATGCTGTCACTGAACAATGGTTTTGTCTGCGTATGCCGGGTAAAGAGATGCCCGACTTCAGCCAGTTTATTTTAGAAGGTTGTGAAATTTTAGAAACAACTCGCCAACAACGTAAATTACGTATAGGAACACTAAAAGGTAATCACTTTACATTGGTGTTGAGAGAAATTTCAGACCGTACCTTTGTTGATGCACGATTAGCTCAAATTAAAGCTAAAGGTATTCCCAACTATTTTGGTATTCAACGATTTGGGCGTAATGGTGAAAACTTACGTCAAGCAATGCGTTGGGCAACCGATGAAATTCGTGTTAAAGAGCGTGGTAAACGCAGTTTTTATCTTTCAGCAGCACGTAGTGCCATGTTCAATCATCTTGTCAGTAAAAGATTAGAGTGTGATTTATATTCGAAAGTAATACTCGGTGATGCAATGCAACTTCATGGACGAGGCAGTTGGTTTGTTGTCGATGAAGCTGAACTCACTTCAACACAAACTCGCTATGAAGAACATGATGTTCATATTACCGCACCTTTACCGGGCAAGGGTGACTTAGGTACACAAGCACAAGCATTGGATTTTGAAACTGAAAATCTGGCAGAATATGAAACATTATGGTCATTGGCCCGACAAGAGCGTGTTGATAATACAAGGCGTGCTATCAATGTGTTACCAGAAAATATGTCATGGAATTGGGTAGACGACACCACTGTTTCTCTGTCATTCTTTTTACCCGCAGGAAGCTTTGCAACTAGCGTTGTACGCGAATTAATTTTATTAGGGAATGATGATGCTGAAAATATTGGTGAGTAATGACGATGGTGTGATGGCGAAAGGGATACAGACCCTCGCTAAAGCATTACGCCAGCGCTATGATGTACAAATTGTTGCACCTGATCGTAATCGTAGTGCTGCCTCTAACTCTTTAACTATTGATCGGCCATTACGCAAGCAAGAGCTGGAAAATGGCGATATCGCTATTGTTGAAGGAACACCAACAGATTGTGTTTATCTTGGTGTAAATCATTTAGTGCGCCCTCGTCCTGATATTGTGGTTTCTGGTATTAATCATGGCCCTAATTTAGGTGATGATGTTATTTATTCAGGTACTGTGGCTGCAGCAACGGAAGGGCGTTTTTTAGGTTTACCTGCGATTGCTGTCTCATTAGACGGTGAAACGCACTTTGAGACAGCGGCTCAAGTAACTTGTGACGTGCTGGCAATGTTACAACAAGTGCCTTTAAGAGCCGGGAATATTCTCAATATTAATGTGCCAGATATTCCACTAAATGAAGTAAAAGGGTTTCGTATCACACGTTGTGGGAGTCGTCATGCTTCACAGCACGTTTATACTCACACTGATCCTAGAGGGAATAGCCTTTATTGGATTGGGCCTCCAGGCGAAAAAAACGATGTAGGCCCTGATACAGATTTTGCTGCTGTTGACGAAGGTTATGTGTCGATTACACCTTTACATGTCGATTTAACAGCATACAAGGCACTAGATTTACTACAAAATTGGTTAAATAAAGCAGAGGTCAAAAAAACATGTTAAGTCGGTCAATGAAAGACTTACTGACAATGTTAAAGCAGCATGGTATCAAGGATGAAAGCCTGCTGGAAGCAATGAGTAAAGTACCCAGAGAGCTCTTTATTGACGAAGCGCTCTCTCATAAGGCTTATGAAAATACGGCTTTACCTATTGGTAATGGCCAAACTATTTCACAACCTTATATTGTTGCTAAAATGACAACGCTACTAGAATTACAAAGTACAGATTCTGTTTTAGAAATTGGAACAGGGTCAGGGTATCAAACGGCCGTTTTAGCAAATTTAGTCCATCATGTCAGCTCTGTTGAGCGTATAAAGATATTGCAATGGCAAGCTAAACGACGTTTTAAGCATCTTGATTTACATAATATTTCTACACGTCATGGTGATGGATGGGAAGGGTGGTCATCAAAAGCGCCTTTTAATGCCATAATAGTGACAGCATGTGCAACAGAAGTACCACAACAGTTATTGATGCAATTAGCTGATGGTGGCAGGATGATAATACCTGTAGGCGAACAGCAACAAATACTGAAGTTTATCCGACGTTTAGGTAATGATTTTCACTATCAATCTATAGAAGCAGTTAGGTTTGTTCCTTTAATTTCAGGTGAGTTAGCATAACTTCCAGATAAATCTGACCGCTTTTTATTACTGCTTTTTAATAGCTTGTCGTAATCTGCACTAATAAATGAAACATTTTCAAAAAATTGCAGTCTTTTTGTTTAACTCGACAAATTGCTAGACGCTAATGCCTTTTTAAAGGGAGAAGGAAGTATGAATTCAGAAAGCCCAATTAAGCATGTCCGCTGGGCAATCATGTGTTCGGTAATTGGATTTGCATTAACAGGCTGTGCAGACACACCTTATCGTCCTGCACCCATTACCTCTGTAAATGATAGCTCTTCAAATAACACGGTTTCAACTGCGCCTGTGATGACTAACAGTAATGCGACACCGGTTGAAAGAACGACCCCTTTACAATCGTCACCTCCTCCTTCAATTAAGGTGAATAGTGCTTCATCTAATGGAGGCACACATCAGCCCCAAAATCAGCCTCGTCCACAAACATCAGTAGCGACTCAAAATGTGAGTACAGATGGTACTGGTCGCATTGTGTATAACCGTAATTATGACAGTATTCCTAAAGGGAATTACAGCGGTAATACCTATACAGTAAAACGTGGAGATACCATGTTCTATATCGCGTGGATAACAGATAGCGATGTAAAAGAGCTGGCATCAATGAATAATATTCCAGAGCCTTACAGTTTAAATGTGGGGCAGGTGCTGAATATTGGTAACCGTCAAGTCAATACGGGAACCAATACAAATGTGAACACATCCGTTATCAATCAACCAAGTAGTGCTGGTGTTCAAACAGCTCAAACGAAACCGACAAATAACACATCAATGGGGCCATTGATCACTAAACCGGCAACAACACCACCGAAAACAACAACTCCGCCACCAACAACCAACACGAATACCACAACGGCAGCAACACCGGCACCAACAACGGTTTCTGGTAAATGGATTTGGCCAGCACAAGGTAAGATAATCGAAAGTTATTCAAGTGCACCAGGAGGCAATAAAGGTATCGATATTGGTGGTACTAAAGGCTCTCCAATAGTTGCAACGGCGGCTGGTAAAGTAGTTTATGCCGGTAGCGCATTACGTGGTTATGGTAACCTTGTTATCATTAAGCATAATGATGAATATCTCAGTGCATATGCGCATAACGATACCATTTTGGTGCGTGAGCAACAAAATGTAAATGCAGGTCAGCAAATTGCGACGATGGGTAGCTCAGGAACAAGCTCTGTCCGACTTCACTTTGAGATCCGTTATAAAGAAAAATCACTTAACCCAATGAGCTATTTACCTAAAAAATAAATAAGTGATTTTTAACTCGTATTGTGAATAATCCTAAAGTTAAGCCCTCTCTTTTATAACAAAGAGAGGGCTTTTTGTTATCTGTAATTAATTAAAATATTGAAACAAAATACATTTTAACTAAGTAAAACTGCTTAATTAAAGATAAGTAAAAATGAGAGGTCGATATAAAATTATAGATAACGTTAAATTAGACGGTTGATTCTCAAGCAATGAATGCGTATGCTAAAAAATGTTATATAAAAAATGAATAAAGATTCGTCATTGCTAAAGGATGAACTATAAAATAACCCCTTGTTTGAAAGGGTGTTTTCTTTATTAGATTATCTTTTTAATAATAGTAAATAATAAAAATTATTTACTATTACTTTATTATTCTGGATTTTTATTTATTTTTTTAGATACAAATAGTTACAGCTAGCGCATTAAATGAAGTAATTTTACGTATAGATAAATATACGTAAATATAATAAAAAAACTGTTAATAACCTGCACTCAATAGCTAAGTTATATATTGAATAAAGAAAGATAAAATTAACAGTAAAATAGATTATGTTATCTTTTATTTTGTAATTCGTTACAAGGGAAAATCAGTAAACCCGTTGTGTCGTGACACAGCGATAAACTGGTAAATAGACTTTAATATCAAACGTCGTTTACCTAAATTATCAAGGGTAGGAGCAGCTGATGAGCCAAAGTACGCTAAGAGTAGACGAGTTATATACAGATGAAATTGAAGAGAACATGGAAGAGTTCGATGAAGTTGCTGCAAAAGAAGCAGAAAATGAGTCTGATGCTCAAGACGAAATTGAACTTATTGAAGGAGTCAATCAGCGTGCGCTCGATGCAACTCAGCTTTATTTAGGAGAAATTGGTTATTCTCCGTTGCTGACCGCTGAGGAAGAAGTTTTTTTTGCCCGTAGAGCGTTACGTGGCGACATTCCTTCAAGACAACGAATGATAGAAAGTAATCTTCGTTTAGTTGTTAAGATATCTCGTCGTTATACAAACCGAGGTCTTGCCCTGCTTGATTTGATTGAAGAAGGGAATTTGGGACTGATCCGTGCAGTTGAAAAATTCGATCCTGAAAAAGGTTTTCGTTTTTCAACTTATGCGACATGGTGGATACGTCAAACCATAGAACGTGCCATTATGAATCAAACTCGTACCATTCGTCTGCCTATTCATATCGTTAAAGAGCTGAATGTTTATTTAAGAACTGCGAGAGAACTAGCACACAAGCTTGATCATGAGCCTAGTGTTGAAGAAATTGCGCAAACACTTGATAAACCAGTTGAAGATGTGAGTAAGATGTTGCGTTTAAATGAACGTATTACTTCTGTTGATACCCCAATTGGGGGCGATTCAGATAAAGCCTTACTCGATATTATCTCTGACGAAAATGAAGAAGGGCCTGAGGCGACAATTCAAAATAATAACCTCAAGGAAAATATCATAAAGTGGTTATTTGAATTAAATCCTAAGCAACGTGAAGTACTAGCACGCCGTTTTGGATTATTAGGCTACGAGGCTGAAACTTTAGAAGATGTTGGTAGAGAAATTGGTCTGACAAGAGAAAGAGTTCGTCAAATCCAAGTTGAAGGATTACGCCGACTAAAAGACATTCTGCAAAGTCAGGGGTTATGTATTGAAGCTCTTTTCAAAGCATAACTAGCCTTTATTTCTGTCTACAGCGTTATTACCAAAGCCGATTAGTGAGTTGCTAGTCGGCTTTTCTTTATCTTGTATTATGTGATTTAACAAGATAAAACAAGCGTGTGATGTTGCATCTCGTAAATCGGGTAAAAGAGATAAAGGAAGATATGAAAGATTATTTTTTAAACGTCAAATTAGAGAGTTGCCATTTTGACCAAAATAAAACCTCACCGAAAGGAATGGTGAGATTAATAGCATCAGGCAAAGTGTTTTATCTCAATGAAGATGATTTCACTCACTCTCAAGATTTTCTGAAACGTTTAAAACAAGGTGATGAACTTAAAATTTGCGCTGAATTGCTTAATGACGGCAGTTTATGGGTACAATGGATTTATCATGATTACAAAGGAAGGCTTGAGCCAGAAAGAACCTTTACACTTACCACTAAACCAAAAAAATGGTTATTGCTTGCTTTTGTTCTTACTGTAATTGGGAGTGGGTGGAACTATTATTCTCTGCTTTATCTAGAGGCTAATTTCTTTATCATCATTTCCATGGTTATTTCATTTGGTGCTGTAATGGCTGGAGTGAGTTATCTAGGAGAAAAAGCCTATCGTTTTTTTCAGCGTATTAGACCTAAGCATAAAAAAAGAATCAAAGCGCTGGATAAAGTAATGGCTAAACAAGATATTATTGCTCCAGATGGTGAACAACTGATTATTCCCGAAATAAAAACAATACCACTGTTAAAGCATATAACACGTAAAAACCCAACCTTTCATATCAAACAAAGTAAAGTGCAACGAGTACGAGGGAAAATAAAACTCCATCATGTTGATAAAATTAAAATACACTCCCGCAATGCAGAGAATGTGGTGATGCAAATATCTTGTCAGATTGATAAACATCCTTTTATATTTAGTTATAAAGAACGTTTATTTTATTCTGATCATAATTTATTTTTGACTGATGGTGATGATGTTGAATTGTTCTTTTGGCAAGCAGAAGATAACAACTCTGGGCCTGTTGTCTTAGGTGTTTATAATCATACTGATAATGGTGCTTATTCAATTTCAGGACAGCTGTACCTTGGACACCAGCGAACTAAACGATTATCGTTGTTAATTACAGGACTAATCAGCACCTTTATTTTCTCGTTGTTCGCCATTTTTTCTATTTCAGATGTTTACGATAATGGCAATTATTGGGATAAATGGGACTGGTTTTTTGTTGGTGATACTTTTTTAGGTCTGGGGATCATCTACGGTTCAATAATGACAGGATTTGCTTTTTTAATTGCCTTATTTTCGAATCTTTATATTTTACTATCACAAAAGGGAAATTGTAGCTTTCAAACCTATTTTTTGCTTCAACAGCAATGTGTTGAAAATAAAAAGCCGCTTTATGTTACGGAGTTAAGCCAATGAATCCTTTTTTCCGTAAACCCTTCATTATCATCACTGGTTTATTTATTTTAAGCCTATTCCTTTTTTATGGCGTACTTTTTCACGGTTTTGCTTCTAAGTGGCAATGGAAAAATGAAAAAGACGCGGATTTATCTTCCTATCCTTATTCTCGTTATGATTGGCGTAATACGTTTAATGCGCCAAGTGGTATCTTAATTAAAACAGAATCGGATCAAGGGCGATATGATGTTGATCTTTATGGCCGACTCTATAGGCAAGATAACCAGAGAAAATATACACTCTATTTTTCTGACAAAGAAGGCACTCGTTTTATGTCTCAGGGGCAAGGGAGTTTTTATAACGCCTATTGTATTTCTGAAAAGTGTGTTTTATTTACAGAGCAAGGACGGCAAGTGGTGAACTTAGCTAAGTTTATGCTTGATGATTTAATTCCTTGGCAAGAGAGTAATAATGGCTATTACCGTTTTCCTTTAGCACTTATTGGAGGCAAATTATTATATTCAGAGGCGACATCGCAATTAGTATTAGTTGACAATAAAACGATAATGACAAGTTTAGATGAGGGAGAGAGTTGGGAATATTCCATTAATACAGAAGAATTCGTTAAGCAGTATTATGCAGAGGATTTTGGTGAGTTTACACAATTCCATTATGCTTTATCGGGTGATTCTCTCGTTATTTTTTATAATCATCATTACACAACAAATACATTAGAAATTACATTAAATTTAGTTAATAAAGAAGTGACAAAAACACGTTGGCTTCCTGTGCGCGTAAAAGAAGTTGCTCAAAATGACAAAGGTGATATCTATTTTATTGCTCAACATGCTTCTCGTGATCTCTATTCTGTTGTTCAGCGCCAAGTTGATGGAAATATAGAAACTTTCTATGAAAGTGGTTATAAATATCTAAATGATTTGATGATAAGTAATAATGACTTGATTTTAACTAAAGGTCGTAATGATGATAGAGTTACATTGGTTTTTTCATTAAAAACAAAAAATTATACTTCTTATGATAAAATTACTGACGATATGATGTTTAATCCTGCGTTATCTTCATTTATTCGTTTATTTGACAACTATAGTGATGATGACACTTTATTGTTATTGGGTGAGCGACTGAAATATAGTCATGCTTCAATCAATTGAAGTGGTCTTTATCTCTGATTATTCTAGCTTAAAAATGCAGTCTCAAAAGACAATGACACAAATAAAAAACGATATAACAGCGAATCACATAAGTGAAATAGTGTAATTAACTGTGATAGAAATAGAAAAACTGTTATAAAAATGGCGCAGTGAAGATAAACACCACGCCATTTTTGATCATTCATTTGATTTTTATGTCCTATTTGGACATCTCTTTTAATCGATAAAGTTGTTCTAAAGCTTGTCGTGGCGTTAGAGCATCCGGATCGATTTTATCTAAAGCTAATTCAATCGCAGAAGGTTCAGCCTCTGTTAATAACATCAATTGTGACGTTTCAACATGACCAGAGCCAGAGTGACCAGATAACATTTCGAGCTCTTTTAACTTCTGTTTGGCTCGACGAATAACCTCTTTAGGAACACCCGCTAGTGCGGCTACAGCCAAACCATAACTTTTACTTGCGGCACCTTCTTGAACGCTATGCATAAAGGCAATGGTGTCACCATGTTCGACAGCATCTAAGTGAATGTTTGCAGTACCCTCAAGTTTTTCAGGTAATGTGGTTAATTCAAAATAGTGGGTCGCAAAGAGTGTCATTGCTTTAATGCGATTAGCTAAGTTTTCAGCACAAGCCCAAGCTAAAGATAACCCGTCATAAGTTGATGTACCTCGACCAATTTCATCCATTAGAACCAAGCTGTTTTCAGTCGCATTGTGCAAAATATTGGCTGTTTCGGTCATTTCCACCATAAAGGTAGAGCGACCAGAAGCAAGATCATCAGAAGCCCCCACGCGGGTAAAGATACGGTCAACAGGGCCAATTAATGCCTTTTCTGCGGGAACAAAGCTACCTATATAGGCAAGTAAAGTAATTAATGCAGCTTGTCGCATGTAAGTGCTTTTACCACCCATATTCGGGCCAGTAATAATTAATAAGCGACGTTGAGGTGCCAATTGTAATGGGTTAGAAATAAAAGGTTCACTAAGAACTTGTTCAACAACAGGGTGACGTCCTCCTGAGATTTGAATACCTGTTTTCTCACTTAATTCTGGGCGAGTATAATTTAATGATTCAGCGCGCTCTGCAAGGTTAGAGAGAACGTCTGTTTCAGCTAAAGCTTCTGCACTGATTTGTAATGCAGTAAGGTGTGGCAATAATTTTTCAAAAATTTCTTCATAGAGCATTTTTTCAATTGCCAGCGCCTTACCTTTCGAAGTCAGGACTTTATCTTCATACTCTTTTAGCTCAGGAATGATATAACGTTCTGCATTTTTCAATGTTTGACGGCGAACATAATGCATAGGCACTAAATTGCTTTGTCCGCGACTGACTTGAATGTAATAACCATGTACACCATTAAAGCCAACTTTAAGTGTATCAATACCCCATTTTTCACGTTCACGAATTTCAAGTTTATCAAGGTAATCACTTGCGCCATCGGCTAATGCTCGCCATTCATCTAATTCAGTATTATAACCAGAGGCAATAACACCACCGTCACGTACTAATACTGGCGGTGTTTCAACAATGGCTTGTTCAAGTAGTTCACATAATTCATCGAACTGGCTAATACGCTTTTGTAATTCTTTAATGTAAGGCATATCAGCTTGTTCAAGCACTTGATGAATATCATGATATTGCTGAAAAGCATGACGCATACGAGATAGATCACGAGGGCGTGCTGAACGTAGCGCTAAACGTGCTAATACACGTTCTAAATCGCCGATTTGACGTAAAAAAGGTTGTAACTCAAAATAGAGAGGCTGCAATGCGCTAATTGCGTCTTGACGTTTAATAAGTTGTTCACGTTGGCGTAATGGTGTGTGTATCCAACGTTTTAGCATACGGCTTCCCATAGGGGTAACACAAAGGTCAAGTACAGATGCCAGTGTGTTATCAGTACCACCTGCAAGATTTTGTGTTAATTCAAGATTGCGACGAGTTGCCGCATCTAAAATAATCGAATCTTGAGGACGTTCCATGGTAATGCTACGGATATGAGGTAGAGAGGTACGTTGTGTATCTTTCACATATTGCAATAAACACCCAGCAGCGCAGAGCGCGAGATGTGCATTCTCAACACCAAAACCTGTTAAATCGCGAGTACCAAATTGTAGATTGAGCTGTTGTTTTGCTGTTTCAGGTTCAAATTCCCAAATAGGGCGACGACGCAAGCCTTGCTGGCGCTCAATCAATGCCATTGATTCAAAGGTTTCTGGATAAAGTAATTCAGCTGGATGGGTACGTTGTAATTCAGCTATCATGCTTTCACTATCAGGCATTTCAGTAACTCGAAAACGTCCTGATGTGATATCTAATGTAGCATAACCAAATGCGCCATTTTTATCTTGCCAAATAGCGGCTAAAAGGTTGTCTTGGCGTTCTTCAAGTAAGGCTTCATCAGTGACAGTACCTGGTGTCACAATACGAATAACTTTGCGTTCAACGGGACCTTTGCTTGTTGCAGGATCACCAATTTGCTCACAAATAGCGACAGACTCACCTAATTGCACTAATTTAGCGAGATAATTTTCAACGGCATGATGGGGAACTCCTGCCATAGGAATAGGTTGTCCCGCAGACTGACCTCGTTTTGTTAATGAAATATCTAATAAGCGAGAGGCTTTTTTAGCATCGTCAAAAAACAGTTCATAAAAGTCACCCATACGATAGAACAGTAAGATTTCAGGATGCTCTGCTTTAATTTTCAGATACTGCTGCATCATCGGTGTGTGGGAGTCTAAATGTTGAATGTCAGTCATGTTGTTGTCTGTCTTAACGTATTGAAATTTGGTTTATTTGTGAAAATCAATTGTTACACTGAATGTCGTTTTATTTCACAAGCATTGTGTGATCATATCACAAGGTTTCAGTCTGTTGTTTTAATTATCTTATAGTCAGCACTAAACAAGGTAGCACTTATGAGCCAAAAGTAGCCAGCAAAATGAGGCCATGAAACCGAATAGTAAAGTTAGGGCTGATACGAGTGAGAATACAGGTTACGTGTATTTTGTGGCGCAACAGGCATTAAGACATTTTTCTACCGTTATAGTAGCCCAGTTACGCCCAATTTGGCTGATGCCCTGTCACTGAGATAAAAGAAGAAAAGCAATATAAAAAACAGGAACAATGATCTGCTTTAATCAAACAGGACACTTTAATAATGGAATATAATCCAATTATGTGCAGATATTATTAGTTGGACGATTTACATTTTGTGTTAGTTGTTCCATGTTTGGCGTTAATGTATTCAATTTGGTCAAATCAGCTTATTAAATCTTACATTTAGGCAGTTTATTGCTTAAAACGGATGGTATATATCCTTATTCATTCAAACTGCAGGTTCGTTGGCCGTACCTAATCAGCTGGGTCACATACTGATGTATGTTCCCTGTCTATCTTCCCTTGCCGCCTTCCTGCATCTTGAATGACGTTGGGTATAAAGAGCAGGGCATTCCGGCATAAACTCTGAATGCAGGCTTAATACGGTTTCATCCTGAGCTGTTAGCTGTAATTTGAAAGCTATAGGGTATATGGTATCGTACGCGTCAGAAATACCTTTAAGAGAGCCCTTCACGGTGGAAAAAAAGAAAACCTTCCTACAGCAGAAAAGCGGCTTGCACCCGCGTAACCGTCATCGCTCACGCTATGATTTTCCGGCTTTGATCGCCAGTTGCCCTGCACTGGAGCCGTTCGTCAAGCCGAATGCCTGGGGCGATAGCTCGGTAGATTTTGCCGATCCTGCGGCGGTTAAAATGCTCAACCGTGCGTTGCTGCAACATTTTTATGGCATCGAACACTGGGACATTCCCGCCGATTATCTGTGCCCGCCGATCCCTGGGCGTGCCGACTATTTACACCATCTGGCCGACCTGCTGGCGACCAGCAACGGCGGTGAGTTCCCTCGCGGTAAAGGCGTGGCGATCCTTGATGTGGGTGTTGGTGCCAACTGTATTTATCCGATTATTGGCCTGTGTGAATACGGCTGGCGTTTTACCGGTTCGGAGATTGATCCGGTATCGCTCAATACGGCCAAAATGATCGTGGAGATGAATCCGACACTGAGAAACGGAGTGCGCCTACGTTTACAAAAACAACCCGAATTTATTTTGAACGGCATCATCGGCGTGGCGGAGAAATTTGATGCCACACTGTGTAATCCACCGTTTCACAGCTCTGAACAGGAAGCGCAAGCCAGCACCCGCCGCAAACTGCACAAGCTGGGTAAAGGCGAGGTAGCCGACAAGCCGGTACAGAACTTTGGCGGCAAAAATAAAGAGCTATGGTGTGAAGGCGGTGAAGAAGCCTTTGTGCGTAAAATGGTAGAGGAGAGCGTTAGCTTGGCGCAAAACTGCCTGTGGTTCACCTCGTTGATTTCTAAAAACACTACCTTGCCTTCGATTTATCACGCGTTGAAGCTGGTGGGTGTGGCCGAAGTCCGTACCATTGAAATGGCGCAGGGGCAAAAAATCAGTCGCTTCGTGGCTTGGACTTTCCACGACGCACAACAGCAGGTCGCCTGGGCGACAGAACGCTGGCGTTAATTTCCCTGGTGCCGGTTATTTAACCGGCACCGATAAACCTTCGCATTTCCCTTTAAATTTCTGCACGTTGCGTTATTCTCAATATGTCTTCCAATACTAAAAACATTAAAAAAGTTATTTATTCAAAATACAATACTTACCTTACTTAATTGATATTTTAATCCGGTATATATACCCAATGTAATTCAAGCTGCAGGCTGAGCGCAGCCAACGAACCTGCGGTTTGAATGAATAAGGGTATATGATCACATCATAAACACATTAAGGAAGATGCATGGTTTGGAGGAAATCATTCAGGCTTGAAATGACGCAAGGAGCTGCTTGTTTGAGTATACATCCCATGAGTCTCCTTTCCTCCCTCCTGTTTTAAATGACTGGCAGAACTAGCAGCCTCATAATGTCGCAGTACTCACTGCGGCATTATTCATCGAATCCGTTTCTGCTAATAAAATCTATCGTACTTGAAGAGGATCGGAAGTAATTCACGGTCAAGCAGCTTAGCCAGCCCCCATTTATTGGTGCTTAGAATTGTTCGTAATCCTTTATCAGCAGCGAGAACATCAGGTAGGGGCTGGGCAATACAAGTGGCAGCGACAGTGTATTGATAACTTGTTTTTTTGGTCAACTTCATCATTTATGCCTATGTTGGGTTAATCAGATTAACCTTCCCGATAAACAAGGTCCTCATTCACCGACCGAACTCACACCTAGCGACTCATTTACTAGTCGCCTAGCTACACTTTGAATTGGCCGAATGGGACGATTATGGCAATCTGTTATTTTAAGTAAATCGCGTACAGGGTTAGTTTGGTTGCCAGTTGAAACACTTATCCAGCAACATCAAGATGATTATTATCGAGTATTAGGTGAGGTTGATAAACAGAGTGATAGTACCTGCTTTATGGATTTTATATTAAAGCTTATTGCTCAGGCGTTAAAAGAAGGAATTGAAAATAGTTAATATAGATATCTATAAAATCTTTAAAAAATACTTATAAATATATAATATTATGTTTAAGTAAATGTACGTCGTTAATCAAATGTTAATACTCTTATTAAGAGTGTTATTATGTTTCTTAAAATTAATTTAATAAATAATAGTCATTAATTATTAAACTCATTATAGTCTATAGCGAGTTAATTACTTAATAATATAATGAGGGATTATGAGAAAGAGCATATTAGCATCGATAATAAGTCTTTTATTAATATCAGTAGTAGGTTGTGATAATTCAAATGAAAATTCGAATACAGGAACACCCTCGCAAGATAAAAATAAAACAGAGCAAACAACACAATCTCAACCTGATTCAAAAAATATCCAATCAGATGAAGTTCAGTTTAGTCAAAAAATTGAAAAAGGTAATTTGTGGTTAGCAACGTTTAACGAAGATTTTGGCACCATTATACAGAAAAAAACGGGCAGAATTTCAGGCACAATTAACGTTAATCTTTTAGATAATACGAAAACAGTTTTAACAAGTTTAAGTTCTGATAATGGTGAAAGCATTGATTTAACACCTTTCAAAATATTCGAAACTGAAACAGACCAAATAAAAAAAATGAAAGCGAGTAGTGCGATAATGCCTGTTAGAAGCGCTTTCTCTATGCATTTGAGTGCTTCAGGAGCAGAGCGTGCTAAAGAATCTTTTGAATTTATGAAAACTCTTCCTCCCACACTTCCAGAATTAGATGCTGTAGGTAATGCTTATGGTGAAAGTTATGTTGATTTATATGAAAAACTGCTAAAGCTGGGTGATTATCTGGTTGTAAAAGAGACTTATCGTTTAGATGATTTTGCTCAAGCCAGTAATTTGTATGAAGAAGTGAAAAATGCTTATGCCAAACTAATCGATGAGAAAGAAAAAGCTGCTGATGCATATGAAAACTATTATCAAGCAATGCATATTGAAGAGCTTGAATTAGTGAAAAAAGAAGGTCTGGTTGTTCGCTATCAAATTATGCAATCACTGGATACAGTAACCAACACACTTGATTCAATGAACCCAGATAAAATAGATGTGGCTATACTCTCTGCTGCAATTACCAAAATTGAAGCTCAATCAATTGAATTAGAAAAAATATTTGGTGACGAAACATTGCTGAATAAAGAAAATATGAAAGGCTCTGATTATTCAGTTAAAAAATATTTAGAATTATACCAACAACTTGTTATTGAGTTAAAAGTGTTAGAGAAAAAACTCAATGAGAATAAAGATATATCGAGTAGCATAAATACGATTTCAAATGAATATAAATATTTGATAGAGAATTATAACTCTTTAATAGCGAAGTAATATTTGCGCCGAGAAAATGTAAATCGCACTTTAATAGTGCGATTCTTCTCGCAAAAATTGCCTTTTATTCTGTATTTTATTAAACATAAAATGATTATTAGAAAAAGATGATTCAAACTAAAGTTCAGAAGAGTCTTGAAATAGAGTTGAATGCTAGGAAAAAAATATTAAGAATGTAATCTGTCTTTATATACTTATTTATTAATAAGTACTAATGCTTATTTACTTACAGAAACCCTAATTATTTCAATTTTTGACTTAATTTTACTGATAAAAAAATGTATTTTTATCAGAGCAATCTAGGACTATCTATATGGATGTATTGCGCTTTTTACTTAGCCTTCCGTTTAAACTGATCCGTTTATTGGGTTGGGCTATTGTTTTTTGTATTCGTCTTCTTGAAAAAATACTTAGCCCGTTTATAGGACAAATACAATGGAGTACACCTATATGGATTAGTTTTGTTGCTCGGCATTTGAGAAATATTGAAAAGGGTATAGTGGACCACCCGAAAACGGTATTAGGTTCTATTATTTTTCTTCTAGTCGCATCATTCGGTAGTTACTACGGTTATCACAGTTATCTTAATCGCCCTGTTCCTATTGATGTTGCTCCCATTGTTGTGCAAAAAGTTGATATAAAACTGACTGCCCCTACGCCAATCAATTATGCCAGTGACAATCCTCAATCACAGAAAATAACGTTATCTTTTTCACGTTCTGCCGCACCGATTACACTTATTGATAAAGAAGTCACTGAAGGTGTGACATTAACACCTGCGATTGAGGGTAATTGGCATTGGCAAAATGGTTCAACCCTTGTTTTTACAGCGAAAAAACCATTTGCAATGGGAAGCGAATATCAAATAGAACTCGATGAATCTCTGTTGTTAGCACCTCAGTTTTCACTTAAATTAAAAAAATATGAATTTAAAACGTCCATTTTTGATTATCGCTTAGGGAGTGGTGAGTTTTATCAAGATCCTCAGAATCCTGCTCAAAAGCACGCCATTATTAAAATTGCATTTAATGCCCCTGTCGATATTCAGAGCTTTGAAAAACGGCTTTCAATGAAATATGGCGATAATGAGAAACTAAAATATGTTATTAATTATGATAATAAGAAATTAACGGCATGGGTTCATTCTGAACAGTTAGCACTAAAAGATATTAGTAGCAAAGTGTTCCTTAAAATTGCACCTGGTGTTGTGAGTGCAGTGACAGCAAATTCAACATCAAAAGAAAAAACCTATAGCGTGGATGTTCCAAGCTTATATAGCCTTAGTGTTTCCAATATAGAAAGTGAGCTTGTTGAGTCTGAAAATGGTAAAGATGCGCGTGTGCTTATTGTTTCTTTAAATGATGCGTTGAATGAGAAAGAGATAAAAAATGAAGTTAGTGCATGGCTACTACCTCAACATAATTTAGAAATACAAAATGCTGACCTTAACCAAGGTGAAGATGATTATTACGATTGGAATTTGAATGATGTTAGTAACACTATTCTTGAACAGTCAGAAAAATTAACACTTGAGATAAGTGATAATGAGCAAGAAAATCAGGCTACCTTTGCTTTTAAATATAATGCACCTGCTTATCGCTCCTTATTGGTTAAAATTTCAAGTGGAATAACATCTGTTGGAGGATACCAATTAAAAGAAGATCGTTATCAAATCGTCCGTGTCCCTGATTACCCACAAATGCTGAGTTTTGTATCTGAAGGCGCTTTACTTTCTATGACAGGAGATAAACGGATCACCGTTTCTGCTCGTAATCTTCCGGGGTTACAATTAGATATTAAGCGAGTTATTCCAAATCAGTTACAACATATCGTTTCTTTTAAAGATAAATATTTTACTTCAACAAATTTTAACCGTCTGAATGATGAATATTTTACAGAGCATTTTACTTATCAAACAGCGCTTAACAATGAAAATAAAGGTGAAACCCAATATAAGGGTATCGATTTAAGTCGCTATTTATCTGCTGATCCTAATGCTAAACGTGGCATATTTTTATTAAAACTGACTTCTTGGGATCCGAACAAAGCATCAAGAACAGATGATGAAGACGAAGAATATTATGAAGATGATGATGACGATGATGAAGAGGTTTCTGATGCTCGCTTTGTTGTTGTCACTGATTTAGGCATTATCGCGAAATCCTCGATTAATGGTTCAAGAGATGTTTTTGTACAATCTATTTATAGTGGTGAACCGGTTAGTAACGCGAAAGTCTCTGTCATTGCTAAAAATGGAACAACGTTACTTAGCAAAATAACTAATGCTGATGGGCATGTTGCTTTTCCAACGCTTAAAGACTTTAGAAATGAACAAACTGCGGTTCTTTTTTTAGTGGAAAAAGAAGGGGATATTTCATTTTTACCGACAAATGCTTATTACGATAGACAACTAAATCTTTCTCGCTTTGATGTTTATGGTGATGAAACGCCCAATGATCCTCGGACTCTTGATAGTTTTCTCTTTTCTGATAGAGGTGTTTATAGACCTGGTGAAACTTTCAATATTGGGCTAATTACACGGACATTTGACTGGAAAACGGCTATTGAAGGTGTACCTCTACGTGTTGAAATTCGTGATCCTCGTAATACATTAATGTTAAATAATTCCATGACATTAAACGAGTTTGGTTTTAATGAATTGAATTATACTACTTCAGAAAATTCGCCTACTGGAGATTGGAATATTTATCTTTACTTGGTGGGTAAGAATAATGAAGATGCCAGTTTATTAGGCAGTACGAGCATTGTCGTTAAAGAATTTGAACCTGATTTACTTAAAGTTGCACTTAATCTGAAACCTAATAGGCAACAAGGGTGGGTTAAACCTTCTGAATTAAAAGCATCAATTGACGTACAAAATTTATTTGGTACACCAGCACAAGATAGACGTGTTGTATCTAAATTAACGTTACGACCAATTTATCCTAATTTCTCACGTTATTCTGATTATCGTTTTTATGAAAACCGCCGTAATCATGATAGCTTTGAAACAGAGTTAGAAGAGACGACAACAAATGATGAAGGGATAGCTGATATTGATTTAGGGCTAGAGTCCTATGATGATGCAACTTATCAATTACAACTTATCTCTGAGGCTTTTGATGCAGGAAGTGGTCGCTCAGTCACTGCAGCGGCCCGTGTAATGGTATCTCCTCACGATTATCTCGTTGGTGTAAAAGCAGACGGAACACTTGACTATATCAATCAAAATGCACAACGTAATCTCAATTTCATCGCCATTGATCCAACATTAAAACAAGTCACCCAAGAGGCGCTCACACTAGAACGTTATGAGCAAAAATACCTTTCTGTTTTAACTCGCCAAAATTCGGGTGTTTATAAATATCAATCTAAATTAAAAGAAGTTTTTATTAATGAAGTACCATTTTCTATTGATGAAAATGGTAGCCACTTTTTATTAGAGACGCAAACACCGGGTAATTTTGTATTATTAGTCAAAAATAAAGCAGGTAATGTGCTCAACCGTATCAATTATACGGTCGCAGGAAACGCGAATGTTACGCGATCTCTTGATCGGGAAGCAGAGCTACAACTCACTTTAAACAAAGACACATACAAAGCTGGTGAAGAGATAGAAATTGCCATTAATGCGCCTTATATCGGCAGTGGCATTATCACTATAGAAAAAGATAAGGTTTATCATTGGCAGTGGTTTACATCATCAACAACAAGTTCAGTACAAAAGATCCGTGTTCCTGATGAGTTACAAGGTAATGGTTATATCAATGTCCAATTTGTTCGAGATATTAACTCTGATGAAATATTTATGAGTCCACTTAGCTATGGTGTTATACCGTTTAAAGTGAGTCGTGAAAATTTCCAAGCTAATATTGAATTGCAATCACCAGAGGTTATTAAGCCAGGTGAGACCTTGCCGATCACTGTAAAAACAGAGACTCCACAACAAGTTGTTGTATTTGCTGTTGATGAAGGCATTTTACAAGTTGCACGATATAAATTAAAAGATCCGTTGGATTACTTCTTCCGTAAACGATCATTAGAAGTTGAAAGCACACAAATACTCGATCTTATCTTGCCTGAGTTTAGCAAAATGATGTCACTGACATCGGCACCGGGTGGAGATGCGGGAGAAGGTGTTGATCTCTATTTAAACCCATTCAAACGTAAAAAAGAAGAACCGGTGGCCTATTGGTCTGGTATTACGGAAGTAGAGAGTGGATCTGTCTTTAATTATAAAGTGCCTGAATATTTTAATGGCAAGATCCGCATAATGGCGATATCTGTTACCCAAAATCGTATAGGGAATGCACAACGTTATACTACAGTGCGTGATGATTTTGTATTAAGCCCACATATACCGACGACTGTCGCACCAAATGATGAATTTGATGTGACTTTAGGTATTGCAAATAATCTCACTGATCTTAATGGTGTTAAAACAAAACTGGATGTCACGATAACACCAGAAGCTCAATTAGAGGTAATAGGACAAAAGAGTTATCAACTAGAATTAGGTGAGAAAAAAGAAACGGTAGTTTCCTTTAGAGTAAAAGCGAAATCGCAATTGGGTAATGGCGCTATCACGTTCTCAGTGAATAATGAAGGCAAAGTGACTCAAAGAACGATGAATCTTTCTATTCGCCCTGCTTCAGCTTATCGAACTCAATCAAGCTTAGGTCGTATGGATGGAAAAGAGCAGAGTGTCACGTATATTCGTCAAATGTATGATGAGTATGCGCAAAGAGATGCGCGTGTATCTTACTCTCCTTTGGTGCTCAGTAGTGCATTAGCTCAATATCTAGCTAATTATCCTTATAATTGTTCAGAGCAAATAACCAGTCAGGCAATACCGTTGTTATTCCATCAACGTAACCCTGAAATGAAGGCGATCTATTCACAAGATAAAATTCGTTCTCAGCTTGAACAAACAATGGCGACATTACTCACTCGTCAAAATGGGCAAGGGGCGATAGGAACATGGCGCTCTACACCATCGACAGACCCTTTTGTCACCTTATATGTGGTTCAATTTTTACTAGAGGCACAAGAAGCAAATTACCCTGTATCTGATACATTATTACGATCATCTAATGAATATTTAACTAAGCTTGCCGTCAATGTAGGGTTAAATAATCAAGATGAACTTAGAATGCGTGCTTTTGCAGTCTATTTGCTAACGCGTCAAGGCAAAGTTACTACCAGTGAAATAGCTGCTATTCAAACGCGTATGCAAAAGAACTATCCAAAAACATGGCAGAGTGATTTAGGT
Organism: Proteus vulgaris; assembly: GCF_023100685.1. Classification (NCBI taxonomy): domain Bacteria; kingdom Pseudomonadati; phylum Pseudomonadota; class Gammaproteobacteria; order Enterobacterales; family Morganellaceae; genus Proteus; species Proteus vulgaris. The sequence continues at coordinate 3,433,632 of NZ_CP090064.1, read as the reverse complement.
GCTTTATATTTAGCTGCTTCTTACAAAATGCTGAAAATGGATAAGCAAGCTGACGAGTTGTTAAAGCCCACATGGCAAGAGCTAAGCAAGGCTTATAGTAAAGCATGGTGGTCGCAAAACTATTTAGATCCGCTGGTTCTAGACAGTACAAGATTGTATTTGATTGTGAAACATTTTCCTGAAAAAGCGACTGATATTCCACCGCAGCTCTTAGAGAATATGGTATTGCGCTTTAAAGAGGAGCGCTATACCACACAATCATCAGCGATGAGTATTTTGGCATTAGAGCATTACACTAAACAGATCCAAAGCACCACAGCGTCAGCACAACCATTAACAGTGAGCGTTAAAAAAGGTGAAAATCCGCCAATAGTGATCTCATCAATGACAAATGCAACTGCGATTGGCCAGTTTGGTGCAGGTATTAACGAAGTTTTATTTAATAACTCAACAAATAATCCTGCTTGGTATGTTGTTACACAGTCTGGTTTTGATAGTGAGCAACCTAAAGAAGCGCTTTCACGAGGATTAGAAATTTCTCGTGATTACGTGAATGAAAAAGGTGAGTCTGTAAATAGTGCAACGTTAGGTGAAAAGCTTTATGTACATATAAAAGTCAGAGCCAATGCAAAGCAGGGTGTTGATAATGTTGTGCTGGTGGACTTACTTCCGGGAGGATTTGAGGTTGTACAGCAATCAATGGATGATGTTGATAACCCTGAAGTGGAATGGTTGTCACCAACGGGATCAAAAGGAACACGCTGGTCACCAGAATACAGTGATATTCGAGAAGACAGAGTCATTATTTATGGTAGGGCTAACCAACAGGTACAAGAATTTGTTTATCAAATTAAAGCGACTAATTCTGGGGTATTTACAATACCGCCAGCATTTGCAGAAGCGATGTATGATAGAGAAATACAAGCATTAGCTGTTGGTAAAGGAGTTATGACTGTTAATAAACCGACGTTAAATAATGGCAGTGTAAAATGAAATTAAGTTGGGTTTCTAACGCTGATTTGTGGTTATTCTAAGATGGTCAGAAGTCAGCGTGTTTTACAAAATATTTTGATGGGTGGCTTTTTAGTTGCCCTTTTTTGTGTAGGATTTCGATTATTTCCTCATCCAGCACTTTCAGAGGGTTTCTTATCTTCAACAGCTTATTATGATAGCAATGGCAACCTACTTCGCTTAACACTTGCTAATGATGAGCGTTATCGATTATGGACAGATTTAGACGACATTTCGCCTTTAATGGTTGAGAGCGCCATGCGATATGAAGATCGCTGGTTTTATTATCATATAGGTTTTAACCCTTACAGTTTAATTCGTGGTTTTTTCGTCAGTTATATTTATGGTGAACGATTACAAGGTGGCTCTACAATTACAATGCAATTAGCGCGTATGCATTGGCAATTAAATACGCGAAATGTAGGGGGAAAACTTGTTCAAGTATTACGCGCTATTCAATTAGAACTTAGTTATTCAAAACATGATATTTTAGAAGCGTATTTTAACTATGCACCTTATGGGCGAAATATAGAGAGTGTTGGGGCAGCAAGCCTGATTTACTTTAATAAAAATCCTAAAGAATTAACGTTACCTGAGGCGTTAACACTTGCCGTATTACCTCAATCACCGAGTTACCGAATCGAGCCAAATAGTGATGGCATTAGCCTTTCTTTAATGAAAACGCGAAACCAGCTTTATGATTATTGGTTAAAAGAGCATCCTAAAGATGCCAATTTATCAGCACTCTTTCAATTACCGCTTCGGCTACGCCAGCCTGAGAAGATGCCTTATATAGCGCCTCATTTAGTTGAACAAATTGAAAAGCAGGAAAGGTTTAATCCAAGAAAGCCTACAACCATAGTGACAACAATTGATCTCCCATTACAAAAATTAGTTGAGAAACAAGTTGATGCATTTATTGAACGAAATAAACACCTTGGTGTTAAAAATGCCTCAGTGATCCTTGTTGATACACGAGATATGGGCGTTAAAGCGCTAGTTGGTTCGGCTGATTATTATAATGTTGATATTCATGGGCAAGTTAATGGCACCAATGCAAAGCGTTCACCGGGTTCAACATTAAAGCCTTTTATCTATGCATTAGGATTAGAGCAAGGCATTTTACATCCTCGAACAATTTTAAAAGATGTGCCTTCAACCTTTGGCAGTTATGCGCCAGAGAACTTTGACTTACGCTTTTTAGGGCCTATTTCTGCTACTCAAGCTCTCAATTACAGCCGAAATATCCCAGCAGTAGCCATAGCTTCGCAATTGAAACAGCCTACGCTCTATCAGTTTTTACAAATGTCAGGTGTTAGTAATATGGCCAGTGAAAAACATTATGGTTTATCGCTGGTGCTTGGAGGCGGTGAAATTACGGTACAAGAGTTAGCAAAGCTTTATGGAATATTAGCTAATCAAGGAGAGCTTAAACCATTAAGAATGCAAAGTACGGATACTATTGCCAAACCTATTCGATTGCTAAGTGAAGAAGCAAGTTTTATCACGCTAGATATGTTAGGGCAACATCGAAGACCTGATGATACTTTGGCGCAAAAATCTATGGCTTTACCCATTTATTGGAAAACAGGCACCTCTTGGGGATTTCGTGATGCATGGAGTAGTGGGATCTTTGGCCCCTATGTTTTAGTGGTTTGGATAGGTAACTTTGATGGTAAAGGAAACAGCGCATTAATTGGTGCCGAAGCTGCTGCACCTCTATTTTTTAATATTATAGATAATATAGTTGCAGACTATCCGAAGTTAAAAGAGCCTCGATTTAAACTGCCTGAAAATATTAAACAAGTCGATATTTGTCTGGCGAGTGGTAATTTACCTACACCATGGTGTCAACGTAAGGGTAAAACATGGTTTATTCCAGGAAAATCACCGATTAAAGTGGATGCTATTTATCGGCCTCTAGCAATTGATAAAACGACGGGAGAGGTTGTCTGTCCCCCGTATAATGAAGATCAGGTAAATATCGAAATTTTTGAATATTGGCCTTCTGATTTAGCTAAAGTATTTGCTCAAGCAGGGCTACCGAAGCGAACCCCTCCTTCTACTGCTCATTGTAAAAATGGGGATATGGCAGTGACAGGAACACCTCCTCGTATATTATCGCCATTACGAAATACAACTTACACCTTTAGACGAACATCAACGCCGAATACATCCATTGTATTTAATGCAACAGCAGATAATGACAGTAATATAATTTACTGGTTTGTTGACGATGCTTATTTGGGTAACAGTACCAATCAGCGTTCAATAGAGTGGCAGCCAAAAGAAAGTGGCCGTTACCGCATTCGTGCGGTGGATGATAAAGGACGGGCAGACACTCGTAATATTCGAGTTGATATTATTGGTGTAATGAAAATACAAGTGGCAGAAGTAGATTAATATTAGTGTTAAAAACCACCGGTTTTACTTAATGATTGTCTTAAAATTTTAATATTAATTTCTATCGTGATCTTATTCTAACTATTATAACTCGATATTGTTGCAAGATAATTATTAGGTAAAATATTGAAAAATATTTTATCTTGTCAGCAAGGAAGAAATAATCAGCATGAAAACTCGAATTCTAAAATTAGCATTATTAGGCGCATTAACATTACCTTTGGTTGGATGTGGTGATGGAACACCTAATTGTGATAGTACTGAAGCAAAGAACTTAGTGGTTGATATTACAAAAGACGAATTACGTGACCAAAAAATGGCAGCCGTGATCGATCAAATTAAGATCAAAGTGGAAAGTGTACGTACACGTGAACATGACGAAAAAAGAGATACTTATTCGTGTGCTGCTGAACTTTCTTTTGAAGGTAAAGGCGGTAAGAACTCTATTCCAATTACTTATACCATCGAAAGCACGGATGATGGCAAAGAATTTTATGTCAATGTATTTGGTTTATAATTGATTCAGATAAAAAACCATCGTTATGATGGTTTTTTTCTTAAGAGGGTATATGACTGTTTTTGATAAACAGGGAGATTTTTGTGATGGATCAGTAAAAAACAAATACTTAACCATCATAAATTTAGCAAGAAATACGGTTTTAAAACATGATGAATTAGAAGATAATCTTTTATGCTCTACTAATTTAGTCGATGTTCTTAATATTAATGAAAATAAGCATAGTATTATTTTAAAGAAAATATTAAATAATAAAAAAGGTAATGAGTATAAATTTATCCCTTCTTTTTTAAAACGGGTTTTAAAGAAAGAAATTATCTTTAATTATAAAGAACTAAAAATTAAAACAGAAAAGAATCGAGTTGATATTAGTATTGAAGATGGATTTTATGCAATCATAATAGAAAGTAAAGTTTGTAATGCGCCAGATCAAGAACGACAATTAGAAAGATATATTGAAAAATTTATCTCTGATGGGTATCAAGAAGAGAATATTTTTGTTTTGTATTTAACGGGATATAAGAAAGAAGATTACCTGCCTGAGAGTCTTGGTAAGTATAAAGAGAGTAATAAGGTTTATTTTAAACTTTCTTCATTTGAATGTGAAATATTAATGTGGTTAGAAAAAGATGTTTACCCTCAGATAAATAAAACTGATAAAAATAATAAAGTTTTTGATTCTTTTGTGTATCAATATAAAGATAGCTTGGAAATTAAATTTCTAAATAAATATGAAAAAGAAAAAAATAAAATGAATGATGAAATAAATGACTATATTCTTAATGCAATAAATGTATCTGATAATTACATTGATGACGGAATTGATGAAATAAAAAAGATCATTAATGATACAGAATCATTAAGAAAAAACTTAAATACTCTCTTAATTAGAGAAATAGAAAGAGTTTTTACTTTATGGGGAAATAAAATAAAAAATGATTATCCTCAGTTAGAATTTTCAGATGACAACTGTGAGATAAATGAAAAGTATGTTGGTGTTTTAATCGATTATAATAAAAATAAATTTTCTGTTGCTATCGAAAAAGATAGTTCGAATATTTATATTGGTGTGAAAGTTCATTCTTATAAAGAACCAGGACTTAATGAAAAAATTGTTAAACTATTAAATAACGTATTTGATACCTCTTATAAAATAGGAGTAAATTATTGGTATGGATGGAAATATATCGATGATTATGGGCAGGTTTACTCTAATTTTGAATTGTTATTGAACAAGATAAACCAAGAAATAGAACTGCTATCTGAGAATAAAAAGTAGATATATAAATACCGCCCTATATATCTACTTGCAATGAAAATTACGCTAGATCATCCATAAACTCGGGTGATGGAACAAAGAATAATGTGCCTGTTACAGGGGTACTGAATTTAAGTAATTTATCAGTATGACCTTCAGGTGTGCCTGCAAACATATTTTCTAACATACGATGGGTTGTTGAAAAATAACGTGCATAACCAATAAAATAAGTACCATATTCATTCTTTGATGGATTGGAAAAAGGCATATTGGCTCTGACAATTTTCAAATCATCACCGTTTTCATCTTGAATATTAGTGACAACATTATGAGAACCGGGCTCTTTCTCTTCATCGGTTAATTCAACATCGTTGAACTTATGTCTACCAATGACTTTTTCTTGTTCGATAAGAGGCTGTTTTTCCCATGCTTCCATATCATGAATATATTTTTGTACAAAGGCGTAACTACCTCCTGTAAATTCAGGATCTTCATCACCAATAACGGCATAAGAAGCACGCTCATCTTCATATTCAGGATTTTCAGTTCCATCGACAAAACCAATAATAGAACGCCCATCAAAATATCTAAATCCATGTACTTCATCGACAGGTGTAACAATATTCTTTAGCTTTTGGCTGATGATAGAGGCTAATTCGTAACAAGCAGAAACTTTGAGAGCACGAATATGGAAAAAGAGATCGCCAGAAGTAGAAACCGCAGTATAAGTATCACCTTTGATTTCTTTAAAGGTATTTAGTTCTTTGGGTTTTGCTTGATTGGGGAATAATGTTGTCCATGCATTTGCACCGAATCCCATTACACAGCTTGTTTCCAATTCAGGAAAACGTGTCCTCATACTACGTATTAGGCCAGAAAAATTATTACAAAAATCGATCAGAATTTCGCGATTTTCAGGTGAGTGGGTGAGGTTAAAAACTAAAAAATAAGCATTCTCACAGGGTGATTTCGTAACATCTTGGTATTTCATGGTGATCCCTAAATGACGAATAATAGATAAATAATAATTAAGTCATATTTACAAAATATTGTTTTTTAGTTTTACACCAAAACTCTCCCTATTACAAAGAAAGGGAGAGTTTTTTGTCCTGATTTTTATAAAAAAAGAATGGAAGGCTATGTTATTCTTTTTATTTCGTAGCATATTAATGTGATATGTTAATTAATACTTTCATGACTACGATAAATTAAAGATAAATGAGGATGTTGCCATAAACTTGCTGGAGTGACGGTCGTTCTTTCCCACGGGATTTGCCCAATAAACCATAATTTCCAGAATTTTAATTTAGCATTGGGATTTTTACTTAATAACTCTTGGAAGGTTTCGATTTCACCTACACGAATAGAAAGTGCTGATTTATAAATATCGAAAACAAATTTAGAGCAAAATTGCCGGGAAGAATCGTATTTAAATCCTGTGTGGTAAAGCTTATTTAATCTTTCAGGGACTTGTGCGATAAGTGCATTTTTTTGTTCATCTGATAATTGTGTTGATAAACGGCGTATTGCATAGCGTTTACCTGATGAACGATTAATAAAGCGAGTTAATGTCGTTGTTGTTGATAGTGGAACACGGCTTTCTGCCACTAAATAATCTTCACCATTATGGCCAACAATAATGCCAACATGATTACTCCAGCATAAAGAAGCGGAGGAAATTTGACGAAATAAAGAGGTACCAATACATGTAAATACGATATCACCAACTTCTAATTCTTGTGGATAATCAAGTTTTATCATCATTATATTACCTATTAAATAGAAGCATAATTACCATTCTTTGACTCTAATAAATAGATATAGTTTCTATTTGATAATTCAATGACTTCCAAATAAAAAGTAGGCTATATTTTAATAAAGTCTTAATTTTAAGAATAATGTAATCTTTTATTGATAATAGGAAGTTTAATTTAGAATGTTAAAAATAATTACTGTGATTAATCCAATTGTTCATCTGAAATATCATATTTTACGACAACACTATTTTTATAAAGTAATTCAGATTTCAGTAATTTAGGGAAAGCACCTACATTATTTTTAGTATAAATATCTCGCCAAATTTCATTGCAGCGATACACATGCTCTCCTTTTTTGATAAACGCAGAGGATTTTTCGTAGATATGATAGCGATACTCCCTCGCTTCGCTACAGAGCAATTCTCCTTCTAATTGATGCTCTGCTACATGTAATTTAATTTGATAATCATAAGGTGTTGGATTATATAAAACTAAATCCACATAATTATAGAAAATAGCAGCGCCAGATCCAAAAGGAAGAACTCTTCCCTCATCAGGAAAAGGATCAAAACTATGATTAGCTTTTTCAATCACCTTTAATTCAGAATGTAGTGCTAGCCAATGAATTAAATTACTTGCCTGACAAATTCCGCCGCCGACACCTTTTCTAGCTTCACCGTAAGAAAGTTGCATGCCGTCAATAAAACCTCGTTTATAACTAGGTTTTCCAACTAGATAGCAAAAAGAGAAATACTCACCAGGATGGATAATGACGCCATCAAGTGCTGTTTCAACTAATTTAAGATTTGTTATTTTATTGTATTGTAATTGAATATCACTTTCGCCACGGCGACTAATTAATTTAGATGTATGTTTCAGATAACGGTATAAAAGTCGTTGTTTTGGTTGAATGTCTCTACTGTATTTCCGGCCTGAAAATCGCCAGCTTAGCGAACGAAATAAACGACGTTGTGCCACTCTCAAAGTATAAAGAATAGGGTGATAGGATGAGAGTGTTTTACGCATAAAATCCTTTTAAACGGTATTAGAGAAAAGGTAGAAAATTGAGGATGTATCATAACGATTTAACAGAGATATTGATACGCGAATATCCCTAAAACAAGGTAAATAAGAGATTGGATAATCAATTTACTTATTGATATCTTTAGTTAAAATCTGAGCTTGAGATTGTAAAACGGATAAAAAATTCTTAGTAGCAGGAGAGATATACTTTTCTTTATGATGAAAGTAACGAATGCCTCGGCTAAATTGAATATCATCAAAAGAAATCTCACATAAAAGGCCTGATTTTAATTCTTGTAAAATAGATAAGCGAGATAAAACAGAAATTCCTAATCCATGAATAACACCTTGCTTGATCCCCTCTAAGCTATTTATTTCCATTATATTTTTGATCTCTGTATTATTTTCTTTGATCCTGTCTAATAAAAAATCACGAGTGGCAGAGTGCTCTGGCTTGATCAGAAAAACTTCAGATTCAATATCAGAAAATCTGCAACGTTTCTTTTTGGCTAACCAATGTGTTGGAGAACAGATAAGCACGAGGGGATCGATAAGGAAAGTATCAAGATGATATTCAGTCGGATCTAAATAGATATGATCTGACATGATTAAAAACTCTAATTCTTGGGTATCAAGTTTATGGATAAGTTGTGTCGAACTGGAAATATCCATGCTGAGTTTTACGTCAGGATACTGTTCTCTAAATTGCGCCATAATTTGTGGTAATAGGTAAACACCAACAAAATGGCTAGCGCCAAACTTAATTTCACCTTTAGAGGGATCATCAAATTGTCGCATATGCTCAGAAGAGGATTTTACTAAATTAATAATCTGGGTTGCGTATTGTTGATATACCTTACCTTGAGGCGTTAAATAAAGCCGATTGTTGATCCTTTCGAACAATGTTGTTTGTAACTCCTCTTCCAATTTTCGAATTTTTATACTGACACTGGGCTGAGTGCAAAATAGGCGCTCTGCGGTTTCTGTCACATTAAAACCGTTAGCAAGTAATAGAAAGGCATCTAATTGGCTTAAATTCATATCAAAACCATAAATTATTTTTATAGTAATAATATATTAATACAATTATCTTTATACCTCAATATTTCTATACTGAATTTTCCTACCCTACATATTAAGAGGAATCGGTTATGGAAAAGACTGCGAAGCGAGATGATATCGCTAAACCAGCGCCATCATCACCAAAACAAAACGGTAATAAAATAACGTTAAAAACAATAGGAATACCTTTAGCTCTATTAGTATTGCTAGTTCTATTTTTTATGCCAACGCCAGATGGATTAAGTATTGAAGGGCAAAAAGCGATTGCTATTTTTTGCGCAGCGTTAATTTTATGGGTTTGTGGTTCTTTGCCTATTTATTTAACCTCGATGCTAGTCATTGTGTTATTACCAATAACAGGCACTGTAGCAAAAGAGAAAGTTGTTTTTGGGACGTTAGGTTATGACGTTATATGGTTGATGGTTTCAGCTTTTGTTTTAACTTCAGCGATGATCAAATCGAATATCGCCAGACGCTTTGCTTTATGGATGATCACAAACTTTGGTCAGACACCCAAAAAAGCATTATTTGTCCTGATATTAATTAACTTCTGTTTAGTTTTCTTTGTACCTTCAACAACAGCACGTGCGACATTAATGGTGCCGATTTGTATGATCTTATTAGAGATACATAAGGCGATCCCTGGAAAAAGCAATTACGGGAAATTAATGATGTTGCAAGGGGTACAGGCTGACGCTTTAGCAACATCCGGTGTTATGACAGGAACTGCTGCCAATATTATTGCGGTTGGATTTATTAATTCACAAGCAGGTGGTTCTATTGGTTATATGGATTGGCTAATTGCCTCTTTCCCATTGGCAATTGTTGGTATGACTATCTCCTTTTTTATTGGATTAAAATTATTTTCCTTCAAAGGAGAGGTGGATTTCGAAGGTTCACTGGGAAAATTAAAACAAGAACGCTCTCAGCTTGGTGCGCTTACTAAGAATGAGAAAAAAGCCATGTATATCTTTTTAATGGCAGTGTTCTTATGGGCAACCGAAAGCTATCACCAAGATATGTTTGGCTTCAAGATTAGCGTTTATATGACCGCTGTTATTGCTGCCATTCTTTGCCTGATGCCTCGTATTGGCTTATTAACGTGGAATGAAGCCAATATCAAATGGGATCTAATGATATTTGCAGCAGGTGCTTATGCGGCTGGTAACACCTTAGAATCTACAGAAGGCGCACAATGGCTAATTGGTAAAATGGTTTATGGGCTTGGGCTAGAAAATATGAGCACTACAATGGTTTATATTGTGGTTGTCTTTATCTGCATGTATAGCCATTTAATTTTTACCAGTAAAACAGTAAAAACAACCATCTTAATTCCAGCCATTATTGCACTTGCTAAAACATTGGGCATGGATCCGGTTACATTGGCATTAGCTGCGTCATTTACACTGACTTATACCATTACCTTACCACCACATTCGAAAGTAAATACTATCTATTTCTCAAGCGGCTACTTTAGTGTGTTAGAGCAAATGAAATATGGATTAATTACTTGTTTTGTTGGGGCATCGGTAATTTCTATTGCGATATTTACTTGGTTCCAAATTCTTGGATATGGTCTTTAAACCATTAAATTAAGGAATAATAATGAGACTAATTTTATTAAGACACGGTGAAACCTTATGGAATATGGAATCGCGCTTACAAGGACATGCTAATTCATGTTTATCACCAAAAGGTATTAATCAAGCAATGGCGATAAAAGAGAGCATTAAATTGTTATCGCCAACTCGGATTATTACGTCAGATTTAGGCAGAACAGTACAAACCGCAGAGATTGTCGGTCATCCAGAAGCAGTTAAAGAACCGTTATTGCGTGAGCTAAATATGGGGGAATGGACAGGACAAAGAAAACCAGAACTTATAAGACACCATGCAGACAAATATAAAAATTGGCGAGCAGGTACATATACGCCACCTAAAGGCGAAAATTGGTTTGATTTTTGCGATCGTATTGGTGCGGCATTACAAGGATGGGTACGTAAAGAAGATAGTGATTTATTAGCTGTTGTGCATAGTGGTGTGATCCGCGCAGCTTGCAAAGTCTTTTTAAATCTATCTCCAGAGTTTTTATTACCTGCAACACCAGGAACAATAACAATATTAAATTTTGACTTAAATTCTGATAAAGCACCAAAATTAGAAGCTTATAATATTGGTTCCTATATGCCAGATAAGAATGTCGCTGATTAAGATTAATAAGAAGTGGTTTTCAAATTAATCGTTGTAATTGAGATTATGTAACTATCTAAAAAGCACTCCGATATTAAATCAGAGCAAGGGAAACCTTGCTCTTTTTTTGTCTATGACAATAAAGCCATACATTTTATAAATAATATTTTTTATTCTTTTTTCATTCAATTTGTAACTGATAGGTTAAGTCGGAATTTGTTCAAAAATAACACATTAAAGAGTTATTTTAATCAAATAGAATAAAAAGTAGCTTTTATTATTAAGAGGAAATAATACTTTTTTTTATTCACACCATATGCGTTATAAAATGAAATAAAAGATGTGTTTATTAATAAAAAATAGTATTTAACTTTTATTTTGATTTAACAATGTTGTATCAATATATGAAAATTTAAAATAATCAAAAATAAACTTCATTGATTAACTAATAAAGGGTTTGCTTGGTTTTAAATTCTGATTTAAATCAAAAAAATGAATATTATACCGCTATAACCAAAACTTGTTTATTATAAAAAACAATTAGATAATACTCACATACTGAGTTAATTAAGTGTTTTTTAATTAATTTGGTTTTATTAATAAAAATTAATCGGAGAAAAAAATGAGAAAAAGCTTACTTGCAACATTAATTGCTGCAGCGACTATCTTTGTCACTAATAATGCATTAGCAGCGGATGGTACTATTGATTTTACAGGGGAAATTATAGATAACGCATGTGAATTAGCTGCGGGTTCTGATGCTTTAAAAGTTAATTTAGGTACCGTCTCTAAAAAAGCATTACCAAGTACCGGAAGTACTGCCGCAGCGACAAAATTCACAATTAAATTAATTAATTGCCCTAAAACAGTGACCACTGCATCTGTTAAATTTGACGCAGATTCATATGTAGGTGATGACAGTGTTATTGCCCTGAAAAAAGAGTCGGGTGTAGCAACTGGAGTGGGTATTCAAATTACGGATGATGCGAATGTTGTAGTACCTTTATTTACAGCATCTAAAGCCTATCCATTAAAAGAAAATATTGAAAATAATTTAGATTTTAGAGCTCGTTATATTGCTAAAACAGATTCTGTTACTGCGGGTTTAGCAAATGGTAATGCAACATTTACTATTAACTATAACTAAATAAGATTAAATATAAATTAAGGTTTAAAAGGACTTGAACCTTATTATAAAAATACAGTGGTGATAATATGAAGTCTATTATTGTCTTTTTAATTTCTATTCTTTTTTTTATTAATCAATCTTCTGCTGGCGTTATTATTGGTGGAACTAGAGTTATTTATACAGAAGGGAATAAAAACGTTAGTATTAATGTTGAAAATCCAGATAAAATTCCCTATTTAATCCAGTCTTGGATAGATGATGTTAATGAAAATAAACAGTCAAAATTTACCATTACTCCACCTTTATTTAGATTAAATCCAGATAAGGCGAATACGCTGAGGATTTTTTTAACTGAAGGAAATTTGCCTAGTGATAAAGAGTCTCTATTTTGGCTAAATATAAAAACAATACCTGCTACAGAAAAAACAGAAAATTCATTGCAGATTGCTTTTAAGACTCAAATGAAATTAATTTACCGACCTGAAAATTTAAAAAAGGTGAATTTTGAGGAAGAGCAGAAAAAATTAATATGGTCAAAAGTTGGAAATAAAATCAGTGTGAATAATCCAACACCTTATTATTTTAATTTTCAGATGATTAATTTTAATGGGAAATCAGTAAATGATGTCTCTTATGTTGAACCTTTTTCAACAAAATCATTTGATATAAATGATGGTAATGAACATGGCACGATAAACTGGGAAGTTATTAATGATTATGGTGCTAGCGTTAACTTATCAGAAGTTAAAATATAATAAATTATAAATTTAGGTTTTAATATGAAAATTAGCAAAATATGTATTAGCCTAATTTTATATTTGGGCTATACGGCTTTATCATATGCGGAAAACGACAAGTCAGATAATATTTATTTTGATCCTGATTTCCTTGAATCGTCGGATAAAGAAAGTATCGATTTATCTCCTTTCGAAAATAACCAACAATTAGCGGGGAATTATTACGTTGATATTTATGTAAATACTAACTTGATTTTAACTAAAAATATTAGATTTGAAAAAAATAAAAACAACCAACTTATTCCCTGTTTATCAATGCAAGATCTTAATGATTTTGGTGTTAAAACAACGGATTATCCAAAACTGTATACAATGACTGATAGCTGTGTGAATTTATCTGCGATACCTGATGCTAAAAGTGAATTAGAATTTGATTCTCAAAGATTATATTTGAGTATTCCTCAAATTGCTTTATCTAAGGATCCTCGAGGGTATATAGATTTAAATAAGATAGATAATGGTATCACTGCACTTTTGCTTAATTATAGCTACAGTGGGTCGAGAAATTACGATCGCAAAGATAATAATTCAAGTGAAACATCTCATTATATAAATTTAAGACCTGGATTGAACTTTGGACCGTGGCGATTGCGCAATTATACCACATGGTCAAATTCAGATAATCAATCAGGAAAGTGGAATACTGTTTACACTTATTTATCGCGTAATATAAATAAGATAAAAAGCCAATTAATGTTAGGTGATGGTGTTTCTCCATCTGCTATTTTTGATAGTGTGCCATTTAGAGGTGTTCAATTATCAACAGATGATGATATGTATCCTGAAAGTTTAAGAGGTTATGCTCCCGTTATTAGAGGTATTGCGCGCAGTAATGCCCAAATTACTATTAAGCAAAATGGATATATTATTTATCAGACAGAAGTCGCCGCAGGGCCTTTTGAGATTAATGATTTATATCCCACAGGGAGTAGTGGGGATTTATACGTCACGATAAAAGAATCTAATGGGAGTGAACAGCATCAAATCGTGCCATTTGCTTCTTTACCTGTTTTACAACGTGAAGGCTATTTATCTTATAGTGTGACGGGAGGTGAATATCGCTCTTATGATAAGAATGTGGATAAAACTAAGTTTGGGCAATTTACATTAATTTATGGCCTACCTTATGGAGTGACAACTTATGGTGGTAGTCAATTAAGCCAAGACTATCAATCTTATTCTTTGGGTGCAGGAAAAAACTTAGGTGTTTTTGGTGCAATATCTGTCGATATTACACATGCAAGTTCAGCTTTTGATAATGGTATTAAGCAGCAAGGGCAATCTTACCGTTTTAGATACAATAAAAATCTGAACGATGTGGGCACAAATATAGCGTTAGCGGGTTATCGTTATTCTACAAACGGTTTTTATAGCTTATCTGAAGTATTCGATAGTTTTCGACGTACAAATTATAGTCCAGAAGTTGAACGTCGCCGTAATCGTGCTGAAATTACGATTAATCAAAATTTAGGTGAAGGAAATGGTTCTTTAGCCATAGGCTATATAAAAGAAGATTACTGGAATAGTGATAAAAAAACGCAATCAGCAACGTTAGGCTATAACAATAGCTGGCAAGGTATCAGTTATGGGATGAACTATACCTATAATAAAAATACTAATCGTTACTCTTATGTGACGGGAGACAAAACACAAAGTGATGATGAACATCAATTCGCCTTTTCAGTAAGTGTACCTTTTAGTGTATTTGACGATACTTTCTATTATAACTTTAATACAAATAGTAGTAGTAACAATGCAAGTACAGGAAGTGTCGGAATTTCTGCGTCTCAGCTCAATAATCAATTAAATTGGAGCGCACAGCAAGGATTTACCAACCAAGATCAAGGATCTTCTGGAAATATCAATGCATCCTATAAAGGTCAACTAGGTGATATTACGGGGGGGTATAGTTATAGCAAAGATAACCATAATCTTTATTATGGGGTCAATGGTAGCGTAGTTGCTCACTCTGGAGGAATAGTCCTTGGACAACAACTGGGTGAAACGTCTGCAATTGTTGATATTCCCAATGCAGGTGATGTTGCGATACTAAACCAAGCGGGTGTCAAAACTAATAGCATGGGTTATGCATTAGTGCCTTATGTTACACCATATCGCAAGAATACCTTAGAAATTGATACATTAATGCTGCCTGAAAATACAGAAATGGAATTGACTAGCCAAACGATTTCACCTAGTCGAGGTGCTTTAGTCAAAGCTGATTTTTCTGCTAACGTGGGTTATCGCGTATTGATGACGGTTAATCTTGCAAATAAAAAACCAGTTCCATTTGGTGCTCAAGTTATTTTTAAAGATAACAGCCAATTGAATAGTATTGTTGGTAATGATGGAGAGGTTTATTTATCTGGGTTAGAACAACGCGGAAACTTAACTATTAAATACAACAATGAAACATGTCATGTAAATTATGATTTATCAAGTGTTCTTGATTATTTAGGACTCTATAAAATCACTGTGACTTGTCAGTAGTAAATTTAAATAGCATTAAAGTTAATATATTAAACCCAGTTATTTCTTTTATAGCTGTCGATATTTGCTACGCGTAGGAAAGTGAAATGACTATATTAATAAGATTTTTTGTTTTAATAACCAGTGTAATAATAAGTTTTCCTTTACTCGCTGGGAATACGGTTACGGTTAATTTTTCTGGAAATATTAAAGCAGCAACTTGTAATATTTCTGGAGGAAGTAATATTAATATTGATTTAAAAGAGATGCCTGCAAATTTATTTAAGACAACAAATTCGAGTTCGGTGTGGAATAATTTCACGATTAAATTAATTGATTGTTCACCCACAATAAATCAAGTAAAGCTAACATTTACCGGTACACCAGATAATGCTGATGTCGATAATTTATATAAAAATGAAGGAACTGCAAAGAATATTGCTGTGCAATTGCAGAATGAAAATAGTAATGGATTAATACCATTAGGCAATCAAAAATCACTGTATATCGCGGTTAATGGTCAGTCATCAGTGAATATTCCTTTAAGAACACGGGCATTTAGTAAGCTTGGAAATGCCACACCAGGTACGGTATCTGCAAAGATCACAGCAACCATAGTCTATAGGTAGAGGCAGAATATTATGTATAAAATCATACTCTTATCCTTATTTTTTTTATTTTCTCCTTTTGCAGTAGGAAGTGTTGTTAATATTAATGTTTATGGATCTGTGATTGCATCACCTTGTGAATTAGAAACAAAAAATTATTTGATTGATCTTAACAAAATAAATATTAGAAATATTAAAAACAATCAAAAATCAGATTGGGTTAATTTCTCTATAAAGTTTAAAAATTGCCCAATAACAACGAATAAAATCACAATGACCTTAAAAGGGATTGTTGATCCTAATTATCCAGAATATTTTATTAATAGTGGCACAGCAAAAAGTACGGCATTAAATATCGCGACACAATTAAATAAAAGTATTATAAAAAATAATGAAAAATTAATAGTGAACGTTAATCAGCAGACACACAATGCTGAATTTCCTTTATCGGCAAGAATTATAGGTTATGGAAGTAATATCACTGTGGGTTCATTTAAAAGTCATCTTGAATTTACGCTTCTTTATAATTAACGAATAATGAAGGAAATAAAAATGAGTCATATTTATCCTGCCTCAAAAATGATTGGAAAAAAAATAGCTTATTATAGAGTTATGAATGGGTACACTTTAAGTGAGCTGGCAGAAATAATTGGTATCAGTCAACAACAGCAATCAAGATATGAACGAGGTATTAATAGAGTTAGTTTGGATAGACTTTATCAATATGCTCGTGCTTTTGATATTTGTTTAAGTCAATTTTTTATTTTAGATGAAGAAGAACAAAAAGAGATGAAAACTAAAATAATAGATAAGTTAGGAGATAAAAATGCGCCATGTAAACACTAAAACTATTCTTTTATTAAGTGGAGTCTTATTTTATTCAACATACACTTTTTCCGCTTGTATTCAAAATCCAAATCTAAGAAATATTAGAGTGGATATACCGAATAAAGTTTATTCAATTCAATATGATGATATGGGAACACGTGTATTAGATGAATTTCGTATAAATTATAAAAATGGACCTATAAATACATTTTCTGGTAACGATGGGCAATGTGGTAATGCAACAGTCTCAGGTACTTATATTAATGGTTGGGTGCCTAATGCTAATAAAATAGTGCAGACCAATATTCCTGGTATTGGTATACAAGTTAAACTACATGAGTTAGGACTGTTAAATTTAACTCATAGTAATATAGTAAATCCATCAGGAAATCATTATACAATAATAAATCCATACTGGACTGTTAAAATATTAAAAACAGGTAGAGTTACTGAATCAGGAAGTGTGAATTGGGGAATGCTTGCTAAAGTTGTACAAAATAATACATTACCTAGAAATACTACTTGGAATATATCATCATTATATTTGCCGTTAAATGCAATAAGAATAAACTCTTTAAAATGTACAACTAAATCATCGACTTATAATGTTAATATAGGCACTTGGTATGATACCCAATTTAAAAATATTGGCGATGTAAGTAAAAATGTTGATATTCCTATTACGTTAAGTTGTGCTGCGGGAACCAATATTAAAGCTACTGTAACGAGTAGTGCTGGATATATTGATGTAAATACAGGTAAATTAAAATTATCGGGTACAAATCCAGCAACAGGAATTGGAATTCAGTTATTAGATAAAAATAATAATCCTATTAAATTAAATACTAAAAATAGTTTACAAAATCAGGTTGCATCTGGCGATTATATTTTTGGTTGGAAAGCGCGCTATATAAAAACAGGAAGCACTATAACACCAGGAAGTGCAAACTCAATTGCTACAGTAAATATTTTGTATGAATAATTAATGAGTGTATTTTTGATATTATCAATTTTATTTTTGGAGATGTTATGAATAAAGAAATATCAAGATTAGTTGGCGCTAAAATTAGAGAGTTAAGAATAACACACAGTATGAGTGGCAGTGAGTTTGGTGCTTTATTGGGAATAAGCCAGCAACATCAATCTCGTTTTGAAAATGGTGAGTCAAACATCCATGCAGAAAGTATTTATATTTTATCCTATCTTTTTGATGTTGATTTAAATTATTTTTTTGATGGCGTTCAACATACCGTTGAGAAAGATAAAATAGAGAATAAAAAAAGTCATTATCAATCAGAGTCAATTATCGCAAGTAACGATATCTGGCGTTAACTTTATAAGATGCCTAACAATAAACTAGGCATCTTATATTTGTTTTATTTAAGGCTATTTTTTTTAAATCTTACCAATATCCTAATACTTTCCACCATACACTACCCAACGTTATCCAAACAATAAGGTTAACTACACTCATCACAAAGCCAGCTTTCCACCATTCGCCCAATGTGGCGTAACCTGAACCAAAAATAATTGGCGCAGTACCAGTGCCGTAATGTGTTAATGACATCATTAATGAAGATGAGAACGCCAAAATAAGCCCTAATAACATTGGTGGTGCGCCAAGGGCTAAGCCTGCGGCATAGAAAGCGGCAAACATTGCGGTAATATGCGCGGTGGTACTGGCAAAAAAGTAGTGAGAATAAACATAAATTAGTACCAGTAATATCATGCCACTGACCCAACTTATTCCCATACTATCAATACTTGCCCCTACGCTGAGTGACAACCATTTAATCAATCCTAATTTTCCTAAGAAGGATGCCATCATTACTAAGGCAGAGAACCAAACAACGGTATCCCATGCACCTTTGTTTTTTAAAATATCATCCCAATTTAAAACACCTGTACATAATAAAATCGATAAGCCAATAAATGCGGCTGTTGTGGCATTAACACTAAATCCATCACCAAATAACAATGCAGGTACACCCGCCCACATAATTAATAATAAGGCGAAGACTGCAAGGGTTATTTTTTCAGGTAACGAAATAGGGCCTAATTGTGCTAAACGCTCTTTAGCAAAATGTGGAGCATTCGGGGTGCTGGTTATTTCAGGTTTATAAAGAAGGTAGATAACAATTGGCATTAATATTAATGAAACGATAGCGGGCACAAACGCAGCAATTGCCCACATAGACCAACTAAGTTCATGTGTAGGGTCAGTTTCACTGATAATTAAACTCACAATAAGTGGGTTAGGAGCTGTTGCCGTAATAAACATGGCAGAAGTAATTGGATTTATATTGTAGTTCACTAAAGAGAGGTAACGACCTATTTTTCCACTTGTGCCATCTTCTGCTTTAGAGTTAAAACTGTCTGAAATTGAACGCATAATTGGGTGAATAATACCGCCACCCCGTGCGGTATTACTGGGCGTTACTGGCGCTAATATTGTTTCGGCAATGGCTAATGAATAGGCTATTCCAATCGTTTTTTTACCAAATAACGAAATAAAATAATAACCAATTCTGGCACCAAGCCCAGTTTTATTTAGGCTCATAGAGACCATAATGGAAATACCAATTAACCAGATAAGATCATTGGAAAAACCACTTAATGCATCACCGATAGCAGCTTTAGTTGAATTAGGGTTAGTGACACCTGTAACAGCCACTAATGCGATAGCAATAATAGAAACAGCACCGATAGGAAGTGCTTTACCAATAATAGCAGCGATAGTACCAACAAAAAGGGCTAATAAATGCCAAGCATTGGGATCAACGCCTTCTGGAACGGGAATAAAAAACCAGATAATAAGGGTAATAGAAATAGCGATTAAGGTAGGTATGGGTCGTAATGGAGTTAATTTGTTCATCAGGTTATTCCATTAGGTTGCAGGTTAAATAAATAATCGGAAGTAAAAATAAAGCTAATAAGTATTTTTATTAAGGATGATCTTATTAACATATTATTAAATATTCATTGATTAATGTCATAAAAATAAAATTATTTATTAACTTGTTTTTAAAATAAGTTTTTTTATGTAACTTGATGTTATTAATATGCAAAGTAATTATCTATCTTTATGTTTTATAATAAATTTTACTAAATCAATCAAAATTTAATAATAAAAACAAATTTCAGTGATAGGTGGTAATAAAATTCAATTATGGTAAGTGAATTAATTCAATGTCACATTTGTAATATTAATTTAATTGGTTTTTTTTGAATTATGATATTATTTTAGGTCGTCTTTATTTTATTACCCCATGTGATTATAATGTTATTAACAAAAGTTGAATAATGGAAAATAGTAATTACAATTATTTTCTCCATAACATCAATAACTGAAACAATTCAGCTTAATATGTTAAATAACCTAATGGGTGATACACAATGAAGTATGATTTAAATGACCTCTACTATTTTGTGAAAGTCGTTGAGTTTGGTGGTTTCTCTCAAGCGGCTGAAACATTAGGAATACCTAAATCTAAGCTGAGTCGCCGTATTGCTGATTTAGAACAAAAGCTCAATGTTTCTTTAATTTATCGTTCTACGCGACAATTTCATGTCACCAAAATTGGGCAAACTTTTTATCAACAATGTAAAAATGTGGTTGCTGAAGCTGAGATTGCGGAAGAGGTTATTTGTTCAGCACAAGGGCATCCTCATGGCACAATTAAACTCTCTTGTCCTGTCGCATTATTACAAATATATATTCAAGATATTTTGGTCGATTTTATGGAAAAATATCCGGATATTAATATTCAGATATTAGCCATTAATCGCCCAGTTGATGTGATTAGTGAAGGCCTTGATCTTGCATTACGAGTCAGAGCATTGCCACTAGATGATTCAGGTTTAACAATGAAAATTCTAGGTTATTCTCGGCGAGTGTTAGTTGCTAGCCCATTGTTATTTCAAGGGAGAGAGATCCCCAATTCCCCCGAACAACTTACAGATTATCCCATTTTGGCAAATAGCGAACATTCCCAGCATTATACACTCACACTCACTCATGAAGATGGTGCGGTTTCTACACAACATGTTATGCCTAAATTAGCCACAACCGATGTTTTGACTCTTTATAAAGCAACATTAAAGGGATTGGGAATAACAAGATTACCCTTAAGTGTGGTTGAAAAAGAGTTACAGGATGGCAAGTTAATTGAGGTATTGCCATCTTGGCGTTTTCCTAAAGATGTGGTTCATGCTGTTTATCCATCAAGAAAAGGGCTATTACCTGCAATCCAAGTCTTGTTGGAATACCTTGCTGATAATATGTCACCAATGAAAGAGTAAGATTGATATAAAAACGGCTCCGAATAGAATAGGGAGCCGTTTGATTTCATTGTTTTTGTATAAAATAAAAACGTTATTCGTTAGATATACGACCAAATTTACCTTGGTTAAAATCATCAATGGCTTGTCTGATTTGAGCTTCGCTATTCATTACAAAAGGGCCATAACCTGCAATAGGTTCATTAATAGGCTCACCACTGAGATATAAGATAACGGCATCTTCAATGGCTTCAAGATTAACAGAGCCTCCTTCATTATCTAAAATAACCAAATCTCCAGTTTGTAATTGGGTTTGATTATCAAGATAAACACTGCCATGTAAAACCACTAAACCAACATAACGATCTTTTTTCGTTAGTAATGTGGTCGATTTTGCACTCTTTAATTGAATATCCCATACATCAACAGGCGAAAAGGTTTTTGCTGCGCCTTTCGTATCGTGATAATCCCCTGCAATAACGCGAAGCAGCCCTGCATTATCAGATAAAGGCAATACAGGGATCGCACTTTCTTTCAGTAATTGATAACCAGCAGGTGCTGATTTGGCATCTGATGGGAGATTAACCCATAATTGCACCATATCTAATACACCACCTTCTTTGGTAAAAGCATCAGAATGGTATTCTTGATGCAAAATACCCGATGCCGCAGTCATCCATTGGACATCTCCGGGACCAATAACACCGCCTTCACCCGTTGAATCATGATGTGCAACCTCACCTTTGTAAACGATGGTCACTGTTTCAAATCCACGGTGAGGATGTTCACCTACCCCTCGGTTATGGCCTTGAGATGCAGGAAAATCAGTAGGCCCAGCTCGGTCTAATAGTAAAAATGGATTTAAATATTTACCATGGTTGCTATAACTAAAGAGTGAACGAACATGAAAGCCATCACCAACCCAATGTTGACGAGGTGCTTTATAAATACCAATAATCTTTTTCATCATAATGTTCCTATAAAATTTCTATAGGTGTATTTTAAAGTGATTAATATATTTAAGTAGTATTAAAAATAGATTTCATTATTCTGAATATAGAACAATAATAATATGTTTCAGTGTTCTATTTTTGGAATAGTGTTTATCATAATTGACTCTATCGATATTTTAATTAATTGACTATTGTTTATTACAACGAGGGAAATCGATATAAAGATATCATTTTTTAATATTTCTCCTTAACTTAGTTAATAATCAATATTTATTAATTAAAAGGAATAAATAAATGAATGCTCCAGCAAATTTTAATGGACAACGTCCTGTTATTAATCCAGAAGATGCTGTTATGTTATTAATCGATCACCAAAGTGGTTTATTCCAAACGGTTGGTGATATGCCTATGACTGAATTACGAGCACGTGCTTCAGTATTAGCGAAAATGGCAACATTAGCTAACATGCCTGTTATTACAACAGCTTCTGTACCGCAAGGTCCGAATGGCCCATTAATTCCTGAAATTCATCAAAATGCACCACATGCTAAATATGTTGCACGTAAAGGTGAAATAAATGCATGGGATAACCCTGAGTTTGTTGAGGCTGTTAAAGCGACAGGCAAAAAGCAATTAATTATTGCTGGTACTATTACGAGTGTCTGTATGGCATTCCCTGCTATTAGTGCTGTTGCTGAGGGCTATCAAGTCTTTGCAGTTATTGATGCTTCAGGAACTTACAGTAAAATGGCGGAAGAAATTACTTTAGCTCGTATCGTTCAAGCTGGGGTTGTACCAATGGATACCGCAGCAGTTGCTTCTGAAATTCAGAAGACATGGAATCGTGATGATGCAGCACAATGGGCGCAAGCATACACCCAAATTTTCCCAGCTTATCAATTATTAATTGAAAGCTATAGCAAAGCTCAAGATGTATTAAAAAATAACGAGATATTAGATTCTCAGCGTTAATTAATTCTCAACTCTCTTTGTACTTTATATTATCTGTATTTAAAAATGCCTATAAAGTATTTTCTTTATGGGCATTATTTTATAAAAAATAGATTAGGAAATTATAATGAAATTTATTTTATCTACCGTATTATCTTCATTATTACTTGTGCCAGCAGTACAAGCTAATGAATATAAACTTGAACCAACGCATACTAAGGCAATGTTTTACATTGATCATTTTGGGACTTCAACTAACAGTGGTGGTTTCTATGAAATTGAAGGTGATTTAACATACTCACCAGAAAAGAATATAGGAAAAATAAACGTTTCTATTCCAGTTAAAATACTAAATACGGGATTAACGGCATTTGATAATCATGTGAAAAGTGCAGATATCTTAGATGCAGATAAATACCCAACAATTCAGTTTTCTTCAACAAAATGGTATTTCTCTGATAATAAACCCACATCCATTGAAGGGCTATTAACGATGAAAGGAAAAACATTGCCAGTTAAATTAACAACAACCAAGTTTAATTGTTATGAAAGCCCTGTGTTTAATGCGCCAGTCTGTGGTGGTGATTTTAAAACAACCATTAAACGTTCAGATTGGGGGGTGGATTTTTTGGTCAAAGAAGGGATGGCGGATAATATGACATTAAAAATTCAAGTTGAAGCTATTAAGCAATAAATTAAGTCATATTTTATTTTTATTTTATAGAAAAGGCCTTATTAAATATGAGGCCTTTCCTGTTTTTATATAATAATAAATATAATTTAAGTTAGGCGTTAAATTCTAAAAATAGAGTTAAAAGAGAGTTTATTTTTAATCGTTGATAATAATGATTTAATGTTGTATGTTATCGAAATGTTGCTTTACTTTTATTTCCTATTGTTTTATATGATTTTTATCACTATTGTTTTGTTTATTATCCGTTAAATTTTACCTTTCTATTTTTGGTTTTATCTCTGAATTAATAAACTTTCCTCATCATAATTTATTTAATAAATATCATCCGATTAAATAAAAATTTTTTACAATAAATAAGTGTGACTTCAATCACTCTACATTTCGATATTTCTTCAGTATGTTTATACGCAGAGATTCAAAATTAATAAATCAGACATTTATTTATATTGCTTAACAGTTTAAGCAAATAGGCTTCTTATTATCAAAAAAACGAAATGCAAATAGATATGTGCTGTTACATATATTAAATGCGTTAAGGATATCATAATGATCCATGCTTTTATTAAAAAAGGGAGCTTTCAGGATTCAGTTAGCCTGATGATTATTTCCCGAAAATTAAGTGAAGCCCCAGAGGTGGAAGAAATTTCCGTCATGATGGGAACACCAGCGAATAAATCTCTTCTTGATGTCACCGGCTTTTGGCATGACATGTTTAACGAAGCAACGCCGAATGACATTTGTGTTTCGATTAAAGCAGAATCAGACGATCCTGCCATTATCGATATGATTTCTACTGCTTTAGAAGAAGCATTAGCTGAAATTGCAAGTGGCCAGAAAGGCGGTAACAAATTAACGACAGTACGTAGCTGGCGTACCGCTAAACAAAAAAGCACTAATGCCAATATGTTACTTATCTCTATTGCTGGTGAATATGCCGCGGAATTGGCTGACACGGGCTTAGAAGATGGTTGTAACGTCATGCTGTTCTCTGACAATGTCTCTATTGCAGATGAAAAAGCACTAAAAGAAAAAGCAGCAGCAAAAGGTCTGATTGTGATGGGGCCTGACTGTGGTACTGCAAATATTGCAGGTGCACCTCTTGCTTTCGCTAACATTGCACCTAAAGGCTCTATTGGTATTGTTGGCGCATCAGGTACGGGTATTCAAGAAATTACCTCTCAAATCGTTTTACAACGCCAAGGTATTTCTCATTCAATTGGCCTAGGTGGTCGTGATTTAACAGAGCAAATTGGTGGTATCAGTGCAATTACTGCTATCAATATGCTAGCGGCAGATCCTAATACGCGTGTTATTGCTTTTGTTTCTAAGCCACCAGCGCCAGCGGTTCGCCAAAAAATTATTGCTGAAATGAAACGCCATAATAAACCGATTGTGGCGCAATTCTTAGGAACAACACCTGAGAAATTCCAAGACGACAATATCTATTTTACTCGCACGTTAGATGAAACGGCGCGCATTGCGGCTGAACTAGCGCGTGTTGAAGATATCGCAGCGGAATTACCAAAAGTTACAGGTAAGAAAATCATTGGTCTTTATGCCGGTGGTACGCTAGCGGCTGAATGCGCCATGTTGTTATCTGAAAAACTTAATGTTGAAGTCGATAACGAGCATAAACAAGGCACAATGCTAGATGCTGATGGTCACAAAATCATCGATATGGGTGATGATTTTTATACACAGGGTAAACCACACCCAATGATTGACCCATCTACACGTAACAAATTTATCAGTGAGCTAAGCAATAAAACAGAAGCTGGCGTGTTACTGGTTGATTTTGTTATTGGTTATGGTGCAACTCAAGATCCTGCCGGTGCGTTAATTCAAGAAATCAAAAAACTGAATGAAAAACGTGGCGAAGCCAATCCATTAATCACCATCGCAACCATTACTGGTACTGAAGACGATCCGCAAAACCGTAGCGAACAGCAAAAACAGCTAAAAGAAGCGGGCATTATTGTCATGGATACGTTGCCAGAAGCGGTTTTATTAGCAAAAGAATTAATCCAGCCACATCCAGCAGAAGCACATGCTGAAGTGTCACCACTGCTTAACGGGATCTCCGTGATCAACGCCGGTCTACGTAGTTTTGCAGATGATCTGCAATCAAGTGGGACTCCTGTTGTGCATTATCAGTGGGCACCTGTCGCAGGTGGTAATAAAAAACTGGCTGAAATATTAAAGAAATTGAAATAAGGAATTGCAGATATGTATTCAACTATCGAACAAGCGAATGAAGCAGTTATCGAACGTATCCGTGAAGCCCGTCCTCACTGGTGTGATGTTAACTTAGCAAAAGAAGTTGTACCGGCTTTAGAAACAGGCAAAAAATTACTTCATGCAGGTCCTCCTGTAACTTGGGGTGAAATGAGTGGTCCTGTTCGCGGTGCATGTATCGGTGCTTCTTTATTTGAAGGCTGGGCAGAAACTGAAGAACAAGCATTAGCGATGTTAGAAGCGGGTGAAATTGAGTTTATTCCTTGCCACAACGTAAATGCAGTAGGCCCAATGGGCGGTATTACTTCTGCTCATATGCCAATGTTGGTGATTAAAAACCACATTCACGGTAACTACGCTTACTGCAACATGAACGAAGGCATCGGCAAAGTGATGCGTTTTGGTGCTTACGGCCCAGATGTGCAAGAGCGTCTACATTGGATGCAAAATAGCTTAGCGCCAGTATTAAAAGCCGCAATAGCAACGTTTGAAGATGGTATCGATCTGACTGCAATTATGGGGCAGGCAATTACTATGGGTGATGAATTCCACCAACGTAATATCGCAGCTTCAGCCCTGTTACTGCGTCAATTAGCTCCAGTATTAAGTACATTAGATTTTGAAGATGCTGAAATCACAAAAGTGACTAAATTCCTGAGCATTACAGATCAGTTCTTCCTGAACTTAGCAATGGCTTACTGTAAAGCTGCGATGGATGCAGGTGCTCAAATCAAACAAGGCACTATCGTTACCGTTATGACCCGTAATGGTAGCAACTTTGGTATCAAAATCAGTGGAATGGGCGACCAATGGTTTACTGCCCCAGTAAATACACCACAAGGTCTGTTCTTCTCTGGTTTTAGTCAAGCAGATGCAAATCCAGATATCGGTGACAGTGCGATTACTGAAACTTTCGGTATTGGTGGCGCAGCAATGGTTGCAGCTCCGGGTGTAACACGCTTTGTTGGTGCATCAGGTGGTATGGATGCAGCACGTGAAGTGACTGAAGAAATGGCTGAGATCTACCTTGCTCGTAACATGATGTTGCAAATTCCAACTTGGGATTTCCAAGGTGCATGTTTAGGATTAGATGCTCGTCGCGTTGTTGAAACGGGCATTACCCCGCTGATTAACACGGGTATTGCACATAAAGAGCCGGGTGTTGGCCAGATTGGTGCAGGTACTGTACGCGCACCTTTAGGTTGCTTTGAAAAAGCGATTGTTGCATTGGCAGAAGAATTAGGCATCGACGCTTAATCGTGCTTTGTAACGATTAATCACAGCAATAAAGGGGGCATTATGCAAATTCAAGCACTTCAAACCAGCCAGCATATCACTGATTTTGAAGGTGAAATTAAATGTGTGGGCATTTATGACCATGCTTTGAATTTCATTTGCCCTCAACAACGCTTAATCACTTTTCATCGCGAAGGGAGAGGATTAAGCCCGATGGGATGGTTATTGAAACAAGATGATTTCGATTATTTTGCTAAACAGTGCCATCCCTCGGTCATGATGAGTCTAAAAGATCATCAAGCAATACTTGCAAATAAACTCACTCTACTCGCAGGTCAGAGTGAAAATTTACGTTTACAAGATAAAGCGGAACTAGATTTGCGTTGGTTAGAAAGTTTTTTTTCTCTACTCTCACCCTCAATTGCAACAGGGTTATATGGACCATTAAAAAATTATCGCCAAATCGCGCAACTCAGTGAAATTAAGTTATTAATTAAGCTATTTCATAATCAGTTAGTGGGCAATGCTGTTAACTGGGCCATTTTTACAGGGAAAGGTCCAGGATTAACGCCAAGTTCAGATGATATGCTAGTGGGAATGTTATTTGCACATTATTTAGCAGAGCCAGAAAAAAAACTTAATTATTTTTTTAATAACACACCTCCTTTATCTGAATTGACCACCGTTGTCAGTAAGCATTATTTGGAATATGCCACCCAGGGAATATTTTCTACCTATCTCATTCAACTAGGTAAAAAAATAAAGAATAAAGAGATTATTTTTAAGGATATGTTGGAAATACTCTCTATTGGTCATCATTCCGGTGCAGATACATTACTGGGATTATGGATTGGTTACCAAACTAAAAAACAACAACAGCATATTGATTAAATTTCTTTAATAAAAGAATTTATATAAACATTCGGATACGGATAATTATGAAAACAATTGTTATTGCTTTAGGCGGAAATGCATTATTGCAACGCGGAGAAGTTTTGTCTGCTGAGAATCAATATAAAAATATTGAATTAATGTCAGAGACAATTAATAAATTAGCAAAAGAGTACCGTGTTGTATTAGTACACGGCAATGGGCCTCAAGTTGGATTGCTTGCACTACAAAACCTGGCATATCAAGATGTTCCTGCATATCCGTTGGATATTCTAGTGGCTGAAAGCCAAGGTATGATTGGTTATATGATGATGCAAAAAATTAATCAAAATAACCCAGATCAAGCTATTACAACGGTAATGACGCGAGTTTCTGTTGATATTAATGATGAAGCATTTAACGACCCAAGTAAATTTATTGGCCCTATTTATGATGAAGCTGATAAAGAAGAATTAATTGCGAAGTATCAATGGACATTTAAGCAAGATGGTAAACATTATCGCCGTGTTGTGCCATCACCAACACCGAAAAAGATTATTGATATCGAAGCGGTAAGACTTTTATTAGATAAAGGTCATG
This sequence comes from Proteus vulgaris, assembly GCF_023100685.1. Taxonomy (NCBI): domain Bacteria; kingdom Pseudomonadati; phylum Pseudomonadota; class Gammaproteobacteria; order Enterobacterales; family Morganellaceae; genus Proteus; species Proteus vulgaris. The sequence goes on along the minus strand of NZ_CP090064.1, from coordinate 3,404,760 downwards.
TTGTTATTTGTGGTGGTGGTGGCGGTATTCCAGTTAACAACACAAATAATGAATTTATTGGTAGTGAAGCGGTTATTGATAAAGATTTAACAGCGGCTTTAATTTCTCGTGAATTAAATGCAGAACACTTTGTTATTTTAACAGAGGCTGATGCTATTTATAAAAATTGGGGTACACCAGAACAAGCCGCAATTCGTGAAGCAACACCAGAAGAACTTGCACCAATGGCTGTCGCTGATGGCGCAATGGGACCAAAAATTATGGCGGTGAGTGATTTTGTTAATGCAACTGGGCAACAAGCACATATTGGTGCATTACAAAATATTCAACAAGTTATTGAAGGTCAGTCTGGCACTTTAATTTATAAGTCTTAATAAAAATTCTTTCAGGAGCGTCATTATGAACGATGCACAAGTGAATGAGAAAGGCAAAGTCCCTTATTGGGTCAAACTGACCATTATCTTCTTCTTTGGTTGGATTGCACTTTATGGTAGCCGCGCCATTGTCGGCCCATTAATGGTAAATATTGGTGCTGAGTTTGATCTTACTAAAGCTCAACTTGGTTCTATCATGAGTATTTTCTTTATCGGATATACTGCACTCAATATTCCATCAGGCATGATTGGTGACTATTTAGGTAAGAAAAAAGTATTAGTAACTGGGGTTGTGCTCTTTGGTGGATTCACCATTATTGCGGGGATGATGCCAACTTACGTGACCTTTATGTTTGCATGGGTCATGGTGGGGATCTTCCAAGGCTTCTATTATGGCCCTCAGTATGGCTTATCTTCAGAAGCGATACCGAAACATCGTATTACGCTAGGTAGTGCGATTATCAATAGTGGTATGGCATTTGGTCTGTCTATTGGTTATTACATCTCAAGTATTTCTGTTGGTGAGATGGGAATGAGCTGGCGTGCGCCGTTCTATATTATTGGTGTCCCTATTATCATCATTGGTTTGGTGATGTTATGGATCATTAAAGATAAACCAAAAGCACAATCTGCGACAGAAGCTGGAGCACCAAAACAGAAAGTTAAACTGACATTTAAAGATTTATTTGGTAATCGCAATATCAACCTTGCGTATGTCACTATCTTCTGTTCAATCTATGGTTTCTTTGTACTAGTTACTTGGTTACCGTACTATTTAGAAACTGAACGTGGAATTACAGGGACACAAATTTCAACTATTGCATCATTAATGCCATGGTTTGCTATTCCTGGTTCACTTATTTTTAGCTGGGTTTCAGATAAAATTGGTCGTCGTAAACCTGTATTACTGATCATGTTACCGTTGTCATTAGTCGCTATTTTGGCTGTACCAATGTCAGAATCAATGCCTGTGTTAATTGGTGCACTGATCCTTTACGGTATTGTAGGTAAAATCAGTACAAACCCAGTATTAGTTGCTGTAGTTGCTGATAACTCACCGCGTCATGCGTTAGGTACATCGTTTGGTGTTTATAACTGTATTGGTATGTTAGGTTCTGTTTTTGCGCCAACACTAACGGGTTTCTTATCAGATAAAACAGGAAGTATGGACTCAGGTTTCTACTTTGCCGCTATTCTGATTTGTATTGGTATTGTGGCAAGCCTCTTTATTAAAGAAAGCAACAATAATAATGAAGAAGCAAAAGCATAATTATCTATTCAGATAGTTACTGAATTAGCAGCAAAAGGGCAAACTTCGGTTTGCCCTTTTAATTTAAAGGATCATAAAACGATTGCACGCTGGGATGATTTTGCTTAAATAATTCCACTAAATAACTGACTACCGCACCTTTTTTATCTTCACACCACGCTAAAGAAAGTGGTGAATTATGACGACGATTCCTTACTTCCTTGGCAATTAGTTGCCCACTATCAATAAGAGGTTTGCATAAACTTAATGGTAAAAATCCGATACCGACGCCTTTTAAATGACAGGCTAATTTGGTGTGTAAATCAGGTACGCGAATTTCGTGCTGACCCGATAAGCGCCATGCAGTGCGTTTAGAAAGATGGCGAGACGTATCTTCGACGTTAACCGCAGAATACATGCGCATTTGGTCATCACTTAATACGCCACTGATATTGGCTAAAGGATGATTAGGTGCGACAACAAATTGCCATTGAATTTCACCCATCGCACAAATGTTAATATTATTCTTAAGGGATTCATTCCCCGTAACGCCAATAGCAAAATGATAATCTTCGTTAATAAGTGCATCCCAAACACCCATATAAACTTGGCGAGTAATATGAAATTGTGTTGAAGGAAAACGTTGATGAAGGCAAGCCAGCATACTGGCAACCGCAGTGCGATCATAAAGAAGATTATTTATGACAATATTCACTTGATGTTCGACACCTGCATTCATTTGCTGAAGTTCCACCGGCATTGATTCTAACCATACAATCCATTGGCGGCATTTTTCTAATAAATATTCACCAGCCGGGGTTAACGTTACGGTTCTGGTTGTACGATTAAAAAGTTGAGTGCCGATATTTTCTTCTAATGTTTTAATTCGATAACTAATGGCTGCGGATGTTTTATGAAGCATATCAGCTGCTTTGGTAAAACTTTGGCAATCGGCGACCTGTATAAAAGTACGGATCATTTCTTGGTCTAACATATCTTTTGTCCTGGTAATAAGAGAGGCAAAATTTCAGCAGATAATGCTGAACTAAAAAAAGCAAACAAAGCAAAGCTTACCTATTTTTTCTAAGGTCTATACTGCAAAGTAAGACAACTTCTTATCGTGTTAATGGATGTTATTATTATTGGCTTGATACTGTGTACCGTATGAAGTTTTGATTATTTATAGATAAGCGATAAAGCATACTAACAAAAATTTCATCGGATGATGGGCGCAAATAAGAATATCTATATTCCATTTGTGTGATTGCTTTCACGTTTCACTCATCCTTTTACCGATGAAGTTAAGATATCAGTAAAAGGTGGTGAAAGTCAGGATAAAAAATCTTCAATAAGAGGTAAAAAAGAGATCAGGCTATTTTAAATGGGTAAGTAAAAAAGAGTAGATGAGTTAAATTAAGCGCAAAATGAAACGCGGTCGAAACCCAAAGCCGACCACTCCACATCCAAGCCAAACCATAAATAATCCCTGCCAACGAAGCGAAAACAACTAACAATATTCCTCCTGCAATATGCGCAAGGCCAAAAATTATGGCCGCAATTAATAGTGCAACATAAGGAGGAAGATAACGTGATAAGGTTTGTTGAATAACACCTCTAAATAAAGCTTCTTCAGCAAGAGAGACAAAAAAGATATTTGCCAAAATAAATGCAGGTAACCAATGTGGTAAATGAAGCTCAATGGCTAATCCCCCTAATTTTACGGCAATAAGTAACAATGCAGGAATAGCGATAATCAACATTATCCATTGTAATTTATTCGCTTTTTTTAATGGAGGACAGACAAAAAGGGTGGGAATGAAAATGAGAAAAATAAAGGGTATCAATGCTTTATCCGCATTGAAATAAAACGTAAAAGGGACGCTTTTTACTCCTATAGAGGTGTGTGAAAGGTAACGTAAATTGTTAAAGCCAGGAATAAGATGAAAGGCTAAGCCACTAGCAATGATAATAAGAGCAAGAATGATAATTGCCCGAAGCAGTGGTTGTGTTTTATAACGGGAATAAGCAAACGTTAATAACAGAATACTAAAGATAATCGGCAAGGCTTGCCATGTAATAATGCCTGTTATAAATGCGCTAAGTGCGGTGACTGCAAGTGTAATAAGTGCAAGTATGCGATTAAAACCTAAAAATAATAAAGAAGCAGCGAGAAGTAGCCAAGTGATCATAATTATAGATATTCAGAATGAAAAGGGGCGTTAGGGTAAAAGATAGCTTCCATTTAGGCTATCATAATGAATAAAAAATACAGAAATCAGACCTCTTGATTAAGAATGTTATTAATTAATAACTTGATTTTATTATGAAAATAATAAAATTTACTTTTAGTCTAAAACCAAAACAATTGTTTAATTATTATGTTGATAATCAATATCTGATATTAAATTAGTATGAGTAATCGGATAAAAGTGAATATATAAAAATGCCGATAATGTGGATATCGGCATGTTTGTTTGTCTTGAATTCGCTTATTTTTGACTAAATAGTGTAAAAATTAAACGTAAAAATAGCGAATAACATGAAAGAAAATAGGGGCCGCAAAACAGAGTGAATCCATTCTATCCATCATGCCACCATGGCCTTCTATCATTGTGCCAAAGTCTTTTACACCACTGTCTCTTTTTATCGCTGACATACATAGACCACCGGCAAAACCCGCCAATGTAATGACTAAAGAGAGTAAAAAGGCTGCCCACCATGAGAAAGGAGTTGCCCACCACAACATCATACCAATCAGGCTGGCAGAAATAATGCCACCAAAAAATCCTTCGACTGTTTTATTTGGGCTTAATTTAGGCACGATAGGATGTTTGCCAAATAATTTACCAAAGACATATTGGAGTACGTCAGAAACTTGTACCACAATCATTAAAAAGAGCAGTAAGTTGATATTACGGCCTTCAAAACCTTCAATAGGTAACATTAATAGTGCAGGCGCATAACTTAGACAATAAATGGCTATCATCACACTCCATTGTACTTTTGCCATACGCTCTAAGAAATGACGGGTATCACCTGAAAGTGCCATGCGTGTTGGGATTAATAAAAAGGCGTAAACAGGAATGAATACTGCCATTAAATTATACCACTGCACACCAACGAGAATGTATTGGATAGGCAAGATCACGAAGAAACACCAAAACAAGGCTTCATGATCGCCTCGATGTGTTGGGGTTAATGTAATGAGTTCACGAAGAGCAAGCCATGAAATAATAGTAAACAGTACCACTGAGCCAATTGCACCAATACCGATTGCAACACCCGCAATAATGCACATTACCCACCAAGCATTGATCCTTGAGTTAAGGTTAGTAATTGTTGATGTAGGGCCTTTAATTGCTGCAAGAATAGCGCCAATAATGCTGGCAACAATTAAGAAAGAGAAGAGTCCGATAAATATCCAGAGGACTTCATTATTAATACGTTCCATTGTGTAACTCCTCTAACGCACTTTTGGCTCTTATCAGAAACTCTTGTTTACTTTCATTTTCATGAGTAGGCACTATGGGAGCGCCAAAAATTGCACTACAAATAACGGGAACAACTAAGCGAGAGCCTTTAGGGAGTACCCGATTTAAGTTTTCAAGATAAATAGGGACTAATTGAACATTCGGATTTTTACGAGAAAGATGCCAAAGCCCCGCTTTAAAATCTTGAATAGATTCGCCATTGCCTCTAGTGCCCTCTGGGAAAATAATTAGAGATTCACCTTGGTCTAAAATATCTTGCATGATAGCTAGTGCATTTACTTTATTCGATGTTGATGATGCAGTTTCGTCCGTTGATTGTTCAAGTATTTTTTCGCATAGGTGACTTTCTTCAGTAATATTCATTTTAGCAGCATGGCGAGGGATAAGGATTGCCCTAAAAATACGGCGAGATAAATAACGACGTAGGCGATTTTTATTCCAGTAATCCTCAGCGGCAACGGGATGTACATAAGGACGAATATCAGGCGCAAGGCAAGACCAAATTACCAAACCATCTAAATGGCTAGAGTGGTTAGCGTAATAAATACAAGGTGTATCTTTCGCTATCGGAGACGTTTGTTTGGCCCGAATTCCCGTTAGAAAACGACAGATAGAGACTAATACGGATGACACCACTTTTGCGTCTAAAGCAAGTTTTCCATTTTTCATTAATCAGACACCTTGTGCTAAATCCCGTAAAATTCGACGGGTTCTGAAAATTGTGGTTAGCGTTGAACCTAAAATAATAATCCATAATGCGATAAAAAAGAGCCATACTCCCCAAAGGTTAGGAATAAAAGCAGCAATTACAGCAATTGAAGTGAGTAAAGCCATTCGGTGTTGTTTAGCCATAGGGCCTGTAAAGTGTTGTTCTAATCCACAACTCCCACCTAACACACGAACATAAGCAGTCATTACTGCAAAAAAAGCACCTACCCAACCTAAAGTAATAGCCATTGAAAAGTCGTTGGATAAACCATAACCGATACCTAAAATGATCAGTGTATCTGCAATTCTGTCTGGTAATTCATTATAAACCGCTCCAACAGGGCTTTTCATTCCGCCTTCAACCGCAACCATGCCATCTAATAAGTTACAAATAAGGCGACCTTGGATCATTAAAGCACCAAGGATCAATAAGAACGAGCGTAATAAGCCATGAGAATAAGAAAGGGCAAAAAAGAGTGATAGGGCAGCAAGCAATGCAAATACAATGCTAAACACCGAAATACCGTTGGGCGTAGCCCCTTTTTGCTGTAAATAGCGACTTGACTTTGTTGCCCAGTTTGTTTGTCTTGCTTTTATAGGACGGCGATTTTTATCTTGATTATTCATTTTTCTTTGTAAAAAAGCGAGTTAGGAGGGGATAGCATAAGGCTATTTGGTCAAGGTGAGAATAAGAATAAACGTATAAGTTTATCTTATATTTCAAAAGTGAATATTTATCCCATCTTATGATGCTCAAATCAAGACTATAAATAAGTATCAATAAATATTTACTTTTCTAGGGGTTAATACTTATTTGATGGTAGTGCATTATACTTACTTGCTATGTTCATTTAATGATTATCTTTATTGGAGCGTTATTGAGTAGAAATGATAAATAATGTATTACATTAATTAAACTATAAAAAGAATAAATTTCTTAAGTAAAAGGGAGTATAAAGGATAATACTTATTATTCTTTCTTATTTTACGACTAAATTTACGACAATTTAAATACGTTAATTAGAATATTCTTATTAATAAAATTTCGTTTAAATCGAAAGTTAAATCGCAAAAACAATCTCTAAATGAACATAAGAAAAAGAGACCAGGATCCATTTTGTATTATTTTTTAATCATTAATAATTTCTATCGTAAAATAAGAATAAAAGAAAATGGAAATTTAAAATGAGAATGTTCATATTTATAAAAAGTAAAAAATGATTTATATCAAATGAAATGCTTCATGTATTCTTATATTGCATGGTTAATAAAAAATAGTCATTATAGTGATTAATAATAGCGATTATGAAAATAAAATATACGAATGTTTTAAATCGAAATTAAACGAACCATAATGAAAGGGTGGCATCAAAATAAGTTGCCGCCCCTTCTATCGTAGAATGGAGTCTAACGTATTAATTATTCCCATATTAGGTGCAAATCATCCCAAATAGAATATTTTAGAAGTATAGGTTTCTCTCATTAATAATAGATAATGAAAATTAAACAGGTCATATCGTTATATCTTTAGATAATACAACCTATTGATAAATAAAAATCACTTGAGGGAATTAGTTTATTCTTAAGTCATATTTCTTAAAGAAATCATACTCTTGTACTAATTGTGGTAGTGATCTTATTTTCAATTTTGTATACATATTTGAGCGATGTACTTCAACTGTACGAGGTGATAGCGAAAGTTTTTCTGCCGCTTCTTTGCTCGTATTTCCCTCAAGGATCATTTCCATAACTTCTTTTTCTCTATTTGATAACTTACCAAACTTATCTTTTAAAGATATATATGTTCGGAATTGCTCAACTTCACTTTCATAATGAAGGAATGATTCTGAGACAATATTAAGAAGTTCATTTACATTTAAAGGGCGAGTTAAATATTCAAAAGCACCTGATTTAAATGCACTACGACAACTCTCAATAGAACTATCCCCAGAAATAATAATAACCGGGATGATGTTTTTCAATTTGTTGAGTTCTTTAATCAGTGCAATTGATGGTGCCGCACTGCTTTTTGTATTAATGATGATGCACTCTTTATGTGCTCCTTTTGTTGAAGAAAAATAGTATTTCAAGAAAGCCTGTTCATTTGAATAGGTTTTCACATTAGCAGCTAAAGAAGAAAGAACAGCTTTAAGTTGAACTTTTGTACTGTCATCTTCAAATGTGATTAAGTGGATTATTGATTCCATATGTTGCTCCTGGTTTTACTCAGCTCGTTCACTAAAAGTGAATGAGTAACGAAATTTGACTAATTTATAAGTTTTTTATGTAGGGTAACATTCACGTAACGGAGCCATATTCAGAATATATCAAATTAAAAATGATTAATACTTCTGTATTATATTATAGATAAAATATCAGAACTTTGTTTTGTTTCAATATTTGTATTTTAAAGATAAGAATAATTTATTTCTATAATGGATGTTCGAATAACTATTATTAATTGTAACTAAGTTTTTTACCGTAAGTGATTTTAACTATATTAAACACACTCAATAAGTAAAAAAAATAATATATCTAGGTGTCTATTAGCGAGGAAATTAATAGTTATATTTAGTTACAATAAAATTCCCTTTGTGGCTTTTTGACTTTACTTCTTGTAAAATAGCACTTTATTTATACCTATTCCTTTTAATAAACCAATCGAGCCAATACTATGGCGTCACTGAAAGATGTAGCTCGACTTGCATCCGTTTCTTTGATGACAGTCTCAAGAGCGATTAATAACCCTGAGTTATTAAAACCAGAAACACTGAAACAAGTCCAAAGTGCTATTGATCAACTTAACTATGTTCCAGATTATTCTGCACGAAAAATCCGTGGACAAGGAACAAAAGTTTCCTCAATTGGCGTTTTAGCAATTGATACCGCAACGACACCATTTTCTGTTGAAATGATTTTATCTATTGAACAAACAGCAAGAGAATTTGGATGGAGTTCATTTGTGGTCAATTTGACTGCACAAGATTGTTATGAAAATGCTATTTGGCAGCTTTTAGCCCAGCGCCCAGATGGGATCATCTACACGACAATGGGATTACGTGAAATTTCTGTGCATGAAAAATTGCATGATAAGAATCTAGTGTTAGCGAACTGTTTGGATAAGGCACGCTCTTTTCCAACTTATATTCCAGATGATTATCATGGGCAATATTATGCAATGAAAAAAGTCATTGAAAAGGGATATCGTCATCCTTTGTGCTTCTATATACCTGAAGAATCGGTTGCGGGGCCTATTCGCCGTAAAGCGGTTGAAGATGCTTGGCAAGAAGCTGGACTACCATTAGCGCATTTACGCCAATATACGATGATGTTTGGTGATGAGCATTATCGTGATGTGATTGAAATATTGAAAAAGCATTGCACTCATCAAAAAGCAGATTTTGATATTCTGATTTGTGGTAATGACCGTATTGCTTTTTTGGCTTATCAAGTCTTGTTGTCTATGGGATTGCGTATTCCAGATCAGGTTGCTGTTTTAGGATATGACAATATGATTGGTACAGGAGATCTGTTTTATCCTCCATTAACAACGGTTCAACTACCTCATTATGAATTAGGTAAAGAAGCAACATTACATATTATTCAAGAACGAAATCATCAAAATACAGTACACGTACCTTGCCAATTAGTTGAACGTGAGTCGTTATAAGGACTCACGTTTTATCATCATTCAAATAGAATGAATGTTTTTAAAATTAGCCGATATGATTTAATCGCCAATATTCACCTGATAACAATATTGCTTCACCACTCATTGCAAAAAGGCGTAAAGAGCGTGCGTCTTGTGGCGCATAATATCGACTACTTAATGTATATTCACCTTGATTAACAAAGACTTCTATTGATGAACGATCAATGAATATGCGCAAGTTTAATTGACAGCCTTCAGGTAATGGAATACTGCGAGCACCACTGATATTGTATTGAGGATAATGACGATTAAGCACTAAACGATTTGATTGATTATCTACAAAAAGCTCAAGCCCTTCACCTAGCCATAAGCCAAATTTTTCGGCTTGGCTGTCTAAAGACCATGTTAAATCGAGTTCGATAGCTGATGTGTTATCAATTAACTCTATAGATTGATGGCTTAATGTAAGAGGTTTAATGGTGTTTTTTTCTTGGCGTAATGATTCAACTTCTTTGACTGGCACCATACGTAAACGGTTTTTGCTCTTATCAAAGGTAATTTCGCGAGGTAATGTGAAGCAACCAGACCAAAACTCCGCTTTTGATGGCATGGGTGAATTCCACATATCCATCCAGCCCATAGAAACACGACGACCATCAGGAGTCATAAATGATTGGGGGGCATAATAATCATGGCCATTATCTAACTCAACAAAGTGACCTTGTGGTTTAAAAGGTTGGCTTGGTGACCATTGACCGATTAATGCGCCAGCTTGAAAGAGGTTCCGGTATTGATAACCTTCTGCGCGTTTTCCTTGGGGCGAAAAGACAATCGCGAATTGATTGTCTTGGCTGATCGGGAAGAAGTCAGGGCACTCCCACATATAGACGTTTTTATCGTCAGTTTTTCCCAAAATAGTGTAATCGTTGCTCCACTGTTTTCCTTCTTCAAATAAGGTTTCACTAGAAAAAAGTAAAACTTGCCCTTGATCTTTTTCATCTCTGGCACCGACAACCATCCACCATTTCCCGTCTTGATACCACACTTTAGGATCACGAAAATGCATATAACCTTTAGGAGGTTCTAAAACGATCCCTTTTTTCTCAAAATGAATACCGTCTTCACTGATAGCCACACATTGTGCTTCATAAATTTGGCTATCATCACCTTCTTCGCCTAACCAATTATGACCAGTATAAAAAAGGTAGAGTTTACCGTCATGACTAATAGCTGAACCTGAAAAACAACCACTTTTATCGTAATCATCACCAGGAGCTAACGCAATCGGCTGATGTTGCCAGTGGATCATATCGGTGCTTGTGGCATGTCCCCAATGCATTGGACCCCAATCTTGAGAATAAGGATGGTGCTGATAAAAAGCATGATATAAACCATCATGATAAATAAGACCATTAGGATCATTTAACCACCCCGCAGGTGCAGCTAAATGAAATTGGGGATAAAAAGTATTACCTCGCTTTTCAATCAAGGTATTTAAGGCATTTGTTGATTGTTCTAAACGGTGTTTCATATCATTATCCTTATTATATTTTCAGTGTCGTTAGCCCACGTTTTTAGGTTATAAAAGAATAAAAAAACAGATTAAACTATACGTTTCCCTTCCTTGTTAACGATAACATTAGAGGGCAAAAAAACACTTTTCATAAGATTGACTTTATCATAATATCTCATTATGTTAACGTTATCAGAGTGGATTTACGAGCAATATCTTCCTTTAATCGTTATGAATAGTTATAAAAACAGAATATAGTGAAGAAAAATAATTGCTTATCTTCAGGAGAGATTATGAAAGTCTGGTCTTTAGGTGATGCTGTTGTTGACCTGATCCCATTGCAAAATATGCAATATGAAGCATGTGCTGGTGGCGCGCCTGTCAATGTTGCTGCGGGTGTTGCTAAACTTGGTCAACAAAGTGGTTTTATTGGGCGTGTGGGTGAAGATGCGTTCGGCCATTTTATGCAAAAAACATTGTTTGATCTGGGGGTTGATACTCGAGCAATGGAATTTGATGAGTTTCACCGTACCAGTACAGTTCTTGTCTCTTTACAAGAAAATGGTGAACGTGATTTTACTTTCTTAGTCGCTGAATCTGCAGATCAATTTTTAACAGAAAAATCTTTACCAGCGTTCGAAAAAGATATTTTGCATTTTTGCTCTTTAGCATTAGTGAATCCCATTTGTCGCTCAACTTTGGATACAGCTATTAAGAGTATTAAAGAGACGGATTCATTGCTGAGTTTTGATATTAACTTACGCCCTCAAATGTGGCGTGATCACGAAGAAATGCGCGAAGTTATCGATAATTATGCGCATAAAGCCGACATATTAAAATTATCAGAAGATGAACTTACGTGGATGACACAAGAAGTGACATTGAATAATGCCCTTAAAAAATTAGAAGGTTATCCCGCGCGTTTAAAAGTGATCACTCAAGGCTCTAAAGGATGTTTAGTGTTAACACCAAATACTCAAGTTGCATTTAGTGCTTTTACCGTTGAGTGTATTGATACTACGGGAGCAGGGGATGCCTTTATGTCTGGTTTGTTGGCGGCACTTGCAGAATATGGTTTTGCTGAAGATGAACAATACTTATCAAGAATAGTGACGCAAGCGGCTGCTTGTGGTGCTTTGGCCACAACTCAAAAAGGGGCGATAGCAGCGGCACCAAGTCGTAAAAAATTACATGATTTTGTTCAACAACAACCTCCTTTGCATGTTCGGGAGATTTTCTGATAGCTCACTGATTTTTTCTGGTTGTGGTTTTTACCACGCTTTTCTCTTAATGGTATTTCCTTACCCTCCATTAATACTGGTTTTTCTCGAAGCCATTATTAGTGGAGATTTTTTTATCTTTTCGATTAGACGCTTCTATTTTTTATCAATCAATCAGCGATGTTGATCATATTGTTCTGTCTGTTTTAAGCGTATGATATTAAAACATATCAACTTTTATTGATGGAACATTAAATGTGGGCTCAATCGGGCGCAGTATTAGCCATTTTTTCTTATATTCTTTGGGGTATCACTCCTCTGTTTTATCGGCTTTTACCGGGTGCCCAACCATTAGAAATGTTAGCCCAGCGTCTAATTTGGTCTATTCCTTTATTATTGCTAGTGTGGCTTTTTATCAAGAATAGAACTCAATGGTGTGCGGTTTTCCAAGATAAACGTTCTGTTTTTATGTGTTTATTTAGCTCAATGGCAATGGCGGTTTCTTGGTGTACCTTTACCTATGCATTAACGCATCAACAAGTATTAGAAGCGAGCTTAGGGTATTTTATTAATCCACTTTTCTCGATTTTATTAGGTGTCATTTTTCTGAAAGAAAAGCTTAATCCTGCAGAAAAGTGGGCGGTTACTTTAATTTGTGCGGGGGTGGGATACCAGCTGTGGATGTACGGGGAATTACCAGTGCTGGCTATTATGATGGGAGGCGCATTTGCTGTATATGGATTAATTCGTAAATTTATTCGTTTTGATGTCATAACCTCTTTATTTATGGAAACTCTTTGGCTAATGCCATTAGCAATAGGCGCGACCATTTGGTTGTTTATGACAGATAAAAGCGCGTTACCTTCTGCAGATAATCTGACTCGTTTTTATTATGTTTTAACTGCACCTGTTACCATCTTGCCATTATTGTTTTTTACGGCAGCCGTGAAACGAACTACGCTAACAGTTATTGGACTAGCGCAATATATAGAACCTACTATTCAATTTTTACTGGCTGTTTTCTTATTTCATGAAGCTTTTGATGAAGTTAAAGGTGTCAGTTTTTCTCTAATTTGGCTGGGGCTTTTATGCTGTATCTTGGCACTTATTCGAAAACGTCTTAATTATCTAAAAATCCAAAAAGGAAAACGCAGCCAAATTTTGTAATGGTTTTCTTTCTTTGAGTGATTATTTTTGCCTGCCTATTTTTCTATCAAGTAAAATCCGTTATGCTACTCAAAGGCAATCGTTTGCGTCATTGTATTTTTTATAAATAGTGAGGATGAAGAATGACTGTGTTGGGTACGGCTCTTACAGCTAATGCAACAAAGGTAATGCTATTAGGTGCAGGTGAATTAGGCAAAGAAGTCGCGATAGAATGCCAACGCTTGGGAATTGAAGTGATTGCCGTTGATCGCTATCTCAATGCACCCGCGATGCATATTGCACATCGCCATCATGTGGTGAATATGCTTGATAGCAATGCATTAAAGCTCATTATTGAACAAGAGCAACCTGATTTTATTGTTCCTGAAATTGAGGCGATAGCAACCTCGTTATTGGTTGAATTAGAACAAAAAGGGCAAAAAGTTGTTCCTTGTGCCCGCGCTGTAAAGCTCACAATGGATAGAGAGGGTATCCGTCGTTTAGCTTCTGAAACATTACTTTTACCAACATCAAATTATCAATTTGTTGATGATGAAGTGAATTTTAAAAAAGCCGCTTTAGATATCGGTTTCCCTTGTATTGTCAAACCTGTCATGAGTTCATCGGGGAAAGGGCAAAGTGTTATTCGTAATGAAAACGATTTAGCTCAAGCTTGGATTTACTCACAAGAGGGCGGGAGAGCAGGAAAAGGACGCGTTATCGTTGAAAAAATGATCCCGTTTGATTTTGAGATCACGTTACTGACTATTCACGCTGTTGATGGTATCCATTTTTGTGCTCCCATTGGTCATCGGCAAGAAAAAGGGGATTATCGTGAATCATGGCAACCTCAAAAGATGAGTGACATCGCACTTGCTAAAGCACACCATATTGCGAGTAAAGTGGTTGAGAACTTAGGGGGGTATGGTTTATTTGGTGTTGAGTTGTTTGTTCAAGGTGATGAGGTATTCTTTAATGAAGTCTCACCTCGCCCTCATGATACGGGATTGGTGACACTAATTTCTCAAGATTTATCAGAGTTTGCGCTTCATGTTCGTGCTTTTTTAGGCTATCCCATTGGTGGAATTCGCCAATTAGGCCCTTGTGCATCAGCGGTTATTTTACCAGAGCTTTATAGTACGAATATTGTGTATTCTGGTATTGAAAAAGCGTTGAAGGCGGATCGTCAAATTCGCCTTTTCGCCAAGCCTGAAATCGCAGGCTCTCGCCGTTTAGGTGTTGTACTTGCCCATGCTGATACAATAAAACACGCGCTTGATGAAGCCAAAGAAGGCGCTCAAGCCATTGTTGTGGGTGATGCTAAATAATTTTATATCATTAGTTATCCATTTTACTGCTAAGTGAACACTATCAGCTTAGCGGTAAAAATCCGGCTTTAATAAAATAGTCTTTTGCATAAGGGGATAAAATTTCCTGATATAAACTATAAGCTTGTGAATGGATGAGTGTTGCACAATAGTGTGCTGTGACATTAAAAGGTTTTGGAATAGTGAATGTTTTTAGTTCAGGAAATTCACTTAATTGTGTTTGATAGTGCTGGTAACCAATAAAGGCATCGGCTTGATGAGTTGTAATTAAGTAATGGGCTGCCATTCTACCTTTAGGAATAGTAAGTGAATGTTCACCGCCAACTAAAGAGAGCGCTCTTATTTTTAATGTCTGGCTTAAATCAGGATCAATTTGTGCAATATTATCAAAAAGCTGCCAACTATAATCACCTGATGGATCAGATTTTGGTGTGGATATCGCTAATTTTAATGCGGTATTTGATAATACAGTAAGCCAAGTATCCAGCTCATTAATATCATTACGACGAGTTGTAATGCAAAGTTGATTTGCAATAAAAGGGGCATATTGTAGTGCTAAACCTTTATCGATTAATTGCTGTGGATTATTTTTATCAGCAGAAAGAAATAAATGACAAACTTCTCCTTGTTCAATACGTTGGCGTAATAATCCTGCAGGCCCAAATGTAAGTGCCCACTTTTCACCAGTTTTTTGCTGATAATGCTCAATAAAAGCAGGTAGCGTTGCTTTTAAGCTACCTGCTGCAAAAAGGGAAAATGTCATTGTGTTATATCCTACTCTTTCCCTTGATATTGAGTACGATAGAATTTTTGATACCAATCATTAGCCGCTTTTTGCATATCAATATCGCTAAATTTTTCAGGATATAGTTTTTTTGCCATCCACAACTCACCAATTGCCATGGCTTCTGGCATTGGGTATCCCCATGCTTTTGCATATTCAGGCATTAAATAAATGCGATTATTTTTAACAGCATTAATGACTTGCCAACGTGTATCTTGTTTTATTTCATCCACAACTTGTGGGTATCTGTCTTGAACAAAGATAACTTCAGGATCCCATGCAATAACTTGTTCAAGAGAAACTTGTTTATATCCTTTGACGGTTGATGCCGCAACATTGAATGCGCCAGCGTGCTCCATCATCAAGCCTGTATACTTACCTGAACCATAAGTAGTTAAGTCTGGGTTTGCCATGTAAGCCCGCACTCGTTGCTCTTTAGGAATATCTTGTAAGCGCTGACTTACTTGCTCACGTTGTTTAAAAGTATCATTTACTAAGGTTTTTGCATTTTCTGATTTATTGACGATATCCCCAATCAACAAAATGCCTTCTTTTAGCCCTTCGTTATAGGCTTGTTCTTCGTTTTGTAATGTTGGATTGAGTGTTGATTTATCTTCATTAGCTTCTTTGCGTAATGAAATCGCCACAACAGGAATACCAAGAGCAGAGATCTTATCGATCATCTCTTTTGGGGCGTAATTGGTTACAAAAACAACTTGAGGTTGTAGCTTTACTAAGCTTTCAGCATCAAAACTGGTGAGATCGCCCACTTTTGGGGTATTTTCCAGTGAGGGCGCTAATTGTGCATAGCCATCACCTAATTGTTGTTTCCAGTTAGACATTACACCAACAACTTTATCTGTAGCATCAAGTTGAACTAGTAAATTCAGTGTTTGATGTTGTAAAACCACCGTTCTTTCTATTTTATCTGGAATGGTCACGGTGCGACCAATTTGGTCTACGATTTGTCTGTCTGCGTAAGAGAAGGAAGAAAGGGAGAGTATGCCAATACCTAATAAACAGTGCTGTAATAAAGCTTTCATAGTCATAAACCTAAGTTAATATCGCTATATAATAAAATATACAGCTAAAAATATACAGCAAGTATTATTTTTGCTCAAACTTTAATCATATAAGGTAGTTAATTAATTTTATAAGCTTAATTTTTTACTCAACCCTTGAAACTTGCTTATCTATCCCCACTTTTTACTCATATTGATTTTTTTTCGCCAAATTAGGATTAATTGAGGTAAAAATGAGTATGAAAGGTCAGGAAACAAGAGGATTTCAGTCAGAAGTTAAACAACTTCTTCAATTAATGATCCATTCTCTTTACTCCAATAAAGAAATTTTCCTTCGCGAATTGATTTCGAACGCATCAGATGCGGCTGATAAATTGCGTTTCCGTGCATTATCAGATGCAGCACTTTATGAAAATAACGGTGAATTGCATGTGCGCATTTCCACTGATAAAGAGAACCGAACTCTGACTATCAGTGATAATGGTATTGGTATGACTCGTGATGAAGTCATTGATAATCTAGGTACTATCGCAAAATCAGGTACCAAATCATTCTTAGAATCTATCGGACAAGATCAAGCTAAAGATAGCCAGTTAATTGGTCAGTTTGGTGTGGGATTCTATTCAGCTTTTATCGTTGCAGATAAAGTGACTGTGCGCACTCGTGCTGCAGGTGAAACAGCCGATAAAGGCGTTTTCTGGGAGTCTGAAGGTGAAGGTGATTACACCGTTGCTGATATTGAAAAAGCGGATCGCGGTACTGAAATAACGCTTCATTTGCGTGAAGGCGAAGATGAGTATTTAGATGATTGGCGTCTACGTAGCATTATTAGTAAATATTCTGACCATATTTCTTTGCCTGTTGAAATTGAAACGAAAAATGAAGAAGACGGCACAGTAACGTGGGAAAAAATTAATAAGGCGCAAGCGCTGTGGACTCGTAATAAAGCTGAAGTAAGTGATGATGAGTATAAAGAGTTTTATAAGCATATCTCTCATGACTTTGCTGATCCATTAAGCTGGGTACACAACCGCGTTGAAGGTAAACAAGAATACACAAGTTTATTATATGTGCCTTCAAAAGCGCCTTGGGATTTATGGAATCGTGAACAGCGCCATGGTTTAAAACTGTATGTACAGCGTGTTTTTATTATGGATGAAGCTGAGCAGTTTATGCCTAATTACCTACGTTTTATTCGTGGGTTAGTTGATTCTAATGATTTACCACTAAACGTTTCGCGAGAAATTCTACAAGACAGCTCTGTTACACGTAACTTACGTAGTGCATTAACTAAACGTGCATTACAAATGTTACAAAAACTGGCTGAGAATAAGCCTGAAGAGTATCAAGCATTCTGGAAAGAGTTTGGTTTAGTCTTAAAAGAAGGTCCAGCAGAAGACTCATCTAACATTGAAACTATTGCTAAGTTACTGCGTTTTGCATCAACGCATAACGACAGTGATGCTCAAACGGTTTCATTGGAAGATTATGTTAGCCGCATGGTGGAAGGTCAGGAAAAAATCTATTACATCACCGCTGATAGCTACGCTGCTGCGAAAAATAGCCCTCATTTAGAGCTGTTCCGCAAAAAAGGTATCGAAGTATTACTGTTATCAGATCGTATTGATGAATGGATGATGAATTATCTGACAGAGTTTGATGGCAAGTCATTCCAATCTGTCAGTAAAGCAGATGAATCTCTTGATAAACTGGCTGATGAAGAAAAACAAGCTGAACAAGAAGAAACAGATAAACAATTAGCACCTTTCGTTGAGCGCATTAAAACTTTGTTGGGCGACAGAGTTAAAGAGGTGAAATTAACACACCGCTTGACAGATACCCCTGCGATTGTGACAACCAGTGCGGATGAAATGACCACACAAATGGCGAAATTGTTTGCAGCAGCAGGACAAGAAGTGCCAGAAGTAAAATATAACTTTGAGCTAAATCCAAATCATCCATTAGTGAAACAAACAGCCGAGTTAACGGATGACGCTTTATTTGCTGATTGGGTTAATTTATTACTCGATCAGGCATTATTTGCTGAAAGAGGCTCTTTGGAAGATCCAAACCAGTTTATTCGCTTAGTGAATCAACTTTTAGTTCAAAAAGCGTAACTGTTTTCGTTTTCAAACATTTAAACCACGTTTCTCTGAAAAGAGAGCGTGGTTTTTTCTTTTTCGACAAAAATAAAATGCAATCGCTACCGTGATTTCTTGAGCGATGACCTCACAAAATGGTATGGTAATGCGTTTTCGAGTTTAAATATAAAAAATTAAATGCAAGGGGATTTACGCGATGCGTATCATTCTGCTAGGCGCTCCAGGCGCTGGTAAAGGCACTCAGGCTCAATTCATTAAAGAAAACTATGGTATCCCACAGATTTCAACTGGTGATATGTTACGTGCGGCAGTAAGTGCAGGTACAGAACTAGGACTGAAAGCAAAAGCACTGATGGACAATGGTCAGTTAGTTACTGATGAATTAGTTATTGCGTTAGTTAAAGAGCGCATCAAACAAGACGATTGCCGTAATGGTTTCTTGTTGGATGGGTTCCCAAGAACAATTCCGCAAGCTGATGCAATGAAAGAAGCAGGGATCAATGTGGATTTCGTACTGGAATTCGCAGTACCAGATGACATCATTGTAGAACGTATTATTGGCCGTCGTGTTCACGCACCATCAGGTCGTGTTTATCATGTGAAATTTAATCCACCTAAAGTGGAAAATCGTGATGACGTGACAGGTGAAGAGTTAACAACACGTAAAGATGACCAAGAAGAAACCGTTCGTAAACGTTTAGTTGAGTATCATACTCAAACGGCACCGTTAGTTTCTTATTATCAGAATGAAGCTAAAGCAAGCAATGCAAAATACTTCAAAGTTGATGGTACACAAAAAGTTAGCGAAATTAATGCTGAACTGAAAAGTATCCTTGGCTAATTTGTCATCGCTATGATTAATCCCGGTTGAGCCGGGATTTTTTTTACCTTATTTAACCGGTATAAAATAAGTTAAAAAATTCGATCCAATAAATTGACAAGCACAATTCATTATTTTCCTTTATTCTTCTACCCTTTGGTTATCCTAATAAAAATAACTCTAAGGAGTCATGGTATGAATCATGCTAAGTATGGCGTTCTTCTCGTTAATCTTGGTACACCTGATGCGCCGACAACGGGTGCTGTCCGACGTTATTTAGCACAATTTCTTAGCGATCCTCGTGTTGTTGATGTTTCTCCTTTAATTTGGAAACCAATATTACAGGGCGCGATATTGCCGTTTCGTTCTCCTAAAGTAGCAAAACTTTATCAACAAATATGGATGAAAGAAGGTTCCCCTCTGTTAGTTTATAGTCGCGCCCAACAACGCGCGCTTGCTCAGCGATTACCTAATATACCTGTGGAATTAGGGATGTGTTATGGCAATCCATCGCTAAATGAAGGGATTGAAAAACTGTTACAACAAGGTGTTGAGAACCTTATTTTGTTACCACTTTATCCTCAATACTCTTGTTCTACCTCTGCCGCGGTATTTGATGGTGTAAGCAAAATATTGAAAGGGATGCGCACTATTCCATCCTTAAATTTTATTCGTAGCTACCCTGAACATCCGCTTTATATCAAAGCACTTGTTACCTCTATTGAGAAGAGCTTTCAGCAATATGGAAAACCTGATCGTTTAATTCTCTCTTTCCATGGTATTCCAGAGCGATTTATTAAAACAGGGGATATTTATTATGATGAATGTTGCCTTACAACTGAAAAGCTTAAAGAACAATTAGAAATACAATTAGGCTACCCTAAAAAGCAGGTCATGTTGACATTCCAATCACGTTTCGGACGTGAGCCTTGGTTATCACCTTATACTGATAAAACAATGGAAAAGTTGGGAAGTGAAGGTGTTAAACACGTTCAAGTTGTATGCCCGGGCTTTTCATCTGATTGTTTGGAAACATTAGAAGAAATTAACGAACAGAACCGTGAATTCTTTATTCATGGAGGGGGAAAACAGTATGAATATATCCCTGCATTAAATGATGAACCTGGGCATATTGACTTGCTAGAGGTGATGATCCGTGAGATATGCAAAAAATAATTACTGAATTCTATAAATAAAATTATCGGATTTGATGATATATTAATTTGATCATATTTCAGTTATATATAAACTTATCTTTTCTCATTTTTTAAGTGTTTTAGTGTTAATCACTAAAATGCTGATAAACGGACACTGCATTACATAAATTTAGGCAGGAAAATGAATAGTAAGCTTTCAAAACCACAATCTTCAGAAATTGATAAAGGGAATTTTGATGACTTTTATCTAAAACAGAACGATGAAATCGATCTTTTTGAATTATTTTCTGTTATTTATAAATCAAAATTTGTCATTATTGGTATCACGTTATTATTTGCTATCGTTGGCTTTACTGTTGCAAGTTTTTTACCCCAAAAATGGACAAGCCAAGCTGCAATTACCAAGCCAATGCTCGATGAAATGAAGCAATTAAGAGCGACATTGACTGAACTAAGCCTAGTGGATGTTGATACGGGTGTTAATGGTTCTTCTGTTTATCAAAAATTTATCAATAACTATAACTCTCGTGTTTTGCGTGAAGAGTATTTGATAAGCACAGATTATTACAAAAGCTTGTTGGCTAAAATGGAAGAGCCAACGCCACTCGATAAACGTAAATTAATTGAAGAAATCGTAACGAAAGATATTAATTTAAAAGCTTCAGATGATAAAAACAGTGAAGAAGAGTTTAGTGGCGAAATTAATCTAAGCTTTACGGCACCAACCTCAGAAGAGGCTTACGATTTACTTTCAGGCTATATTCGTTTTATTTCCACCAAAGTACGTATGGAAGTGAAAGACGAGATTGATGATCAAATTGAACGTAAATTAAGCTTTGCTCAAAAAGCGTATGAAATGGATTTAGAACGTATTGCTAATGCACGTAATGTAAATGTTCAACGCTTAAAATATGCGTTAGAGATTGCTAATGCGGCAGGAGTAAAAAAACCAATTTCAAGTGAAGGCGCACAAATTAAAGATGACCCTGATTACTCTATTGCCATGGGTTCTGATGCGTTAAGTAGTAAATTGGCTATCACAGAAGCTATCACTGATCCAACAACAGTGAGTGCTGATCTGAAAAACCGTTTATATAACATGAAGCAGTTAGAAAAAGTGAAATTAGATGAGCTTCAATTTGTACCATTCAAATATATGTTGAAGCCTTATGAACCCACTAAAAAAGATGCGCCTAAACGTGCTCTGATTTTAGTCGGTGCTGCTTTTGTTGGTTTTATCCTTTCTGTAATGGGTGTTTTACTGAGCTATATGGCAAGAAGCCGTCGTAAAACCGCATAAAAATATCGCCAAATAAGTAGGTGTACAGACGTACACCTACTGTCTCTCCCATAATATTGTGTTAACATTGCGCATCTTTTTTAGCTGTGTAGCATCGTTCACAATGAAATTCCCTGGCAAACGAAAATCCAAACACTATTTTCCCGTTAGTTTACGAGATCCTTTACTACAACCCATCATCAATATGACGGAGAGCGAATCTTCGCGCGCCTATATTGTCGGCATTGACCAAACATTGGTGGATATCGAAGCGAAAGTTGATGAGGCATTTATTACCCGTTATAACTTGAGTCAGGGACACTCTCTAGTTATTGAAGATGATGTCGCAGAAGCGCTTTATCGTGAATTAACAGATAATAACTTAATCACTCACGAATTTGCGGGTGGCACTATTGGTAATACACTGCATAATTACTCTGTATTGGCTGATGACCGTTCTGTGTTATTAGGTACTATGTGTAATAACATTCAGATTGGTAGCTATGCTTATCGCTATTTATGTAACACGTCTAGCCGCACTGATTTGAATTATCTTCAAGGTGTTGATGGTGCTATTGGGCGCTGTTTTACGCTGATCACAGAAAATGGTGAACGTACTTTTGCAATTAGCCCAGGCCAAATGAACCAACTTCAGCCTGAGAGTATTCCAGAAGAGGTGATTGCAGAAGCTTCTGCATTGGTTTTAACCGCTTATTTAGTGCGTTGTAAACCTGGTGAGCCAATGCCTTTGGCTACCATGAAAGCGATTGAATATGCGAAAAAGTATGACGTACCCGTAGTGCTTACATTAGGTACTAAATATGTTATTGCAGATGATCCACAATGGTGGCGTGATTTCCTAAAAGAGCATGTATCTGTTGTGGCAATGAATGAAGATGAAGCATTTGAGTTAACAGGGCATTCTGATCCTCTCCTTGCCTCTGATGTCGCATTAGAATGGGTTGACTTAGTTCTTTGTACCGCAGGCCCCGCAGGGCTTTATATGGGGGGGTATACGGAACAAAGCTTTAAACGTCAAACAACGCATCCTTTATTACCTGGTGCAATTGCTGAATTTAACCGTTATGAATTTAGCCGTGCAATGCGCTACAAAGATTGTGAAGAGCCAGAAAAAGTTTATTCCCATATTGAGCCTTATATGGGTGGCCCTGAGAAAATCATGAATACAAATGGTGCGGGTGATGCAGCATTATCGGCATTACTGCATGATATTACAGCAAATAGTTACCATCGAATTAATGTGCCGAATTCGAGTAAGCATCCTCGAACTTATTTAACCTACTCATCATTAGCACAAGTGTGTAAATATGCTAATCGAGTGAGTTATCAAGTGTTAAGTCAGCATTCACCTCGTTTAACGCGTGGTTTACCTGAAAAAGAAGACAGCTTAGAAGAAGCCTATTGGGAACGTTAAGTTTATATTGTTTCTCAGTTTTGTTTTATCAGAGTGAAATAAAAAACCTATCAATTTTGATAGGTTTTTTATTGACTTAAATTTGTAGCGTTAACAGGTTATCTATATTTGGTTATTGTGCTGCACTTGGAGCAATAATTTGCTGACCATTTTCAGGAGTATCATCAATAGCACAACCAAACTCTACTTCCTTCACTAACATATCAGCCATTGCAGATGCAGTTTGATCTTCATCGATAATGACGTGATTTGCACCTTTTTCAAGGATAAAAGATGCTTCTTCATCGTAGTTAGCCCGAACAATAATATCGTCGAAATGAGCACGAACAATGATATTTAAATCAGGGTTCATACTTCTTGCTGTTTCGGCAATATCAGCGGCTTCATAACCATTAGGGATAGTCAGTAGTAAAGATTTAGCACAATCAATACGGGCTAAAGCAAGTGATTCTTTTGTTGAAGCATTACCCAGTACCGTATTTAAGCTTTTCTCTTTTAATTCCGTGAATTTATTACGGCTATTTTCGATAATAACCAATGGAATAGATTTAGCTAATAATTTTTCAGAAAGCATACTTCCCGCGCGTCCATAGCCAACGATAATAGCGTGGCCACAGATATCAACAGGAACTGGCATCTCTTCTTCCAGCTCTTCTTGTTGTAGTTGTTCCACTTCTTCTTTTGTCTCTGTTTTTGCCAGATAACGGTCTAATAAAGAGAACAATACTGGGTTTAGCATAATAGAAACTAAAGCGCCGGCTAAAACAAGATTACGTGCATCTGGCTCTAAAACGTTTAGAGCAACACCAAGACCAGCAAGAATAAAGGCAAATTCACCAATTTGAGCAAGACTAGCAGAAATAGTTAGGGCTGTTCGTCTAGAATGCCCAAACATTCGTACAAGTACCAGCGCTGCTGCTGATTTACCAATAATAATGATAGCCAACGTTGCTAAGATGCCGAGTGGGTGTTCAATTAAGACCATAGGATCAAACAGCATACCTACAGACACAAAGAACAGTACTGCAAAGGCATCACGCAGTGGCAAAGTATCTTGAGCAGCTCTGTGGCTTAAATCAGACTCATTGAGTACCATACCGGCAAAGAATGCGCCTAATGCGAAAGAAGCATCAAATAAGGTTACAGCGGCATAAGCGATACCTAAGGCTAGAGCTAACACACATAACGTAAAGAGTTCACGAGAGCCCGTTGCTGCGGTTTTGGCTAAAATCCAAGGAATAAGCTTACGGCCGACAACCATCATGATTAAGATAAAGGCAACGACTTTACCGATAGTGATCCCTAAATTAATCATCAGTTGAGAAACACTGGTTTGGTCGCTACTTTCCAGCATATTGGCGGCAGCGGGTAGTAGCACAAGGGCTAATACCATTGCTAGGTCTTCAACTATCAGCCAACCAATAGCAATTTGGCCTCGTTGGCTATCAATCAGGCCTCTTTCTTCAAGTGCTCGTAAAAGAACAACGGTACTTGCCGTTGATAGACATAAACCGAATACAATGCCACTAAATAAACCCCAGCCAAAAAATGCCGATAATCCCAATCCTAATAGTGTTGCGACTGCAATTTGCGCAATAGCACCCGGAATAGCGATAGCTTTTACCGCCATAAGATCTTTTAAAGAAAAATGTAAACCCACGCCAAACATTAGCAGAATGACGCCGATTTCAGCGAGTTCAGGGGCGAGAGAGGTATCAGCGACAAAGCCTGGGGTAAATGGGCCAGCGAGTACACCCGCAGCAAGATATCCTACTAAAGGTGAGATTTTTAGCCGTTGAGCGATCATGCCTAAAATGTAAGCAAGTGCTAACCCACCAACAATGGTGGTAATGAGGGGTGTTGAATGCGGCATCAATTCTCCTTCTTTTTATAAAACTACATGTATCGGGGGGGGCGAGTATATAGCAGGCGGATAGTTTAACGTATTTATGCAATAAATTCGCTAAAAATTATCGATTATTTATAAAAATAGCAAGTTGATTGAGTTTTATGACGCAAATGCGTTTTTTTATGTTATTTTAATAAGTCTTGTCTTTTAAGGTAAGAGTTACCCTGTTATTGGTTCATTTAAATAACAGGGTTAATTACAGCTTATTCAGTTTTATCTACCCCAATATTAGGAAGAAAAATGGTGAAAATACCTAACAGTGGGAGATAAGCACAAATATGATAGACATATTCAATACTCTTCTGATCTGCAATATACCCTAAGACTGCAGCACCAATCCCTCCCATTCCAAAAGCAAGTCCAAAGAAAAGCCCTGAAACCATACCTGTTTTACCCGGAATTAACTCTTGAGCATAAACCAAGATAGCAGAAAATGCTGAAGCTAAAATTACACCAATGAATACAGTAAGTACGCCAGTCCAGTACAAGCTGGCATAAGGGAGTATCAGTGTAAAAGGTGCAACACCTAGAATAGATCCCCAAATAACGTATTTTCTACCAATTTTATCGCCTACAGGGCCACCAATCATGGTGCCAGCAGCAACAGCAAAGAGAAAAACAAATAGGTGAATTTGTGCATTTTGTACTGAAACGCCAAATTTATGTATTAAATAGAAAGTATAGTAGCTACTGATGCTTGCAAGATAAAAATACTTAGAAAAAATCAGAATAAGTAAAATGGCTAAAGATCCCAAAAGGGCTTTGCGTGGCAATATTGCTTTATTGCTGAGTCTTTTAGGTTGTTTTTTCTGAGCTTCTTGTTGAATTTTATACCAACGGCTAACTTGTAATAACACGACAATAGCCAGCAATGCAGCAAGGGAGAACCAACCGACATTTCCTTTGCCATAAGGTGCTATCAGTAATGCAGCCAAAAGAGGGCCTAATGAGCTACCGAGATTCCCGCCTACTTGGAAGAGCGATTGTGCAAGTCCGTGCCTTCCACCTGATGCCATTCTAGCAACACGGGATGATTCAGGATGGAAAACAGATGAGCCAGTACCCACTAACCCAGCAGCAAATAATAACATTGGGAATGTATCAGCAAAGGCAAGGAGAATAAGCCCTGTTAGAGTAAAACCCATACCAATAGGTAATGAGTAAGGCTTAGGATATTTATCAGTATAGAGGCCAATAAATGGCTGTAATAAGGATGCTGTAATTTGATAAGTCAACGTTATCATCCCTATTTGCACAAAACTGAGAGAAAATTCAGATTGCAACATAGGGTAAATAGCTAATATCAATGATTGGATCATATCATTGAGAAGATGTGAAAAACTGATGGCAGTTAAAATACTAAAAACCGTATTACGCTTGTTGGCTTTTCGTTGTAAAACATCAGTTTCTTCTATGGGAAGCGTTGGGTCAGCATTACTCATTTTAATTCCCTGTCATATTATTTTGTTAATGAATTGTTTCTATTTTTATTAGTCTAGTTTACATCTATTTGGAGTTGAGTGCTTTTGTGAGAAATAGAGTTTGATTCATGTCTCAAAAAAACTATTGGATCAATGAAATAATTAAAAAATTATATAACCTACGTCATAAAATACAGCAAAAGTATTTAACTTCTGTCTTTTTTTTCTACAGTAGATGCATGGCAGAACCTTCTCAATAAATAATATACATGGGGATATACCATGAGCTTATCTTTTAAATTATCGGCATGCGCTTTGACCGTTTCTTTAGCTATGGCGCCGGCGTTGTCTCAGGCATGGGAAAAGGATAAAACGTACGAAATTACTATTTTGCACACCAATGATCATCATGGCCATTTCTGGCATAACGATCGTGGTGAGTACGGCTTAGCAGCTCAAAAAACCGTTGTTGATAATATCCGTGATGAAGTGGCTAAAAAAGGTGGTAGCGTACTGCTGTTATCAGGTGGCGATATCAATACAGGTGTTCCAGAATCTGACTTACAAGATGCAGAGCCTGATTTTAAAGGTATGAATCTTGTGGGTTACGATGCAATGGCACTGGGTAACCATGAATTCGACAATCCGTTAGATGTTTTACGTCAACAAGAGAAATGGGCAACATTCCCGTTCTTGTCTGCAAATATTTATCAGAAAAGTACAGGTGAGCGTTTATTTAAGCCTTACACCATTTTTGATAAGCAAGGTGTGAAAATTGCAGTGTTGGGCTTAACGACTGATGATACTGTGCGTATCGGTAACCCAGCAAACTTCCCTGATACTGAATTCCGTAAGCCTTCTGATGAGGCTAAAAAAGTTGTAGAAGAACTGCGTACAACAGAAAAGCCAGACATTATTATCGCAGCAACCCATATGGGTCACTATGATGATGGTAATCACGGTTCTAACGCACCAGGTGATGTGGAAATGGCGCGTGCCTTACCAAAAGGCTACCTTGATATGATTGTGGGTGGTCACTCACAAGATCCTGTTTGTATGTCTCAAGAGAACAAAAACTACAAACAAGCTGATTATGTACCAGGAACGCCTTGTGCGCCTGATAATCAAAATGGTACATGGATTGTTCAGGCTCATGAATGGGGCAAATATGTTGGTCGTGCAGATTTCGAATTCCGTAATGGTGAATTCACGTTAAAGCATTATCAACTCATCCCAATCAACTTAAATCAAAAAGTGAAGAAAGACGACGGTACTACTGAACTTGTCTACTACACAGAAGAAATTCCTCATAACCCAGATATGATGAAATTGCTAACCCCTTACCAAGAAAAAGGTGGCGAGCAACTGAATGTTAAAGTTGGTGAGGTTGTTGGTAAATTAGAAGGTGATCGTAGTAAAGTTCGCTTTGTTCAAACCAATATGGCGCGTTTATTACTATCAGCTCAAGCTGAACGTGCTAATGCAGACTTTGCCATTATGAGTGGTGGTGGTGTGCGTGATTCAATTGAATCTGGTGATATCACTTACAAAGATGTATTGAAAGTTCAACCATTTGCAAATGAACTGGTTTATGTTGATTTTAAAGGTGAAGAGGTAGAGCCTTATTTGTCAGCCGTTGCTTGCATGAAAGTAGACTCCGGTGCTTACGCACAATTCTACAATGTTAGCTTAACAGTTGATGCCGATTGTAAAGTCAGCGATGTTAAAATTGCAGGTAAACCATTAGATAAAACCAAATCTTATCGTATGGCGACATTAAACTTTAACGGTATTGGTGGTGATGGATATCCTAAGATTGATTCACACCCTGGTTATGTGAATACCGGTTTTGTTGATGCTGAAGTATTAAAAGGCTATATCGAATCACACTCTCCATTGAAAGCTGCTGATTTCGAACCTAAAGGCGAAATTGTTTACAAAAAATAAGTCTTATCAATAACGCTTATATAGACAAAAGGCGACATTAATGTCGCCTTTTATTTTTGATTTAAGTCACGTTAATTTTTTATTTTGAGGATGTGCCTTAAAATAAAAAATCATTAATGATTATGATTCTTTACGGATTAGTGCAAACTGAGCACCTAATACAGAACCTAAATCTTTTGCTGATAATTCAATATCTAAGCCACGTTTACCGCCAGAAACAAAAATGGTGTTAAATTCAAGGGCTTGTTCATCAATTACAGTGGGTAACCGTTTTTTCTGACCTAATGGACTTATTCCACCCACTAAATAACCAGTCACTTTTTGTGCAATTTGTGGATCTGCCATATCTGCTTTTTTCGCTTTAAAGCACTTAGCGACAAGTTTTAAATCTAACTGACCAGAAACAGGAGTGACTGCAACAGCAAGATTTTTAGCATCACCATTTAAAGAAACTAACAATGTTTTAAAGACTTGACGATTATTCAAACCCAGTTTTTCAACGGCTTCATCACCAAAATTATGAACATTAGCATCATGCTCATAAGGATGGAGGATAAATTTAATTTTCTGTTTTTCTAATAAGTTTACAGCGGGAGTCATAGTTATTCCTACTTACAAGGTTAGAACAATATGTTTATGCTTGGTGCGTTAATAAATCGATCAAATTCTCTTCACCAAATAAATGAAGGGCACCTACAGTCACTACGTAGCGGCCTGCCGGTAATTTAGATAATATACCTACCCATTTTTGGTTACGGCTTTGCATTAAAATATCAAATACAGCTTTACTAAAAGTATTTGGTAACGGTGGCTGCTTCTCTCTACTATTATAATTTAACCACCAATTGATCATGATTTGCAATGTACGTGCGTTCTCGTGCCAATTTTTTAGTGTATCTTCGAGTAATTGCTGGCCATCTTCAGGGAAATCTAATAACAATGCGACCTGACTCTCAATACCTTCGAGTTCAATAATACTTCTTTCATATTCATTAGCATGTTGGATAACTTGATAATCAATACCATATTGAGGTTGTAATCCAAGTTGCATCGCTTGTGTAGATTGTAAAATTAAGGCGATTTGCCAAAGTGGCTTATTGTCGAGCTGATAAAGAGAAAGGGAAAGATCTTCACAATGCTGTGTTATTTGAGAAAAAAGAGAGCTATTTAAGCGCGTCTCTAATGAGCCTCTAAAAAGAGACGATTGATCAAAAGGTTGTACATCAGTTGAAATGTCGGCTTCAACAATAACAGCATCTGCTTTTTTTATTTCGCTTATAAGTACATTAGATAGCGGTGTCATTGTTGGAACACCCATATGGATACTACCCACAAGGTGCAAAGAGACATTATTAGGTAGCATAATATCGACAGCGGGATAAGGGTAATGGGGAGTATTTTTTATCCCAACCCAGTGTTTGATTTTCTGAAAAATACCCGTCATTGATATGCTCCTTTGAATATAAAATCACAAGGTTTTAGCATAACGGATTTGTAATGGAATGAAACAACGAAAGCCAAGCTTTACTTAGCTTTCGTTGTTTTTATGTTATTTTACCAGCTTACCCCAACACCGCCAGCAGAGACCCAGCTTGATTCATTCCATGCAGTAGAGGCTCTTATTTTAATATTTTCATTAATACGATATTGCATACCCCAAGCAAGAGCAGTGGCATTACGATAATTACCTATGCCGATAGCGGTACTAAATGTAGCAGAATCGGTAAAAGGTAAATTACTCATTGCTGCCACAGAAGCAATACCTTGGTTGGCGCGTTTTTCAACTTTATAAAAGCGATTTTGAGTATCAGATTTAAAATGTTCAAAATCATTTTTTAGCGTTTTAACTTCGCTTCTTGAGATTGATTGTTCCATATAAAGAGTAGCAAAATGGTTTTTTAATGAAATATTGTTTCCATTAATATTTAGATTATCGATATAGTTATCTTTAATATTATCTATGTCTTCTTTATTTATATCAATATCTTTTCTATTGGTATCAATGCCTATTCTATTGGTATCAATATCTTTTTTATTGGCATCAATGCCTTTTTTATTGTTATCAATATCTTTTTTATTGGCATCAATGCCTTTTTTATTGGTATCAATGTCTTTTTTATTGGCATCAATACTTTCTTTATTGTTATCAATATCTTTTTTATTGGCATCAATGCCTTTTTTATTGGTATCAATGTCTTTTTTATTGGTATCAATGTCTTTTTTATTAGCACCAAAATTGTCTTCATTTGCTAATATTCTTTCTAAATTCATTGCGTGACCAGATTGATTAACTTTGCTCATCATTTTATTAAGCTTAATTTGATTATCAAACTTACTCAGTTCAATATTGTTCTTTTTGATTAACGTAATGATCTTTTTATTGAATTCATTTTCAATTGAAAATAAATCTCCTTGGTTTATTTCATTGTTATTTTCTCCATGAACAATATCATCATATTGTTTAATGGTGAGGTTAGGTAATGTCGTTTGTGCAATCTGTATATCATCATTTGTATGTTCGGCTAGAAAGTGAAGAACGGCTTTTTTATTAAATGAAATATGTGGGGCATCGTTTGATTCTAGTAGATTATCTTTTATTTTATTATAAAAAAAAGAAGCAATTTTTGATCTTATCTCTATATCTTTCGGTGAAATAATTAAACTATTTTTTATTTTAATATTTTCTTTTGTAATACTTTCTCCGAATGTTGTTTTTATATTCCCAATGTGTTTGTTGAGCTTTTCTATTATCTCATCAGTTAATGATATTTTATTTTTTTCTAACTTAACATAATGGTTACTTATTTTTTGATCAAAAGATGAGGGGGATGTGATTATCGTATCTGGTTCAATAGCGATAAATGGAGTTTTATCTGGTGTTATATAATATGTTTCATCTGAAAATACATGAGATGAATAAATTAAAGGTAAGATTATAATAATAGTCTTATTTAAATTCATTTTTAAATCCTTTTAAAAACATCATTTTTGTGTGAGATTCTTTATTTTATTTAAATAATGGTTTTCTACAATAATAAATAGAAATTAAATGAAAACTTGTTCTTTTTTTAAAACTATAATTTAAGTTTATTGTGCCACTAAATTTTAATGAAAAACTTATAATATATTGCTATCCTAGCGTTAAGAGGGCGGAGTAATGACTCTCTTGTATAATGAGAAATTCCTCTTTGACTGGCCGATAGAAATATCGGCTTTTTTTTAACCTTTTGAAAATGCTAATAATGATTAATAGAAAACAAAAAATAAGATAATAAAAAACCCCTTTTACAGATAAGTAAAAGAGGTTTTAGGAAAATACTTTATTAAGTATTATTGTTTGGGTTTAAAACGCAATAGACGGTTTGCGTTACTTACTACAGTGATTGAAGACAATGCCATTGCTGCACCAGCAACAACAGGGTTTAATAACGTGCCTGTAAATGGGTATAAAATACCGGCTGCGATAGGAATACCTAAGCTGTTATAGATAAAGGCACCGAATAAATTCTGCTTCATATTACGTAGCGTACCCTTTGAGATCTCAACGGCATCAGCAACACCATGCAAACTATGACGCATTAACGTGATAGCGGCTGTTTCAATAGCGATATCACTACCACCCCCCATTGCAATACCGACATCAGCTTTGGCTAATGCAGGGGCATCGTTAATACCATCTCCGATCATTGCAACACGACGTCCTTCAGCTTGAAGCTCAGTAATAGCTTGTGCTTTACCTTCTGGCATCACACCCGCAATAACCTGATCAATGCCTGCTTCTTTTGCAATTGCATTCGCTGTAATTGGGTTATCTCCCGTTAACATCACGAGTCGATAACCTTGATTATGTAAACGTTGTAACGCACTTACAGTATCTTCTCTAAGAGGATCGCGAATAGAAAGTAGTGCCGCAATTTTGCCGTCTTGTGCTAATAAAACCGGAGTAACCCCTTTGGCTGCCTGAGAGTCAATTAGCGAATTAACTTCACTAATATCAACACCAGAGTCAACCATCAATTTGGGGTTACCTAAAAGCACTATTTTACCCTTAATTTCACCACTTAATCCCATACCTGCTAATGTACGAAACTTATTTACTTCGGGTAAATCAATGCCTTCAGCGCGTGTTAAAATTGCCTTAGCCAATGGATGATTAGAGCCATTTTCCAGTGATGCTGCCAATGCAAGTGCTTGAATTTCATCTACTTGATTGAAAGTATGAATTTCAGTGACTTGAGGCATACCTTCTGTCAATGTTCCTGTTTTATCAAAGACTAAAGTATCTAGCTTACTGGCTTGTTGTAGCGCATCCGCATCACGGACTAACACACCATATTCAGCCGCACGGCCTACACCTGAAATAATGGACATTGGTGTCGCTAAGCCTAAGGCACAAGGGCAAGCGATGATAAGAACCGTTGTGATAATTACGAGTGCATAGGTAATTTGTGGCGAAGGGCCAAAGAAATACCAAATAGCACCTGCAATTAAGGCAATAATGACAACAATAGGCACAAAAACACTTGAAATTTTATCCGCTAGCTGACCAATTTCAGGTTTACTACTTTGTGCTTGGCGAACTAATTTAATGATACGTGCCAGTGTTGTTTTGCTTCCCACAGCCGCCGCTTTAAATAAAACTGAACCATCTTGAACTGTGGTTCCGGCATGAATAGTATCGCCCACTGTTTTTTGCTGTGGGATGGGTTCACCAGTCAACATGGCTTCATCCATCCACACTTCACCTTGAATAATTTCACCATCAACCGGTACTTTATCACCTGTTGCTAAACGTAATGTCATTCCTTGTTTAACATCAGCTAATGGCATTTCAACTTCACCGTTTTCAGTGATGACCCTTGCTGTAGGTGGCGTTAAATCTAATAGGCGCTCTAGTGCTTTAGATGAACGCTGACGCGCTCTTTGCTCAAGCATATGACCTAGATTGATTAAACCAATAATCATCGCACTGGCTTCATAATAGAGATGTCGAGCTTGAGCAGGGAACACTTCTGGCCATAAATTCACGGTAATGGAATAGAGCCATGCTGTTCCTGTTCCTAACGCAACGAGGGTATCCATTGTCGCACTGCGGTTTTTTAAACTTTGCCATGCACTACGATAGAAATGACCACCAGCAATAACCATAACAAACAATGTTGCAATACCAATACCTAACCAAATACTGTGGTTAGCTTCGGTTAACATCATATTGTCGCCAATCATTCCCCAAATCATGACAGGGATACCAACAACTAAGGCCAATGCAGCTTGCCAGCGAAAACGCTTCATATTAGCAACAGCGACTTCTTGCTGGCGCTCTCTACGTTTTACATCATCTTGAATAATTTCAGCGCCATAACCTGCTTTTTCAATGGCAGTCACTAGTGCATCATGATCAATTTCACCTGTCACTAATGCGCTACGTTCAGCAAGGTTTACACGTACATTCTCAACGCCATCAACGGATTGTAATGCTTTGTGAACCTTGTTTACGCAACTTGCACAGGTCATGCCATCAATTAAAAGCTGAACACTGCTGTCATCATCAATGTCTATTTCTGAGCTATTTTCAATGTCTGCATTTTCAACTGGAATGTCACAAACAGCCGCTGACGATGCTTCCAGTTGTTCATGCATTTGCGTCAGCGGCTCAGTTTTTGGGAAATCAGTACCTGCTAGTTGTGCTTCAAAACCAGCATCTTTAATAGCTGTTATTAATGTCTCTGTGGTAGCAGATCCGATTACTTTTGCATGAGTTAATTCAACTTCAGCACTATCAACGCCTGTTGTCGCTTCAAGTGCTTTTTTGACTGAGCCGACACAATGGCCACAATTTAAGCCTGAAAGGGTTAAATAAATTGTGTTATCTGTGGGGGCTAAACTGGCTTGAAAACCTTCAGCCGTAATTGCTGCAATTAAGGTATCTGCAGTAGCATCGCCAAAAACTTCAGCAGACTCCTTTGTCACATTAACCGCAGCCACACCTTCAACGGCTAATAATGCTTTTTCGGTTTTACCTACACACTTCATGCAGTTAAGGCCACTTAGGCTTAATTTTACATCAGGCTGAGTTGCAATTTTAGCTTCATAACCCGCGTCTTCAATCGTTTTGATTAAACTTTCAGCAGTTGCATCACTGTCAATTTTAGCGTATTGAATAGTCACATTTGACTGTTCTATATCATTGCGAGCATCAAGTGCTTTTTTTACACTGTTAACACAGTGGGAGCATGAAAGTCCTTGTAATGCGAGTAGCGTAGTTTTTGCCATGTTAGTTTATCTCCGAAATAAAAAGCGTTACCTCTATTATTGCGCAATATCCGGTAACTTGCTTTCTTTAAAGGTTTTTTCTTATCAGAGATAAAGGCTAAACCTTTCCGCAAGGGGAAGGTCAAGGGGGAATTTTGAATATTAGTGAAATCGCAAACAAAACAGGATTAACAGCTAAAGCCATTCGGTTTTATGAAGAAAAAGACTTGATTACACCCCCAGGAAGAGGTGAAAACGGCTATCGTTATTATCAGGCACAACATATTGAAGAGTTAACATTATTGCGACAAGCTAGAGAGGTTGGTTTTAACCTAGAAGAGTGTCGTGCATTGTTAATGCTATTAAGAAATCCATCACGACATAGCGCTGATGTGAAAGAAGCGACGTTAAAAAAGGTGGCTGAAATTGAGAAGACTATTAACGAACTTAATGCAATTCGTCAACGTCTTCTCTTGTTAGCCAGTGAATGTCCTGGCGATGATGGTGCTGATTGCCCCATTATCAATCATTTGTCAGGGTGTTGCCACCATCAGAAGCAGTCGGTTTAAGTGGAATAACGTGTAAAGTAATGCCATCAATAGCAATGACTTCGACTTTATCACCCGCTTGTAATGGCGTGTCTGAGTAAACACGCCAACTACCATCGGCTAGTTTTATGCGGCTAAACCCATTTTCTGTATCTGATGACAGAACAGCGTGAACACCAATCAGTTGATGACTTTTCTGATTTAAGTTCTCAGCTTCTTTTGATTGTTTTCTGCGTTTAAGCCAAAGGTGCCAAAGAACAGCACTAATAACTGTTAATATCGCAAATAACACACCTTGAGTAGGCCAGTTAATAGGTAGCATCCATGCGAGTAAAGAAACGCACAGTGCTGCCATTCCTGACCATAAAAGGTATCCTGCTGTTCCAAGCATTTCTGCAATTAACAGCAAGCCACCAAGACAAAGCCAGAAAAGTGCGGGGTGAGCACTAATCCATTCAATCATCATTAATTACTCTTGTTACCAGAGTCATTTTTTTTGGTATTAAGGAGCTCTGAAATACCACCGATTGCGCCCATTAAATTACTGGCTTCTAGTGGCATCATGACAACTTTACTGTTGTTGGCTGAGCCAATTTGTGCGAGTGCATCAGTATATTTTTGAGCAATAAAGTAATTAACAGCCTGCATATCCCCTTTAGCAATAGCTTCAGAGACCATTTGTGTTGCTTTAGCTTCAGCTTCTGCGGCACGTTCACGGGCTTCTGCTTGTAAGAATGCTGATTGACGCTCACCTTCAGCCTTCAGAATTTGTCCTTGTTTCTCACCTTCTGCTTTTAAAATAGCGGCTTGACGAATACCTTCAGCTTCAAGGATATCTGCACGTTTAGTACGTTCAGCTTTCATCTGAGCGTTCATTGCAGAAATCAATTCTTTTGGAGGGCGTACATCACGAATTTCAATACGGGTAATTTTGATACCCCAAGGGTTTGTTGCATCATCTACAATCAGTAAAAGACGACTATTGATTTGGTCACGTTGAGAAAGAATTTCATCAAGTTCCATTGAGCCTAATACTGTACGGATATTCGTTAGTGTTAAGTTGATAATCGCAAGTTCAAGATTATTAACTTCATACGCAGCTTTTACTGGGTCAATTACTTGAATAAAGCAGACTGCATCGATGCTGACGTTGGCGTTATCACGAGAAATGACTTCCTGAGAAGGAATATCAAGTACTTGTTCCATCATATTAATACGGCGACCAACACGATCGATGAAAGGAATAAGAATTTGAAGTCCTGGAGTGAGTGTTCGTGTGTAACGACCAAAACGTTCGACAGTCCACTGATAACCCTGTGGAACGGTTTTAACACCGCTTAAAACTAAAATAATAGCGAATAAGATGATAATACCAATGACTATTTCCATATATCTGTCCTAAGTCTGCTTTTATAAGAAAATAAAACTAATAAAGTAAAGAATACACCATACGGCGATATTTAGACGCTAAATTATCATTAGTGCCTAAGGCAGATAAAATATCCATCAGTGTTTTCTTAACTTGGCCATCACCTGCATTTAAGTCTTTTTTGATAAAGCTAAATAGCAATTCTAATGCTTCTTCATTACGGGCGACTTCATGTAATTTTAGTGCAAGTTGAATGGCAATATCAGTATTTGCAGGTTGTTGACTAAAATCATTTTGTAATTGCTGAATTTCTGGGGTATCAGCCGCTTGTTTTTGTAATTCAATTTGTGACAGTAAGCTATGATAATAACTATCTTGATCTTGTAATGGGATAGTGATTAACAGTGTTTGTGCTTCTTCATTTTTATTTAAAGAAACAAGAGCACCAGCTAAAGCTAGTGTAATTTCACTATTTTTAGGCGCGAGTTGATGTGCTTCTTTTAATAGAGGTAAAGCTTCATCCGCTTTTCCTTCTGAAAGAAGTTGCGCTGCTTGTGCTGCTTTTAGCTCTTCAGGTTTTGGCAATACATTGGCTAAAACTTGGCGGACTGCTTCTTCAGGTTGAGGACCTTGGAAACCATCGACAGGGCGACCTTCTTGTAAAATATAAACAGTTGGGATCGCACGTAGACCAAATTGTGAGGCGATCATTTGTTCTGCATCGCAATCCAATTTTGCCAAAATAAATTGATCGGCAAATTCGGCTGCCAGTTTATTCAATGTTGCACCAAGCTCTGCACAATGAGGGCTATGTTCTGAATAGAAATACATCATGACGGGTTTGGTCATGGATTGTTCTATAACTTGTTGAATATTTGATTCATTTACATCAACAATATGTGCAGTTGCTAACATTAACTTGTCCCTTTTTGAGAGTTTTAAATATAGATGCGATTTATAACGCTATTTCATTAATAAGTAAGGGTGAAACCAAAAAAATCAAGCCTTGCCACTTTGGCGACTTAAAATTGCATCCATCAAGGTATCAGGTAGAAAACGCTTTAATATTCTGACAGCATAAGTTAATAGCGTCACGGGATAACGTATCTTAGGTTTTGGACTTTCTAAAGCGTGTACAAGCTTTTTCACGACATCTTCAGGTGTTAATGTGAAACGACTCGCAATCCCCGGATTTTTTACGGGTTTATCTTTCTCAGCTTGAGCAACATTTTCAGTGAAACAAGTTCGTATTGGACCTGGCTCTATTAAACTCACTTTAACACCGGTATGTATTAATTCCATTCTTAAGGCATCAGACCATGCTTCTACGGCATATTTACTAGCTGCGTAAGCGCCTCTGCCAGGTGTTGAGATAACGCCCATCACTGAACTGGTTTGAATAATTCGTCCTTCACCATGGGGCAACATAGCTGGTAATAGTAAGGTAGTTAATTGATGCAAACCAAAAAAATTTGTGGAAAATTGCTTTTCCATTTGTTGGCGACTAATCGCATCTAGTGGGCCGTATACACCAAACCCACCATTATTAAATAATCCATATAAACGACCATTTGTTAGATGAATAACCTCTAATGCCGCTTTTTCAACACTTTGCGCATCATCGAGATCAAGATAAATAGGCTCTAATCCTAGTGTTTCCATGCGTTTAAGATCTTCATCTTTACGGCAAGCGGCAAGGACTCGATAACCTCTTTTCTTAAGCGCTTTAGCTGCACAAAGCCCTATTCCACTAGAACTTCCTGTAATCAATACCGTTTTTTGCATAATTTTACAATTAATCTCGTTTAATCTACGTTAACTACTGTCAGAATAGTCTAACGTGTTAAGTAAGGGGATAATGTTTTATCCATCCATTGCGCAATAAAAGGCTGAGCATCTTCATTGGGATGTATACTGTCGTTTTGCATCCACTCAGGCTTATCTGCGATTTGCTCCATATAAAAAGGAAGCAGAGGGATCGCATTATCTTCTGCAAGTTTAGGATAAATCGCTGAAAATGATTGTGTATAGCGTTTCCCGTAATTAGGTGAAATCATAATTTGCATAAAAAGTGGAGTTGCGCCCGACGCTTTAACTTGTGCAATGATGTTTTGTAGCGCGTCTTTTGTTTGTGCAACAGGGTATCCCTGTAAGCCATCATTTGCACCTAATTCAATTAAAACCCAGCGTGGTTGATGCTGTTTTAATAAATCAGGAAGTCGATTTTGCCCCTGAAATGCAGTTTCACCACTAATACTTGCATTAACCACGTTAATTTCAGGGTGGGTCGTTTTCCAATTATCGGCAAGGCGCTGTGGCCATGCACTCTCAAGAGGAAGACGATAGCCTGCACTCAAGCTGTCACCAAAGATTAAAAAGGTATCAGCAGCAATCGCCTTAAAGCTAAACATCATCATAACGATAAGGAAAAATGTATGTCGACGGAAAAGGTTCTTGAAGTTCATCAGTTAACCAAACAAGTAGGACAAGGTGATAGTCAGATCTCTATATTGCAGGGTGTTGAGTTAGTTGTCGAGCCTGCACAAACAATTGCGTTAATTGGTGAATCAGGATCGGGTAAATCGACGTTGTTAGGAATTATTGCCGGACTTGATGATGGAAGCGCTGGCAGTGTGAAATTAATGGGACAAGATCTCACAAAAATGAATGAAGAAGAGCGTGCTAAATTACGTGCTCAACATGTTGGCTTTGTTTTTCAATCATTTATGTTAATTCCGACATTGAATGCACTCGAAAATGTGCAGTTGCCCGCATTATTAAAAGGTGAGTCCGAAAAACACAGTTATGCTCGTGCGGTAGATTTACTTAAGCTGTTAGGATTAGGGGAACGCTTGCACCATATGCCAGCACAGCTTTCGGGTGGTGAACAACAACGTGTGGCATTGGCTAGAGCGTTTTGTACTCAGCCTGCTATTCTTTTTGCTGATGAACCAACAGGAAATTTGGATCGTAAAACTGGAGATAAAATTGCTGATTTGCTGTTTTCTCTCAATCGAGATTATGCAACAACATTGATTTTAGTTACTCATGACAATGAGCTTGCTGCTCGTTGTCAGCGGCGTTTACGATTAGTTGATGGACAACTTAAGGAGGAGTCATGATTTGGCGTTGGTTCTGGCGTGAATGGCGCTCTCCTGCATTATTAATTGTTTGGCTTTCTTTAGCACTTGCGGTCGCCTGTGTGCTTGCTTTAGGGCGTATAGGTGATCGTATTGATAAAAGTATTTATGCCCAAAGTCGAGATTTAATTGCGGGCGATTTAGTGCTACGAGCATCTTATCCCGTTGATGAAAACTGGCTTACTGAGGCGAAAAAAATGGGGTTAACCCTCAGTCGCCAAATGCAATTTACTACAATGTCTTATGCGCCAGAAGGAGATACACCACAGCTTGCATTAGTTAAAGCAGCTGATAATTTGTATCCACTTTATGGTGAATTAGAAACAGAGCCAGCGGGTTTGAAACCAGAAAAAGGAACTGCGCTTGTTGACGCCAGATTACTGGAACTATTGGATATAAAAGTCGGTGATAAAATTGATGTAGGTGACGCTACATTTACAATCAGTGGCGTATTAATTCAAGAGCCTGATAGCGGATTCAACCCTTTCCAAATAGCGCCACGTATTTTAATTAATCTTGATGATGTCGAATCAACAGGTGCAGTACAACCTGGTAGTCGCCTAACTTATCGCTATATGTTAGCGGGTAATGAGTCGGTAATTGATAGTTATCAACAACGCTTTGATCCTTTATTAAAGCCCGATCAACGTTGGAATAGTTTAAAACAAGACAGTGGTGCGCTTTCACAATCTATGGAAAGAGCAAAAAACTTTCTTTTACTCTCAGCTCTATTAACGTTACTACTCGCAATATCGGCAGTAGCGGTTTCAATGGCACACTATTGCCGCAGTCGTCATACCTTAATTGCGGTACTAAAAACTTTAGGTGCAGATAAACGCGCATTGCGAAAATGGATAGTAGGGCAATGGGGCGTTATTCTTATCGGAGCCGTCATTGTTGGCTCATTGACGGGGCTTCTCTTTGAAAGCATTCTGTTACAAATTTTAGCCCCTG
Organism: Proteus vulgaris; assembly: GCF_023100685.1. NCBI lineage: Bacteria > Pseudomonadati > Pseudomonadota > Gammaproteobacteria > Enterobacterales > Morganellaceae > Proteus > Proteus vulgaris. The sequence continues at coordinate 3,363,940 of NZ_CP090064.1, read as the reverse complement.
TTTTACCTAAAAGTTTGCCTGAAGCGAGTTTTTTACCGTGGTTTTGGTCAGTAGGCTCTTTATTGTTAATCGCCTTATTAACAGGGTTAAGGCCTTACTATCAGTTAATGGCAACCCAACCTTCTCGTGTATTAAGAAGTGATACCACAGCACCTATCTGGCCTCTGCGTTACTATTTACCACTCGTAGCGTTAATTGTCATTGGTGCTTTAACGCTTTTTGCTGGAACAGGGGTTTTATTGTGGTCAATTCTATTTGGTATCGTTGTTATCGCCTTTTTACTGGGGATTATTGGTTGGCTTGGGTTGTGGGTATTAAAGCAGTTTAAATTTCGCCAACTCAGTGCTCGGTTGGCAGTAACTCGCTTGTTGCGACAGCCTTTTCAGACCATGACTCAACTGGCTGCTTTTGCACTTTCATTTATGCTGTTAACGCTATTGGTGCTGATCCAAGGTGATTTATTAGATAAATGGCAAAAACAGTTGCCAGAAGATAGCCCTAATTATTTTCTGATTAATATGTCCGCACCTCAAGTTCAAGAAATTAACACCTTATTGGCACAATATAACGTCGAACCTACAGACGCCTATCCTGTAGTATTAGCGCGCTTAACGCAGATTAATGAGAATAATGCCAAAGAGTGGGCTGATAAACATGATGCGGGTAATAACACCGTTCGCCGAGAACTTAATCTAACGTGGCATAGCGAATTGCCAAAAGATAACGTGATTGTAGAAGGAACATGGCCACCAGTGGGTAATGGTGTTTCTCTTGATCAAGGTGTTGCCAAACAACTTGAGATTAAACTGGGCGATGAATTAACTTTTGTGGGAGATACTCGAGAGTTTAAGTCAGTTGTGACGAGTATTCGCCATGTCGATTGGGAAAATATGCGCCCTAACTTCTTCTTTATTTTTTCTGAAGAAGGATTAAATAATCAACCAGAAAAATGGATGAGTAGTTTTTATTATAATGGAGATGGTGCGTTAATTACGGCGCTTAATCGGCAATTCCCAACCGTAAGCGTGTTAGATACAGGCGCATTAATTCAGCAAGTGCAACAAATCTTACAGCAAGTCAGTCGCGCATTAGAGATTATGGTTGGGTTGGTGATGATTTGTGGTGCATTATTATTAATTGCTCAAATTCAGGTAGGAATGACACAACGACGCATTGAGCTGGTGGTTTATCGCACACTGGGTGCGGGTAAATTATTATTACGACGCACTCTTTGGGCGGAGTTTGCTTTATTAGGCTTAATGGCTGGTTTAGCCGCAGCCATTGGCGCTGAGATGGCATTAGGTCTATTGCAGAAATTTGTATTTAATTTTTCTTGGCAGCCTCAATGGGGAATGTGGCTTACTGTGCCTATTATCGCGGCACTTCTATTGTCTCTGTGCGGTAGTATTTTAGGTGTAAGGCTGTTGCAAGATAAAGGGCAATACCGCCGGATCCAAGGTGAGTAGTGAAAAGAAACAAGAGCTATAAATAAAGTTAAATAAAAATGCTGATGCCATCAAACATCAGCATTTTTTATGGAAAAATAAAGCATTATTCTTTTATAACATAAGCATAAATACGCTTACTACCATCATCTTCATTATAAATATAAACACCCTGAAGTTCCGTTGAAAAACCCGGAAGCTGGTTAATGGTTACTTCAAGGGCTTGAAAATAACGCAACACCGCACCTCCCCAAATTTCACCAGGAACTGTACATAAAACACCCGGCGGATAAGGTAAAGCGCCTTCTGCAGCAATTCTGCCGTCTAATTGACTTAAAGGTAAAAACTCTACATTGCCACGTACAAATTCAATATTAGCTTGTTGAGGGGTTAGCGCTCGCTTAGGAAAATGATTTTTTCTAAACATCTGTTTTTGCAGTAATTTGATATTGTATTTGATACAAATATCATGCATTTCCTGACAGAGTTGACGCAAGGTATAACCTTGATAACGAGATGGATAACGACGACAAACAGAAGGTAATACCTGTTCTAATGGGGAGTCATCAATTAGCCGTTTTTCAAATCCCATAATTAATGAAATTAAGCGCTCAAATTTATCATTATGCTCTGCGGGGGTGAGTAAAAATAAAATAGAATTTAAATCACTTTTTTCAGGAATAACGCCATGTTCCCGCAAATAGTTTGCCAAAATAGATGCTGGCACACCAAAGGATTCATATTCTCCAGTATGAGGATCGATCCCCGGCGTTGTAAGCATTAATTTGCAAGGATCAACAAAGTATTGATTGGTGGCATAACCTTCAAATGAGTGCCAATTATCATTAGGAACAAAGTTGAAAAAGCGTTGATCGTGAGCGATTTCATCTGTGTCGTGATCTTGCCAAGCAATACCATCAATAACTTCAGGAATAAATGGCTTAATAAACTGGCACTGTCTAAGTAAGGATTTACGGGCCTCAACGCCTTGCTTAACACAATTCATCCACATAGCTTCACCGCTTTTGCCCGAATGCATCTTTGCATTGACATCTAGAGCTGCAAAAAGAGGGTAAAAAGGGCTGGTGGATGCATGCATCATAAAGGCATTATTCATACGCTTATGATTAACATATCGAGATTGTCCTTTGATATGCGCATCTTTTTTATGGATCTGCGAGGTTTGTGAGAAGCCAGCTAGTTGCTTATGGACAGATTGAGTGACGAGAATACCAGGATCGTTTTCATTGAGCGTCAGTAACAAAGGCGAACACTGTTTCATCATTGGGATAAATTGTTCATAACCGACCCAAGCAGAATCAAATAAAATGTAATCACAAAGATGACCAATTTTATCAACAACTTGTCTGGCATTGTAAATAGTACCGTCATAAGTGCCTAGTTGAATAACGGCCAAACGAAAAGGACGCTTATCGAATTGGCGTTCAGGCGTAATCTCTGCAATTTGTTGGCGTAAATAGCTTTCTTCAAAGCAATGTGCATCAATACCACCGATAAAACCAAAAGGATTGCGAGCTGTTTCTAAATAAATAGGGGTTGCACCCGCTTGAATAAGTGCGCCATGGTGATTAGATTTATGATTATTTCTATCAAATAACACTAAATCATTTGGTGCCAATAATGCATTTAAGGCAACTTTATTGGAAGAGGAAGTTCCATTTAAGACAAAATAGGTTTTATCTGCATTAAATACTTGTGCTGCATAGGCTTGTGCATCGTAAGGTGCACCTTCATGAATAAGTAAATCTCCCATTTCCACATCAGCATTACAAAGATCAGAGCGAAATAGATTTTCACCAAAATATTGATAAAATTGCTCACCGGCAGGATGGCGTCGGAAAAACTCGCCACCTTGATGCCCAGGGCAATCAAAAGCAACATTTTTTTCAGCAACATAATTAACTAAGCGTGAGAAAAACGGTGTAGTTAGATTTTCTTCATATTGATGAGCTGCTTTATTGATCAAAATACTATTCTTTTGATGTGCGCTTTCATCTGTAATGACAACACCCGAAACTTGATTAAGTAAGTCAGCACCAATGCTATCGTTAAGATCAACAGCAATAAAGATAGGTAATTCAAAGCCTGTTTGTTGAATACGTACTAATTCACCTAACTCAATATCTGGCAATGACAATATCACCGCTGATACTTGCGTTAAATTTGCATCAACAATATCAATAATAGGGCGTTCACACGAAAAATAGTGTGAAAGCGAGGGGCGACACGCCAACTTCATTTTTTTCATTACACTCGTGTTTAATCAATCGGAGAATTGGCGAACAATATACTTGGTTGTGAATATGATTGAAATAAATTAAAGCAATAAGATTGATAATTTTATGCATAATAAATGCATAACTTACCGTTATTGGTGATTGGCAAATGGATAAGTTTATAAGAGGCTAAACTTATCCATTTCTATTATTGTGGGATAGAAGACGATTTTTCGATATAAATTGTTTGAGATGGAAATGCAAAGTCAGCGCCATGTTTATGCACAATCTCAATCATCTTCAAATAAACTTCCTGCTGAGCTTCAAGCCACTGTGCCCAGACAGTTGTTTTGGTAAAACAATACACCATGATATTGAGTGAAGAGTCTGCGAATTGATTAAAATAGACTAACAAGGTTTGTTGCGTATCAATTTTGTCATTTTGCATTAGCATGGTGCGGATATCTTCAACAATCACACCAATTTTATCTGAATCTTCGTAACGTAAACCGAGTTCAGTTTCAATACGTCGATTAGTCATTCGGCCCGGATTTTCTACACTAATAGAGGAAAAAATTGAGTTAGGGATATAAAGTGGTCGATGATCGAAAGTAATAATTTTAGTAATACGCCAACCAATTTCTACTACCGTACCTTCAATATTACGATCAGGTGAGCGCACCCAGTCACCAATATTAAAAGGGCGATCGAAATAGAGCATAACACCAGAAAAAAGGTTACTGAGTACATCTTTACTTGCCATACCAATGGCAATACCACCTAATCCGCCAAAAGTCATTAAGCCAGATAAGCTCATACCAAAATGCTCACCAAACAATAAGATGATGATGACAAAAAGGGTAATTTTAAATATCCGAGAAATAATACGGGCAGAAGTGGGATCACTACCTTTTCTAATCTGTGATTGCTCTAATCTATTAATAAGTAAGAAAAACTTACGCATTAAAACTAAGGCTATGCCAACGTAAGTAAAGAAATTAATCATCCTAAAAGAGATAAAATGGAGATTAAAATCAACAACAGCCATTTCACAGTATTGGCTTAAGATAATTACTAAACTACAAAGGAAGATGGCTTGGCTAATATGAATAATAATATTTCTACGACGTTTTTTCTTTTTGTCATGAAAAAGAGAGACGGCGACAAAACCAATAAAACAGGCTAAAGCAATGCCTACACCTATTGAGTATTTTATTATTAATGCATCATTCATCAGCTTAACATCTCCTTAGAAAATGCGTTTGTATAATACGTGATCTATTACCATGTTTATTTAATCGTTATTTTTTCTGTTCACTAGCATGCTGAAATTTAGGGTAAGTCGGTGGTTTCATAAAGAGTGTTACCGCAAGGATCAATAGCACAGGTATAGTTAAAATTAAGAATGCAGGCGTGAAACTCCCTGAGATGTCTTTTATTGCACCCGCAAAGAACGGCGCTAAACAAGCAAGCGTCGAAATTAAATTCATGACTGAAAAGAGTTCGAGATAAGGAGAGCGACCAAAGTAGTTAGCCAGTAATATACTTGATGCTAAAAAGGTCATTCCATAACCGATACCGACACAAACTGTAAACAGGATCAGATAAACCCAAGAGTTTGCCATGCTGAGTGCTAACAGCCCAATAATGATAATACTTAAACTAGCAATAAGTAATTTTTTAGGCTCTAGCCATTCACCAATCGCGCCACCGGCTAAGCGTGAGAAAGCGTTGATAAATGCCATGCTACTTAATAAGGTCGCGGCAATGGTTTCGCCAAAGCCATTTTCAATAATATGAGCAACTGCAAAGCTATTAACGGTAATACCGCACCATAAAAAAGCAGTATAAGTGGCAGCGATTACATAAAATTGCCATGTTCTCAAAGCATGGCGTGCCGTCCAAATTTCTTTAGTTTGATAGATACGTTTTGTGCTTTGGAGTTGGCTAATTCTTTTGGCATGCTCTTGCTCTTTACTTCCTTCACGTAAAAAGAGAATAGTGAAAAGAGTAACAACGGTAAGAGTGATCGCTGAAATAAGCCAATGCATACGCCATGTATGCCATAAATGCGTGGCTAAAAAGTAGATCCAAGGCCCCGCCACACCACCTAATCCGCCAATAGTGAAATAAACACCGAAGGCAAAAGATTGTTTTTCAAATAAACGAGAAATTACGTAAGTTCCGGGTACTGTTGCAAGTAAGGTAAAACCAATACCTAATAGTGCAGTACCAAGGAAATATCGAGCAATGGTGTAGGTTTCATAAAGAAAATAAAAACCGCTGACGAAAATCATCAGTCCAATAAGAAGGGTAAAGCGAACACTTAATTTACGAATAAGTAAGGTGGGTAAAAAGCTAGCAAGACCACAGGTTAATCCTAATAACGTAAAACCAAGGCCCGCTTGAGTCCAATTCCACTCTAGCTCATTTATCATGCTAGGAAGAACAACACCCAAAGATGTAAATGTGGTAGCGGTAGCTAAAAAATAGACCAAACCCAGTAATATCAGCATACTCCACTGATAAATGGGCCCAAAACTCTGTTGTGTGGCTTGCATCCTGACTCCATTAAACGGGTGCAGTAACCTGAATAATCAGGAGAAAATAGCGAATAACAGACCTCTTTAATCAAGGTCTGTTCGTTTAAAGGCTATTATTCTCTAACTTTATGAGTCGGACTGCTAGCTTAATTTTTCTAAAGCCCATTGGATGGGTTTTTGATAGTCATCATCAAGCATAAGACTCAATGATTTAAGTGTCTCTTTCAGCGGTTGGTTATCACGATGAACAAGATTAAGATGACCCACTTTACGCACGGGGCGAACTTCTTTTTCATACCAATGTAAATGCACTAAAGGCAATGAAAGCCATTGAGGATTTATATCAGTACCAATCAAATTAACCATCACCGCAGGTTGGCAAACTTCAGGTTTTGGCATTGGTAAATCTAAGATTGCACGTAAATGTAACTCAAATTGGCTAATTGAGGCACCATTTTGTGTCCAGTGCCCACTGTTATGAACTCGGGGTGCTAATTCGTTGATAAGTAATTTATCGCCGACAATAAAACACTCCATCGCCATTACACCGACATAATTGAGTTTATCAAGGATAGATGTCAGCATTTTTTCTGCTGATTGTTGTAATTCTGGGGTTGGTGTTGGTAATGCAACACTCATACGCAAAATGCCATCTTGATGAAGGTTATGTGTTAAAGGATAAAATACACAATGACCGTCTCTATCTCTGGCTCCAACTAAGGACACTTCACCAGAAAACGGAATACCTTGCTCTACAATACATTCACCATAAATTTCAGTGGGTAATTGCTGCTCTTCACCAGGGTGAATTCGCCATTGTCCGCGACCGTCATAACCACCAACACGACGTTTCACGATAATAAAATTACCTAACTGAGCAAAAATATCAGGCCATTGTGCTGGAGATGTTAAGGCTTGCCAAGGTGCGGTTGCTAGGCTTAGTTCATCAAGAAGTTGTTTTTGAGGCAATCTATCTGCAAGTAAAGGGAAAATATCACGGTTAACAAAGTTAGTATGACGTTCTAACTCTTTTGTTAAAGCTGTTTCTGGCCAACGTTCAATTTCTGCAGTAATAATGCTCTTTTGATAGGGAACTGCTTCAGGTTCTGCATCTAATCCTACAGGGTAAACTGCAATGCCTAAAGGTTCACCCGCTTGTCTTAGCATTCTACCTAATTGGCCATTTCCAAGGACACAAACCGGTTTCATAGTGCCTCTCTTGGATCTGGGTTATTTAATACATCGTCGGTTTGTGCTGTGCGCCATGTAGTCAGTGCATCTAAAATAGCAGGAGAATGTAACGCCAAAACTTGGGCTGCTAATAAAGCCGCATTGGCAGCACCTGCTTTACCAATCGCTAAGGTTCCTACTGGAATACCTTTTGGCATTTGTACGATTGAATAGAGGCTATCAACACCGCTTAATGCCGCACTTTGAACAGGGACACCGAATACAGGTACTAATGTTTTAGCTGCAAGCATTCCTGGTAAATGAGCTGCTCCTCCAGCACCAGCAATAATGACATCAAAGCCATTACTTTTTGCTTTTTCAGCAAAACTAAATAACTTATCAGGGGTACGGTGCGCAGAGACAATCTCAACATGGTAAGGAATGTGTAGTGTATCTAATACATCAGCGGCATGAGACATGGTTGCCCAGTCACTTTTAGATCCCATTACAATGGCGATACGAGGAATAGCGGTATTTAGACCAACGTGAGAAGACATTACTTAACTGCTCCTGTAAGTATAAACGGATATAGCCTAATAAATTGAGAATGATAGTATCACGCTAACACGCCAAGGAAAACGTTTGCGTAAAGAAAAAAAAGGCTTTTTATAGAGAAAATAAGTGAAGCAACTTAAAAGGGAAAATGGATCAGTTCTATTTTTTCAGCGGTGACTTTAAACATAGAACCTTCGGTATGCCAAGCGCCTAATACACCACGGTAATGTGTTTTATCATCAATGTTGACGGTATGAATTGCCGGACGATGCGTATGGCCGTGGATCATCCATTCTGTATTGAAGTGTTTAAAAGTATCAATCACAGCCTGAGGGTTAACATCCATAATGGCATCTGATTTGTACTGATTTTCGTGCTGGCTACGTGATCGCATTTTGTCAGCGATACGCAGTCTAATAAATAGAGGCAGTAATAAGAATAGGCGCTGGATAAATTTATTATGCACTTTTTTACGGTAACGTTGATACGATTCATCATCCGTACAAAGTGTATCACCATGCAAAACTAGGATGCGATGTTTCTCTATTTCGAGCACTTTTTCTTGAGGAAGTAGAGTGATACCACTCTCTTTTGCAAAACGAGAGCCAATTAAAAAATCACGATTTCCATGAATAAAATAACAGGGAATACCCGCATTTTTTAGTGTCATTAGTGCTTGAGCAATTTGTTGATGTAATGGATTAGGATCATCGTCACCTATCCAAAAATCAAAAAAATCGCCTAAGATATAGAGCGCTTTAGCATGAATGGCTTGCTCTTTTAGAAAGCGAAGAAAACCGGCAGTGATTGCCGGTTCATGTTCACTTAAATGCAGGTCTGCAATAAAAAGCGTACACATAAAGAGTAATGCTTATTCGCTAACCGTTACACTTTTAATGATGATATCTTCACGAGGAACATCTTGGTGGAAACCGCTACGACCTGTGGAAACAGCTTTAATTTTATCAACAACATCCATGCCTTCAACAACTTCAGCGAAGACACAATATCCCCAACCATTTGCGTTTTCAGCACGGAAGTTTAAGAAATCGTTATCTGCAACGTTGATAAAAAATTGTGCAGTCGCGGAATGTGGATCGTTAGTACGAGCCATTGCTAATGTACCACGATTATTTGCAAGTCCATTGTTTGCTTCGTTTCTAACAGGTGCTTTGGTTGCTTTTTGGTTCATACCAGGTTCAAAACCACCACCTTGGATCATAAAGCCATTGATGACACGGTGGAAGATAGTGTTATCGTAGAATCCTTCTTTACAGTAGTCTAAAAAATTTTCTACGGTTGCAGGCGCTTTGTCTGCAAATGTATTAATCACGATATCGCCGTAATTGGTATGAAAAGTAACCATATTCAGATCCTAATATAATTTTAGCTTTACCCAGATTTGGGCATAAACAATAGTCCCGTTTTTTATATCACAGTTGCCTTATTTAGTCAGTATTCATCTTTTTTTTGCGCGGTTTTTCTAATTAAACGGGCATATAAAATAGGGAAAAAACACTTTTCGCCAAAATTTAGCTTAATAACATAAGTTTGATTGTTCACTATCAACGATTGAACAGTGAAAATAAGGGCTAAGCAGAGTAATATAATAGCGTAGATCTTGAGTTTGCTTTGTTTCCAAGATCCAATATCCTAATTAATATCGTGCTATAGTAGTCGTTATTTTCTTTTATATAAAAACGTAATAAACACGTACAGTTGAAAACGGGAACGTCCACCGATGCTAAAGATTTTTAATACTCTCACTCGCCAAAAAGAAGAATTTAAACCTATCCATGCAGGGAAAATAGGTATGTACGTGTGTGGCATCACTATTTATGACCTGTGCCATATTGGTCATGGACGTACATTTGTGGCTTTTGATGCCATAACCCGTTATCTGCGTTATTTAGGCTATGACGTTAATTATGTGCGTAACGTAACGGATGTGGATGATAAAATCATCAAACGTGCGATCGAGAACAATGAAACGTGTGAGCAATTAACAACTCGCATGTTAGCTGAAATGCATAAAGATTTTGATGCATTAAATATTGCTCGCCCTGATTCAGAGCCTCGTGCGACACATCATATTGCTGAAATCATTGAATTAACGGAAGCGTTAATCAAACGTGACCATGCTTATGTTGCTGAAAACGGTGACGTTATGTTTGCGATTGATACCGATCCTGATTATGGGTTGCTTTCTCGTCAAGATTTAGAACAACTGCAAGCAGGTGCTCGTGTTGAAGTGGCTAATGTGAAACGTAATCCTATGGACTTCGTTTTATGGAAAATGTCTAAGCCGGGTGAGCCAAGCTGGGAGTCTCCATGGGGAGCCGGTCGTCCTGGTTGGCATATTGAATGTTCTGCAATGAACGGTAAAGAGTTAGGACACCATTTTGATATTCATGGTGGTGGTTCAGATTTAATGTTCCCACACCATGAAAATGAAATTGCTCAATCAACCTGTGCTCATGATGGCCCGTATGTAAATTACTGGATGCATTCAGGTATGGTGATGGTAGACAAAGAAAAAATGTCTAAGTCACTTAATAACTTTTTCACCATTCGTGATGTATTAGCTTATTACGATGCTGAAACGGTACGTTATTTCTTATTATCCGGTCATTATCGTAGCCAGCTTAACTACACAGAAGAAAATCTAAAACAAGCACGTACCGCTTTAGAGCGTCTCTATACGTCATTACGTGGTACTGATGCTAATGCACAACCTATTGGCGGCGAAGCGTTTGAAGCACTGTTTATAGAAGCAATGAATGATGACTTCAATACACCAGAAGCGTATTCAGTATTATTTGATTTAGCGCGGGAAGTAAATCGCTTAAAAAGCGTGGATATGAATAAAGCTAATGGTTTAGCTGCGGTGTTACGCAAATTAGCTAAAGTATTAGGTCTGTTAGAGCAAGATCCGGAAGCCTTTTTACAAAGTAGTGCTAAAGCAGACGATGCTGGTGAAGTTGAAAAAATTGAAACTTTAATTCAACAACGTAACGATGCACGTAAAAATAAAGATTGGGCTGCAGCCGATGTCGCGCGTGATGCATTAACTGCGATGGGAATTGTGTTAGAAGATGGCCCTCAAGGTACAACTTGGCGCCGTAATAATTAATATAATTAACGTACCATTACACTTAATACGTGTTTCTAAAAAATATCGGATATTTATTATCCGATATTTTTTTGCTATTTATTATTTAGTATTTTATTTATTGACTAATAATACTGGTTTCTCTTTCATTATCTTTTTGTTTGTCTTTAAAATAATTTATGACATTCTCAGAAAAAAAGAGTCTATGAGTTAAGATAACTATAATAGAAAAAGCAACAAAACCAAATTCAGACATATTGGTTAATGACATCGAAACACTTAGTATAAAAAATAGCGAAATAGATAAGCATACCCATGATATTTTTAGAAAAGAGTAAGCATTTTTACTGTTTCTTGCGAGTTTTATCCATGCAATAACTTGTATTATCATTGTAATAATCAGGCACAGCATAATAAATAGGCCTAGAAGCATCGTTTGACCACCGCCCATCGCCATTGCTAATAAATAAATCGGTGCTCCAGCAACCAATATAAACAAACTTATACCTAAAAATAGTACTGAAATAACTTGGATCCATAAAAGTACTATGGGCCTTTCCATAATTTCTCCTAAAAACAAAATAAGTTTTTATTAGCTTTAGAATATCTTTATTAACTTTTATTAAAGTGAAGTTTATCGAATAAATAGAAAAAATAAAGTTTGATTTAATAATAAGTAAATATTAATCAATTTAAGAGATTCTATTTTAGAGTTTCTATAAATATGATATTAATATATTTAATTGGAACAGTGGTAACTCTATTTAATATCATTCGATATACCACTGGTATTATTACTTATAATTTTAGAGGAGTTAATTCTACTTCTGCCATCATTTTTGCCAATTGTTCACGGTCACGAATACCAACATTGGTCTGACTTACTGCAAGAGCAGAAACGGCAGTTGCAAGACGTAATGTATGCTCACTAGTTTGTCTCATCATCAGTCCATAAATTAGGCCGCCAACCATAGAATCACCGGCACCTACAGTGCTGACAACATTACATTTAGGAGGCGTTGCCATCCATGCGCCAGATGCATTTACCCACATTGCACCTTGCTCACCTAATGAAATAACAACGTGAGCAATACCTTGTTGGCGTAATGCTTGGGCTGCTTGTACAACATCAGAAAGTTCAGGTAAAGGCCGGCCAGCCCAAATTTCTAATTCATGATGATTAGGTTTAACAAGCCAAGGAGAGGCTTTTAATCCTGCGACAAAAGCATCTCGACTACTGTCAAAGATCAAACACATGCATTCACTGCGTAAACGAGTCATCCATGCAGTGAAATCATTAAGATCAACACTTGAAGGTACACTACCACTGACACAGATCATATCAAACTGACCAGCCCAGCTTAGTGTGTCATTCACGAAACGAGTCCAATCTTGTTTTGTAATTTCAAAACCAGAAAAATTAAAATCAGTGACTTTGCCATTAGGCTCAGTAAGTTTCACATTTATGCGAGTACGGCCTTCAACCATTTGAAAACGGTTTGCAATACCTGAATCACTAAACTCTTTTTGAAACCCATCTTGATTTTCTTTACCTAAAAATCCACCAACAGTGACATCAACGCCGAGACTTTTTAAGACTTTAGCAACGTTAATACCTTTACCAGCAGCATGAAAGCCTGCTGTTTTAACACGATTAACTTCACCAAGTTCAATAGGATTACTTAAACCAACAAGATCATAAGCAGGGTTAAGTGTGATGGTCGCAACTCTGCGTTTCATGCTAGTTCCTTACCTTAAATAAAAGAATAGGCATCATTTTTTGCTGTTGTTTAGCAATGATAGAGATACCTTGAGTGGGTAGGCCGAGCATAAAATCTCCTGTTAGATGAAGGGCAAAAAAGATCTAAATATCACAAAATAACAACTAAGATTGTATCATTGGGCTGAATCGTTTCAAATTATAGCGTGTAATTTAGTACAAACAATGTTCTTTTGCCTAATAAAAGTAGAAATAAATTAGATCTAAATCACATTTTAGTGCATTTAAACATGAACAAATGAGTAAAAAGTGTCAGCAAAAAGGTTTGTTGCTGAAGTTTTACAGTAATGGTTAAAAAGTATTATTTATATATAAAATAATAACTTACATAGTTTTTTTTATCTATTTCTTGATGAAATGTATAATGTGCTGAACATCTAGGAGAGATTATACCAAGAGATATACCTAAAAATAATGATTTGAATTTAATTAAATTAAACTAAATTTGTTATTTTGATTTTAATTCAATTAGTTATGATTATCTCTTTTTTTTAAAGATGATTAAATAAGGAAAAACAGAGGAAAAAAGAAGAAAAGTGTTCAAAAGAAAAAAAGTGCCACTTAGGGTAGCAGCACTTTTTAATTTTAACTGACTTGCTGATTATTTGCTGACACTGACCGAGAACTCACCAAAGGTGACAATTTTTCCATCAACGATTTTACAACGCTTACGGGTTTCAACTATGCCATCAACGCTAACTAAGCCTTCAGCAATGACACTTTTAGCAGCAGCACCGCTTTCTGTCCAACCTTGAAGTTTTAATAAATCACAAAGCTCGACATAGTCGTGCCCATCTAATTGAAATGTTTCCATTGATTAATTATTTCCTGTTTCAGGATCGTGATACTCTTCACATGCTTGTAAAGTGTTTTGAATAAGTGTGGCAACAGTCATTGGACCGACACCACCTGGGACTGGCGAAATCCAACCTGCGCGTTGTGAAGCGACTTCAAATTCAACATCGCCCACCACTTTACCACTTTCAAGGCGGTTAATACCGACATCAATGACAATGGCACCAGGTTTAATCCATTCACCGGGGATAAAGTTAGGTTTACCTACCGCGACAACCACAAGATCAGCGTGTTCAACATGAAAACGTAAATCTTTAGTGAAACGATGAGTAACCGTTGTTGTACAGCCTGCAAGTAAGAGCTCTAGGCTCATTGGACGACCCACAATATTTGACGCACCAATAATAACCGCGTTTAAACCATTCATAGGGATATCACAACGTTCTAGCAGTGTGACAATACCGCGAGGCGTACAAGGGCGTAATTTTGGTGCACGTTGACATAGGCGACCAACATTGTAAGGATGAAAACCATCCACGTCTTTATCTGGGCGAATACGTTCTAGTACTTTAACGTTATCAATTCCGGCAGGTAAGGGGAGTTGAACGAGAATACCATCAATCGTGTTATCTTCATTAAGCTGGTCGATCAGGTTTAATAAATCAGCTTCACTGGTAGTATCAGGTAAGTCATAAGAGCGAGAAATAAAACCAACTTCATCACAAGCACGGCGTTTACTTCCGACATAAATCTGTGATGCTGGGTTATCACCCACTAAAATAACAGCTAAACCAGGCGCTCGTTTTCCTGTATTAATACGTTGTTTTACTTTTTCGGCAACTTCGCTTCTGATGGTCTGCGCAATCGATTTCCCATCTATAATTCTTGCTGACATCTATACATCCAAATTATTCAATTACGGTATTGCTCTATTTTGTCAGATCAAGAGCAATCTGTCAGTCGAATACTTGCCATATTTTGACCATATAGTTTGATATCGTTGAAAAATCGTTGACTCTCAGAATGTTGAACGTATAATTCACACCCGTTATCAGCAGTGATTGCTGACGTCTAATTTCTTCTAGGCGCCCTTAGCTCAGTTGGATAGAGCAACGGCCTTCTAAGCCGTAGGTCACAGGTTCGAATCCTGTAGGGCGTACCATTTAAAATCAATGAGTTACAAGGTTTTAAAAAGAAACCCGCAAGAGATGCGGGTCAAGTAACGGGTCAAGTTAGCATTACAGTTTTTCACTTCTAACCCACTCTTCATAGACATGTTCTGGCCAGCCTAAAAATGTACCACCTTTTGTTTTTTGTGGTTTTGGGAATTCCTTTCTCTTTGCATACATTCTCCATAACGTAGTTTTGCTTTTCCCTGTCAATTGAACCATTTCTTTCATTTTTATATATTTTATTAGTGCTGACATATTTTCTCTCCACACTGTCCGTACACAGTTTAAATAATGCTGGTGGTAATTATTTACTGATTTCCTTTATAGAACGCCATCCAATGTGTTTTATCGTTTTTCCCTACACGCTGAACGGCAGTTGGTTTTTCATTAGTTAAAGCTAATATTTGTTTAACGGGTATTTGAGTTTCATTCCACTTAAACAATAAGGTTCCATTTGGCTTTAACACACGAAATGCTTCAGTAAATCCTTTTTTTAAATCTTCTTTCCATGAATTTTTATTTAACGAACCGTATTTTTTAAACATCCAGCTATTTTTACCTACTCTAATTAAATGAGGAGGTCAAACAGCACCTGATAAAATGTATTATTAGGAAATGGAAGATTTTTAAAATCAGAAATAATATCTGGTGTTATATTTAAAATTCTCCCGTCACATAAAATATGTTCTTCGGCTCTAATATCATTAAATAAAACACGGTTATCTTGTTTATCAAAATAAAACATACGAGAGCCACAACACATATCAAGTATCGGTTTCATAATATCCTCTGGACTTAAATATAAAATCCTCTGATAGTGTAAGGTTTTATAATTCGTCGAAATATAATTTAAAGTCATTCTCTATATCTGATAAGAATAATAGAGAGTCTTCTAAATTTATTGTGTTTAAGAACTCCGTTGCGTCTTGCTTGCTATTTCTTTGTTTTATTTTAATAATTAAATTGTCAATCATTATTTTTGATTTTGAACTAAAATCATATAAATAATAATAATTTAAAGATATTATTGGGTTTGATGATGTTGAGTTTGCATATATTAGAGATAGTGAGTCTATATCAAATTCGTATATTGTTGCATTGCTTATTTGTTCATTTTTTGAATCTAATGCTACAAATGCATATATATTTTCACCAATAATAACATCAACATATCTACAATTTTCATCATTAATTAATTTTTTAAATTCAATTAATTGCTTTGTTATTATTATTAATTTTTCAGTGTAGTTTTTGAATATGTTAAAATATGCTTCTGTTAATTTTCTATCCTTGATTTTTTCTAAAATTTCCAAGTCTTTCCTTTGTCTAAAGTAAATAATAATTGTTGTAAATAAACCCAATGCGGATAAGAAAGCAAATACTGTAGATAAATAAGAAAAAACAATGCTTAACTTTTCTTTATCTTGTGCATCAGTGGCAAATATATCAATAATGAAGATGCCAAATATAATTAAAAATATTAATGATATTGATATCCAAAAAATTAAGCTTTTAATTCTTTCTGATAATGTAATCATAGCGTGTTCCAAGCGTAAATATCAGAATCATACTCACATCCGTGTGACTAATCTACTGTCGAAAGTTCCCCTTCTAAAGCATATTAATAAAATATCGTGGATACATAAGTCCAATTGGAGCAAAAGGAATATCATCTTCAAAATCCATTGGTGGCTGATTACTTTGGGCTTGAGGTTGAGCTGGTAGTTGGTTTTGCTGTGCCGGTTGTGATCCTGCTGATTTACTAGCACCGCCTAACATCTGCATTGAACCGCCAACCTTTACAGCAATTTCAGTTGCATAGCGTTTAACGCCGTTATCATCCCACTCGCGCGTTTGTAGTTGGCCCTCAATATAAATTTGAGAGCCTTTGCACAAATAGCCACTTGCGATATCTGCCAGCTTTCCAAACAAAACAACACGATGCCATTCTGTTTTTTCGCGATTTTCACCCGTTTTTTTATCACGCCATTTTTCACTTGTGGCCACAGCTAAATTGGCAACAGCACCACCAGAAGGCAGGTAGCGAATTTCAGGATCGCGCCCTAAATTGCCGATAAGAATTACTTTGTTTACTGATCCGTTAGCCATTTTCAGTTATTCCTATTTGAGTAATATCGCCACCAATAAGATGGCGATTAATTAATAATTAAGCTGAAAATTTGCCAATGAATGTTTCGATTTCACTTTCATCGAATTCATCACAAAGCAGATTGCGAAACTCTTGAGCAATTTGTTCTTCAAGGTTTTCAAGTTGAACAATACGGAGCACTAAGGTAGGAACATCACCGCCAGTAAGTACGCTATAACGCAATTTAATGTTACGTTCTTTTAACTCGTCATACGGAGTGCAGGTGAACTGGAATGCTGTTGGCATAACATCTTTGCTTCTTGCTTCAACATTTTCTAATACTGAACGTTTGGCACTAAAATCGTGATCTTCATGTTCAGCAGAGCGTGTTGATTCAATCGTAATACGGCGAACAGCAGAAATAGCTTGTTTGATATCTAGAACATTACCGTCAGCATCGAACGCCATTAAATAATCACGCCAGTCTTCTAACCATTCCGCTAATTCTTTTTGACGATGTTTGACACCATCAATTTTTAATAGTGCTGCGAATGGGGCTGTTTGTTTTAATTTCACAAGAGCCGTATTATCAGCATGACCAGGCTCACCAATTGTGCCGATATTGAAAATAGTTTTGGCACTCATTTCATTGGCATCAATAAAGCAGCTAACACCTTCATCAATTGCATTCTTGATTGAGTATTTAACAAAATCACTGATGCTTGTTGTTTTCATTTCACCACGGAAACGGAAGCGACCTTCTTGTAAGTTTTCTAAACTACTTACTTTAAAGTCATTAGGAAGGACAATGGCAGGGCAAAGAGACTTCTCTATTGCATCGAGACTTAATGAAGCCACCGCCATATTTTGAATTTGCGAAATAGCATTACCGTCTAATTGAGACATGAATAAACTCCTACTTATTTAAAAGCATTAAATTAAATGGATAGGTTTAATTAAAAATAAGGAAACTAATTAACGGATTTTAATTTCCCGTCGGGCTGACCCTGCAAAGAAAATAATTGACCTTGGTCTTCTTGCATAATGGTCAACTTACCACCTTTACCCACGTACATTGGCGTTTTGGTGGTGTCTTCTTCAGCCCGTTTTCCGCGTGGTGTTGGTGCAGAGAATTTAAGTTTATGAGTTATTTCAACTCGTTTTTCTTCCATTGAATTACTAAGGCGAGCAATATCTAATTCAATAGTGACCTTGCCTTTTCCACCATTATTTAAAACGCCTAAAGCCACATCATTTAAAACAGCAGAGACTTTATTTTCAAAAACGCCAGCGTCCAATTCGGAAAGAAAGTCGGGAACATTTGTCTTACGATCTTCTTGGCTCATTTCTATAACCTCACGTTATCACTTCACACAATAAGAAAGGGCACTAGCTACCTGATATGGACTGTCATGGATGAATGCCAGCACCCTTACTTATTGCTAGAGTCATAATCAAAAAGAGCGGACCACCTGTGGTTTCATCAGCCCGATTGGGATTCGGATTTCTAGCTGACTGCAGGTTACTTTTTTTCACGCCCACGCTCTTTGGTTATAAAACTAACTTTATAAAAATGGCTGACTGAGCAGAACATTATCACCACACCCCCGTTAATGGTTTAAGACTCAGCCAGCCATTGTTTCTCTTCACACGTTCTCTTCACACATAAAAATCATTTTCTTTGGGTCTGAATAGCACTTTTATTTGCGTACTCTGCTATTTCAGCATCCAGTTTTGCTAGTTTATCCACCAGCTCTTCACGTCTTGCGTTTAACTCACCGAGGACTTTGATAGACGATAGTTTCTTTTCCATCCAATCAACAACATCTGCATCAGTGAAATTAGCTGGCGGTATGATTACTGGTTCAGTTGTCATGATAGTTCCTACAATTCAATTCATTTTTCATCAACGATTGTTATCTTATAGATTTAGTATATGCATTGTGCGCAAATGCGTCAAGCGCATATATTGTTTTTGTCAAAATAGGAATGGACGGACTTTATCCGTTTGACTTTTTATTTATGTCTTTAAAAATCTCAGATTGGAATGCAGATCACTTCTTTGGAGGGGGAGATGGTACAAAAAAGCCCTCGAGAGGAGGGCTGGGTGGTGAGAGTTATGCTGCTAGTTTAGATATCCATTTATCTCTTTTTGCAAAAGGTAAGACATGGCTTATTTCATTAAATAAAAGAGACAGTTGTTGCATTTGAGCGCCAATTGATTCGCTATCAACAACGACATATCGATTATTTAATGTAGCGTTTGCATTTTTTAGATCAATTAGTTTACCGAGTAGAGAGTATGCACTATTCCAACTTCCACCTTGTTTTACGCTAGATGTAAAAAGATACTTTGGTTCTTCGGTATTAACTGTTACTGGAATGACTATGTTATGTCCGCTCATTCCTAATACATTAGACCTCAATAAAATCTTATCTTTTAAGCTGGAGTGATATAAATAATCTATAACTTCACTTTCAAATTTCTCAACCCTGACCGATTGATGCCAGTCAATAGATAAGGTGGAGGCTAATATTCCAGCTCTGATTACATTGGATGTAGCTGAACCAACTGTATCTTCTGTTGCCCAACTAACAATTTCACCTCTGTCGTTAAGCTCTGCGCCTTGATGGCTTATAAAGCTACGTATTTCATCAATTCTTTTTTTTGTAAGTGAAATGCCCCTTGCCTCCATATTCATTAGCGCGTCGCATCGGTCACTTACAAGATATTTACCATTAATTTCTTTTACGAAAGCGCCAACATGCTCCCCATCATCACAGAAAGTGAATGGGCTGATGATTCTCAGTAATTCAGCACCGATAGGGTGGCACTCAAAACCAAGATTAGATATGACTGTTGAGCACATCATAATGGCAATCCTATTTGTCCAGATATATCTTCTAAAGGTATAGGGAGTTCACCTGTACATTTTATATTTAAATGCTTACAAAAAAACTGCCAAAACCCTCTAATATCATCTGATTTTATAGCTTCTTTAATTGGGAATCCTACTTCACTATAGCGCCCAGCCTCTTCATAGTAAACATGGTAGTGAGCGCCTAAAATATAATTTACAAAGTCAGGGTGATCTACTTTATATCTATTCGTATGTCCATCAAATGGATAGCTATCAACTGCAAATATTCTTTTTTTGTTATAAAGTGCTACGATGTTTATCTTTGGAAATTTTTCATCGCCATCTTGCTTCGGTTCATGATCAGGCTTCCATTGGATTAAAATATTTAATCCTTGCAACGGTATTCCATCACTATCTAATGGCAAAATATTCATTTGAAGCCATAAAAGCGGCCTGTTTGGGGGCGGCTTTTCCGTCCAACTAATACCAGAGAAATCAATGTGCTTTTCACAGTATAGAACATTGTCAACTTCTACTTGGCTAGGTTGATAATCAGTACACTTTGCCACTATTAGTCATCCGTTAATATTTAATTAAAACCACACCCTAAAACGTGTCGTCAGGCCATTGTGACTAGTCAACTAATGGTGGAACAAGGGTTAGTTTTGTTTCACTTTCGCATTTATCAATATATTTTGTAGGCTTAACGATAGCTGATACATAATGCATAGTATCAACTTGACCTGGAGATAAAGTTATTGGCTTATGTGAGTTATTGATACTGGTAAACTGGTAGTCACCATCTCTTGTCTTGTTGAAGATCTTAATCATATTGTGTCCTTCAACGGTGCGAACAAATACTTCATCACCAGATCTGACATTGGTGTTTGGTTCAACGACAACAAATTCACCAGATTGAATGCGTGGCCACATACTATCGCCTTTAACCTTCAGTCCGTATGCATCAACGTCGTCGCTGTATATCTTCAGCCATCCATTGTGAGCCTCAATCATATCAACAGCACCATCAACACCTAAGAACGCCTCACCACGTACTTGAACCATTCCTGAGGGCACTTTTCCTATAAATTTGATTTCATCTGGCTCTGGTGAATTTTCAGTAAATAAATCAGCAACAGATACACCTAGTGCTTCAGCTATCTTTACTAAAGTGTTTTCTGTGTAGCCTTGTATATTTCTTTCAAGGCGAGAAATGTTACCCACATCGCTATTAATAGCGGTGGCCAGCTGAAGGATTGTTAATCCTTTTTTCTTTCTCAGTTCTCTAATTCTTGTTCCTATTTTCATTCCTCAATTCAACTTTATTTATGCGTACAACACAAAGCGTGTTGCGCATATTTGATTCTATGATAATATGCGTATAGCGCATTTAAGGGGGCTATATGCAAACACCATTAAGGAAAATTCGGGTAGAGCTAAACCTAACAATTTCAGAAGTGGCTAATGCCATTAATTGTGATGTAGGAAATCTTTCACGATTAGAAAGAGGTATTCAAACAGCTTCTTTGGAACTGGCTGAAAAATTAACAGCTTTTTATCGTGGGAAAATAACTGAGTTAGAGATCTTATACCCACATCGTTATCAACAACAAAATAGCAAAACCGTTTAAAGCAGTTAACTACAAGAAATTATCAATGGTGGTAGGAAATGAGTAACCAATCAATAAAACAGGTAGTGAAAGAAATGTGTGAAGCGACAGCTGGTGGACGCGAGGCAATGGCTGGAGCACTAGGTCTGTCTTTAACATCATTCAACAACAAGCTTTATGAGAAAAATGGTTGTCGCTCATTTGATTTAAACGAGTTGTTAGCGATGCAAGATATTTCTAAGACCGTTTTATTTGCTGAATTTGTCGCTCGTGAATCAAATCGTTTACTCGTTGACAGAATTAGTCCTGCGGAACTGGATGAAACGGAATTGTTTGTACTGCGTAGTGGTGTTGACGAAATGCAGGGGCGTTTAGCTTTATTCATGAAAGATAGCTTGGCTGATGGCGTTATTGATAACGAAGAAGAGCGAAAGATAAAAATGATGTTGGATGGATTAATTTCACAGATCCGCACATTTATGAATGCGTTTGTTTCGTTACATCAAAAGAGAAATTAAAGATGGCTATATCCAGAAAGGGTGAAGCCAACGATGTACGGTCGCTGGCTTCGGTTTGCAAATTTCAATTGTGTGAAGAGAAATTAGCATGAGTAGATTATCAAACTTAGCATGCCGTACGCAAGTACGGGCTTCAATGCGTGATGGTCGTTTTGTCTATGAAATTAAAGTACCAGAAGGCTATGAAGAAACAAACTACCAATTTATGCGTTGGCTTGTAGATGATTTCAATTCAAAACATGGTTTAAGGGCGGGCAATGAACAATGAGAACCCAAACCAACTTGATCGCTACTACAAAAATAACAGGGGTATCGTTGTTCATGTTGTTCGTTATGACAGAGAAAAACAGCGTGTCATTTTTATGCTTGATGGTTGTGACGATCCGCAATGTGAACCCTTGCAACGATTTAAAGAAAAATACACAAGAGTTAAGTGAGGCGTTGCTATGACGACTATTTTTGATGTTGTACAAGCCATGTCAGGGCAGAAAAACGTCATTGTTATTCCTGTTCCATATTTGGATTTTTTCAAGGGTGATCAGCAAGCTCATGCCTTGTCTGCAATTTTAAATCAACTTGTCTTCTGGTCTGGCGTGTCATCTAGTGCAGATGATGGTTGGTTCTATAAAAGCCATGAAGAGCTGGCAGAAGAGATTCACGGGCTTTCAGGTGAAGAACAGGCTCGACGCCTCGTTGATAAATTACGTAAAAAGTATTTTCCCGGTGTCATTGAGACTAAAACAAAAAAGGTCAACGGCACACCCGTTACTCACTACAAGATAGATGGTAATAAACTTATCTCTATGATTTTTCCGTCCATTTCTGAAACGTCGAAACTGAGGAATGGAAACGTCGAAAGCGAGGAATCGGAACGTCGAAACTGCGGAATGGAAACCGCAGAAATGCAGAATCATGGAAACGTCGAAAGTGAGGAATCCTATCTTTATACAGATCTTAACTCAGATAAAAACTTACAGATCACTAAAGACCTTTCGTCGCAGAATTCTAACGAATCCAGCGACCAGCCGAAAAATGATTTTTTAACTCGTTATCCAGAAGCCGTGATTTACAGCGCTAACTTTCAAAAATGGGGTGATGAAGGTGATTTAAAAACGGCAAAATGGATGTTTGGTCGTGTTAAAAAACTGAATCCATCAGCGTTAGAGCCTACTTGGTATGACTGGGCTAACGATATTCGTTTGATGCGCCAAATTGATGGACGTACTCATGAGCAAATTTGTGCATTATTCGACTGGGCTAACAAAGATTCATTCTGGCACCAAAACATTTTAAGCCCTCGTAAATTACGTAAACACTTTGATGAGCTGATCGTTCGTAGTCAAAAACCAAAGGATGAGCCAAAGGTTCAAGTTGATACCGTTGAACGTGACAGTGCATTCTCACGCTTAATTGGTTCTCGTTCTAAACCTCAAAACCGTATTGAAGAAATTGCGCTTGAACTAGCAGGTAAGACAGGTATTCGCCGTATGAGTGAGTTTTCTGGTCGCCAAGCATGGAACAGCATTTGGAAGCAAGCGACTGAAATGTCACAGGAGGCTCAGCAATGATTGATTACGCATTGAAATTACAGACATTGAAAAGCCAATCAGCTCACAAATTAAAAGAAATTGGCGATCAGTGGCGTACACCTGAAAACCTGTATTGGGGTATCAATTCACTCTATGGGCCGTTCACGCTAGATCTATTTACTGATGCACAAAACAGCAAATGCCCTCATTTCTACACGGTTGAGGATAACGCGCTTACTCAGGACTGGTCGGAAAAACTCAAGGAAATTGGTGGTTCTGCTTTCGCTAATCCACCGTACTCACGTAGTTCATATCATGAAAAACAAGCTGTTACTGGTGTTCGCCACATTATGAATCATGCGTTAGCAATGCGTGAAAAAGGCGGGCGCTACGTTTTTTTGTTGAAAGTGGCCACAAGTGAAACATGGTGGTGTGAAGAAGCGGATCATATTTGTTTTATTCGCGGTCGTGTTGGTTTTGATGTTCCGGAATGGTTTGTTCCAGCAGATGAAAACCAAGTACCAACGGGAGCAATGTTTGCTGGCGCTATCGTGATATTTGATAAAACGTGGAATGGCAAACCAATGGATTACATTCAACGTAGTGAGTTGGAGCAAATCGGTAAAACATTTGTTGAACAGGCTAAATGGCTTGTATCGAAAGGTGTTGCATGAAAATTACAGAGCAAATCTTAGCGTTGTACAAAGTGGGTGAAGAAGTTAATCGCGACATTGTTATTCGTGATTTAGACACTAATTTAGCTGGCGCATCAAGAGCGTTGGCACACCTTTGGACTTTAGGTGCATTAGTCAGAATTAGCGAAGAACGTCCATTACGCTACAGAGTAACTAAAGAGGCAGAAAGAGTTTATTCAGTAATAACAGAATCACGTAAATCAGGTGAGTCAGTCTACATTGAAAAGCTGAATACTCAGAAGGCTAAAAAATGCGCTTTGCCAACTATCAAATGGGTAAAACACGCCACCTCTAATTTTGCTCTCATGGGTAAATTACCAACCGAGCCGTATGACTCATTAGTGAGAGCTGTAAGAGGTAATCACTAATGAACAATAAAAGCTGTCCATTCTGTAACTCTAAAAAACTAGAAGTCATGCAAGTGATGATCAATACATTCACTCGCTGTCAGAAATGTGGAGCAAGAGGCCCTATTGCTAATAATGCGGATGAAGCTATGAAGGCTTGGGATAAAAGGAGTGTAAACGATGCTAACTAAATACATGTTGTTCGTTGGTTTTTGGTTCGTTGTGACATTACTGATTGGGTTGCGGGGTACTTATGCCTGAATTAACCCTAACACTACCATTTCCACCTAGCGTGAACACCTATTGGCGAAACACAAAGAGAGGAACCTTAGTCAGTGCCAAAGGGCGGGTCTTTAGATCAAATGCTATTGCATCAGTCTATAAACAATTAAAGCGTAGACCTAAAGCCATTGAGAGTGATGTGGTTGTTTCAGTGAAATTATATCCACCAACTAAGCAGGCTAGAGATATTGATAATTTCTTAAAGGCACCTTTTGATGCGCTTACTCATGCGGGTGTATGGGTGGATGATAAACAGATTAAAAAAATGGATGTTGAATGGATGGACGTTATTAAAGGCGGGAAGCTTGAAATAACCATTCGTCAGCATAGTAAAAGCGTGATGTACGGTCACGAGTAAAACGTGGAGAGAAATAGCATGAATGGATTAATTGTTATTGATGGTTTTCAGGTTCGTAGAGATGTAGCCGGTCGCTATTGTTTAAATGATTTACATCGAGTATCGGGTGGTGAAAAGCGCCATCAACCATCGAACTGGAGTTCATTGGCTCAAACCAAAGAGTTAATTGATGAAATTTCGACCGCTCCTGAGATCACAGGAGCGCCCATTGTGACAGTCGCTGGTGGATATAACCAAGGGACGTATGTTTGCAAAGAATTAGTGTATGCCTACGCAATGTGGATCAGTGCTTCTTTTCATTTAAAAGTGATCCGTACCTTCGATGCTTTAATGTCACAACAGCACCAAGAGAAACTCAGTGATAAGGTTCAAGCGGGTGTAATACTGCTTGAGTCAATGTCTAAAAGTTTAAATTTTTCGAATTCATCAAAATTAGGGGCTTATCAAAAATTACAGGCCATGGCGGGATTACCTGAGTTAGCCCCTGTTTATGCGATTGATGCACCAAGTGGATCTATGGATGGTTCAAGTCGTCCAACAGTTGCATTATCAACGCTGATCAACAAACACAACCTACCTATTTCAGCACAGCAAGCCTATAAGCGATTAGCCGAACTAGGCATTGTTGAGCGTTTATCACGCCCAAGCACGAAAACTGCTAGCAAAACGAAAGAGTTTTGGTCTGTTACGGCTAGAGGTTGTCAGTTTGGGAAGAACATGACCAGTCCTAATAATCCTCGCGAAACCCAACCGCATTTCTTTGAGAGTAAAACGGATGAGCTGATCCGCATGGTGATGCTGAATAAACAGGTGAGTGCATGAAATTATTATTAACGCCTTATATTCAAAAAGAATTGGGGATTGTGTTGCTTAAACCAGGTGCTGAATTACTCGAGCAATTTAAAAAGCACCATCGTGTGATTATCAGTGATGTGCCTAAAAGTTTAGATGTGTTGCCCTCTGGTGCATTAACGGGTGATGAACAGCCTATTTTAAACAATAAGCACATCATCCAATTTCTCAATAACAAAAAAGTGATCCACACCATCGATAAAGTATCACCGATGGATACGTGGGTTATCCGTCATATTCAATGCTGTCAGATTGATAACGATGAAGATAATTATCATCACCATGAGTTAGTGACGACCTTTCACGAGGCAGGCGTGATCCGCACCTGTTGGCATCATGATAACCATATTCGTCATTCATCTGCAGGGTGGGTTGCTGAATTAGCTCATAAAAATCGTATTAATTGGATGTTAGACACTATTCGTTTTCGGTTGAGATTAGATAGTGGCCACCAGCTAACGATACCTGATTTTTTCTCATTTGCAGTAATGCATAGCTTGGTTGATGAATTACCCGAAGCGATATTGCGCCAGATTTTAAATTGGTCAGATAAACAAGAAGAACGCAGAGTTCACGGTGGTTTTCCAGAAGCTGACATTATCCCAAGCAACGTAACAGCATTATCTGCAATGAATGAGCGGTTAGATGCCATAAAGCCGGTTATTAAAGTTGCGGTTGATCCTGAGCCACCAGCGTCATTTCTTCTTAAACCTAAAATGCAACGTTGGGAAAATACCAAGTGGCTTCAATGGGTAAAAACACAGCCTTGTTGTGTTTGCGGACAACAAGCTGATGATCCACATCATATCATTGGCCATGGTATGGGAGGAATGGGAACGAAAGTTCACGACTTATTCACTATTCCATTATGTCGGCAACATCATGATGAGTTACACCGCGACCCAAAACAATGGGAAGTCACTCACGGCAATCAACTCGAATTGTTATTTCATTTTTTAAACCGTTCATTAGGTATCGGTGCATTTATTTAACGTGTGTACGGCACGAGGGGTATAGGCATGAGAGATATACAGGAAGTTTTATCGCGTTGGGGAGCGTGGTCGGCAGATAATACAGAGTCGGTCCAATGGTATTCGGTTGCTGCGGGATTTAGTGGATTAATACCAAGTAAAGTTAAAGCACGTCCTCAATGTTGTGAAGACGATGCAATAATTATTTCTAGTTGCATGGCGCAATTAAATAAAAAGAATAGTGAGATGCATGACCTATTGCTTGATTACTATTTATTCGGAATGACATTTATGCAACTGGCTAACAAGCACAATTGTTCTGATACTCACATAGGAAAAAAACTGCAAAAAGCAGAAGGGATAATAGAAGGTATGTTAATGATGTTAGATGTCTCCTTAGAAATGGATCGATACATAGAAAAAGTCACATAACGCGCTTTACGATCGTAAAAATGATGATATTGTGATAAGAGTGACATCAAGGTCAGCCAACTTATAAACCCGCTTTTGCGGGGTTTTTATATATAAAATAAAGTTTGCTATCTGAGTTTATCTATGGCTTAATGACATCACTGGTTTGGAAGTACAGGCCTATTTATGTTAGTCAGTTTAAAGTTGTTCACCGTTTAGCGTTATCCTCGATACCACTTCATTGCGAATTCCTTCTAATTAATTCCCATAAGTAAAAATAAAAAACAAACCCTCATATGCCTTATGGCAAATTAAAGAAATTAAAGGAAATTCTATGTCTAATACAATGACTGGTTCAGTAAAATGGTTTAACGATGATAAAGGTTTTGGTTTCATCACTCCTAAAGATGGAAGTAAAGATGTATTTGTACATTACTCTGCAATTCAGAGTGATGACTTCAAATCCCTGATGGAAGGCCAAGAAGTTTCATTTACCATTGAAAATGGTATGAAAGGTCCAGCAGCAGGCAACGTGGTGGCTCTCTAAAGGCGCTATTACTATTCGCCTCTATTTTAAATGTCCTTGTTGTAGCGGTTCACAATATAGAACATCACAATTTGATGTTACAGTGAACAATCCACACGGTGCAAAATGTATTTTTTGTAAGGCTGTGATGGCTGCTCAAATGAGTTAAGCGTTAAATAGTTGAATATATAAAACCTCGTTTTGGCGGGGTTTTTTTGTTGCTTAAATTTAAAGATGATCCCTTTATATTTTAAAACGTACATATTCATTAGTGTGTGGTAAACTTAGAAGAGTAAACATACCTCATTGCTATCAACAGCAAACCTTGCATTTGCAAGTTTTTATCGAAAATAGATGTGGTATCTAAAGGAATGATTTCCTAAGGAGATGCCTATGAATTGGTCTGCGCTATTACATCTAATCCCCGCTTTTTTACGGAATGTAATTATCATTGCTTTATTGCTCTTAGTTGCATTTATGATAGTTCGTTGGTTCAGGTAAATTCATTCCGCCATTAGCTTAACTGGGAGAGTATTTAGTTTTATTTAAACTAAAAGTCGAGGTTCGATACCTTGATGGCGGCCCAATTAAATATAAAGCTTCTCATCTATTTTTTATTTTAATCTATAGAAAACTTGATATTAGGGGCATAAACTCTTAGGAGTTATTATGACAGGACTAAATCAAACAAAAGTAATTAGTCGAGTTTTACAATGGATTAGTAGTGTTGGCCTGATATTGCTTGCAATTATTTTAATAATTTTTTTAGTTAAAGAAACTATTATTCTTGCTAATTTGTTGTTTACAGTTAGTGATCCAGTTTCAATTTATTTATTAGTTGATGGACTTATCATTTACTTTCTTTATTTTGAGTTTATTGCCTTAATTATTAAATACTTTCAATCAAATTATCACTTTCCATTACAATATTTTATTTATATCGCTATCACAGCTGTAATTAGACTTATTGTTGTTGAACATAAAAATCCGCAATTACTTATCGTATATTCAGGAACAATCCTTATTCTAGTTATTGCATTGTATATTGCTAATGCAGAAAGATTGAAGCCAGAATAAGCTAAAGTATCTCATTTAAAAGGTCGCCACGTGCGGCCTTTTTTTATATACGTAGATCATAGTATCAATCACATACTGATTACTTCACATAAAAACTGTGTATCTGTATCTCTTTAACTAAACTCGGACACTCCGTAGGGGGTGACTATGCGCATGGAAAAATTGACCAATGCTACCTACGGAACAGCTGGCTTAACTGCCTTTTTTGCAAGTCTCTCACTTTATGAATGGGGATTTGTAATAGGGATGGGATTCAGCATGCTCCTTGGATTAGCAACTTATCTGATGACATGGCGAGAACAACGAAAACGAACAGCGTTATTTGCTGAATTAGTTCATCGAAATTGTTCTAGCGATCCGCAAGACATAGAAAAGATAGTTGGCGAGATGCTAACTAAAGCTAAAAAGGACATTTAATGAACCTAAAACAAAAGGTAGCTGCAGTTGCGAGTGCTGGTGCGGTAAGTATTGCGATAACAGTGATTGGTTACTTTGAAGGTGTTCGTTACGAGCCTTACCGTGATGTTGCTGGAATTCTGACGGTTTGTTATGGCCACACTGGAAATGACATCATTCAAGGTAAGACATATACACAGCAAGAGTGTGACGAATTACTGCAGAAAGACTTTATTAGAACGCAGCAGCAAGTTGATACCCTGATTAAAGTACCGCTGGATGATAAAACAAAAGCGTCTCTATATTCTTTTGCCTTTAATGTGGGTACCACAGCTTTTGCACGTTCTACGTTGCTAAAGAAATTAAACGCAGGCGATCAGTATGGCGCTTGTGAAGAAATGAAACGATGGGTTTATGCAGGTGGAAAGGTATGGCGAGGGCTAGTCAGTCGTAGAGATGCGGAGTCAGCACTATGTCATGGAAATCTTTAATCATCATTATCAGCTTTATCCTCGCATTACTCATCACAGTCGCTGGTGGCATTTATCTCTCAATTGATAATTCATGTATTAACGATAAAGCAAGCTTAGACAAGCGTTGTCAGATAGCTCTCTCACATCGTCGGTACTAATTATGAAACATTGGAAACTTTACATTGTCATTGTAATGGTAGGAATTGTCGCTGGTGGTTATATTGCCAACATCATACAAGATATCATTACTCAAAGAGATAATTTAATAGTAGAGAATAAGCAATTAACAAAAGAAAATAATAGTTACTCAAAGCTGTTAAGTGATCAGATATTTCAATTTAATAGATTTAATCAAATAGCGACTACAGCCTACCGCTATGGCATTCAGGTAGATGCAAAATCACAGGAGAAAATCATTGAATATAGAACGATCCTTAAAAAAGAGCCGACTTGTGATTTGCTTGTTCCTCAACATATTACTGATGGGGTGCTCAAGCACACCTATGAGTTACGGTCAATGTATAGAGATACCCAAGACATTGACTCAACCAGTGTTAGTGCCTCTACCGTCCGAACTTTAACATATTGCCAAGTGGTATTATGGATACCTTCCTTGTTATCGACAATAGAAAAAGCTAATGAGCAATTAAAAGCAATACGGGAAATTGAAGCGAAGAAAGTAAAAAAATAGACCCGCGGGTTTAATGGGGGTCTGAATGTTTTAGATAACATGGATCTTATTATTTTGCCCAAGTGAACAGGTCGCTCTTCACTGGAACATCAACCGTACTCCGTTGCTTAAATAATAGCCATTTTATATTTGTAAAGGTTCATAGCCACTAGTTAATAGCTGGTGTTTTTGTATCTGTAGAAAGGATGGTTGATTTCATCAGGCTGACGGGGAAGCCGTAAGTGATTAAGGTAGCGTAGTGATACGTGATGATGCAACCACCATCAGACCTACTAACACCACAATCAGAAATTATTGGTTATTCTGAGAGCGAATTGCAGAATCAGAGCAAGTAATATTGGGATTGCAGGATTACATTAAAACGGAGTGTGTGAACTAAAAAAAGCCCAGCATGGGTGCATGGGCAAACTAGCAAGATATTAATCAAAGTATAGCGATACTTGCTTACTATAGCTTAAGTAAGTATATATACCAGATTGATAATTCTGATTAACCTATTTCTTACCTAAATAAAAAACGCAATATAAAAATAACCCTGTGAGTTTGGGCTCCCACAGGGCTTTCACTAGTATGCGTGAAAACAATAAGTTACCAATATCTACTAAGGCAATCTATTAATAATCAACGCTATTTTTTAGAAAAAAAGCATGACGAAGATTATTTACTATTGGGACAGTTCTTAGATCAATAAACAATAAGTAATGTATATTTAAACAGTACCTTTAAGTGATTAAAGGTATGAAAGTGTGAGGTTAAGATAACTTCATAATAAACACTAAAGGAGTAGTGAATATGTTAACTATTAAAAATGATGGAAAAGATACACAAGAGTATGTTGAATTAACGTCAGACCAAATTAAGGGGATGGTACGTACTCCGCTTGGAGAATATTATCAAGGTGCTTTACTTATTTCTGTTATTCGACGTTCATTTCCAAAGTCTGTTGGTCCTGTTGGTCATTGGCAACAAGATCCTATTTTAGGTCGAGACAATTATTTCGTGGTTTTTTGTTTGGAGAATAAATTATTTTTGTATAACTTTATTCCTGTGATTAATTCCACGAGAGACGATTGGTCAACAGACGATACTTCAGCATATCCTATGGATGTAGCGCAAGATGAAGATTATATGATTAAAATGGTTCAAGGTATTGAATTCCCATACGCTAATGAATTTTAGTTTATAAAACCCTATCTATTCAAATAAATACAGCCTCACTTAATAGTGAGGCTTTTTAATTCGTCGCATTATCACCGTTTCTTATTATGGAGAGACATAAACATATTTAATTCTACAAACGTCATTCATTGAGTGGCGTTGATAGAGTTTGTATCGATAGCCATCAGTTAATAACTGGTGGTTTTTTTATTGGAGATAGATATGTCAGATAACACTATTCAATTAAAAGTCTCAGTAGATACAAGTGAGCTAGATAAGTTAGAAGAACAACTCACTCGCATTAAACAACTGATGCAAGGTACGGGTGTAAAGCCTAAATTAACACCACAGTTCTCTGGTAAGTTATTTATCAAAGACGCTTTTATTAATTCTGCTGAGCTAAAAGATGTAGCTGTTAGTTATCAGTTAGAACAGGACACTAAGGCTGAGTTAGCAGATTTACGCATGCGAGCCAATAGTCAAGATATTGCTATCACTGAGCTTAAGAAAGCAATGGAAACTCAGCATCAAGCGTGGGCACAAGCTGTGAGTGAACTAAATAACAGAACGTGGTGCAGTCAGAAGTAAAGGTGAAAATACCCTATGTTCAATAAAGGGTATTATTCTCTTCTTTAAATTATAGGAAATAACATGCCACCTCGCATACCTCGCGCATGTCGTAAACAGGGATGCGCCAAGACAACAACCGAACGTAACGGTTACTGTGAAGATCATCAGAACCTAGGATGGGAAATGCACCAGCGTGGTAAGTCTCGTCATCAACGTGGTTATGGTACAAAGTGGGATAAACTGCGAGCTCATATACTCAAGCGTGATAAGTATCTGTGCCAGGAATGCTTAAAAGCAGGACGAGCCACTGAAGCAAAAACGGTTGACCATATCATTGCTAAGGCGCATGGGGGTACCGATGCAGAAGATAACCTACAAAGCCTGTGTTGGCCGTGTCATAGAGCTAAGACAGCAAGGGAAGGGAAATAATTCCGTAGCTTAAAGCAACCCTATTATTCATAGGGGAGGGGGCGGGTAAAATCCCTACCACTCTCGCCACCTAGGACCGCCCCCTTAAGTCAATTTTTATACCCGCGAAAAATGAAATTAAAACTGGCTAATTGTTTAGCCATATTTATGTATCGGATCTTGAATGATTTGGAGGTTTATTTATGGCTGGCACTCCGGGCAAATCTGGTCGTCGCCCGAAGCCTACCGCCAGAAAAGAATTGGCCGGTAATCCGGGAAAACGAGCGCTCAATAAAGACGAGCCGGTATTCACACCATTAAAAGGTGTGACGCCACCAGATTGGTTTACCGAAAACAAACTAGAGCTTGCTGTTGTTATGTGGGAAGTCACAATCAAGGAGCTTTGTGGTCAAGGCATATTATGTATTACTGATCTCGCTGTGCTTGAACGTTGGTGTGTCGCCTATCATATTTGGCGTAATTCGGTAATTGCGATCATGCGTGATGGTACTCGCTTAATTGGTGCCACGGGAGGACCAATAAAAAACCCTGATTTAACGACAAAAAAAGAACAAGAAAGTGAAATGGATCGCACGGGCGCAATGCTGGGTTTAGATCCAAGTAGTCGTCAGCGATTAATTGGTCTTGCGGGGCAAAAAAAGCAAGATAACCCCTTTATGAGGATTATTTCATCATGAGCCGTAAATCTTACCCGAACGTCAATGCGGCAAATCAATATGCGCGTGATGTGGTGCGTGGCAAGATTGTGGTATGTCAGTATGTAATTGATGCCTGCCAGCGACATATTGATGATATGGCGCAAGAGAAATCGCGAAAATTTCGCTATCGATTTGATAAGGATTTAGCTGAGCAAGCTGCAAAGTTTATTCAGTTATTGCCACACACCAAAGGTGAGTGGGCATTTAAACGAATGCCTATTACGCTTGAACCTTGGCAGCTATTTATCGTTTGTAGTGCATTTGGGTGGGTTCAAAAAGGAACAAAACTTCGTCGCTTTCGTGAAGTATATACCGAAATTCCGCGTAAAAATGGGAAATCAGCTATTTCCGCAGGCGTTGCGCTGTATTGCTTTACTTGTGATAACGAATTTGGTGCGGAGGTTTATTCTGGTGCCACGACAGAAAAACAAGCATGGGAAGTATTTAGACCAGCTAAGTTGATGTGTAAGCGCACTCCGTTGTTAACCGAGGCATTTGGCATTGAGGTTAATGCAAAAAACATGAATCGCCCTGAAGATGGGGCGCGTTTTGAACCGCTGATTGGTGACCCGGGTGATGGTCAGTCTCCACATTGTGCAATCGTGGATGAATACCATGAGCATGATACTGACTCCCTTTACACAACGATGCTAACAGGAATGGGTGCTAGACGTCAGCCGTTGATGTGGGCTATCACAACAGCGGGTTATAATATCGAAGGACCATGTTACGATAAGCGCCGTGAAGTGATCGAAATGCTCAATGGAACAGTGCCTAATGATGAATTATTTGGTGTCATTTATACCGTTGATGAAAAAGACGATTGGACTGATCCGAATACACTGAAGAAAGCTAATCCCAATATGGGGGTTTCTGTTTATAGTGAGTTTCTTATTAGTCAGCAAAATAGAGCTAAAAACAACCCTCGATTAGCCAGTATTTTCAAAACTAAACATTTAAATATTTGGGTTTCTGCTCGCTCGGCTTTCTTTAACATGTTGAGTTGGCGAGCGTGTGAAGATAAAACACTCACGTTAGAGATGTTTGAAGGTCAGTCTTGCTATCAAGGTCTTGACTTAGCTAGAAAAATCGATATGAATTCACGAGTAAAGTTGTTTACGCGTGAAATAGAGGGCAAACGTCATTATTACTGCATTTCACCCAGTTTTTATGTGCCCTACAATGCAGTTTTTAGTGCTGATATTGAAAATCAGCGTACTGCAGAACGATTTAAAAAATGGGTAGAAACAAAGCATTTAACCCTTACTGATGGCGCAGAGATTGATTACCGCGTTATTTTGGAAGATGCAATAACAGATAACCTCAACACACCCATTAGTGAAAGCCCAATTGACCCTCATGGAGCAACTAACTTATCGCATCAGTTAGCTGATGAAGGGCTAACCCCTATCACAATCGTTCAAAACTACACAAATATGTCAGATCCAATGAAAGAGCTTGAAGCTGCAATTGCCTCTGGGCGCTTTCACCATGATGGTAATCCGATTATGACATGGTGTATGGGGAATGTGGTTGGTAAATATCTACCAGGCAATGACGATGTGGTGAGGCCCATTAAAGAGCAGAACGAGAACAAAATTGACGGTGCAGTTGCATTAATTATGGCAATTGGGCGAGCAATGCTACATGAAGAGCGTGACTTCCTTTCCTCTTTAGATCCTAACGAAGACCTTTTATTCCTATGAAAAATCTATTACTTGATATTACTGCATTGGCTGGTGTTAGTGCGGTTCTGGCGGGGTGTTATCTAAAATATGGTGTTGCTAACACGCTGATTATCGGTGGTTGCATTGCAATAACTTATGCCTTGGCGGTAGCCATGAGGGGGAAGCGTGCTAATTGATGCTTTATTTCGCAATGAATCACCCAGTTTAGAGAACCCTAATACACCGATTACTGCCGACTCTATTGATAATGATGGATTATTTACGGCTGATGTGTATGTGAGTCCTGAAACATCAATGAAGTTAGCCGCCGTTTACGCCTGTATTTATGTGCTTTCATCGTCTATTGCCCAGATGCCACTGCATGTAATGCGAAAGTCGGGTAATAGGGTAGAAACTGCGCGTGATCATCCTTTGTTTTATTTAGTTCATGATGAGCCTAACGAGTGGCAAACCAGCTATAAATGGCGTGAAACAAAAGAGCGTCATGTTTTGGGTTGGGGAAATGGTTATACCCAAGTGATTCGTAACCGAAAAGGCGAGGTGACAAATTTAGAAGCTTGTATGCCGTGGGAAACGACACTGCTTAATACCGGTGGTCGATATACGTATGGCGTTTATAACGAATTGGGTAATTTTGCCATTAGTCCTGATGACATGATCCATATTCGAGCGTTGGGGAACAATCAAAGAATGGGAATTAGCCCCATCATTCAACATGCGGAAACCATTGGCATGGGAATGAGTGGGCAGAAGTACACTAGCTCCTTCTTTGGGGGGAATGCTCGTCCTGCGGGGATTGTTTCAGTAAAAGGTGAGTTACAAACAGCTGGATGGGAACGACTGAAAGATATGTGGCAAAAAGCTTCCCGAATGCTACGAAGCCAAGAAAATAAAACCATGCTTTTACCTGCGGATCTGGATTACAAAGCGCTGACTGTTTCTCCTGTTGATGCACAACTGATTGATATGTTGAAACTTAATCGCTCAATGATTGCAGGGATCTTCAATGTGCCGGCTCACATGATTAACGACCTCGAAAAAGCTACTTTCTCAAACATCTCAGAGCAATCCATCCAGTTTGTACGACATACCATCATGCCGTGGGTGGTGAACTGGGAGCAGGAATTAAACCGACGTTTGTTTACTCGACAAGAGCGAACGGCTGGCTTTTATGTGCGATTTAATTTAGCGGGATTACTACGTGGAACACCAAAAGAACGTGCTGATTTCTACCACTTTGCGATTACAGATGGTTGGATGAGCCGTAATGAGGCGCGTGCCTTTGAGGATATGAATCCTGTTGATGGTCTTGATGAAATGTTAGTGAGCGTTAATGCCACCAAACCTGCGGGTGAAAATATCGAAGAACAAAAAGGGGATAACGATGAGCAATGAAAAAGAAACACGATGTTATGTCGGTGAGGTTCGGGCAGAGGCGGGAGAGGAAAATAAGCCGACACATATCGTGGGTTTAGGCTCTGTCTTCGACTCCCGATCCGAACTGATTTATGGATTTCGTGAAATTATTAAACCAGGGGCGTTTGATGATGTACTCAATGATGATGTTCGCGGGTTATTTAATCACGATCCGAATTATATTTTA
Organism: Proteus vulgaris; assembly: GCF_023100685.1. Taxonomy (NCBI): domain Bacteria; kingdom Pseudomonadati; phylum Pseudomonadota; class Gammaproteobacteria; order Enterobacterales; family Morganellaceae; genus Proteus; species Proteus vulgaris. The sequence continues at coordinate 3,327,299 of NZ_CP090064.1, read as the reverse complement.
GGGCGAACAACAGCAGGAACCTTGTCGCTTAGCGTCAATGAACGTGGACTTGTTTACGATATAACGGCACCTGATACACAAACTATTCGTGATTTAGTATTAGCACCGATGCAACGTGGCGATATCAACCAAAGTTCTTTTGCCTTCCGTGTAGCCAGAGATGGTGAGGATTGGTACCAAGATGATGAGGGTGTCGTTATTCGTGAAATAACACGGTTTTCTCGACTTTATGATGTTAGCCCTGTCACCTATCCGGCATATCAAGATGCAGACTCTGCGGTTCGCTCAATGAATGCATGGAAAGAAGCCAGAGACAGTGGCGATCTTCAAAAAGCAATTAATCAAAAATTGGCGCGTGAGCGTCTTATGACTTTACTCAATGCATAAGGTAATACTATGACTATGAAGCTTCATGAATTAAAACAAAAACGTAACACTATCGCGATTGATATGCGCGCCATTCACGAAAAAGTGGGTGATGGTGTAATGACTGAAGAGCAACGCACTCAATGGAATAAAGCGCAAACTGAACTTGAAAATTTAGATGCTCAGATTCAGCGTGAAGAGCAACTACGCTCATTAGATCAAGATTTGGTTGATGACAAAGAGAAAGAACAGCGTGGCCAACAACCGAATAACCCTGAAACAGAGCAAGCAGAGCGCCGTAATCAAGCGTTTGATCGCTTCCTGCGTTGTGGTTTCGGTGAACTCACTGCAGAAGAACGTCAAGCGGTCAAAGAACTTCGTGCACAGGGTACTTCGCCCGATGAGAAAGGTGGCTATACCGTTCCTACTCAGATGTTAAATAAAATTGTTGACCAAATGAAAGCCTATAGCGGTATTGCAAGTGTGGCTCAAATCTTACCAACTTCAACAGGCCAAGATATTACCTGGTCAACATCCGATGGAACTGATGAAGAAGGAGAATTGTTGGGCGAAAACACCGCAGCAGGTGAACAAGATGTTGAGTTTGGTACTGCCATTTTAGGGGCTAAAAAACTCACATCAAAAATTATTCGTGTTTCCAATGAGTTGTTACAAGATAGTGGTGTGGATATTCAAGCCTATTTAGCAAAACGCATTGCTCAACGTATTGGCCGTGGTGAAGCAAAATATTTAATTAAAGGCACAGGCAAGGGATCACCTGTACAACCATTAGGCTTGGAAACAGCGGTGACTAATACTGTTGATGTCGCTGGTGCCTCATTAAGTTGGAAAGATATTACCGAATTAGAGCATGCAATTGACCCCGCTTACCGTAATAGCCCTAAATTCCGTCTTGCTTTTAATGATGACACACTGAAAAACCTAAAATTAATGGAAGATGCTCAAAAACGCCCTTTATGGCTTCCATCCATTTCAGGTGTTGCCCCTGCACAAATTTTAGGTATGCAGTATGTAGTTGATCAGGCGATCGACAAAATGGAAGCGGGTAAAAAATTCATCTTCTGCGGTGACTTTGACCGATTCATTTTACGTCGTGTGACCTACATGACTCTAAAGCGTTTAGTTGAACGTTACGCAGAATATGATCAGACAGCTTTCTTAGCTTTCCATCGCTTCGATTGTGTGCTTGAAGATACTTCTGCTATTAAGGCATTAGTAGGTAAAGGTGCCAGTAGCACGAAATAAGCATTAGCAAGTGATAAAACAGTCACCGCTTAATTGCGGTTTTTTTGTGCCTGCGATCTGGGTGATCGCAGGTATTGGGGGATTTATGCCACTACCCACACAGGAAAAGTTAAAGCAACAATGCCGGCTAGATGAAGATAATACCTTCGAAGATGAACTGCTAAAAACTTATCTGATGGCGGCAAAACAACGAGCTGAAGGCTATATCAATCGACATCTTTATGAAGAAAATATACCAGAGGAAGATCCTGACGGTTTATTAATCACTGATGATATTGAATTGGCTCTTATGCTGGCCGTTGGCAATTTCTATGAAAATAGAGAAACAGCCATATTACCAGCGGGATTTAAATTACTGCTCGACCCCTATCGTCATATTAATTTGTGAGGAATGATGAAAGCCGGTGAACTCAACAAACGTATTTCCCTTTCTCACTATGTTACAGAACGTGATGATTTAGGGAGTGAAAAAGTCGTTTCAAAAAAAGTGGCTGAGGTATGGGCTAAAGCCGAATCGATGTCGAACCGTAAGATTCGTACCGCAGACCAAGATCAGGTAATTGAAACCTATCATTTCACTGTTCGACCTCGTTCTGATGTTGATATGGGGTGGTTGGTGGGCTATCAGGGGCGACTATTTACTGTACGCGCTGTTGACCGAAATCAGGCTGATAGAACCATTATTACCACGGAGGCGAATATACAACATGATAGAAGTTGATATTAAAGCCGATCTGGAGCGTATTACGGGGTTGTTAGCTTATCCGTTAAAACTCCCCTCCGATAAATTAGAAGGGGTCATCTATCAACGGATTAGTGATCCAAAGATAGACTCTGGATTAGCCCTCACATCACTGGTTCAAGCCCGTTTCCAAATCGTTATTCAAGTACCTGATGACTATCCAAAAGCCTTAAAACTGGAATCGACTCTCTGTCGTGAGTGGGAGTCCATCCAACATGGTTATATTGGCAACTACCCTGTCCAAACTGTTCAGCGAGGCAATTTTCTGCAGGACATGATTGAGCAAACGGAAAATCGCAAAATCTACCGCATTTATCGTGATTTTATTATCACTTATCCCGAGGATGCAACGTGATAACCAACCTTAGCGTGACAGGGTTGGATGAATTAGGGCAAAAATTAAAGCAATTAGAAGTTGAATTAAAAACCAAGATATTACGTGAAGCAGGGCGAGAAGCCATGCAAGTTGTGAAAGATGATATGGAAGCGCATGCAGGGTTTGATGCAAAAAGCACTGAGTCTCATATGCGAGACAATATCACCATCAAAACGACACGAGTAAAAAATACGAATGGGGCTGTCATGGTCACCGTAGGACCGACAAAACCTCATTATATGAAAGCTCGCGCTCAAGAGTTCGGCACCATCAAACAAGTTGCCAGTCCTTTTATTCGTCCAGCCCTCGATTACAACCAACGTGCGGTGCTCAATACCTTAACTGAGCATATTCGCCATGCCCTTTCTTTATATACTTAGGAGTGAAAATAATGGCAGATCAAAAAACATCGCCAGAATACGCCATGCTACCTGCTGGTACTGTCGTTAAATTTGGTAAAGCAGGTGATACCGTTGAGCAAATGAAACCACTGATTAACTGTAAGGCGCTAGGTGCTACTGGTCAGTCAGGAAGTTTTGTTGATGTCACGACGCTCATTGATAAAAACAAACAATTTATCTCTGATTTACCGGAAGGACCTGAAAAGTCGTTAGGCTTTATTGACGACCCTGAAAATGAAAACTTTGTTGCGTTCTTGAATGCAGCAGAAAAGCGTGAAACGGTGCAGTTCTATTGTGAGCTTCCTAATAAACGTACCGCAACGATGATCCTTTCATTGTCAGGCTGGGAATTAAATGACATCTCCGCGCCGGCTAATGAAGCCATTCAGATCACCGTAAAAGGAAAACAAAATAACCTTGTATGGGGAACTTCTTCTGCAACATCAACAGGAGATCAGGGTTAATGAAAGGATTAAAAGCCTCTTTACTTACAGCGAAACCTCAAATTATCGAAGTCGATATTCTATGTGGAGTAAAGGTAAACATTCGTCGCATGACGGCGAATGAGTTGATGAATTTGGAACTTGAGGTTTCTGAATTAAATCAACATGGTAAATTACGTGAGGCATCATTACGAAACGTAGGTATGTTGCTGAATTGCCTTGTTGATGATGAAGGTAAGCCAATCAATAAGTCGTTATTACCCAAACCTGAAGAGCTGGTGAATGTTCACGATAACGCCATACTGATAGAAGCGATTAATGTCGTGAAGCAACATTCCATTGGCACGTTAGACGAGGCAAAAAAAAACTAGCGGGTAGCCCGTTACTCTATTTTGCTTATCAACTTGCTGAAGAGTTGGGGGAAATTGATCCGTATTGTGTCCTCAATTTGCCTGCCAACACCTTGTTAGGCTGGCAGGCTTATTTTACGCTTAAATCAGAAAAATCAGGTGCAACACCCCCATCAAATACACCTCCCTCTACTGAAAATCCACATCAACCAACAACCACCTATAAATCTGTTGAACAGCAGTGTTCTGACGTAATGAAAATGATAGGAAGATAAAGATTATGGCCACAAATTTAGCCGATTTACGGGTTGGGCTATTGCTGAATGACGCTAGTTTTAGAAGCAATATATCCGGCGCATTAAATCATGCAGGGCGAGAAACAGAGCGTTTTTCTAATAAAGCAAAACGTGAAACAAAAGCGGTTGCAGATGGATTTTATTCAATCAGTCATCAGGTGACAAATGTTGCAGGAAGACTTGCTATGTTAGGTGGGGTGAGTTTATCCATTGGTAGCATTTTAAATATTTCTCGGAAGTATAGTCAGGCAATTTCTGATTTAAGCGCAATAACCGGTGCTTCGGTTGAGCGCATGAAAGAGTATAGCCTCGCTTCTCAAGAGATGGGGCGAACGACGGAGTTTGGTGCGATAAAAGTCGCGGATGCCATGAAACTTATTGCGTCAGCAAAACCGTCATTACTGCAGACTGCAGGTGCTTTGGAAGATGTAACGGCTAAATCGATTACCTTGGCGCAAGCTTCAGGTATTGAGTTAGCCGATGCGGCGAAATCTCTTGCCTTAAGTCTCAATCAGTTTGGTGAGTCCGCTGTCTCATCTGAGCGTTACATTAATGTGTTAGCAGCAGGTGCGAAATATGGTGCATCTGAAATAAACGAAACAGCCCAAGCCATTGTGAAAAGTGGTACCGTTTCTTCTCAAGCCGGTGTTTCATTTGAGCAACTTAATGCTTCAATCCAAGTTTTAGCCGGAAAAGGGATTAAGGCTGAAGTTGCCGGTACGATGTTACGTAACGTGTTCTTAGCCCTAGAGCGCTCGGCAGATAAAAATCTACGCCCTTCAGTTGTCGGTCTATCTACTGCATTAGAAAACCTCGATAAGAAAAACTATTCTACCACTGCATCTACAAAGATATTTGGTCGCGCCAATGTCAGTGCAGGTACTATTTTAGTTAAAAATAGAGATCAACTTGTCGATTTAACCAAAGCACTTACTGACACTGAAACGGCGTATGAACAAGCAGGTAAAAGGGCACAAAATCTAAATGCTGATTTAGAATTAATGGAAAAGTCGTTCGAAGGCTTGGCTATTAAAGTCGGTACCAGTGCCGATGGTCCTTTACGTACAGGTGTTCAGAATGTTACTTCCGCTGTAAATGCACTAAATAATAACTTCTCAACTTTAGCTAACATTGCAACTTACGCTGTTTTACCTGTCATTGGTGCCAGAATGACTAGAGGGCTTCAAGAGCAAACCAAAGAATGGGTGAAAAATGAAGCAGCAGTCAGAAGTAATGCTAAGCAACAGGCTGAAACCGCCAGAAGAGGGATTGCTTCAGCTGATGCCACCATTAATAAACTTGCTCAGCAAGGTCAGGCATTGACTCAACAGAGCGCTATAATGAATCGGCATGGTTTACAGATGCAAGGATTAGCGAGTGAGCGAAATCGTCTTGTGAGGCAGGAAGCGGAAGCATTAGCGTTAAGATCCAAATATACCGATCAGCTTACAGCAGCTAATAATCGACTTTCATATAGCCAAAGAGCATTGCGAGCATCTAGCTTAGGACTCCGAAGTGTTGTTTCCGCCTTAGGTGGGCCAGTGGGTGTGTTGGCTTTAGCGGGTTCAGCTATTTATTACTTTGCAACTAGAGCTGATGAGGCTAAGTTGAAAATAGAAGGGATGAAAGGGGCTGTTGTCGAGACTATTACTGAGCTTCAGCGTCTTTCTAAGGTAAAAATAGAAGTTCAACTTGATGAAATAAAAGAAGAACTCTCTCTACTAGAGGCAGAAAAGAAGCGCTTGTATGGAGAGCAGGTTACTTATTCAGAAAAACGTGAAGACGAAATGTCTTCGATAAAAAATGGCAGTTGGTTTGGTTATGCCACGGTTAGCCTTTGGGGAAAAGACTCTGAAGAGTTTGCAAAAGGACGAAGAAAAGTATTAAGCGAAATCGAGGATATAGATAAAGAAATTGAAATTCGGAAGCAAAAAATTGCAAACCGAGAGAGTACATTAAAAACAGGCGTTTTTAGCCAATCCACTAAAGAAGATAAACTAGTAGGAGATGGTAGTGGCGGTAGCAGTGGAGGTGGTAATGATTTAGAAAGCAACAAAGGTTCTACACAAAAAGTTAGCCAATATCATCAATTACGTATGCAAATAGAGCAAGAGCACGCAGCAAGTTTAGAGCGAATATCCTTAAGCGAATCGGAAACAATGCGCAAGCTTCAGGAAAATTTGAAAGCAGGTGGCATGAAGCAAGCAGAGTATGAGCGATTAAAAA